>NZ_RXYG01000008.1:0-315401 GCF_003970195.1 Pseudomonas sp. C 49-2
TTTTCAGAAGCTTTCGAAGATTTCTTCAACAACTTCAACCACTTGCGCTTCCGATCTCTCGTCAGCGGGAGGCGAATTCTACAGCGTTACACGCTGCTGTCAACACCTCTTTTTCAACTTCCTTTTGGCTTCGATGAACTGAAGCAACCTGCCGCCGAAACTTACATAACTCATTGTTTACCAAGGAGTTTTCCGTTTCGACTGCGCCGGAAGTGGGGCGAATTATAGACATCTGGAATCTACCGTCAACCGTTAATTACGCTTTCGTTGAAGAAAGTGATTTTTTCGCAATAAGGCGCGGGATTCGACGCATTACAGACGGGATCCGTAGCACCAGGAGCAGCGCACCTATAGAAGCATAGATAGCCCATTCCTTGAGGTCCGCCCGCACGATCCACAACATGTGAAGCAAGCCAAGTCCCAGAATCACGTACACCAGACGGTGCAGCTTCTTCCAACGACTGCCCAACCGACGCTGACTGTAACGATTCGACGTCACCGCCAATACCAACAGCGACAGGAAACCCAACGCGCCCACAATAATGTAAGGCCGCTTGCGCAACTCAACGCCGAGCTGCGACCAATCCAACCCAAGCACAAACACACAATAAGCAGCCAGATGCAGCACGACATAAGCAAAGCACCACAACCCGAGCTGCCGACGCACCGCTATCCACCCTGCCCAACCACTGAGCTTCTGCAGCGGGGTCATTGCCAGGGTGATCAACAGCAGTATCAGCGTGCCGAGGCCCAGCCTATCAACCAGCACTTTGCCCGGATCCGGCCCCAGGACAGCACTCCAAGCTTCATATAGCCAGAACAACGGCCATACCGCCGCCACTATAAAGACGCCAATACGCCAGATCGGGTAACGCATCAGTAGTTCTTCCGCAGGTCGAGATCGGTATATAGAGACGCCACCTCATCCGAGTAACCATTGAACATCTGCGTCTCGCGCACATTGGGGCTGAAGAGGCCACTCGGTAGACGACGCTCCCGCGCTTGGGTCCAACGCGGGTGATCGACCGTAGGGTTCACATTTGCATAAAAACCATATTCGTCCGCTGCAATGCTCTGCCAGGTGGTTTTCGGCTGCTCGCTGACAAGGCTGATGCGAACAATAGACTTCACACTCTTGAAGCCATATTTCCATGGCACGACCAAACGCAGCGGCGCGCCATTCTGGTTTGGCAGTTCGCGCCCGTACATTCCCACAGCCAGGATCGCCAAAGGGTTCATCGCCTCATCCAGACGCAAGCCCTCTATATAGGGCCAATCGATCAAGCCAAAACTCGACCGCTGGCCCGGCATGCTCTTGGGATCTTGAAGCGTTTCAAAACGAATGTATTTAGCCTTGGAAGTCGGCTCAACCTGCTTGAGCAACGCCGAGATCGGAAAACCGATCCATGGAATAACCATTGACCACGCCTCGACACAGCGCAGACGGTAGATACGCTCTTCCAACTGATACGGATTCATGAAGTCTTCCAGGGCATATCGACCTGGTTTCGCGACTTCGCCATCAATCACCACGCTCCAGGGCTCGGTCTTGAGTGAGCCCGCATTGGTTGCTGGGTCGCCCTTACCTGTACCGAACTCGTAGAAGTTGTTGTAGTGGGTCGCATCCTTGAACGGGGTGATCGCCTCGTCCTTTACCGTGACAGCCTGCCATTTCGTGACCGGCAGTTTCTCGGCAAACCAGCCCGGTGCCCTGCCCGCTTCGACATCGGCATAACGCGAGGCTTCGTCCGCACTCGCCCAACGCGGCAAGCTGCTGGCAGCAACGCCGGCAAGCGCACCACCGAGCAAGCTACGGCGAGAGAGATAGAAGGATTCAGGTGTGACATCCGATTCGTGGCAATCGGACGCTTTGGGCAATTTGATTAACATGGCAACTCCGCAGCATTGGAGGACTGATGCACCAATAGACTGCGGAGTATGGGGGAAATTACATTAAGGCAATGTTTTGTCGCGACGCAGATGCAGCAAGTACTGAACCGGCCCCGAAGCGGCGTAAACCAGGAACGCCAGCAACAGAATACGCGGCGGGTCGCTGAACACCACGGCGAACACCAGCACCACTGCCAGAATCGCCACGAAAGGTACGCGCCCCTTCAGGTCCAGCTCCTTGAAGCTGTTGTACTTGATGTTGCTGACCATCAGCATGCCGGCCGCAGCCACCATCAAGGCCACCAGGAACGACATCTTAGAACCCTGGATGCCGTAATCGCTGAACGCCCAGACGATACCCGCCACCACACCCGCCGCAGCCGGGCTGGCCAGACCGATGAAGTAACGCTTGTCGGCAGTTCCCACCTGGGTATTGAAGCGCGCCAGACGCAAAGCAGCACCCGCGACATAAATGAAGGCAACCATCCAGCCGACCTTGCCCATGTCACCCAGCGCCCAGGCAAATGCCAGCAACGCAGGCGCAACACCAAACGCGACCATGTCCGACAACGAGTCGTACTCGGCACCGAAGGCACTTTGCGTATTGGTCATGCGCGCAACACGACCATCCAGGCCGTCGAGCACCATGGCAACAAAGATGGCGATGGCAGCAAAGCCGAAATACTTGCTGGCACTCGCCGCATCACCTGCCGCCAGCGCGCTTTGGGCGCTCATGGAGTTGATGATGGAGTAGAACCCGGCAAACAGGTTCGCCGTAGTGAACAGGTTGGGCAAAAGATAGATGCCACGATGCCGGACCTTGCGGCCTTCAGCGTCATGCCCTTCTTCGACATGTTCATCGATCGGCAGCAGGCTTTCGGCGTCAGGAGCCTGGTTTGGCTCTTCGGGACGTTCGCTCATGGACTTTACCTTGCAACGGTGTGAAAAAAATTCGACAGATACTTGCGGCGCGTGTTCGCCCGCAAACGATGCAGCTTTATACCAGAACCCGCCCCCCAAACGAAAAAACGCGGCCTAAGCCGCGTTTCCCCTTGATACGTACGACTTAGTTCTTGGCTTTGTCGACGATCTTGTTGGCACCGATCCACGGCATCATGGAGCGCAGTTGCTCGCCGATGACTTCGATACCGTGAGCGGCGTTGTTACGACGCTTGGCGGTCATCGAAGGGTAGCCGGTAGCGCCTTCGCTGATGAACATTTTGGCGTATTCACCGTCCTGAATACGTTTCAGGGCGTTGCGCATGGCCTGACGTGACTCGGCGTTGATCACTTCCGGGCCAGTCACGTACTCGCCGTACTCGGCGTTGTTGGAGATCGAGTAGTTCATGTTGGCGATACCGCCTTCGTACATGAGGTCAACGATCAGTTTCAGTTCGTGCAGGCATTCGAAGTAGGCCATTTCCGGCGCGTAGCCCGCTTCAACCAGGGTTTCGAAACCGGCTTTTACCAGTTCAACGGTACCGCCGCACAGAACGGCTTGTTCGCCGAACAGGTCGGTTTCAGTCTCGTCCTTGAAGGTGGTTTCGATGATGCCGGTACGACCGCCACCGACGCCAGCAGCGTAGGACAGTGCCACGTTCTTGGCGTTGCCCGATGCGTCCTGGTAGATCGCGATCAGGTCAGGGATACCGCCACCTTTGACGAACTCGGAACGCACGGTGTGACCTGGCGCTTTCGGCGCGATCATGATCACGTCGAGGTCAGCGCGTGGCACTACCTGGTTGTAGTGAATCGCGAAACCGTGGGAGAAGGCCAGGGTAGCGCCCTTCTTGATGTTCGGCTCGATTTCGTTCTTGTACAGCGAAGACTGGAACTCGTCCGGGGTCAGGATCATGACCAGGTCAGCAGCAGCAACGGCAGAAGCAACGTCAGTCACTTTCAGGCCGTGGGCCTCAGCCTTGGCAACAGTGGCCGAGCCTTTGCGCAGGCCTACAGTCACGTCAACGCCGGAGTCTTTGAGGTTGCAAGCTTGCGCGTGACCCTGGGAGCCGTAGCCGATGATGGCGACTTTCTTGCCCTGGATGATCGACAGGTCACAATCTTTATCGTAATAAACTTTCATGAGGTTCCTCTATATATCCAGGCCGTAAGGCCATTCGCTAATTTGGGTTAGATGCTGAGTACTTTGTCGCCACGGGCAATCCCGGTGACACCACTGCGTACTGTTTCCAGAATCGAGGCCGTCCCGATCGACTGGATGAAGCTGTCCAGCTTGTCGCTTGTACCGGTCAGTTGAACGGTATAAACGCTGGCGCTCACATCGACGATCTGCCCACGATAAATGTCGGTGGTGCGTTTGATCTCGGCACGTTGGGCACCTGTGGCCTTCACTTTAACCAGCATCAGCTCGCGCTCAATGTGGGCACTTTCCGACAGGTCGACCAGCTTGACCACTTCGATCAGCTTGTTTAGGTTCTTGGTGATCTGTTCGATCACCTCATCGTGGCCCACAGTGGTCAACGTCAGGCGCGACAGGGTCGGGTCTTCGGTCGGGGCCACGGTCAGGCTTTCGATGTTGTAGTTACGTTGCGAAAACAGGCCGACAACACGAGACAGAGCGCCGGGTTCGTTCTCCAGAAGCAGGGAGATAATGTGCCGCATGATTAAGTACGCTCCGTCTTGTTCAGCCACATGTCGCGCATCGAGCCGTCTTTGATCTGCATCGGGTAGACGTGCTCACTGGTATCCACCTTGATATCGATGAACACCAGGCGGTCCTTCATGGCGAACGCCTCTTCCATTCTCGGCTTCAGATCTTTCAAATCGGTGATGCGAATGCCGACGTGGCCATAGGCTTCAACCAACTTGACGAAATCCGGCAGCGATTCCATGTAGGAATGGGAGTGACGGCTGTTGTAGCTCATGTCCTGCCATTGACGAACCATGCCCAGCACGCCGTTGTTCAAGCAGACGATCTTCACCGGAAGGCCGTACTGCAGGCACGTCGACAGTTCCTGGATGTTCATCTGGATGCTGCCCTCACCGGTGACGCACGCGACGTCGGTGTCCGGGAAGCTCAGTTTCACGCCCATGGCCGCAGGGAAACCAAAGCCCATCGTGCCCAGACCACCGGAGTTGATCCAGCGGTTAGGCTTGTCGAACTTGTAGTACTGCGCGGCGAACATCTGGTGCTGGCCCACGTCGGAGGTCACAAAGGCGTCGCCCTTGGTCACTTCGCACAGGGTCTCGATCACGGTTTGTGGCTTGATGATGCTGCCGTCGCCCTTGTCGTAAGGGAAAAGGCCACGGTCACCGCGCCACTCGTCGATCTGCTTCCACCAACTGGCAACGGATTCCTTGTTCGGTGCCTCGCCAATGTCCTTCAGCGCAGCGACCATTTCGGTCAATACGCTTTCCACTGGACCTACGATAGGCACGTCGGCCTTGATGGTCTTGGAGATGGACGCCGGGTCGATGTCGATGTGGATGATCTTGGCATTCGGGCAGAATTTGCTCGCGCCGTTGATCACTCGGTCATCAAAACGTGCGCCCACCGCCAGGATCACATCAGCGTGGTGCATGGCCAGGTTGGCGGTGTAGCTGCCGTGCATGCCGAGCATGCCGACGAACTGACGGTCTGTGCCCGGGAATGCGCCGAGCCCCATCAAGGTGTTGGTCACCGGCAGGTTGAGCAGCTTGGCCAGTTCGGTCAACGGTGCAGAACCGCCGCCCAAAATGACGCCACCACCCGAGTACAACACAGGACGCTTGGCCGCCAGGAGCATTTCTGCCGCCTTGCGGATTTGTCCCGAGTGCCCACGGACGGCCGGGCTGTAGGAACGCAGCTTGGCTTTCTTCGGGAAGATGTATTCGAACTTTTCGGCCGGGTTGGTCATGTCTTTCGGGATATCGACCACAACAGGGCCCGGACGACCGGACTGCGCGAGGTAGAACGCCTTTTTCATGACTTCCGGGATTTCCGACGGATGCTTGATCATGAAGCTGTGTTTCACGATCGGCCGGGAAATACCGATCATGTCGGTTTCCTGGAATGCATCGGTGCCTACCATGGTGCTGGGCACCTGGCCGGAAATGATCACCATCGGGATGGAGTCCATATACGCAGTCGCGATGCCGGTAATGGCATTGGTGGCGCCTGGGCCGGACGTTACCAGTACCACGCCGGCTTTACCGGTGGCACGGGCGTAACCGTCAGCCATATGGGTCGCGGCTTGTTCATGGCGAACCAGGATGTGGGTAACAGCCGGTTCCTTGAACAGTGCGTCGTAGACATGCAGCAGAGCACCACCTGGGTACCCGTAGATATAGTCGACGCCTTCGTCACGCAAAAAGCGGACGAGCATCTCACCACCAGATAAAAGCTCCACGTTGTTCACCTCTAAAACGCCAGAATACCGTCCGTTGAAAACCGACGGGTCTTAATAGGTTTACTTCTCAACAGAGCATGAGCGACGGTGGTCGCCGACTACGTCAGCACTGACTGAGCAAGTATTGGGATCGTCCCAAGTGTTGCGGGCTTTTCCCACCCAGCGCGAGGTAACGCGTTGCGGGTGTAACAGGTCGGCGCGGATGTGCGCCTCATGATCTGCTGAGCGGGCCTGCTTCTGGCAGTCCCGATACAGCGGACTTTGGATTCTTCTGTTTCAGGCCCTTCAAGTCAAGCAATAATTGCGCTTTTTTCCAACTAAGCGCATGAGAACGCAGGAGAAAGGGCTTTGAGGAGGGATAAAACTCGCCTGAATGTCGTCAAGCGGTAGAAATGTGCGCAACACTGCCGGAAAAACCGGCAGTCAGGCAATTAACGAGCGTCGACGATCAATTGGTCGAACTTTTTCAGCGCGTTACGCAAACCAAGGCTCTCTAGCGGGCGATCGGCGTAGACCATTTCGGCCATCTCCAGAATGCCCGAGGCGTTGGGCAAAGGCAGATCCTGTTCAAGAATCTGCTTCATGCGCACCAGGAAGATCCATTGCAGCCACTGGTGAAAGTCCAGGGTGTCCACGGAAAAGGGCTCGACACTGCTGAGCGCCTCGGCACTGGGGGACACATCGTCCCACCAGCCCTGCACGCGCAACTCTCGCTCTATGAGCAACAACTGTTCGGCGATAGCGGGAAACCGTGCATCCATCAGAGGCTGACCTTGGCTTTTTGACGCGCTTGGGCTGCGCCAGCGGCATCGCCTTGTGCGGCACGCGCGTCGCCAATCAACGCCCACAGGCTGGCTTGCAGGTCCGGACGCCCGTTGGCGAGCGACAAGCCGCGACGGGCGAACTGCTCCGCCTGCGGCGCATCACCCTGGGCCATGCGCACCTGGGCCAAGCGATACAGCACTTGCGGCTCACGCGGCGCAACGCGTTGGGCACGCTCAAGACTCGACGACGCGCCATTCAAATCACCGCCCGCCTGCTGTTGCTGGGCAGTGGTCAACAAAGCCAGCACCGGGCCATCCAGTTGCTCGTCAGCCGACAGGCCACCGCTGCTGGACGATGATGGAATACCACTCGGCGTCGACGGCATGTTGTAGGTGCCCTGGTTGATCGGGGCAGTCTGGATCGGCGTGGTATCGATCGGGCCGGAGTTGCTCGGCCCAGGGGTCCATGGCTCGGCGCTGATCGGGGCCGACGTCGCAGCACCACCGCCAGGCACCATCACCACCACGCCCGAATCCTGCGGCATGGCTTGCGGCTTGGCCTGGGCAGGACGATTGGTGACGGTCTGGCGGAACCCGCCATTGGCCGAGATCCGGTCGTTATTGGAGACGGCCGTGCTCGAGTCCACCACGGGAATGGAGCCGCGCTGCACGCTGGAGCAACCGCCGAGCAAAGCCAGAGCTGTAATAGCTGGAAACAACCACTTGTTCACTTGAAACCCTCTTTGCTTAATTCATCCAGCCCTTGACCCAATCCATCACCGATTCCGCATCAGCAGGGGCACTGCCACCACATGCGGCGCCGGGTGGCGGTTCGCTGCCGCGAATATACGGCATCTGTACCGCGCCCGGACAGTTGGCATCGGAGCCCTGTCCCGTGTGCGGATCAATCCAGGCCTGCACGATGTTATCCGGCTGCGGCATATTCAACGGCAGCGGGTCGGCCTTGCGCATGAAACTGGTCCAGACCTGCAGCGCACCGGTAGCACCGGTGAATGGCGTCTTGCCGTTATCGTCACGCCCCAGCCACACCACCGCCAGCACGTCCTGACCAAAACCGGCAAACCAGCTGTCACGCGAATCGTTACTGGTGCCCGTTTTGCCCGCCAAGGTCAGGTTCGCCGGCAGCACGCTGTACACCGAGCGCCCCGTACCTTCACGCATCACACGCTGCATGGCGTTCTGGATCAGGTAGATGGAGCCTGCGTCGAAACGCTGCTGGATTTGGAACGGGTAGCGCTTGAGCGGCTCGCCCTCGGCGGTCAGAACACTGCGGATTCCGCGCATCGGGGTATTGAAACCACCGTTGGCGAGGGTCTGGTACATGGTCGCGACTTCCATCGGGGTCATCGCACCCGCGCCCAGCAGGATCGACGGGAAGGCCGGGAACTCACGGGTGACGCCCAGCCGCGCAATGGTCTTCAGGACGTTCGGTACGCCGACTTCAAGGCCGAGTCGCGAAGTGGATATGTTGTAGGAGTGCGCAATCCCCTGATACAGGAATACGGTACCGTGGGAGCGGCGGTCGAAATTCTGCGGCGTCCACACCTGGCCATCGCCACCTTTGACCGACAGCGGATCATCAGACAACCAACTGGTCAGGGTGTACTTGCTCGGCTTTTCCAAAGCCGTCAGATAGACCGCTGGCTTGACCAGCGAACCGATCGGCCGCACCGCATCCAGCGCACGGTTGAAGCCGGCAAAGCTAGCCTGGCGACTGCCGATCATGGCCTGGACTTCACCGGTTTCCGGGTTGGTCACGACCATGGCCGCTTCGACTTCATCGGAACCTTTACGGCCCGTCAGGCGCTTGAAGGTGTCGTTGACCGACGCTTCGGCCTTCATCTGCAGGATCGGATCGAAACTGGTAAAGATCCGCAGGCCTTCTTCGGTCAAGTCTTCGTCGCGATAGTCTTCACGCAGTTGGCGTTTGACCAGATCGATAAAGCCTGGGAAGGAGCTGTCTGCCAGTTTGCCGCGGGTGGTTACACCCAGTGGCATTTTCTTGGCCGCGGCGACTTGTTCAGCCGTGGCGACACCCTGTTGCTCAAGCACGTCGAGCACCAGGTTGCGTCGCTCCAGCGCACGTTCAGGATTGCGGCGCGGGTTGTAGTAGGAAGGCCCCTTGACCATGCCCACCAGTAACGCGACCTGGTGCAACTTCAATTCGGACAGCGGCTGACCAAAGAAGAACTGGCTGGCCAAACCGAAACCGTGCACGGCGCGCTGGCCATCCTGCCCGACGAAAACCTCGTTGAGGTACGCCTCAAGGATTTCCTGCTTGCTGTAGTGCAGCTCCAGCAGCATCGCCATCATCGCTTCGGTAAGTTTGCGGGTCAGGCTGCGCTCGTTGGTCAGGTAGAAGTTCTTGACCAATTGTTGCGTCAGCGTACTGCCGCCCTGAGTCATCTTGCCGCCGGAGGTGTTCACCCAGACTGCGCGGGCAATCGACTTCGGCGATACACCCCAGTGACTGTAGAAATCGCGATCTTCAACGGCAACCAAGGTTTCCAGCAGATACGGTGGCACCTGATCAAGTTTGATCAGGATGCGATCTTCAAGGTTTTTCGGGTAAATGCCGCCGATCATCAACGGTTCGAGACGAACCACCGGCAACTTTGAACCGTTCAGCGACGACAGTTCTGCTACATAATCGCCAGAGAAGCGCACGCGCACCGGCTGGGCTTTCTCCAGACCTTCGTAGAACTGGAAGCCACGGGTATTCAGGTCGACAGTGTTACCACTGACGGCTGCGGCACCCGGACCGTTGCTCACGGGTTCGCGGCGGTAGCCCAAGGCGTCGAGTTCGGTAAGGAAGTCATCCTTGCTCAACTTCTGGCCGGTGAACAACTCCAACGGGCGCGCGTACACCTTGGCCGGAATGGTCCAGCGCTTGCCAGAGAACTTCTCCTGAACCACGGCGTCGAGGTACACCGCAAAGCCGGCGAGCACGACGAGGCCTACAAGGCCGAGCTTGAGCGCCCAGCCCAGCCAAGGGCGCAGGCCGCGGGAAGGAGGTTTTTTACGGGAACGGGGAGATCGGGTTCGAGTCATGGCGGCGGATTATACGCACTTTATCGATGATCAACATGAGCCGGACAGCGGTTTGCATGACCGCTTGTAGCGGCCATAATGCCCGCCATGTTTTCCCCCAGACTCTGAAGGATCGCCCGTGAGCCAGTCCCTGATCGCTGCCCTGCAAAATCCGGCTTTATACCCTCACCCGGTTGAAGCGTTCCAAGTCATCGAAACCCATATTTCCTGGGTCGTCCTGACCGGCCCGTATGCCTATAAGCTGAAGAAGCCGATGAACTTCGGCTTTCTCGACTTCACCGATCTGGAAAAGCGCGGCCACTTCTGCCGGGAAGAATTGCGCCTCAACCAGCGCCTGACCGAAGATTTGTATCTTGAAGTGTTGCCGATCACCGGAAGTGCCGAAGCGCCGCAGTTGGGCGGCGACGGCCCGGTCGTCGAATACGCGCTGAAAATGCGCCAGTTCCCGCAGAGCCAACTGCTCAGCACCTTGCAAGCCAACGGCGAACTGACCAGCGCGCACATCGATGAGATGGCCAAGCAAATCGCGCACTTCCACCTCACGGCGCCAAAAGTCCCGCAGGAACACCCGGCCGGCACCCCGGATGAGGTCATGGCACCGGTTCGCCAGAACTTCGACCAAATCCGTCCGTTCCTCAGCGACAAGGCTGACCTGGCTCAGTTGGACGCTCTGCAGGCCTGGGCCGAAAGCAGCTTCGAGCGCCTCAAGCCGTTGTTCTCCCAGCGCAAAAAGGACGGTTTCACCCGCGAATGCCACGGTGATATTCACCTGGGCAACGCCACTTTGATCGACGGCCACGTGGTGATCTTCGACTGCATCGAGTTCAACGAGCCGTTCCGCTTCACCGATGTGTATGCCGATACCGGTTTCCTGGCGATGGACCTTGAAGACCGGGGCCTTAAGTCCCTGGCTCGCCGTTTTATCAGCCAGTACCTGGAACTGACCGGCGACTATCAAGGCCTGGAAGTACTGAACTTCTATAAAGCCTATCGCGCTCTGGTCCGCGCCAAGATCGCGCTGTTCAGCATGCCGAGCGAAGCCAGCCCAGTGCAACGCGCCACGACCCTGCGCCAATACCGCAACTACGCCAACCTGGCGGAAAGCTACAGCACCATTCCGTCGCGCTTCCTGGCCATTACCCACGGTGTGTCGGCCGTAGGCAAAAGCCACGTATCCATGCGATTGGTTGAAGCCCTGGGCGCCGTGCGCCTGCGTTCAGACGTGGAGCGCAAGCGCCTGTTCGGCGAGCAACAGGTGGAAAACACGCCACACGCTGGCATCTATGCGGCCGACGCCAGTGTGGCAACTTACGCACGCTTGAATGAAATTGCCGATACCGTGCTGCGCGCCGGTTACCCGGTGGTGCTGGATGCGACCTTCCTTAAACACGAACAACGCAATGCAGCGGCTAAAGTAGCTGAGGCCACAGGAGCGCCCTTCCTGATCCTGGATTGCAATGCGCCGCAAGCCGTTATCGCCAGTTGGTTGGCGCAACGTCAGGCGGACAAAAATGATCCTTCCGACGCGACACTGACGGTTATCGAAGAACAGCAAGCCACTCGCGACCCGCTGACTGCCGAGGAGTTGCTCCTCAGCAAGCGTGTTGAGACCAATGAAAGTGGCACCCTCGATGCGCTGGTGGCGCATATTCGTCAGCGCCTGCCTGGCCTGTAAGAAAAATTTCTTGGTCGTGTCGTCTACTTAGGGGGCACGACCAAGCAATAGTGGCACTATAATGGCGTCATAAATCCAACAGGAGTCGCCGTCATGAGTCACCCCAAGCTTCTTGATACGCCGCTTTACTCGCTCCTGCATAAAGACGATATCCGTGGCTTCAACCAGGAACGCCCTAAAGACGGGGTCATCGACATGCGCGGCGGCGACTTCCGCGGGCTGGATTTGCGTGAGCTGAACACCGCTGGCGTGGACTTCACCGATGCCTATTTTCGCTCCGCCGACCTGCGTGGCCTGGACCTGCGCGATTGCCCACTGGAAGGCGCCAGCCTGGCCCATGCACAGATATCCGGCACCTACTTCCCGCCAGAGCTGACCGCCGATGAGATCCTCATGTCGGTTAATTTCGGCACTCGCCTACGCTACCGCACCCGCTGAAACCCTCTGCTTAAGCCCCGGTTCGCTCAGCCTAGCCGGGGACTTCCTGCCTGCCTGACCTCGCCATTCTTATAAGCTTTAGGCCGTTTCCGACTAAAGAACTACGCTTTTCCTACTGAGCGCTACACTCCTTTGCAGGCTTGCCTGGTCTCGATACCCACCGCACCATTCGGCCGTCGCAAGGAGGCTTGATGAACGATGAGCTGCAACACCTGAAAAACCTCGGCAAGACGTCCGCACAGTGGCTGCATGCGGTGGGCATCCACAGTGCGTCGGACTTGCGCCGCCTGGGAGCGGTCGATGCGTACCGGGCCGTCCGGACGCGTGGCTTTCGCGCCTCCAAAGTCCTGTTGTATGCCATCGAAGGGGCGTTGATGGATGTGCACTGGAATGACATTCCTGCCGAGCGCAAGGAAGCGTTGAACCGTCAATTGGACGCACTATCGGCACGCCAGAAGAATTAGCTCGTCGACTAACCCCAACATTTACAGGCATTGCGAACAAGCGTTTGAGAAAACGCAGAGAACATGCAAAAACAATGGTTGACTCTCAAATGAGAATCGTTATGATTATCACAACTGATCGCGAGATCAGCCGATAACTGAAAGACCATTGGTTCGGACTCTCAGATTATCTCCTCATCAGGCTAATCACGGTTATTTGACCCGGCTCTTGCCGGGTCTTTTTTTGCCTATAAAAAAGCCGATTTCAGCGCGCAATGATCAGTGGATGCCCACGCTCCGGATGGGGCTGCACCAGCACATCCAAACCAAACACAGCCTTCAACGGTTCAGGCTGCATCACCTGCACCGGCGTATCCAATGCGTGTGGCCGTCCCGCCTCCAGCAGCAGAATGCGATCGCAGTAACGCGCCGCCAGGTTCAAATCGTGAAGGATCACCAACACCGCCGCGCCCCGATCAGCAAAGGCGCGAATAGCCTGTAAGGTGGTGTGTTGATGCAAAGGATCCAGCATCGACGTCGGCTCATCCAACAGCAACGTCTGCCCGGCCTCGCCCGGCCATAACTGCGCCAGCACCCGTGCCAGATGCACCCGCTGGCGCTCGCCACCGGACAGCGCCAGGTAGCTGCGGCCGCTCAAGTGGCCGACATCTGCTGCCTGCAACGCCGCCTCAATGATCTCATCATCGCGGGCTCGCCCGGTCTGATGCGGCAGGCGGCCCATGCCGACCACCTCTTCGACACGGAAAGCAAAGTCCAGCGTCGAGCTTTGCGGCAGTACCGCTAGGCGCTGTGCGCGCTGCGCGCCACTCCACTCACTCAACGGGCGCTGATCCAGCCACACGTTGCCTTGGTCGGGGTGCAGCTCACCGCACAATCCACCGAGCAGCGTACTTTTGCCCGCACCGTTGGGGCCCAACACGCCGAGCACTTCGCCCGGTAACAGGTCGAGGGTGACATCCGCCAATACAGTTTTGCGACCGCGACGGATCTGCAGGTCTTCCACACGCAGCATCAGGCACGCCCCCGCAACAACAGGTAAAGAAAAAACGGCGCGCCGATAAATGCAGTGACGATACCGATCGGCAACTCAGCCGGTGCCAGCGCGAGCCGTGCGACCAGATCGGCAAACAACAACAGGCTCGCACCTGCCAGAACCGATGCCGGCAACAACACCCGATGGTCCGGCCCCGCCAGCAAACGCACCAGATGCGGCACCACCAACCCGACAAAACCGATCATGCCCGCGGCGGCCACCGCAGCCCCGACGCCCAGCGCCGTGCAGAAAACCAACTCGCGCTTGAACCCTTCTACATCGATACCGAGATGATTGGCCTCCGACTCACCCAGCAGCAAAGCATTCAACGCTTTGGCCCGGCGCGGCAGCCATAGCGCCACGCCCGCGCTCACCAGCAAAAGCGGCCATAACCGTGAATAGCTGGCACCGTTGAGGCTGCCCAGGTTCCAAAACGTCAGGGTGCGCAAAGTGGCGTCGTCCGCCAGGTAGGTAAACAGGCCCACCGCCGAACTGGCGAGGGCCGTGAGGGCAATGCCGGCGAGCAGCATGGTTGCGACGTTGGTCTGGCCATTACGCCGCCCCAGTCGATAGACCAGTGCAGTTACACCCAACCCACCCAGGAATGCACACAGCGACAGAAGATAGGGGCCGAATGCATCCGGCAAACCGCCGAAAAACGAACCACCGACAATCGCCACCGCTGCCCCCAGCGCAGCTCCGCTTGAAACCCCCACCAAGCCTGGATCAGCCAGAGGATTGCGAAACAACCCCTGCATCGCCACACCCGACAAGGCCAACACACCACCGACAGCCAAGCCCAGCAGCGTGCGCGGCAAACGGATCTGCCCCAGGATCAGCTCAGCCTGCTCCAGCCCTTGGGCCTCAATCGGCACCCCCATCAAGCGCAACGCGGCTTTGAGCGTATCCAGCAACGGTAAGCTGACCGGCCCCAGCGCCAACGAAAGCCAGATCGCCAAGACACACAACAACGCCAGCCCAACAAACAGCGTCTTGGGTTTTACCAGAGTGGTCATGGGGCTGGCTTGGCCTGGGAGGGGTAAAACCCGGCAGATAGGTCTGCGAGGCTTTGCGGTATACGCGGCCCCAGCCCGCCGACCAGCAAGGTCGGATCCACTTCAAACACTCGTCCGCTTTTGGCCGCCGGCGTGGACGCCAGGATCGGATTCTCCTTGAACAGCGCCGCACGCGCCGCATCTCCGGTCAGGGCACGATCCGCAAACACCAGCACATCCGGGCTCAACCCCGCCAACGACTCCACCGAAAACGGTTTGTAGCCAGTATGCGTCGCCAAATTGCGCCCTCCCGCCTGCTGCAACATCCAGTCAGCCGCCGTGTCTTTGCCCGCGATCAGCGGCTTGCCGCCTGCATGACCCAGCAACAGCAATACGCCGGGGGCCTTTTGGGTGGACTGAGCCTTGGCGACCCAGCGCTTCTGCTGATCCAGCGCCTGCTCATATCCGGTAAACAATGCGTTGGCCCTGGCCTCAGCGCCCAGCAACTTGCCCAAGTGCTGGAGGTTACCCTTCAACGTCGGCAAATCAGGCTGCGCCGAGAACATCTCCACCTGCACACCCGCGCTGCGGATCTGCGCCAGTATGGGCGGCGGGCCCATTTCTTCAGTACCCACCAGCACCTGCGGGCGCAAACTCAAGATGCCCTCAGCCGACAACTGCCGCTGGTAACCAATGCTCGGCAACGCCTTGAGGGACTCAGGGTGCTGGCTGGTGGTATCCACGCCCACTAACTTCGACTCACCGCCCAAGGCCGTCACCCATTCCGACAGCGCCCCACCGGCACTCACCCAACGTTGGGGCAGTTCAGAGGCTTGAGCCCCAGGGTTGACCAGCAGTCCGACAACAAGCGCAATAGCGCTGGCACTCAGGCGCATAACAGGGTTTCCTTCCAAGGGCAGGGCCGCTCAAACGCTCATCAATGTGACAGATAACCGCTGCCCCGCATCGTATTGAGCGCCCGGTCGGCCAACGGGCGAAGCCGGCATTTGATAATTATTTGCATTTGAACGTCAAGGCACTTAAGGATTGAAATGAAGTTTCTCTGCTCCTCCGATACCCTCGCGCCAGACAGCAGCCTCGGTTTTGAAATCGATGGTTGCAAATTGTTGGCCGTGCGCCGGGACGGCATTGCCTACTTCTATATCAACCGCTGCCCCCATCGTGGGGTTCCACTGGAATGGCAGCCCGACCGGTTCCTCGACGACAGCGCCAGCCTGATCCAGTGCGCCACCCACGGCGCGCTGTTCCTGATTGAGAACGGCGAGTGCATCGCAGGCCCTTGCGCCGGGCAAAGCCTGACCGCCCTGCCCGGACGCGAAGACGCCCAGGGGTTGTGGGTGGAACTCTAGTCGAGCAGCACGTCCAGACGCCGGTCCACGCAGATCTCCTCGGATGTCACGCGCACGCCATACGCCAGCACTTCCACCCCGACCGCCTTGGCTTCGCGCAGGGCAGCAGCGTAGGCCGCGTCGATCTCCACGGCCGGGCGCACAGCATCAATCCCCGAGAGGTTGACGCAATACAACTGCACCGCTCGCACACCGTCACGCGCCAGATGGGCCAGTTCGCGCAAATGCTTGGCGCCACGCTGGGTCACTGCATCCGGGAAAGCGGCAACCGAAGTGCCGTCAAAACCCAGGGTTACGCTTTTGACTTCGATGTAAGCCGCGCCGTCGGGATATTCCAGGCGGAAGTCGATGCGGCTTTTCTCCTGACCGTAAGGCACTTCACGCTTCAAGGCGGTAAAGCCGTTCAACTCGGTAATGACACCCGCACGTAACGCTTCCTCGACCAACTGATTGGCACGCGCCGTGTTTACACACGCCAAGCGACCCTGGGGCGTCTCGGCGATTTCCCAGGTGCCCGGCAACTTGCGCTTGGGGTCATTGGAGCGACTGAACCAAACCTGCCCACCTTCGACCATGCAATTGAGCATCGAGCCGGTGTTGGGGCAATGAATGGTCAACAACTCGCCGGTAACCGTTTCGATATCGGTGAGAAAACGCTTGTAGCGACGAATCAGCCGCGCTTCTTCTAGGGGAGGATGAAAGCGCATCAGCCTTGCCAGCTCCGCAAGCCACGAGCGATCCGTTCCACCGCCTCCTGTAGCCGATCGAGGTTTTGCGTGTAGGCAAAACGCACATGGTGGCCGGCTTGGTAGCGGCCAAAATCCAGGCCTGGCGTAAACGCCACATGTTCGGTGTCGAGGAAGTGGCGGCAGAATGCGAAGGCATCACCGCCGAACGCGCTGATATCGGCATATAAATAGAACGCGCCCTCCGGCTCGACCGCGATGCCAAACCCAAGCTCGCGCAAGGCGGGCAGCAGGAAGTCGCGACGACGGCCGAACTCAGCGCGGCGCTCTTCCAGAATGCTAAGGGTTTGCGGGGTGAAACAGGCCAATGCCGCATGCTGGGCCATGCTCGGCGCACTGATGTAGAGATTTTGCGCGAGCTTCTCCAATTCACCCACCGCCGCCGGTGGTGCTACCAGCCAACCCAGGCGCCAACCGGTCATGCCGAAATACTTCGAAAAACTATTCAGGACGAACGCGTCGTCGTCGACTTCCAGCACGCTGGCCGCATCGGTGCCATAGGTGAGGCCATGGTAAATCTCGTCCACCACCAAATGACCGTTGCGCGCCTTGATCGCGCCGGAAAGCTCGGCCAATTCGTCGCGTGTGAGGATCGTGCCGGTCGGGTTGGCCGGGGATGCCACCAATGCGCCCACACTGTCCTGATCCCAGTGTTTGGCCACGAGGTCAGCGGTCAACTGATAGCGCACTTCAGGACCGACCGGCACCAGCTGCGCCGCGCCCTCCACCAATCGCAGGAAGTGGCGATTGCAGGGGTAGCCAGGGTCGGCGAGCAGCCAATGCTTGCCCGGGTCCACCAGCAAACTGCTGGCGAGCAACAATGCGCCTGAGCCACCGGGCGTGATTAGGATGCGCTCGGGGTCCACGTTCAGCCCATAGCGCTGCTGGTAGAAACCGCTAATGGCCTCGCGCAACTCGGGCAAGCCACGGGCGGCGGTATAGCGCGTCTTGCCGTTGGCCAACGCTGCCTGGCCGGCCTGGATGATCGGCTCGGCGGTGGTGAAGTCCGGCTCGCCGATTTCCAAGTG
This sequence comes from Pseudomonas sp. C 49-2, assembly GCF_003970195.1. Lineage (NCBI taxonomy): Bacteria > Pseudomonadati > Pseudomonadota > Gammaproteobacteria > Pseudomonadales > Pseudomonadaceae > Pseudomonas > Pseudomonas sp. C 49-2. The sequence continues at coordinate 17,825 of NZ_RXYG01000008.1, forward strand.
GATCACGTCATGGCCGGCGGCTTGCAGCTCATTGGCCCGCGCCAGCAATGCCATGACATGAAAAGGTTCGATGGCGCGACTGCGCGCACTGTAGGGCTGAGCCATTAGCCTTCCTTAACGGTGAGGACAAATTCTGGATTCTACCGAACCCGCGCGGGAAAACATGTTCTATTGCCTGCCCGGCGGCATGTGCCGGCCGGGCAAGTGCCTGCAAAACGACTAAAATAAACATTCGAGGCAATGCATACCCAGCAATGGCGGGCTGTCGCAGTTTGCAAGCGATTTGCCATGGGCCTCGACAACCGGGAGTGGCGCACCCCGAATCTATCTGGTAAGTTCGCCCGCTTGCAGCCGCAGGGCCGGCAGGCGTCGGTGACGTTGCAATCCTGCGCAATGGATTAGAAGAGTGAGAGGCGGTCTATTCATGTCCACCCCAGCAAAGCAACAGCAGCAGAGCCTCAGTGGCTTCACACCTTACGTCGAAGCGAAGGGTGAGGAGTACATGGGCAAGCCCATGCGCCAGCACTTCACCAATATCCTGCAAAAGTGGAAGCAGGACTTGATGAAAGAGGTCGACCGCACCGTTGACCACATGAAGGACGAAGCCGCCAACTTCCCGGACCCGGCCGACCGTGCCAGCCAGGAAGAAGAGTTCGCCCTTGAACTGCGCGCCCGTGATCGCGAACGCAAGCTGATCAAGAAGATCGACAAGACGCTGCAACTGATCGAAGACGAAGAATACGGCTGGTGCGAATCCTGCGGCGTCGAGATTGGTATTCGTCGCCTGGAAGCCCGCCCAACCGCGGACCTCTGCGTAGACTGCAAGACCTTGGCTGAAATCAAGGAAAAACAGGTCGGCAAGTAATCCAGCCGAGCTGAACGAATGGGGCGTGCGAACGCCCCATTTTTGTTGCTGGCGTTTACCGAATTTCCAGTAGTATCCGGCCCATGACAGCCTCTACCTATATCGGGCGCTTTGCCCCCACACCCAGCGGCCATTTGCATTTCGGCTCCCTGGTCGCCGCCCTCGCCTCCTACCTTGACGCCCGCGCCAACCATGGCCGCTGGCTGATGCGCATGGAAGACCTCGACCCACCCCGTGAAGAGCCAGGCGCCCAAGCGGCGATCCTGCATGCCCTGGAAAGCTATGGCTTCGAGTGGGACGGTGAATTGGTCCGACAAAGCGAGCGGCATGAAGCCTACGCCAAAGTGCTTAATGACCTGTTCAACCACGGCCTGGCCTACGCCTGCACCTGCTCGCGCAAACAGCTGGAGCCCTACAACGGCATCTACCCTGGCCTGTGCCGCAATGCCGGCCACGCCCAGCAAGACGCCGCCATCCGTTTGCGCGTTCCAGAGCTTGAGTACCACTTTACCGACCGCGTCCAGGGCGAATTCCGACAGCACCTGGGCCGCGATGTAGGCGATTTCGTCATCCGTCGCCGCGACGGCCTCTACGCCTACCAACTGGCCGTGGTGCTCGACGATGCGTGGCAAGGTGTGACCGATATCGTGCGCGGTGCCGACCTGCTGGACTCGACGCCACGCCAGCTCTACCTGCAAGAACTGCTCGGCCTGCGCCAACCTCGCTACCTGCACGTGCCGCTGATCATCCAGCCGGACGGCAATAAACTGGGCAAATCCTACCGTTCCCCGCCGTTGACACCCGACCAGGCCACGCCTTTGCTACTGAGAGCCCTGCGCGCCCTCGGCCAGCAACCCGATGACGAACTGTTGCACGCCAGCCCGCGGGAACTGCTGGATTGGGGCATTACGCACTGGGATGCCACGCAGATCCCGCGCACACTCACGCTGGCCGAAGCGCAATTGAGCTGAAGGCGCTTGCAGCTTGCCAAGCATCCGTTACCATCGCCGCACGTTTTTAGACAGAGGCCAACATGTACATCTATCGATTGGTCCTGCTGCTGGTCGTCGGGATCTACCTGTTTTCCCCCGCCATCATGGATTGGTGGATCGACGCCACGGGCGCCTGGTATCGCCCTTATCTGCTGTGGCTGATCCTGATCGTCGTGACTTTCATCCTGCAGAGCCAAAAAGATGCCGATGAGCTTTAGCCTCACCCAGATGCTGCTGATCAGCGCCGCCTACCTGGCCGCGTTGTTCGGAGTCGCCTGGATCAGTGAGCGCGGAATGATTCCGCGGGCGATCATTCGCCATCCGTTGACCTACACCTTGTCCCTCGGCGTATACGCCAGTGCCTGGGCGTTCTATGGCACCGTGGGCCTGGCCTATCAGTACGGTTATGGCTTTTTGTCCAGCTACCTCGGGGTGTCCGGCGCATTTCTGCTGGCGCCGGTGCTGCTGTACCCGATCCTGAAGATCACCCGCACCTACCAATTGTCTTCCCTGGCCGACCTGTTTGCCTTCCGCTTTCGCAGCACCTGGGCCGGCGCGCTGACCACTATTTTCATGCTGATCGGCGTGTTGCCGTTGCTGGCCCTGCAAATTCAGGCCGTGGCCGACTCCATCAGCATCCTGACCCGCGAGCCAGTGCAACATCGCGTAGCGCTGGCCTTCTGTGCGCTGATCACGCTGTTCACGATTTTCTTCGGTTCACGCCATATCGCCACCCGCGAAAAACATGAAGGGCTGGTGTTTGCGATTGCCTTTGAGTCGGTGATCAAGCTGATCGCCATCGGCGGCGTCGGCCTGTATGCGCTCTACGGCGTGTTCGACGGCCCGCAGCAGTTGGAACTGTGGCTGCTGCAAAACCAGACCGCCCTCGCCGCCCTGCACACGCCTTTGCAGGAAGGCCCATGGCGCACGCTGCTGCTGGTGTTTTTCGCCTCGGCGATTGTGATGCCGCACATGTACCACATGACTTTCACCGAGAACCTCAACCCGCGCTCGCTGGTCAGCGCCAGTTGGGGCTTGCCGTTGTTCCTGCTGTTGATGAGCCTGGCGGTACCGCTGATCCTGTGGGCAGGCCTGAAACTTGGGGCCACCACCAACCCTGAATACTTCACCCTCGGCATTGGCATTGCTGCCAACAGCCCGGCCTTGGCGCTGCTGGCTTACGTCGGTGGATTGTCAGCGGCCAGCGGGCTGATCATCGTCACGACCCTGGCACTGTCCGGCATGGCACTCAACCACCTGGTGCTGCCGCTGTACCAGCCGCCAGCCGAAGGCAATATCTATCGCTGGCTGAAATGGACACGCCGCGCGCTGATCGTCGCGATCATCATGGCCGGCTACGGGTTCTACCTGTTGCTGGGCGCGGGGCAGGACCTGGCCAACCTCGGCATCGTTGCGTTTGTCGCCACCTTGCAGTTCCTCCCAGGCGTGCTCTCGGTACTGTACTGGCCGACCGCCAATCGCCGTGGTTTCATCGCCGGTTTGCTGGCCGGAATCCTGGTGTGGATCGTGACTATGCTGTTGCCGCTGGTCGGCAATCTGCAGGGTTTCTACATCCCGTTGTTGAACATGATCTACGTGCTGGACGACACCAGTTGGCACATGGCTGCGATTGCCTCCCTGGCCGCCAACGTCCTGATGTTCACCCTGATCTCCCTGTTCACCAACGCCAGCCCGGAAGAAACCAGCGCCGCCGAAGCGTGCGCGGTGGATAACGTACGCCGCCCGCAACGCCGCGAACTGCATGCAGCCTCGCCCCAGGAGTTCGCCACGCAACTGGCCAAGCCCCTGGGCGCCAAGGCGGCGCAGAAGGAAGTTGAACAGGCGCTGCGTGATCTCTATCTGCCGTTCGACGAGCGGCGCCCGTACGCGTTGCGGCGCCTGCGTGACCGTATCGAGGCCAACCTGTCCGGCTTGATGGGGCCGAGCGTGTCCCAGGACATGGTGGAAACCTTCCTGCCCTATAAGGCCGGCGGCGAAAACTATGTGACCGAAGACATCCATTTCATCGAAAGCAGGCTGGAGGATTACCACTCACGCCTTACCGGTCTCGCCGCCGAACTCGATGCCTTGCGCCGCTACCACCGCCAGACCTTGCAGGAATTGCCCATGGGCGTGTGCTCCCTGGCCAAGGACCAGGAGATCCTGATGTGGAACAAGGCCATGGAAGAACTCACCGGTATCGCAGCGCAGCGGGTGGTCGGTTCACGCCTCAATACCCTGGGCGACCCGTGGAAAGAATTGCTGCAAGGCTTCATCAACCTGCCCGACGAACATTTGCACAAGCAGCACCTGGCCCTCGACGGCCAGACCCGTTGGCTCAACCTGCACAAAGCCGCCATCGACGAACCCCTGGCGCCCGGTAACAGCGGCCTGGTGTTGCTGGTAGAAGACCTGACCGAAACCCAGATGCTCGAAGACAAGCTGGTGCACTCCGAGCGTCTGGCCAGCATCGGCCGACTGGCGGCGGGCGTGGCCCATGAAATCGGCAACCCGATCACCGGTATCGCTTGCCTCGCGCAGAACCTGCGGGAAGAGCGCGAGGAAGACGGCGAAATCACCGAGATCAGCGGGCAGATCCTCGAACAGACCAAGCGCGTTTCTCGCATCGTGCAGTCGCTGATGAGCTTCGCCCACGCCGGCGCCCATCAGAATCAGGACGAAGCGGTATGCCTGGCCGAAGTGGCGCAGGATGCCATTGGGCTGCTGGCCTTGAACCGGCGCAATTTCGAAGTACAGTTCTTCAATTTGTGCGATCCCGACCACTGGGTAGATGGCGACTCACAACGCCTGGCCCAAGTGCTGATCAACCTGTTGTCCAACGCCCGTGACGCCACCCCGGCCGGCGGTGCGGTACGCGTCAAGACCGAGGCTTTCGAACATACGGTCGATCTGATCGTCGAAGATGAAGGTAGCGGTATTCCACAGAACATCATGGACCGATTGTTCGAACCCTTCTTCACCACCAAGGACCCAGGTGAAGGTACCGGTCTGGGCCTTGCACTGGTCTATTCCATCGTTGAAGAGCATTATGGACAAATCACCATCGACAGCCCGGCTGACACCGAAAGCCAACGCGGCACCCGTATTCGGGTGACCTTGCCGCGTCATGTCGAAGCGACGTCCGCTGTGAACTGAGACCGTCGAGAGAATTGAATCAATGCCGCACATTTTGATCGTCGAAGACGAAACCATTATCCGCTCTGCCTTGCGTCGCCTGCTTGAACGTAATCAGTACCAGGTCAGCGAAGCCGGCTCGGTGCAGGAAGCCCAGGAGCGGTTCAGCATTCCCACGTTCGACCTGATTGTCAGTGACCTGCGCCTGCCTGGCGCGCCTGGCACCGAGTTGATCAAGCTTGGCCAGGGCACCCCGGTGCTGATCATGACCAGCTACGCCAGCCTGCGCTCGGCGGTCGACTCGATGAAGATGGGCGCGGTGGACTACATCGCCAAGCCTTTCGACCATGATGAGATGCTTCAGGCCGTGGCCCGTATCCTGCGTGACCGTCAATCGGCCAGCAGTGCGCCGGTCGAGCAACGTCCAGCGGGCAAAGCCGCCGACAAGCCGGGGGTTGATAACAGCAACGGCGAGATCGGCATCATCGGCTCTTGCCCACCGATGCAGGACCTGTACGGCAAGATCCGTAAAGTCGCGCCGACTGACTCAAATGTTTTGATCCAGGGCGAGTCCGGCACCGGTAAAGAACTGGTGGCCCGTGCCCTGCACAACCTGTCCAAGCGTGCCAAGGCGCCGATGATCTCGGTGAACTGCGCTGCGATCCCCGAATCCCTGATCGAGTCCGAGCTGTTCGGTCACGAGAAAGGTGCGTTTACCGGCGCCAGCGCCGGGCGTGCGGGCTTGGTGGAAGCGGCGGACGGCGGCACGCTGTTCCTCGATGAAATCGGTGAATTGCCACTGGAAGCACAAGCGCGGTTACTGCGTGTGCTACAGGAAGGTGAAATTCGCCGCGTAGGCTCGGTGCAGTCGCAAAAGGTCGATGTGCGCCTGATCGCGGCGACTCACCGCGACCTCAAGAGCCTGGCCAAGATCGGCCAGTTCCGTGAAGACTTGTATTACCGTCTGCACGTGATCGCCCTCAAGCTGCCGGCCCTGCGTGAGCGTGGCGCCGACGTCAACGAGATCGCCAATGCCTTCCTGCTGCGCCAGAGCGCGCGTATCAACCGTACCGACCTGAAGTTCGCGCCGGACGCCGAGCAGGCGATTCGGCATTACTCATGGCCGGGTAACGTGCGGGAGCTGGAGAATGCGGTGGAGCGCGCGGTGATCCTGTCGGAGAGCCCGGAGATTTCCGCCGAACTGCTGGGCATCGATATCGAGCTCAGTGACTTGGAGGATGACGACTTCATCGGCCTGGCGCCTCAACAGGGCGGCGGCAGCAATACCAGCCATGAGCCGACCGAAGACCTGTCGCTGGAAGACTACTTCCAGCATTTCGTCCTTGAGCATCAGGACCACATGACCGAGACCGAACTGGCGCGCAAGCTGGGCGTAAGCCGCAAATGCCTGTGGGAACGCCGCCAGCGCCTGGGCATTCCACGGCGCAAGACCGGTGTGGCCAGCGAGAGTTAAGGGTGCGCGCCCACAGGTAACACCCACCAATGTGAAAAAACTGTTACCGCGGATATTTCGCGTAACAAAAGCCGGGGCTTACGGTAACGAAGCCCCGGCTTTTTTTGGCCCGTCAAAAACCCGAAACCACCTCAACCCCCCGGTTTTGCTGGGCGAGGCAAAAGTTGGCACGCACCCTGCTATATGCTTAGTACAAAAACAATAACAAGCTTTGTACAAGACAATAAAAATAAGACGAATCGACTCACGCATAACAAAAACAACACGGCGGAGGCGCAGCTAACTGATTCTTTTGGAGAGGCGTTGCATTTGGGGCTTGCCCCGCAACCAGGCCGAGAACAACAAAAACTGCCCTAAGGCAGAGCCTGAACTGGTTGGATCGTAGATGAGCAACACAGCGACCAAAGCAATCCGTTTGCTCTTGACTCCCGATTGGGAGTGTCATGAAGGTGAAGCTTCATGGCGAGGGCGATCAACAAAAACAAGAAGCCCGAAATCAATAATAAAAATAGAGCACGCAACTACTTCTGGGGGAGCTTCGGCTCCCCTTGTAGTTTCCGCGATTTGACCGTCCAGCAATCTCTTGAAGCTTTTGGCTTGGGGCTTGCAGCTTGTTCCTACACCATCCCCTGACTAAATGCTAGAATCCCCGCCCATCATGCGGTCATTCTTCGTTATGGCCGAACATTCCTTCAAACAGTGCATCCCATGCTGAAGAAGTTGTTCCAGTCATTCCGTTCTCCCTTGCGTCGTACGCAACACAAACGCAGCACGCCTGAAGTGCTCAACAGCAGCCAGCATTCGCTGCAACGCGCTCAATTCAGCCGTTATGCAGTGAACATCGTCGAACGTTTGCAGAACGCCGGCTACCAGGCTTATCTGGTGGGCGGGTGCGTACGCGACATGCTGCTCAACATCACGCCCAAGGACTTCGACGTCGCCACCAGCGCCACGCCTGAGCAAGTGCGTGCCGAATTCCGTAATGCGCGGATCATCGGCCGACGCTTCAAGCTGGTGCATATTCACTTCGGTCGCGAAATCATTGAAGTCGCGACGTTCCGTGCCGGCCATCCGCAAAACGATGAAGAGGAAGACACCAATCAGTCCTCCCGCAACGAAAGCGGGCGTATCCTGCGCGACAACGTCTACGGCACCCTGGAAGAAGACGCGCAACGCCGCGACTTCACCATCAACGCCCTGTATTACGACCCGGTCAGCGAGCGCATCCTCGATTACGCCAATGGCGTACACGACATTCGCAACAACCTGATCCGCCTGATCGGCGACCCGGTCCAGCGCTACCAGGAAGACCCGGTCCGCATGCTGCGGGCCGTGCGTTTTGCTGCCAAGCTGAACTTCGGCATCGAGCGCCACACCGCCGCACCGATTCGTGAACTGGCACCGATGCTGCGGGAAATCCCCTCGGCGCGCCTGTTCGAAGAAGTGCTCAAACTGTTCCTCTCGGGTTATGCCGCCGACACCTTTGAAATGCTGGTGGACCTGCAGTTGTTCGACCCACTGTTCCCGGCCAGCGCCGAGGCTTTGGAATACAACCCGACGTACACCCACACCCTGATCAGCGAAGCGCTGATCAACACCGACCTGCGCATCAAGCAGAACAAGCCGGTCACCCCGGCATTCCTGTTTGCCGCGCTGTTGTGGCCCGCCTTGCCGAAACGCGTACTGCGCTTGCAGGAGCGTGGCATGCCGCCGATCCCGGCCATGCAGGAAGCCGCGCATGAGCTGATCGCCGAACAGTGCCAGCGCATCGCTATTCCGAAACGCTTCACTATGCCGATCCGCGAGATCTGGGACATGCAGGAGCGTCTGCCACGCCGCAGCGGCAAACGCGCCGACCTGTTGCTGGACAACCCGCGCTTCCGCGCCGGCTACGACTTCCTGCTGCTGCGCGAAAGTGCCGGCGAGCAGACCGACGGCCTGGGCGAATGGTGGACCGATTACCAGGACGCCAATGACAGCGAGCGCCGCGACATGATTCGTGACCTCGGCAGCAAAGGCGACGGCGAAGGCCCGAAGAAACGTCGTCGCAGTGGCAGCAAGCGCAAGCGCAGTTCGGCTGACGCCTCGGGCGAATAAACGTGGAACGCATCTACATCGGCATGGGCAGCAACCTGGCTGCCCCGGACCAGCAATTGCGCAGCGCTATCGAAGCACTGGCGCAATTGCCGGGCACCACGGTCGCTGGAGTGTCCGCCTTTTATCAAAGTGACTCCCTGCTCCCAGGCCAACCGCGCTACACCAATGCGGTTGCCGCCCTGGACAGTCGCCTTGCGCCCCTGGAGTTGCTGGATGCGCTGCAAGCCATCGAAAACGACCAGGGCCGCGAACGCCTTGAACGCTGGGGCCCGCGCACGCTCGACCTCGATATCCTGCTGTTTGGCGATCACCTGATCGATGAACCGCGTCTCAAGGTCCCGCACTACCAGATGCACCTGCGCGCATTTGTGCTGTATCCACTGGCCGAGCTAGCGCCCGCATCGCTGCAACTGCCCAACGGTCAAACGCTCAACGACTTGCTGACCGCCTGCCCGTTTGTCGGCCTGGAACGCTTGCCCCAAAACTGACTCGATCAATGTGGGAGCTGGCTTGCCTGCGATAGCATCACCTCGGTTTCACTGAAAGACCGAGGCGCCTGCATCGCAGGCAAGCCAGCTCCCACATTTTGATCACCTACGCCCTCAAAATCGCTTTCCCACTTGCTGAATCGCGTCAGTAACAGCGGTAACACCGTCATCGTAACAATGCGGTAACACATCCAATTGACTTCCCGTGCCCTCCTCACGACTATAGGCGTCCCGCTGCCGCCAACCCGGCGCTAAAGGGCGCAATCCAGGCCATATAAGCACTGCTCTCAAGACAGTGCGCCTGTATAAACGAAGACTCACGCGCGTTACTCGCTGTTTCCAAGCGCCTGAATGAGGACCCTTTTCATGCCAGACATTACCCTGACCACCTTGCAGAGCCTCAAGCTCAAAGGTGAAAAAATCGCCATGCTGACCTGCTATGACGCCACCTTCGCCCACGCCAGTTGCCAGGCTGGGGTTGAAGTGCTGCTAGTGGGCGACTCCCTCGGCATGGTTCTTCAAGGGAATGACAGCACCCTGCCCGTCACCACTGATGAACTTGCGTACCACACCGCCAGCGTCAAGCGCGGTAACGATGGCGCCTTCATCATCGCCGACCTGCCATTCATGGCATACGCGACGCTTGAACAGACCTTCCAGAATGCCGGCAAGCTGATGCAAGCCGGCGCGCACATGATCAAAGTCGAAGGCGCAGTGTGGCTGGCCGAGTCGATCCGCCTGCTGGCGGAACGCGGCGTGCCGGTGTGCGCACACATGGGCCTGACGCCACAGTCGGTGAACATCCTCGGCGGCTACAAGGTACAAGGCCGCAATGAGGCCCAGGCGCGGCAGATGCGCGCGGATGCCATCGCTCTGGAGCAGGCCGGCGCGGCAATGATCCTGCTCGAATGCGTGCCGAGCGAACTGGCGGCAGAAATCACCCAGGCCGTGAAAGTGCCGGTGATCGGGATTGGCGCAGGCTCGGCCACCGATGGCCAGGTGCTGGTGCTGCACGACATGCTCGGCCTGTCGATCAGCGGCCGTGTGCCGAAGTTCGTCAAGAACTTCATGGCCGGCCAGGACAGCATTCACGCCGCATTGAGTGCCTACGTTGCCGAGGTCAAAGGCGTGACCTTCCCTGGCGCCGAACACGGATTCTCTGCATGAACACCGTAAAAACCGTACGTGAATTGCGGGCTGCGGTTACTCACGCCCGCAACGCCGGCAAGCGCATTGGCTTTGTGCCGACCATGGGCAACCTGCACAGCGGCCATGCCACTTTGGTGACCAAGGCCGCCCAGCAGGCGGATTTCGTGGTGGCCAGCATCTTCGTCAACCCGCTGCAGTTTGGCGCTGGCGAAGATTTGGACAAGTATCCGCGCACCCTGGCCGCCGACCAGGAAATGCTGCTGCAAGCGGGCTGCAACCTGCTGTTCGCGCCCACCGTCGACGAAATGTACCCCGGCGGCATGACCGGCCAGACGCGCGTCAGCGTGCCACAATTGTCTGAAGGCCTGTGCGGCGCCAGCCGTCCCGGGCATTTCGAAGGCGTGGCGACCGTGGTCAGCAAGCTGTTCAACATGGTCCAGCCGGACATGGCGGTGTTTGGCCAGAAGGATTACCAGCAACTGGCCGTGATCCGCGCCATGGTCCACGACCTGAACATGCCGATCCAGATCATCGGCGAGCCCACCGTGCGCGCCGACGACGGCCTCGCGCTGTCGTCGCGTAACGGCTACCTCACCGACGAGCAACGCGCCATTGCGCCGGTGCTGTACCGCAGCCTCAGCCAGATTGGCGCCGCGATCAAAGCCGGTGACCACGACTTCGCCAAGCTGCGCGCCGAACAGGTCCAGCAGATCGAAGCCGCCGGGTTGCGCCTGGACTACCTCGAAGTGCGCCAGGGCGTGAATTTGCGCCCGGCCACGGCCGAAGATCGGGATATCGTGATCCTGGTAGCCGCCTATCTCGGCGCTACCCGGCTCATCGACAACCTGCACCTGACCCTCGACTGACCCCTTCCAATCGCCCTCCTCGCTGCGTCAATAAAAAGGGCCGGTATAAAAAAGTACCGGCCTTAGCGCAGACAAAGCCAAGACATATCGACACGCTAGGTTTAATGTAATCGCCCTGCGCTATGGTTAGCGCTGTCCGGAACCCAATGCTTGATCAAAGACTGGACGTTCCGGGCTTAGAAGTGTCCTAAAGGCAGTCCCCGTAATAAAAGGAAACCCGCAGCGATGGCGTACTACCGCACTCCTCATGACGTTACCGCTCTGCCCGCCTGGCAAGCGCTCAATCAACATCGCCAAGCCATGCAGGATTTCAGCATGCGCGAAGCGTTCAATGCCGATCCTCAGCGTTTTTCCCAGTTCACCCTGAGCAGCTGCGGACTTTTCCTCGATTACTCGAAAAACCTGATCACCAGCGAAACCCGTGACCTGCTCGTGGGCCTCGCCAAAGAAGTCGGCCTGAAAGACGCGATCGACTCGCTGTACGCCGGCGAGCCGGTCAACTCGTCCGAAGGTCGCCCGGCCCTGCACACCGCCTTGCGTCGCCCGGTGGGCGACAAGCTGTCGGTGAATGGCGTGAACATCATGCCGGACGTGCACAAGGTGCTGAACCAGATCACCGACTTGGTCGGGCGCATTCACGATGGCCTGTGGCGTGGCTACACCGAGAAGCCGATCACCGACGTGGTGAACATCGGTATCGGTGGCTCGTTCCTCGGCCCGGAGCTGGTCTCCGAAGCGCTGTTGTCCTACGCCCACAAAGGCGTGCGTTGCCACTACCTGGCGAACATCGACGGCAGCGAGTTCCACGAGCTGACCCTGAAGCTACGCGCCGAGACCACGCTGTTTATCGTCTCGTCGAAATCCTTCAATACCCTGGAAACCCTGAAAAACGCCCAGGCCGCACGCGCCTGGTACCTGGCCCAGGGTGGCTCGGAAGCCGAGCTGTACCGCCACTTCATCGCCGTATCGAGCAACAACGCGGCGGCTGTGGCCTTTGGCATCCGCGAAGAAAACATCTTCCCGATGTGGGACTGGGTCGGCGGTCGTTACTCGCTGTGGTCGGCCATCGGCTTGCCAATCGCCCTGGCGATCGGCATGTCCAACTTCAAGGAACTGCTGTCCGGTGCCTACACCATGGACCAGCATTTCCAGAACGCCCCATTCGAACAGAACATGCCGGTGCTGCTGGGTCTGCTGGGCGTGTGGTACGGCAACTTCTGGGGTGCGCAGAGCCATGCGATCCTGCCGTACGACCACTACCTGCGTAACATCACCAAACACTTGCAACAGTTGGACATGGAATCCAATGGCAAGAGCGTGCGCCAGGACGGTACCCCCGTCGCCACTGATACCGGCCCAGTGATCTGGGGTGGCGTAGGTTGCAACGGCCAACACGCTTACCACCAGTTGCTGCACCAAGGGACCCAACTCATCCCGGCCGACTTCATCGTGCCGATCGTCAGCTTCAACCCGGTGTCTGACCACCATCAGTGGCTGTACGCCAACTGCCTGTCCCAGAGCCAGGCGCTGATGCTCGGCAAGACCCGCGCCGAAGCCGAAGCCGAGCTGCGTGAAAAAGGCATCCCGGAAGACGAGGTGCAGAAGCTGGCACCGCACAAGGTGATCCCGGGCAACCGTCCGAGCAACACCATCGTGGTCGAGCGCATCAGCCCGCGTCGCTTGGGCGCTTTGGTTGCGATGTATGAGCACAAAGTGTTCGTACAGAGCGTGATCTGGGGTATCAACGCCTTTGACCAATGGGGTGTGGAACTGGGCAAAGAGCTGGGCAAGGGCGTCTACAACCGCCTGACCGGCGCCGAAGAAACCTCGGCCGAAGATGCTTCGACCCAGGGCCTGATCAACTACTTCCGCGGTCGTCACCGCGGCTGATCCAGGTATCGCAGGGCCAACGTCCGTTTGGACGTTGGCCTTGAACCCTCCCCTTGCAGGGTGCATCTTTATCACTTGTCGCAAAAACAAGAATAAGGATCGCTCATGTTCGATATCAGCACGTTTCCCACCGCCGATGCCGTCCGCCGGGCTGCGCAACTCAGTCAGGAGGACTACCAGCGCCTCTATCGCCAATCCATCGAACAGCCGGATACGTTCTGGGCTGAACAGGCCAAAGGCTTTCTCGACTGGATAACCCCCTGGCACACCGTCCAACGCTCAGACATCAAGACCGGCGCTGCGCAATGGTTTGCCGGCGGCCAACTGAATGTCAGCCACAACTGCATCGACCGTCACCTCGCCCTGCGCGCCGATCAGCCGGCCTTCATCTGGGAAGGCGATGATCCGACAAAATCTTCCAAAATCACCTACCGCCAACTGCACCAGAACGTCAGCCGCCTGGCCAATGTGCTGAAAAGCCGTGGCGTAAAGAAAGGCGACCGGGTGTGCATCTACATGCCGATGATCCCGGAAGCCGCCTACGCCATGCTCGCTTGCACGCGGATCGGCGCGGTACATTCCGTGGTGTTTGGCGGCTTCTCGCCGGATGCCTTGCGTGACCGTATTCTCGACGCCGACTGCCGCACCGTAATCACTGCGGACGAAGGCGTGCGCGGTGGTAAACCGGTAGCACTGAAACAGAATGTCGACAAAGCCCTGGCCAGTTGCCCGAATGTGAGCACGGTGCTGGTGGTAGAACGCACCGGAGCGACCGTTAACTGGAGCGAAGGCCGCGATCTCAAGTATCAACAAGCCCTGGATGCGGCCAGCAGCGACTGCCCGCCCGAGCCAATGGACGCCGAAGACCCGCTGTTCATCCTCTACACCTCCGGCAGCACCGGCAAACCCAAAGGTGTCCTGCACACCACCGGCGGCTACCTGCTGCAAGCCGCAATGACCTTCAAATACGTGCTCGACTACCGCGAGGGCGAAGTGTTCTGGTGCACCGCCGATGTGGGCTGGGTCACCGGCCACAGTTACATCGTGTACGGCCCGCTGGCCAACGGCGCGACTTCGCTGATGTTCGAAGGCGTGCCGAGCTACCCGGACAGCTCGCGCTTCTGGCAGGTGATCGACAAGCACAAGGTCAATATTTTCTACACCGCCCCTACCGCGTTGCGTGCCTTGATGCGCGAGGGCCATGGCCCGCTGGAGAGCACCTCTCGCGCCAGCCTGCGCCTGCTGGGCAGCGTCGGCGAACCGATCAACCCGGAAGCCTGGGACTGGTACTTCAATGCCGTCGGCGAGCAGCGCTGTCCAATCGTGGATACCTGGTGGCAGACCGAAACCGGCGGCATCATGCTCAGTCCCTTGGTCAGCGCACAGCGCATCAAGCCCGGCTGCGCGACCCAGCCGATGTTTGGCGTACAGCCCGTGCTGCTCGACGAACAGGGCAAAGAATTCAGCGGGGCCGGCAGCGGCGTACTGGCGATCAAAGCGAGCTGGCCGGGGCAGATCCGTAGCGTGTACGGCGATCCGCAGCGCATGATCGACACCTATTTCAAACCTTACCCCGGCTACTACTTCACCGGTGACGGTGCGCGGCGCGATGAAGACGGCGACTACTGGATCACCGGGCGCATCGACGATGTGATCAACGTGTCCGGCCACCGTATCGGCACCGCCGAGGTGGAAAGCGCGCTGGTCCTGCATGATCTGGTGGCCGAGGCCGCCGTAGTGGGCTACCCCCATGACATCAAAGGCCAAGGCATCTATGCGTTTGTCACGCCCATGAATGGGGTGGAACCCGACGATGCGCTGAAAAAACACCTGCTGGAGCTGGTCGGCAAGGAAATCGGCAGCTTTGCCAAGCCGGAACTGATCCAATGGGCTCCGGCCTTGCCGAAAACCCGCTCCGGCAAGATCATGCGCAGGATTTTGCGCAAGATCGCCTGCAACGAACTCGACAGCCTCGGTGATACCTCGACCCTGGCCGACCCGAGCGTGGTGGATGGCCTGATCGACAAACGCTTGAACCGATAGGAACCCCTGAGTCGCCATGGAATTTATCCGCAGCCGTATCGAAAGCCAGTTGATGAGCCTGACTGGCCTGTCGCTGGGCCAACTGGACCTGGAAAACCCCAAGGGCGACCCCGGCCTGTTCGGGCCCGATTCGGTGAGTTGGCAGGTGCATGGCGACTTCAGCAGCATGCTCATCGGCGGCATCAGCGCGTTGATGCTGCAAGCCCTGCACCCATTGGCCCTGGCGGGCGTGTGGGACCATTCGAACTTTCGTCAGGACATGCTCGGGCGGTTGCGGCGCACCTCGCAGTTCATCTCGGGCACGACGTTTGGTTCGCGCAAAGACGCCGAATGGCTGATCGAAAAAGTCCGCACCATTCACCTGCAGGTCGTCGGCCACGCTCCGGACGGGCGACCTTATGCGGCCAGTGACCCAGAGTTGCTGACCTGGGTGCATGTGGCGGAGGTCAGTAACTTCCTCGCCGCTCACCTGCGCTATCGCAACCCGCAGCTTTCAGGTCGAGACCAGGACCGTTACTACAGCGAAATTGCCTTGGTCGCCGAACAGTTAGGTGCGCGGCATGTTCCGCGCTCTCGGCAGGAAATTTCAGATTATCTGGCACGTATCCGCCCACAATTGCTGTGCGACGATCGCAGCCGCGAAGTACTGCGTTTACTGCTTGACGCGCCCTCCCCCAGCCTACTGGCCAAGCCCTTTGGCAGTTTGATGATGCAAGCCGGAATCGACCTGCTGCCGGATTGGGCCAGCGCCATGCTCGACCAACACCAAAGCCCGATGCAACGCCAGATGATCCGTGCCGGGGTCAAGCGCAGTGCGCCGATGCTGCGTTGGGCGATGCGCAATGGTTCGGTGCAACGCGCCCATCGGCGGATGGGGTTGATGTAGGCCACGGCGCATAGCTGTTAAACTTCGCGCCCTTATTTCCCCAGCAAGGCGCGCTCCATGTCTTCTCTGAATCAGGCGCTGCGCGCCGCCCTCGATCATCGCCAAGACCTGATCAATGAGCTGCACGCCCAAGGCACTGACTGCTATCGCCTGTTCCATGGCAGCCAGGAAGGCGCCGGCGGCCTGACCATCGACCGCTACGGCCCGCAATTGCTGGTGCAGAGCTTCCACCAATGCCTGGAAACCGCAGAGCTGCTGGACCTGCATCAACAGGTCAACCAGTACATGGGCCTGGAATTGTTACTGGTGTACAACGACCGTTCCCGTGGCAACTCGCGCATCGACCGCGAAGACACGGTTTATCGTGCCGAGCCCGCTGCGCTGGAAGACCTGATCGGCCACGAGTGGGGCCTCAATTACCGCGTGCGCGGGCGCCATGCCGGGCAGGACCCGCTGCTGTTCCTGGATTTGCGTAACACCCGTGGCTGGGTCAAGGCGCACAGCGCCGGCAAAAGCGTGCTGAATCTGTTCGCGTATACCTGCGGCGTTGGCCTGAGCGCGGCCGCCGGCGGTGCGCGCGAGGTGTGCAACCTGGACTTCGCCGAGGGCAACCTGGCGGTCGGTCGCGAAAATGGTCTGCTGAACCCGCAACTGCCGACTATGGAATTTGTGCAGTCGGATTACTTCCCGGCGATCCGCCAATTGGCGGGGCTGCCGATCACCCAACGGCGCGGGCAGAAGCTGCCGAGTTATCCACGCCTGGAGCAGCGTCAATACGATCTGGTACTGCTCGACCCGCCAGCCTGGGCCAAAAGCGCGTTTGGCACAGTCGACTTGCTGCGCGATTACCAGAGCCTGCTCAAGCCCGCGCTGCTAGCCACCGCCGACAATGGCGTGCTGATCTGCTGCAACAACCTGGCGAAAGTCAGCATGGAGGACTGGCGTGAACAAGTCCTGCGATGCGCGGAAAAGGCCGGCCGCCCCGTACGCGACTGGAAAATCATGACGCCAGGCGCGGACTTCCCCTCACAGGATCAGCAGCCGCCCCTGAAAACCCTGATACTCCAGTTGTAAGACGTTTCCCAAAGGACCCGTTCTTCGGAACCGAAATCCCGTGCCATACTCCAAGGCACTCTTGTTTGACATAGATGGCGCCGCCCCATGCCCAAAGGATTGATTCGCGCCGCTGGCGCCTTGTTGACTGCCCTTGCCCTGTACAGCTTGCTGGGTTTCCTGATTCTCCCTGGTGTCGCGCTGCGCATTGCCAACCAGCAACTGGCCAATTACGCCACGGTGCCGGCTCGGATCGAGCGGATCGAGCTCAACCCGTTCAGCCTGGAAGTAACGGCATGGGGGCTGAAAATCGGTGAGCCAGGCAAGGAACAAGTGGGTTTCGAGCGCCTCTACGCCAACCTGCAGATCGACAGCCTTTGGACCCGCGCCCTGCATCTCGCGGATGTACAACTGGACAAACCCAAGACCGAGCTGTTGTTCGACAAGTCCGGCCAATTGAACCTCGCGCAGTTGTTCAAGCTGCCACCCAGCGAGCCAACCCCGACCGATCCGAATGCCAAGCCGTTTCCGCTGCGCATCGACAGCATCAAGCTGGCGGGCGGCTATGTGCATTTCGAAGATTTGCGTCCCAGCGAACCCATCGAATTCCTCTACGACAAGCTCGACTTCGAGCTGAAAAATCTCAGCACCCTGCCTGAAGACAACGCCGACATGACGTTGGTGGCAGCCGGGCCTGCAGGCGGACAGATCGACTGGAAAGGTAATTTCAGCCTGGTGCCGATCACCTCCGAAGGCACATTGAAAGTCACCGATGGCAAGATGAAAGCCTGGTGGCCCTACGTCCGCGACGCGCTGCCATTGGTGCTGGAAGACGGTGTGCTCAACTTCAGCACCGAGTACAAATTCAGTCTGGCCAAAGAGACCGAACTGAGCCTGACCAACACGGCCGCGAGCATTGCGCCATTTGCCATCAAGGCGCCGGACGGCCGCCCCTTGGTGCGCCTGGAGCGCCTGGACGTCAGCGAAACCACCGTGGACCTGGCCAAGCAGCAGGTCGTCGTCGGCAAGATCCGCAGCAACAAACTGGAAACCTGGGCGGCACTGGAAGCCGATGGGCAACTGGACTGGCAGAAACTGTTCGCCAGCCAGCCGAGCAAACCGGCCAAGACACCGGAGCCCAAAAATGCACCCGCCACCGCAGACTCGCCAAAAGCCGAGCCTGCGGCGCCAAGCAAACCCTGGCAGGTGCTGCTCAAGGACGTGCAACTGCGCAACTATCAGGTGCACCTGGCTGACCGCCAGGCCAAACCGGCAGTCGCGTTGGAGGTGGGCCCGCTGAACGTCGATGTGCAGAACTTCGATAGCCTCAACCAGAACCCCTTCACATTGAAAGTCGACACGGGCCTGGGCAAGCAAGGCAAGGTCCAGGCGACCGGCGAGGTCAACCTCAACCCGGTCAGCGCCAAGCTGAAAGTGAATACCCAGGACATCGACCTGCGTGTCGCGCAGTCCTATATCAGCCCGTTCATCCGCTTGGAACTGCGTAGCGGCATGCTCGGCAGCAATCTGGATGTGAACCTGAAAAGCACCGATCCTTTGAAGCTCCAGGTCACAGGCCGAGCGCAGGTCGACCAGTTGCACACCCTGGATACCCTCAAGACCCGCGACTTCCTCAAATGGCAGCGCTTGGTGCTCGAAGGCGTCAACTATCAGCATGGCGACAGTCTGTCGATCGATAAGGTCAACCTGCTGCAGCCGTATGCACGTTTCATGATCAACGATGACCGCACCACCAACGTGGATGACCTGTTGATCCCACAACCCGCTGACAAATCACCCAAGCCCGCCAGCAAGGAAAAGCCGCTGGGCATTCGTATCGGCCAGATTGCGATCAACGACGGTTCGGCCAACTTTGCCGACTTCAGCCTGACGCCCAACTTCGCCACGGCGATTCAACAGCTCAACGGGCAAATAGGTACCATCGACAGTCGCCAGGCCAAACCGGCCAGCGTCGATATCAAGGGCAAGGTTGACCGTTATGCGCCGGTGACCATCAAGGGCAGCGTGAACCCGTTCGATCCGATGGCGGCGTTGGATATCGCAACCAGCTTCAAACGCGTTGAGCTGACCACCTTGACGCCTTACTCCGGCAAGTTCGCCGGTTTCCGTATCCGCAAGGGGCGACTGAACCTCGACCTGCACTATGTGATCACCAAGGGTCAGCTGAAGGCCGAGAACAAAGTGGTGGTCGAGCAATTGCAACTGGGCGATAAAGTCGACAGCGCCGATGCCGTGGACTTGCCGATTCGCCTGGCAATCGCGTTGCTCAAGGACTCCGACGGCAAGATCTCCATCGAACTGCCGGTGACAGGCGATCTGAATAACCCGCAGTTCAGCGTGATGCCGATTGTTTGGCAGACCCTGCGAAACCTGGTAGTGCGTGCAGCAACGGCGCCCTTCAAGTTTATCGGTGGGTTGGTGACGGGCGGCGGCTCGGAAGACCTCGGCAATGTATCGTTCGCCGCCGGTTCCAGCGAACTGAACAAGGATGCTGAGGGCGCCCTGAACACCTTGGCCAAAGCACTGAAAGAACGCCCTACCCTGCGCCTGGAGATCGAAGGCACAGCGGCAGCCAGCAGCGATGGACCTTTCCTCGCCGCTCAGCGACTGGAACGTGAATACCAGTACAACTACTACAAGATTCTTCAACGTCGTGGCGACAAGGTTCCAGCCCAAGCGTCGTTACTGGTTGTACCCGAAAAGGAGAAAGCGCCACTGCTGGAAGGCATCTACCGCACCCGACTGAAACAACAACCGCCGGCCGAATGGAAAGACCTGAGCAGTGATGACCGTAGCGCGAAACTGCGTGACGGCGTGATCAAGTTCTGGAGTGGCAGTGATGTGCTACTGCGCCAACTGGGCCAAGACCGCGCCAGCACCATCAAGGACTACCTGGTGGACAAAGGCCAGCTGGAAGATGACCGGGTGTACTTCATTGATGCCAACTTGGGCCAGGCCGAGAAGGATGGCCGGGTCGTTACACCTATGCATCTGGACGCCGAATAACTCAAAGCAACACAACTCCAAATGTGGGAGCGGGCTTGCCCGCGAAGGCGGTGGGTCAGTCGACGAATCTGTCAACTGACACTGCCCCTTCGCGGGCAAGCCCGCTCCCACATTTGAATCTCATACCTGTAACGTTTGTATTCCAGCCCAGAATAGAACAGGCCCCGACACAAGTGCCGGGGCCTGTAATGACCACATCCGTGTGGTCGGTCGCATGAACTCCAGAGGTGCATCAGGTGGATATCTAACTCACCCTAAGCCGCCGCCATTCGGTTCAGACGAAACGGGTGCGTTACTCTGCTTTCAGGCCGTCGGCCGATACAGCTTTAACGCCTTTGATTTTCTTGGTGATGTTCACCGCGGTAGTTTTCTGAGCTTCAGTGACCGCTGCGGTCGAAGACAAGGACACTACGCCTTTGTTGGTTTCGACTTTGATGTCGGTACCAGGAATGCCTTTCTCGGTTACCAGATCAGCTTTGACTTTGGTGGTGATCCAAGTATCCGAAGTGGACTCTTTAGCGCTAGCAGCTGCGCCCTTGGTTTTATCGATACCATCAGCTTTGGTTGCGCCGCCAGCCAGTAGGCCATCAGCAGAAACAGCAGTGACACCTTTGATTTTCTTGGTGATGGCTACAGCGGTCGCTTTTTGCGAGTCCGAAATAGCGACTTCGGAGGACAGGGAAACCACGCCTTTGTTGGTTTCAACCTTGATGTCCGAACCAGGAATACCTTTCTCGGTCAGCAGGTCAGCTTTCACTTTGGTGGTGATCCAGGTATCCGAGGTGGACTCTTTAGCCTTGGTCACTTCACCGGCCGCCAGCGTCATAGGGGCTTGGGAAGTCTGAGCAAAGGCTACGTTAGCACCCATGGCCAGGGTCAGAGCGGTAGCAGTAGCGAGAGCGAACTTCTTCATACGAGTAACTCCTGTTTTATTAAAAGTCTGCAGTACGTAAACCTTGATGCTGCAGCGTTAACAGGAATATTGCAGGCAGTGTGCCAAGTTCGATGAGCCCATAAAACTCATATAAAACAACAAGTTATAAAAGCGCGTAATTTTCGGAATCGTGCAAGTTGCATGAATACCATCGTGGCTGCATGCAAGTTGCGGCTTTTGGATTCAGCTAAACGGCTGATTTCCCGCTACTTTCCAGCGCCCATAAAAAAAGGACTCCGAAGAGTCCCTTTTTCAGCTGAAAGCTCGGGGGGTTTAAACGCCCGAAGCCTTGGCTGCTGCTACGTCCTTGATGGACAGCTTGATACGGCCGCGGTTGTCCACGTCCAGTACCAGCACTTCCACTTCCTGGCCTTCCTTCAGGATGTCGGTCACTTTCTCAACGCGAGCGTCGCTCAGCATGGAGATGTGAACCAGACCGTCCTTGCCCGGCAGGATGTTGACGAATGCGCCGAAGTCGACGATGCGCTCAACCTTACCGACGTAGATCTTGCCGATCTCGGCCTCAGCAGTGATGCCCAGAACGCGCTGACGTGCTGCTTCAGCCGCTTCCTTGGTTTCGCCGAAGATCTTGATCGAGCCATCGTCTTCGATGTCGATCGAAGCCTTGGTTTCTTCACAGATCGCACGGATAGTCGCGCCGCCTTTACCGATGACATCACGGATTTTGTCGGTGTCGATTTTCATCGCGATCATGGTCGGAGCATTTTCCGACAGTTCGGTGCGGGACTGACCAATGATCTGGTTCATCTGACCGAGGATGTTCAGGCGCGCTTCCAGGGCTTGGCCCAGGGCGATTTCCATGATTTCTTCGGTGATGCCTTTGATCTTGATGTCCATCTGCAGCGCGGTCACACCTTTGGCGGTACCGGCTACTTTGAAGTCCATGTCGCCCAGGTGGTCTTCGTCGCCCAGGATGTCGGTCAGGATGGCGAACTTCTCGCCTTCTTTAACCAGGCCCATGGCGATACCGGCAACCGGCGCCTTCATCGGCACACCCGCGTCCATCAGTGCCAGGGAAGCACCGCAAACGGAAGCCATGGAGCTGGAACCGTTGGACTCGGTGATTTCCGACACAACACGAATGGTGTACGGGAACACGTCAGCTGCAGGCAGCATGGCGGCGATCGAACGACGGGCCAGACGGCCGTGACCGATTTCGCGACGACCAGCGCCACCCATGCGACCACACTCGCCCACCGAAAACGGAGGGAAGTTGTAGTGCAGCATGAACGGGTCTTTTTTCTCGCCTTCCAGGGTGTCCAGCAGTTGTGCGTCACGGGCGGTGCCCAGGGTCGCGACTACCAGAGCCTGGGTTTCACCACGGGTGAACAGCGCCGAACCGTGAGTCTTCGGCAGAACGCCGACTTCGATGTTCAGCGGACGTACGGTACGGGTGTCGCGACCGTCGATACGTGGCTTGCCGTTAACGATGTTTTCGCGAACGGTGCGGTATTCGATTTCACCGAAAGCCGCTTTGACGTCGCTGGAGGAAGGCTGGCCTTCTTCACCGGACAGCTTGGCCACAACCTGATCCTTCAGCTCGCCCAGGCGAGCGTAACGGTCGGCCTTGACGGTGATGGTGTAGGCGTCGGAGATGGCAGCGCCGAACTCGGAGCGGATAGCGCCCAGCAGTTCGGTCGCTTCAGCTTGTGGAGCCCAGGTCCAGGTTGGCTTGGCAGCTTCGGCAGCCAGCTCGGTGACGGCCTTGATGACAGCCTGGAACTCGTCGTGGGCGAACAGTACGGCACCCAGCATCTGGTCTTCGGTCAGCTCTTTGGCTTCCGATTCAACCATCAACACGGCTTCCGAGGTACCGGCTACAACCATGTCCAGGCTCGAAGCTTTCTGTTGCTCGTAAGTCGGGTTCAGCAGGTAGCCGGTGCTTTCGTGGAACGCAACGCGGGCAGCGCCGATCGGGCCATCGAAAGGAATGCCGGAGATGGCCAGGGCAGCCGAAGTACCGATCATCGCAGCGATGTCCGGATCGGTCTTTTTGCTGGTGGAAACGACGGTGCAGACAACCTGCACTTCGTTCATGAAGCCTTCTGGGAACAGCGGACGGATCGGACGGTCGATCAGTCGGGAAGTCAGGGTTTCTTTCTCGGAAGGACGGCCTTCACGCTTGAAGAAACCGCCAGGGATCTTACCGGCAGCGTAAGTCTTTTCCTGGTAGTGAACGGACAGAGGGAAGAAGCCTTTGCTCGGGTCAGCGGTCTTGGCGCCAACTACAGTCACCAGAACGGTAACGTCGTCGTCAACGGTAACCAGCACTGCGCCGGAGGCTTGACGGGCGATACGGCCTGTCTCGAGGGTAACGGTCGACTGACCGAACTGGAATTTTTTGATAACCGGGTTCACGGTGTCCTACCTTCTTTGTGGCTCTTGGGGGAACTTGTCTTCTTGCGAAATTCTTGGGCAATGTCGGGAATCGGCCCGAACCTGGTCCAGGGTAAAACGTGTATCCAGATAAAACTTGAGGCTGGGAGCCTACCATGGGCCAGCGGGAATCCCACTGGCACACGGCAGACAACCAACCTCTAGCGCAATCGCTTATTAGCGACGCAGACCCAGGCGACCGATCAGAGTCTGATAACGACCCAGATCCTTGCCTTTCAGGTAGTCCAGCAGCTTACGGCGCTGGTTTACCATGCGGATCAGACCACGACGGGAGTGGTGATCTTTACCGTTGGCCTTGAAGTGACCTTGCAGCTTGTTGATGTTGTGGGTCAGCAGTGCAACTTGCACTTCTGGCGAACCAGTGTCACCAACAGCTTGCTGATAGTCAGCAACGATTTGTGCTTTTTCTTGAACGTCGAGAGCCATGAGGCAATCCTTTTTTCAGGAAACCACCCAAAGGGCAGCTTCAACAGGCCAGGGACAAATCCCTGTATCTAAAAATGAGTAGTGACCGTGCCTGTTAACAGCCACCCTCGTCCGGTCATTCTGACCGAATCAGTCGACGCGGCGCGATGCGCCCGTCTTCGCTCACTTCACCGATACCGATGAAGCGACCATTATGATCCTGTACCCGCACCATGCCGAACTTCGGGGCATCCGGGGCACGTACCGGCTGGCCGTTGAGCCAGTAGAACGCGCTGTGCTCCGAGAAGTGCAGCAATGGCCAATCCAGCAAACCGCTGTCCGATGGCATCAGGAAGCGATCAACCGCTTCGTTGCCGCCTTCGGCGTGTACGGCTTCCAACTCTTCCAGCGTGACCGTCTGGGCCAGGCTGAAAGGGCCGGCCTGGGTGCGTCGCAGCTCTGCAACGTACGCACCGCAACCGAGCTTTTCACCGATATCTTCCACGAGGGTACGGATATAGGTGCCTTTGCTGCAGTCCACAGCCAGGCGGGCAGTGTCGCCTTCACAGGCGAGCAATTCCAAGCGCGCAATAGTAACAGAACGCGGTTCGCGCTCCACTACTTCGCCCGCACGTGCCAGCTTGTAAAGAGGCTGGCCATCACGCTTGAGCGCCGAGTACATCGGCGGTATCTGACTGATTTGCCCACGAAAACCCGGTAAAGCGGCTTCAATATCTGCACGACCAACGGTCACATCGCGAACCTGCAGAACATCACCTTCGGCGTCGGCCGTGGTGGTGGTCTTGCCCAATTGCATCAGGGTTTCGTAACCCTTGTCGGAATCGAGCAGGTATTGCGAAAACTTGGTGGCCTCGCCAAAGCACAAAGGCAGTACACCGGTGGCCAAAGGATCGAGGCTGCCGGTGTGCCCGGCCTTTTCGGCGTTGAGCAGCCAGCGGACCTTCTGCAACGCGGCATTGGAGGTAAAGCCAATGGGCTTGTCGAGCAGGATTATGCCGCTGACGTTGCGACGGATACGTTTGACCTGAGCCACCGCTTACTCCTTGGCGTCTTCAGGTGTGGACGGATGCTGGCTGTCTTCAGCCACGGCGCGCTCGATCAGTGCCGACAGGTGCGCACCCCGCACGACGCTTTCGTCGTAGTGGAAGTGCAACTGAGGAACACTGCGCAGCTTCATTTCACGGGCCAACTGCATGCGCAGGAAACCTGCGGCCGAGTTGAGCACCTTGATGCTTTGTGCGATTTCTTCGCTGCTGTCCTGCCCCATCACGGTGATGAAGATCTTGGCGTGACCCACGTCACGGCTCACTTCTACGGCGGTGATGGTGACCAGGCCAACGCGAGGGTCTTTGACTTCGCGACGGATCAGTTGGGCCAGCTCGCGCTGCATCTGATCGCCGATACGCTGGGTACGGCTGTATTCTTTTGCCATGTCTTGTTACCTGTTACTGCCACACGGTGAAACCCGTGAGGTCTGAAAGCGGCAAACGCCCGGCCTGACAAAAGCCAGACCGGGCGTTGCGTTTAGAGTCCGTACGCTGCGCGGGGCATTTGCATGCCCACACGTGGCGTGGCTCCGGAAGTGCGCGAGTTAGAGGCTGCGAGCAACCTGAACCTTCTCGTAGACTTCGATCTTGTCGCCAGGCTTGACGTCGTTGTAGCTCTTGACGCCGATACCGCATTCCATGCCGGCACGCACTTCGGAAGCGTCATCCTTGAAGCGGCGCAGGGATTCCAGCTCGCCTTCGAAGATAACGATGTCTTCACGCAGTACACGGATCGGACGGTTACGGTGCACAGTACCTTCGATAACCATGCAACCGGCGATCGCGCCGAATTTCGGCGAGCGGAACACGTCACGCACCTCGGCCACACCCAGGATGTTCTCCCGGACATCGCTGCCAAGCATGCCGGTAAGGGCTTTCTTGACGTCTTCGATGATGTCGTAGATGACGTTGTAGTAACGCATGTCCAGGCCTTCCTGCTCGACGATCTTCCGTGCGCCAGCATCGGCACGCACGTTGAAGCCAAACAGTACAGCGTTGGAAGCCAGTGCCAGGTTGGCGTCGGATTCGGTGATACCACCTACGCCACCGCCTACAACACGCACTTGCACTTCGTCGTTACCCAGGCCATTCAAGGCGCCGTTCAACGCTTCGAGGGAACCACGGACGTCAGATTTGAGGACGATGTTGAGCGTCTTCTTCTCTGCCTGGCCCATGTTTTCGAAGATGTTTTCCAGCTTGCCGGCGTGAGCGCGAGCCAGTTTGACTTCGCGGAACTTGCCTTGACGGAACAGAGCCACTTCACGGGCTTTCTTCTCGTCGGACAGCACGCTCATCTCGTCGCCAGCGTCCGGGGTACCGTCCAGGCCGAGGATCTCGACAGGGATGGAAGGACCAGCTTCCTTGATTGGCTTGCCGTTCTCGTCGAGCATGGCACGTACACGGCCATAGTTCGAACCGACCAGCACCATGTCGCCTTGGCGCAGGGTACCGTCTTGAACCAGAACGGTTGCAACCGGGCCACGACCTTTGTCGAGACGCGATTCAACCACAACACCGCGACCTGGAGCCGATGGAGTTGCTTTCAGTTCGAGTACTTCAGCTTGCAGCAGGACCGCTTCGAGCAGTTCGTCTACACCGGTACCGACTTTCGCCGAAACCGAAACGAATGGCGTATCACCGCCCCACTCTTCGGAAGTCACGCCGTGAACCGACAGTTCGCTACGGATGCGATCGAGATCAGCGCCCGGCTTGTCGATTTTGTTCACTGCAACAACCAGTGGAACACCCGCAGCCTTGGCGTGCTGGACCGCTTCAATGGTCTGCGGCATTACGCCGTCGTCCGCTGCAACTACCAGGATCACGATGTCAGTTGCCTTGGCACCACGGGCACGCATTGCGGTAAACGCGGCGTGACCAGGGGTGTCGAGGAAAGTGACCATGCCGCGTTCGGTTTCAACGTGGTACGCACCGATGTGCTGGGTGATACCACCGGCTTCGCCAGCAGCTACCTTGGCACGACGGATATAGTCGAGCAGGGAAGTCTTACCATGGTCAACGTGGCCCATTACGGTCACAACTGGCGCACGGGAGAACGTCTCACCTTCAAACTTCAGGGACTCGGCCAGGGAATCTTCCAGGGCAGTGTCGCTGACCAGGGTCACTTTGTGGCCCAGCTCTTCGGCTACCAGTTGAGCAGTTTCCTGATCAAGCACCTGGTTGATGGTCGCTGGGGTACCCAGTTTGAACATGAACTTGATGATTTCAGCAGCCTTGACCGACATCTGATTGGCGAGATCGCCAACAGTGATGGTCTCGCCGATCTGCACATCACGCACGACAGGGCCGGTTGGGCTCTGGAAACCGTGGGCGTTGCGTTTTTTCAGCTTGGCCTTGCCGCGACCACCACGACGGAAGCTATCGCTTTCTTCGTCGGTAGTACGTGGGGCAACGCGTGGAGCAGGCGCTTTCTCTTTGACCGAGGCGCGATGCGGAGCGTTTTTGCGCTCGCCATCACCACCGCCACTGCGACGATTGTTATCGTCGGCACGTGGTTTGTCCGGACGGCGCTGTTCGTTCTGCTTGTTGCGAACGTCTGCAGACGGTGCTGGAGCGGCAGCCACAACCGGTGCGCTTTCACGCACAGGTTCGGCGGCCGCGGCAGGAGCCGCGACTGCGTCGTTGGTAGCAGATTGCGCAGCAGCAGGCTGGCGACGCGCTTCTTCTTCGGCGCGACGCTTGGCTTCTTCTTCAGCCTTCTGACGTGCAGCATTTTCTACTGCGCGACGTTCTTCCAGTTCGCGTTTGCGCTCGGCTTCGATTTCTTCCGGGCTGCGCTGTACGAAGACTTTCTTCTTGCGTACTTCAACGCTGATGCTCTTGCTACCAGCAACACGCAGGGTGCTGGTGGTTTTGCGCTGCAATGTAATCTTGCGCGGTTCTTCCACTTTCGCCTTGTGGCTGCTTTTCAAGTGAGTCAGCAAAGACTGCTTCTCACTGTCGCTCACACCTTCGTCGGCGGCGGTGTGCGGCAGACCTGCCTCACGCATCTGCTGCAACAGGCGCTCTACCGGTGTTTTGACCTCATCGGCCAGTTGTTTCACCGTGACTTGCGTCATGCACTTCTCTCCTCAGGCCGCGCCTAGTTACTCGAACCAATGGGCTCGGGCGGCCATGATCAACTTGCCGGCACGATCATCGTCAATGCCGTCGATGTCGAGCAGATCGTCAATAGACTGCTCGGCCAGGTCTTCGCGGGTAATTACGCCGCGCACCGCCAGTTCCATCGCCAAATCCTTGTCCATACCCTCAAGCGAGAGCAGGTCTTCGGCCGGATGGGCGTCTGCCAGCTTTTCCTCAGTAGCGATGGCTTTAGTCAACAAACGATCCTTGGCCCGAGCGCGAAGCTCGTTGACGGTGTCTTCGTCAAAGCCGTCGATGTTGAGCATTTCTTCCAACGGTACGTAGGCAATCTCTTCCAGGCTGGTGAAGCCTTCATCTACCAGCACCTGTGCCAGGTCTTCATCGACTTCGAGCTCTTCGATGAAGTTGCGCAGGATGTCACCGGTTTCTGCTTGCTGCTTAGCCTGGATGTCCGATTCGGTCATCACGTTCAGGGTCCAGCCGGTCAGTTGGCTGGCCAGACGCACGTTCTGACCACCACGACCAATGGCCTGAGCCAGATTGTCTGCGCCAACGGCGATGTCCATTGCATGGGCATCCTCGTCAACGATAATTGCCGCCACTTCAGCCGGCGACATGGCGTTGATTACGAACTGCGCCGGGTTATCGTCCCACAGGACGATGTCCACACGCTCACCACCCAATTCGCCCGACACTGCCTGGACGCGCGAACCGCGCATACCGATGCAAGCGCCTTGCGGGTCGATGCGTTTGTCCTTGGAGCGGACCGCGATCTTGGCACGCGAGCCCGGGTCGCGGGACGCAGCCATGACTTCGATCAGGCCTTCGGCGATTTCCGGCACTTCGATACGGAACAGCTCGATCAGCATTTCCGGCGCGGTACGCGACAGGATCAACTGAGGGCCGCGGTTCTCGGTGCGGATTTCCTTGAGCAGCGCACGCAGACGCACGCCGACACGGAAGGTTTCGCGAGAGATGATGTCTTCGCGGGCCAGCAACGCTTCGGCGTTGTTGCCCAGGTCGACGATCACGTTGTCGCGGGTGACTTTTTTCACGGTGCCGGAGATGATTTCACCCAGGCGCTCGCGATAAGCGTCAACGACTTGAGCGCGCTCGGCTTCGCGAACCTTCTGCACGATGACCTGTTTGGCGGTCTGTGCAGCAATACGGCCGAATTCGATCGATTCGATCTTTTCTTCGACGACATCACCGACCTTGGCACCAGGATGCGTTTCGGCAACCTTGCTTGGCCAGGTTTCGATGGCCGGATCATCAAGATCGGCTTCTTCGACGACCGTCCAGCGACGGAAAGTCTCATAGGCACCGGTGTGGCGGTTGATTTCCACACGCAGATCAACTTCGTCTTCAAAACGCTTTTTGGTAGCAGTGGCCAGGGCCAGCTCCAGCGCTTCAAAAATCACGTTTGCCGGTACGCCCTTTTCATTGGATACCGACTCAACAACCAGCAGTACTTCTTTGCTCATCGTACGCCTCGCCTTTCGCAAGCCATTGGATCCGCGGGATCCGCGTCTCAGTCAAAACTGGGAATAATGTTGGCCTTGTCGATCATATCGATCGGCAACAGGAACTCATGGTCTTCTACCTGCACCACGACATCCTGTTCTTCTACACCGCGCAGAAGGCCCTGAAAGTTGCGTCGCCCTTCGAAGGGAGAACGCAGCTTGATCTTCACTTGTTCACCGGCAAATTTTGCAAACTGCTCAATAGTGAACAGTGGGCGTTCCATGCCTGGCGAGGAAACTTCGAGGGTGTATTCAACGGAGATCGGATCTTCAACATCCAGCACACCGCTGATCTGACGGCTGACAATGGCACAATCGTCCACCAGCACGCCGCCCTCTTTATCGATATAAACGCGCAACATTGAGTGGCGACCTTGAGCCGAAAACTCAATACCCCAGCATTCATAGCCTAGGGCCACGACCACCGGGGCCAGCAAGGCCTGCAACTCTTCTAGCTTGCTCGACACCTGAACCCCCTCGTGCATGTATGTGCATGCTGTGCAAAATAAAAAAATGGGCGAAACGCCCATCCTTGAAACGCCGTCGAACAGCGGCGTTGAAAGTGTCCAGCTAACAAAAAGCCCCTTAAAAGGGGCTCCGCTAAAACTGGTTGCGGGGGCCGGATTTGAACCGACGACCTTCGGGTTATGAGCCCGACGAGCTACCAGACTGCTCCACCCCGCGACAAAGCTGGGGCGGAAGTATACGACCGATCCCTTACAGGGTCAATGTAACCTTCCACCTACAAGAAAGCCCGCAACAGCGGGCTCTCCTGATAATTGGTACCGAGAAGGGGACTCGAACCCCTACACCCTATGGGCACAACCACCTCAAGGTTGCGTGTCTACCAATTCCACCACCTCGGCAATACAGCGATTACAACCCTTCTTACTTCTGCTCTTGAGCTGGAGGTACGTCAGTCGCTGGAGTAGCCGACTTTTGCTCTTGAAGCACCGGGACATCATCAGAAGCCGGTTTTGCTTTTGGTACTTCCAACACTGCTGGGTTTGGGAGACCTACTTGAGTCAGCACATGAGCTTTCTCTTTAGCAAAGTAACCTAACCCCAAGCTGGTTATGAAGAAACCGGCGGCAAGTATAGCAGTAAACTTACTAAGAAAGGTAGAGGAACCTTGGCTTCCGAACACAGTATTTGAAGCACCTGCACCGAAAGACGCACCAGCATCCGCACCTTTACCCTGTTGCAGCAAAACCAGAGCGACGACGCTCAGAGCAGCTAACAGATGAAAAACGACTACGACTGTTTCCAGCATTTTTTCAGTTTCCCGCGGCGCGACAGATCGCACCGAACTCATCTGCATTCAGGGAAGCTCCACCAATGAGCCCCCCATCGATATCCGGCATGCCGAACAGTTCGACCGCATTGGCCGCCTTCACGCTGCCGCCGTATAGAAGACGCACACCTTGTGCGACTTCAGAATTCTCTGCCGCCAACTGCGCGCGGATGGCTGCGTGCACATCCTGCGCCTGTTGCGGTGTAGCAGTCAGCCCGGTGCCAATGGCCCAGACCGGCTCGTAAGCAATTACTGCCTTTGCAAACGCACCAACACCCAACTCCTCAATGATACTGCCTAGCTGACGCGAGACAACTTCAAGAGTCTTGCCCGATTCCCGCTGCTCCAGGGTCTCCCCTATGCACAACACCGGAATCAAGCCACAAGCCTGTGCCGCTGCGAACTTACGATTGAGTGTCCCATCACGCTCGCCCATCATCTGACGGCGCTCGGAGTGCCCGACAAGCACATAGGAACAACCCGCATCGACCAACTGACTCGGCGAAATCTCACCGGTCAACGCACCTTGCATTGGCTCCACTGCGGAGTTCTGCGCGCCGACCTGAATCGACTTGCCTTTCAAGCCATCAACCACTTGGTTGATATGCAAGCAAGGCGGGAACACCGCAACATCAACACCGCTCGGCAAGGCCAAGTGACGAAGGCCATTGATCAGCTCAGCGACACTGGCGCGGGTACCGTGCATCTTCCAGTTACCAGCTACCATAGTGCGACGCATGCTGTACCTCGTCGGTCAAAGTGGGCGCAGATGTTACCCAACCACATCATCACTGGCAAGCCGAATTCAGGCGCAAACTTCAGTTACCAGTTTTGCCAGGTCTTCGGCATGGCCGCGAACCTGTGTTTCATCGTCACCTTCGACCATGACACGCACCAGAGGCTCTGTGCCGGACTTGCGCAACAACACGCGACCACGCCCCGCCATAGCGAGGGTCACGCGCTCACACGCCTCTTTGACAGCCGGGTGCTCGATCGGGTTTTCGCCGCCACCAAAACGCACATTGAGCAGCACTTGCGGACATTTGCGCAGCGCCTGGCGCGCCTGGGCCAGACTCTCTTCGCGTCGACGCAAGGACAACAGAACCTGCAACGCAGCGATGATCGCGTCACCTGTGGTGGTGTGTTGGAAGCAGACTACGTGCCCTGAGTTCTCCCCCCCCACCTGCCAGTTACGCTCAAGCAGCTCGGCGATTACATAGCGGTCACCGACATTGGCGCGCACGAAGGGAATGCCCAGGTCCGCCAAGGCCAATTCAAGCCCCAGATTGCTCATCAAAGTACCGACGACGCCACCCTGCAGCTTGTTACGCTCGTGCATGTCACGCGCAATGATGAACAACAGGTCATCACCATCAACAATCGCGCCCGTGTGATCCACCATCAGCACGCGATCACCATCGCCGTCGAAGGCGATACCCAAGTCGGCATGCTCGGCCAGGACGGCCGCCTGCAGTTGCTCCATATGGGTGGAACCACAGTTTTCGTTGATGTTCAGCCCGTTGGGCTGGGCCGACAATACCGTCACGTCCGCGCCCAACTCCTTGAACACGCTCGGTGCGACCTTGTAGGTCGCGCCGTGTGCGCAGTCGACCACAATCTTCAAGCCGGCAAAATTGGTGCTGCTCGGCACACTGCTCTTACAGAATTCGATATAGCGGCCAGAGGCGTCATTGATACGCGACACCTTGCCCAGTTTGCTGGATTCAACCACCGTCATCGGCGCGTCCAGCAACTCTTCGATCATCAACTCGATCTCATCCGGCAGCTTGGTGCCCTGGCCCGAGAAGAATTTGATGCCGTTGTCATCATGAGGATTGTGCGAGGCACTGATCACGATACCGGCTTCAGCGTGAAAGGTACGCGTCAGGTAAGCGATCGCCGGCGTCGGCATGGGCCCCAACAGCATCACATCCGCGCCTGCGGCGGACAGGCCCGCCTCCAGTGCCGACTCAAACATATACCCGGATATACGGGTGTCCTTGCCCACCAGAATGCGGCACGCGCCCATACTGCGGAACGCCATGCCCGCCGCCCAACCCAGCTTGAGCATGAAATCAGGAGTAATCGGAAATTCGCCGACCCGACCACGGATACCGTCGGTGCCAAAGTATTTTTTAGTCATAAGTGCTCCATCATTCTTATTCGGCTGATTCTACAGCGGCAATCATACGCACGACATCTACGGTCTCGGCGACATCATGCACACGCAAGATACGCGCACCCTTGGTCACCGCCAGCGCAGCCAGTGCAAGGCCGCCATACAGCCGTTCACCCACTGGACGATTCAAGGCCAGCCCTATCATGCTCTTGCGCGAAACGCCGACCAATAGGGGCCGACCAAGGGCATGCAGGGCTTCCATATGCTTGAACAGACTCAGGTTGTGCTGCAGGGTCTTGGCGAAACCGAAGCCGGGATCGAGGATGATTTTTTCCTCGGCAATCCCCGCAACAGCACACTGAGCGACCCGCTCAGCGAGAAAACCGCTGACTTCGCCGACAAGGTCATCATAGTGAGGGCTGTCCTGCATGTTGCCGGGCTCACCCAGCATGTGCATCAGGCACACCGGCAAACCGGTTGCCGCCGCCGCATCAAGGGCGCCGTCGCGTTGAAGAGAGCGCACATCGTTGATCAGCCCCGCCCCAAGGCGGGCAGTTTCGCGCATCACAGCCGGCGTCGACGTATCAACCGAGATAATTACATCCAGCTCACGCGCAATACGCTCGACGATTGGCGCCACCCTCTCCAACTCCTCCAAGGGAGAAACGATGCGGGCGCCAGGCCGAGTCGACTCACCACCCACATCAATCAAGGTCGCTCCCGCCGCAACCATTGCTTCAGCATGTCGCAACGCTGCATCAAGTTGGCTGAAGCGGCCGCCATCGGAAAAGGAGTCGGGGGTTACGTTGAGAATGCCCATGACATGCGTATGGGCCAAATCAAGAACCCGGTTGCCGCAAGGCAACCGGGTGGAGGACAACACAGAAGTCATTTCAAGCCTTAGACGTCAGCTGCCGGGCCGCCGATCGGGGTTTCAGGGCGTTCATTCTGAACCACTGGCGGAGTGCCAGAGGTGCCCGAACCGCCTTCCCAATCGCGAGGCTCACGAGGTGCACGACCCGCCATGATGTCATCGATCTGATCGGCATCAATGGTCTCGTACTTCATCAGCGCATCCGCCATGGCATCCAGCTTGTCGCGGTTGTCCGTGAGGATCTGCTTGGCCGTACCGTAGCACTGGTCAATGATGCTGCGCACTTCGGAGTCGATCAGCTTGGCCGTCTCACCGGAGAAGCTGGCGCTTTGACCACCACCGCCGCGACCCAGGAACACTTCGCCTTCTTCCTCGGCATACATCAAAGGACCGAGTTTTTCCGACAAGCCCCACTTGGTCACCATGTTCCGTGCAATCTGGCTGGCACGCATGATGTCGTTGGAAGCACCGGTAGTGACACCGTCAAAGCCCAGGGTCATTTCTTCCGCAATACGACCGCCGTACAGCGAACAGATCTGACTGATCAGTGCGCGCTTGGAGAGGCTGTAGCGATCCTCTTCCGGCAGGAACATGGTCACACCCAGCGCTCGACCACGAGGAATGATCGACACTTTGTAGACCGGATCATGCTCAGGCACGACGCGACCAACGATAGCGTGACCCGCTTCGTGATAAGCGGTGTTCTGTTTCTCTTTTTCGGACATGACCATGGATTTGCGCTCGGCACCCATCATGATCTTGTCTTTTGCCAGCTCGAACTCTTTCATTTCAACGATGCGCTTGCCGGTACGGGCAGCAAACAACGAGGCCTCGTTCACCAGGTTGGCCAGGTCGGCACCGGAGAAGCCTGGAGTGCCACGGGCGATCACGG
Organism: Pseudomonas sp. C 49-2; assembly: GCF_003970195.1. Taxonomy (NCBI): domain Bacteria; kingdom Pseudomonadati; phylum Pseudomonadota; class Gammaproteobacteria; order Pseudomonadales; family Pseudomonadaceae; genus Pseudomonas; species Pseudomonas sp. C 49-2. The sequence goes on from NZ_RXYG01000008.1 coordinate 52,417, forward strand.
CCGGAGCCACGTCGTCGCCCATCGGCACTTTGCGCATGTGTACTTTCAAGATCTGTTCGCGACCACGGATATCCGGCAAGCCAACTACCACCTGGCGGTCGAAACGGCCTGGGCGCAGCAATGCAGGATCCAATACATCCGGGCGGTTGGTTGCAGCAATGACGATGATGCCATCGTTCATTTCGAAGCCGTCCATCTCAACCAGCAGTTGGTTAAGGGTCTGCTCACGCTCATCATGACCGCCACCCATGCCGGCGCCACGGTGGCGACCAACGGCGTCGATTTCATCGATGAAGATGATGCAAGGCGCGTGTTTCTTGGCCTGCTCGAACATATCGCGAACACGGCTGGCACCGACACCGACAAACATTTCGACGAAGTCAGAACCGGAAATGGTGAAGAAAGGCACCTTGGCTTCGCCGGCAATCGCCTTGGCCAGCAAGGTTTTACCGGTACCCGGAGGACCAACCATCAGTACACCGCGAGGAATACGGCCACCCAGGCGCTGAAACTTGCCCGGATCGCGCAGGAACTCGACCAGCTCGCCTACTTCTTCCTTGGCTTCGTCGCAACCGGCAACGTCAGCCAGGGTAGTTTTCACCTGATCTTCGGAGAGCAGGCGTGCCTTGCTCTTGCCGAAGCTCATCGGCCCGCCCTTGCCTCCCGCACCACCTTGCATCTGGCGCATGAAGAACATGAACACGGCGATGATCACCAGGATCGGGAAGCTGGCTACCAGCAATTGGGTCCAGATGCTCTGCTGCTCAGGCTGCTTGCCTTCGACCACCACGTGATTATCCACCAGGTCGCCGATCAGACCGTTGTCCTGGATTGCCGGACGAATAGTCTTGAAGCTGTCGCCATCGTTGCGTTTGCCGGTGATCACGTAGCCATCAACCGCTACGCGCTCGACCTTGCCATCCTTAACTTGCTGGATGAAGTCGGAATAGTTGAGGGTCTGCGGCTCGTTAGGGCTGGAGAAGTTGTTCATCACCGTCACCAGGACAGCCGCGATGATCAACCACAGGATCAGATTCTTTGCCATATCGTTCAATTAACTACCCTCTGAAGCAAGCTCCGCTACTGGCGCGCGCTTCGCATGATATTCACCGGCCTAACTTACTACATTACCTACAACTCTGGCAGGCGCCGTCTGTAACCCTTTGTGAAACTTTGACTACACAATATTCGTAAAGCTTCGTGACGAAAGCGATATAAAAAAACCTATCGCCCTCCTCGAATTCCTCAAAAACGCTCTTCACTCGCAGCGCCTTCAACCCCGCGGAAGCCACGGCACAGCAGGTACTGCTCCCGAGACCTGTCTCGGGATGAGTCAGGCTTACGCGTTTGCACCTTCTCGAACAACTTGCGAATGTTCTTGTGGTACTCGTCGAAACCCTCGCCCTGGAAGACTTTCACCAGAAAATCACCACCAGGACGCAAAACCCGACCCGCCAAATCCAGCGCCAGCTCACATAGGAACATTGCGCGCGGCATATCAACGGCCGGTAATCCACTCATATTGGGGGCCATGTCGGAAATCACAAGGTCTACCTGCGAATTTCCCACAGCCTCAAGGATCTGTGCGAGTACGGCATCCTGAGTGAAGTCACCGTGAACAAAGGTCACATCCGGGATACTGTCCATTTCCAGGATGTCGGAAGCGATCAAGCGGCCCTGCCCACCAATCAGACGACTGGTCACCTGGGACCAACCACCTGGGGCTGCACCCAGATCGATAACGCTCATGCCTGGACGGATCAACTTATCCTTGTCCTGGATCTCCAGCAGCTTGTAGCTGGCCCGCGAACGGTAGCCGTCCTTCTGCGCCTTTTTGACGTAAGGATCGTTGAAATGTTCTTGTAGCCACTTAAGGCTGGTTTTGGAACGGGCCACGGGCCACCTCGAAAAATAAAACGGGTCGTGATTAACTGGGCGGTCCCGGACTCGCTCGGGTAAACTGGCCGCCGCTTTTTACAAGATCAGACGCAGGGGTCAGATTATGCCGCTCACTCAAGAGCAGAAGAAACAGTACAAATCCATTGGCCACCATCTGAAACCAGTTCTGATTGTGGCAGATAACGGTTTGACTGAAGGTGTGTTAGCCGAATTCGAACGTGCGCTGAACGATCATGAACTGATCAAGATCAAGGTCAACATCCTTGACCGCGAAGCGCGCCTGGCTGCCATTGCAGAACTGTGCAAGGCAGGCAAAGCGGACCTGGTCCAGGTCATCGGCAAGATGGCGCTGCTGTATCGCAAGAACTTCAGCGTCAACAAGCAACTGTCGAACGTTCATCGCTTCAAATGATGACTTTCAAATAACAGCAAGGGTCACGGGCGTGCTTCGCGCGCCCTGCCACTCCACCCTGGCGCCGGCTGCATAACCAGCACCAGACCAGAAAACCCTAGTACAAGATAGCTGAATAGCTGCCAGCGCAACGCTTCCGGCAGCCAGACATGCACAATGCAATACATTGCACACGCATACAGCGCCATCAACAGCAGTTGCCCGCGAATATCCCGCCACAAACTCCCCAAGCCTTCAGCCTTGACCAGCACCAACGCCTGGAGCGTCACGCACGCCGCCGCAAAACCCACCAGCAACGCACTGAGTAATCCATCGATCTCATCGATCAGCAACGGTGCCAGGCCAATCAGGCCCAGCGCCGGTAACACGCCAATGTGCAACAACCACAGGCCACCCACCCAAAGCATCTGGGAGAGCTGCCAAAGCATGGCGCCCGCACGTAGCGGGCGCCGTCTTTCAGACGTGACGAACTTCAACAATCTCGTACTCGATCACGCCGCCTGGCGTTTTCACAGCAACCACATCACCCTCTTCCTTGGCAATCAAGGCACGGGCCAGCGGAGAACCGACGGAGATCTTGCCGAGCTTGAAGTCAGCTTCGTCTTCACCCACGATGTGGTAGACCACGCTTTCGTCAGTCTCGACGTTAGCAATTTCCACCGTCGTGCCGAAAATCACCTTACCGGTATGCGGGATGGTCGTGACATCAATAATCACCGCATTCTGCATGCGGCCTTCGATGTCACGGATCCGCGCCTCGACCATACCTTGCTGCTCGCGGGCAGCGTGGTATTCGGCGTTTTCCTTCAAGTCACCCAGCTCGCGGGCCGTACCGATGTCCTGGCTCAGCTTTGGACGTACGACCTTGGTCAGATGGGCGTGTTCCTCTTCCAGGGCCTTCGCGCCCTGAACGGTCATTGGGTATTTGATCATGCCTTCAATCCTGCGTGTAGATCCTGCAAGCGACGCACGGTCTTTTCCGGACCGAACTTGAGCGCTTCGCAGATGGCTTCGCCAGCAGCAATGGTCGTGGTGCAGTAGATCTTGTGCTGCAAGGCGTTACGACGAATGGAGTAGGAGTCCGCGATCGACTGGCGACCTTCGGTGGTGTTAATGATCAGGGTGACTTCGTCATTCTTGATCATGTCGACCACGTGCGGACGGCCTTCCGTCACCTTGTTCACGCGACGCACTTTCAGGCCGGCAGCTTCGATCAGCTTGGCGGTCCCGGCGGTGGCCACGACTTCGAAGCCCAAGTTGATCAGATCACGGGCCACGCCTGCAACCAGTGGCTTATCATCATCACGCACACTGATGAACGCAGTACCACCAGTCGGCAGCACTTCGCTGGCACCCATCTGTGCTTTGGCAAACGCTTCACCGAAGGTGTCGCCCACGCCCATCACTTCACCGGTGGACTTCATCTCTGGGCCCAGGATCGGGTCCACGCCAGGGAACTTGGCGAACGGGAACACCGCCTCTTTCACGCTGTAGAAGTTCGGAATGATTTCCTTGGTAAAGCCGATTTCTTTCAGGGTCTTACCTGCCATCACGCGAGCCGCGATCATGGCCAGGGACACACCGATGCACTTGGAAACAAATGGCACGGTACGCGAAGCGCGCGGGTTGACTTCGATGACGTAGATGTCTTCGCCTTGCAGCGCCAACTGTACGTTCATCAGGCCGACCACACCCAGCTCCAGGGCCATTTTCTTGACCTGTTCGCGCATCTCGTCCTGGATGTGCGTCGGCAGCGAGTACGGCGGCAGCGAGCATGCAGAGTCACCGGAGTGAACACCTGCCTGTTCAATGTGCTGCATGATCGCGCCGATCACCACGTCGGTGCCGTCGCAAACGGCGTCCACATCCATCTCGATGGCGCAGTTGAGGAAGTGGTCCAGCAGCACAGGGCTGTCGTTGGACACTTTCACCGCATCACGCAGGTAGCGCTTCAGCTCTTCTTCTTCGTAGACGATTTCCATCGCACGACCGCCCAATACGTAGGACGGACGCACCACCAGCGGGTAGCCAATCTTGCTGGCTGCACGGATAGCTTCGTCTTCGCTGCGCACGGTGGCGTTTGGCGGCTGGCGCAGGTTCAGGCGCTCAACCATTTGCTGGAAGCGCTCACGGTCTTCTGCACGGTCGATAGCGTCTGGGCTGGTGCCGATAATCGGCACGCCTGCTTCTTCCAGGGCACGCGCCAGCTTCAGTGGAGTCTGGCCGCCGTACTGGACGATCACGCCCTTTGGCTTCTCGACCCGGCAGATTTCCAGCACGTCTTCCAGGGTCACTGGCTCGAAGTACAGGCGATCCGAGGTGTCATAGTCAGTGGAAACGGTTTCCGGGTTGCAGTTGACCATGATGGTCTCGTAACCGTCTTCGCGCAGGGCCAATGCAGCGTGTACGCAGCAGTAGTCGAACTCGATACCCTGGCCGATACGGTTTGGACCACCGCCGAGGATCATGATCTTGTCGCGGCCCGACGGCGCGGCTTCGCACTCTTCCTCGTAAGTTGAGTACATGTAGGCGGTGTCGGTAGCGAACTCGGCCGCGCAGGTGTCAACGCGCTTATAGACCGGGAAGATTTCCAGCTTGTGGCGGTGGCGACGCAATGCTTTTTCGGTCACACCCAGCAACTTGGCCAGACGCATATCGGAGAAACCTTTGCGCTTGAGCTTGAACATCAAGTCGCGGTCGATACTGGCCAGACCCAGGGTCTTGACCTTCTCTTCTTCCTTGATCAGGTCTTCGATCTGCACCAGGAACCACGGGTCGATCATGTTCATGCCGAAGATGTCTTCGACCGACAGGCCGGCGCGGAAAGCATCAGCCACGTACCAGATGCGCTCGGCGCCTGGCACGGTCAGTTCGCGCTTGAGGATGCTCATGCTTTCCGGGTTGCTCAGGTCGAGCTTCTCGTCCAGGCCACAAACGCCCACTTCCAGACCGCGCAGGGCTTTCTGCAGGGATTCCTGGAAGGTCCGGCCGATGGCCATGACTTCACCGACCGACTTCATTTGAGTGGTCAGGCGTGCGTCGGCTTTCGGGAATTTCTCGAACGCGAAACGTGGCAGCTTGGTGACGACGTAGTCGATCGATGGCTCAAAGGACGCCGGAGTAGCGCCGCCGGTGATTTCGTTCTGCAGTTCGTCCAGGGTATAGCCGATCGCCAACTTGGCAGCGATACGCGCAATCGGGAAACCGGTAGCTTTAGAGGCCAGGGCCGAGGAACGGGATACCCGCGGGTTCATCTCGATGACTACCATGCGCCCCGTGTTCGGGCATATGCCGAACTGGACGTTGGAGCCGCCGGTTTCCACGCCGATTTCACGCAGTACCGCCAGCGAGGCGTTACGCATGATCTGGTATTCCTTGTCCGTCAGGGTCTGCGCCGGCGCAACCGTGATCGAGTCACCGGTGTGCACGCCCATCGGATCGAAGTTTTCGATGGAACAGACGATGATGCAGTTGTCCTTCTTATCGCGGACAACCTCCATCTCATACTCTTTCCAGCCGATCAGGGACTCGTCAATCAGCAGCTCTTTGGTCGGCGACAGGTCCAGGCCACGAGAACAGATTTCTTCGAACTCTTCACGGTTGTAAGCGATACCGCCACCGGTGCCGCCCATGGTGAAGGACGGACGGATAATGCACGGGAAGCCCAGCTTCTCGAGCACTGTGTTGGCCTCTTCCATGCTGTGGGCGATGCCCGAGCGCGGGCAGTCCAGGCCGATGGACTTCATCGCCTTGTCAAAGCGCGAACGGTCTTCGGCCTTGTCGATGGTGTCGGCATTGGCGCCGATCATTTCTACGCCGAATTTCTCCAGGACGCCTTCGCGCTCCAGATCCAGGGCGCAGTTCAGAGCGGTTTGACCACCCATGGTTGGCAGCAGCGCGTCCGGACGCTCTTTCTCGATGATCTTGGCAACAGTCTGCCACTTGATCGGCTCGATGTAAGTGGCGTCAGCCATGTCCGGGTCGGTCATGATGGTGGCCGGGTTGGAGTTCACCAGGATGACGCGGTAACCCTCTTCGCGCAGGGCTTTACAGGCCTGCGCGCCGGAGTAGTCGAATTCGCAGGCCTGGCCGATCACGATCGGGCCAGCGCCGAGAATCAGGATGCTTTTTATGTCTGTACGTTTTGGCATGGGTTTGTCACTCAAATCCGCAGGTCAGTCGGCAAGCCGTCTTGAACAATCTTTGAAGAGCCTGCGGGGGCCGCCGACGTTCGGGGCCGCCCGCAGGCCGCTCAGTCAGCGTCGCTTGGCCATCTCATTGATGAAACGGTCGAACAGCGGCGCTACGTCGTTCGGGCCCGGGCTCGCTTCAGGGTGGCCCTGGAAGCTGAACGCGCTCTTGTCGGTGCGCTCGATGCCCTGCAGGGAACCGTCGAACAGCGACTTGTGAATGGCGCGCACGTTGCTCGGCAGGGATGCTTCATCTACCGCAAAACCGTGGTTCTGGCTGGTGATCATCACAACACCGGTGTCCAGGTCTTGAACCGGGTGGTTGGCACCATGGTGGCCGTGGCCCATTTTCAGGGTCTTGGCACCGGAGGCCAGCGCCAGCAGTTGGTGGCCAAGGCAGATACCGAACACCGGAATCTCGGTTTCCAGTACTTCCTTGATCGCCTGGATGGCATAGTCGCATGGCTCAGGGTCACCTGGGCCGTTGGACAGGAACACGCCGTCCGGCTGCAAGGCGAGCACTTCGCTGGCAGGCGTTTGCGCCGGTACCACGGTCACGCGGCAGCCGCGCTCGACCAGCATGCGCAGGATGTTGTATTTGACGCCGTAGTCGTAGGCCACTACGTGGTAAGGCAGGTCCGCAGCTTCGATAGTTGCATGGCTGTCGGTCTTCAGGTCCCAGACAGTGGAGCGCCACTCGTACTTCTCTTTGGCACTGACGACTTTGGCCAGGTCCATGCCTTTCAGGCCTGGGAAACCTTGCGCTGCGGCAATCGCCGCCTCTTCGGAGATATTGTCACCGACCATGATGCAGCCGTTCTGCGAGCCTTTTTCACGCAGGATGCGCGTGAGGCGGCGGGTATCGATACCGGCGATCGCCACAACGTTGTTGGCTTTCAGGTAATCGGACAGCGACATCGTGTTACGCCAGTTGCTCGCAACCAGTGGCAGGTCACGAATAACCAGACCGGCCGACCAGACGCAATCAGACTCGACGTCTTCCGGTGTAGTACCGGTGTTGCCGATGTGCGGATAAGTCAGGGTAACGATCTGTTGGGCGTAGGAAGGATCGGTAAGGATTTCCTGATAGCCGGTCATGGCAGTGTTAAACACTACCTCTCCAACGGTCTGACCGTCGGCTCCAATGGCTTCGCCGCGAAAAATGCTGCCATCAGCAAGGGCGAGTATGGCTGGCTTAGTCAAGAAGACCTCCCGTAAATAAAGCCTGAAAGGGCGATCGCAGGTGTAAAAAAGCGGAGTGACGTATGGACACGTCACTCCGCTTATTCACTGAATTATTCTGCGCGCTTTTAGTGAACACACTAAAGCTGTAGCTTACAGAAAAAGGCTTTTTTGGTCCACCGCTAATGAGCCTAAAAGGCAGGGGAATGCGACAGGACGTCGCTTAGCGGGTAAAAACGGGGCCTCAGCATAAGCTTGAGGCCCTGCTTTAGCTACTGATCAGTGCAGATCCAGCACATCGCGCATGTCATACAGACCAGGCGTACGACCTTCCAACCAGAGCGCCGCACGTACCGCGCCCTTGGCAAAAGTCATGCGACTGGAGGCTTTGTGCGTGATTTCCAGGCGCTCACCTTCAGTGGCGAACAACACAGTGTGATCACCCACAACATCACCACCACGCACGGTTGCGAAACCAATGGTGTCCCGCGCCCGCGCACCGGTATGACCTTCACGGCCGTACACCGCGACTTTCGACAGGTCACGACCCAACGCATCGGCAATCGCCTCACCCATGCGCAGCGCAGTGCCCGACGGCGCGTCGATCTTGTGACGGTGATGGGTTTCGATGATCTCGATATCCGCCTCATCACCCAGCACGCGCGCCGCCAGATCCAGCAGCTTGAGCGACAGATTCACACCGACACTGAAATTGGCGGCGAACACGACAGGGATATCCTTGCCCGCCTCCACCAGCAACTGCTTCTGCTCAGCCGTCAAACCGGTGGTGCCGATCACCATGGCCTTGCCCGCCTTGCGGCAGAACGCCAGGTTTTTCAGCATCACGTCCGGCAGGGTGAAATCGATCAGCACATCGAATTCGTCCGCCACCTGCTCCAGATTGCCGGACAACGACACACCAATGCGCCCCAACGATGCTAGCTCACCAGCATCCGCACCAATCAATGTGCTGCCAGGACGAACAATCGCTGCAGTCAGCCCAGAGGCCGGCGAGCGCTGCTGCACCGCCTCGACCAGTGTCTTGCCCATGCGCCCGGCAGCGCCCATTACGGCTATACGTCGCATACTCAATTCCTTACAGGTCGCCGAAGAAGCGCTTCACGCCATCGAAAAAGCCCGCAGTCTTCGGCGAGTGGGAGTCATCACCCTCCATCGAGCTACGGAACTCTTCAAGCAATTCACGCTGACGACGGTTCAGGTTGACCGGTGTTTCTACCGCCACACGGCACATCAGGTCGCCAGCACCGCCGCCGCGCACCGGCGCAACGCCTTTGCCACGGATACGGAACTGCTTGCCGGTCTGGGTACCCTCAGGGATCTTGAGCTTGACTCGACCATCCAGAGTCGGAATTTCCAGCTCGCCGCCCAAGGCAGCATCGACAAAACTGATAGGCACTTCACAGAACAGGTGCTTGCCGTCACGCTGGAAGATCGAGTGCTCGCGCACATTGATCACCACGTACAGGTCACCCGTCGGACCGCCCTGAGTACCGGCTTCGCCTTCACCCGACAGACGAATGCGATCACCCGTGTCCACGCCCGCTGGCACTTTCACCGAAAGGGTTTTGTACTCTTCGACGCGACCTTCGCCGTGACAGGAATCGCACGGATCGGAAATGATCTTGCCCTGGCCATGGCAGCGCGGGCAGGTCTGCTGCACCGAGAAGAAGCCCTGCTGCATGCGGACCTGACCAATACCACCACACGTCGGACACGTGATGGGCGAGGAGCCCTTCTTGGCACCCGAACCATCGCACGGTTTGCAGTTGACCAGCGTCGGCACACGGATATTGACGCTGGTGCCACGCACGGCTTCTTCCAGGTTCAATTCCAGGGTGTAGCGCAAGTCGCTGCCACGCTGGGCGCCGCCACGCTGACCACCGCGGCCACCGCCGAAGAAGTCGCTGAACACGTCACCGAAAATATCGGAGAAGTTCTGACCGCCAAACCCGGCGCCGCCGCCACCCATGCTCGGGTCGACGCCGGCATGGCCGTACTGGTCGTACGCCGCACGCTTGTTGGGATCAGACAGACATTCGTAGGCCTCATTGGCCTCTTTGAACATTTCTTCGGATTCTTTGCTATCCGGATTACGGTCCGGGTGGTGCTTCATCGCCAAGCGACGGTAGGCCTTCTTCAGGTCCGCCTCGCTGGAACCGCGCTCCACACCCAATACTTCGTAATAGTCACGCTTTGCCATAAGTCTTTGCACTCTTAAGGACGTTCAGCCAGACCCTCCTGAGCCTTGCCAAACTCGTTGAGCCCCAATACAGGCCCGGACCCAACTCACGTCAATTCAACGATCCTGGTCGTTACTACTTTTTAGCCAGGGACCCGGCCAAAAGTGCGGTATTTACTGCTCGGAAAGCAGGAGCATTCCCGATCACACCGCCAGCATCCGAACACTGTCGCATGCTGTAAAAATTCGCATACCCCAGACACGCCAACGCGGGAGCAAGCTCCCGCGCGGCGACATCCTACCAGTCACCGCTTGATAGCGGTCAACCGGGTGACCAACTTACTTCTGGTCTTTGACTTCTTCGAACTCGGCATCGACAACATCGTCGTGCTTGGCTTCAGGCTCTGCCTGTTGCGCAGCACCGTCAGCTGGCTGACCTTGTTCGGCGTACATTTTCTGAGCAACCGGTGCAGAGACTTTCGACAACTCTTCGATCTTGGCTTCGATAGCGGCCTTGTCGTCGCCTTTAACAGCAGCTTCCAGGGCAACTACAGCAGCTTCGATGGCGGTCTTCTCTTCAGCCGTTACTTTATCGCCAGCGTCAGCGACCATTTTGCGAGTCGAGTGAACCAGTGCATCACCCTGGTTACGGGCGCCAGCCAGCTCGGCAAACTTGGCATCCGCATCAGCGTTGGCTTCAGCATCACGGATCATCTGTTGAATTTCTTCATCAGACAGACCGGAGTTGGCCTTGATGGTGATCTTCTGCTCTTTGCCAGTCGCCTTGTCTTTCGCGCCGACGTGCAGGATGCCGTTGGCGTCGATGTCAAAGGTTACTTCGATTTGCGGCACGCCACGTGGTGCTGGTGGAATCTCGGCCAGGTCGAACTTGCCCAGGGACTTGTTCTGAGCAGCCTGCTTACGCTCACCTTGCAGCACGTGGATGGTCACGGCGCCCTGGTTGTCATCGGCAGTCGAGAACACCTGGGATTTCTTGGTAGGAATCGTGGTGTTTTTCTCGATCAGCGCAGTCATTACGCCGCCCATGGTTTCGATACCCAGGGTCAGCGGGCTGACGTCCAGCAGCAGCACGTCTTTCACATCACCGGCCAATACCGCGCCCTGGATGGCAGCACCCATGGCAACCGCTTCGTCCGGGTTCACGTCTTTACGTGCTTCTTTACCGAAGAACTCGGTCACTTTCTGCTGAACCAGTGGCATACGGGTCTGACCGCCGACCAGGATCACGTCGTTGATAGAACCAACGTCGATACCAGCGTCTTTCAGCGCAATGCGGCAAGGTTCGATGGTGCGCTGAACCAGGTCTTCAACCAGAGCTTCCAACTTGGCGCGAGAGATCTTCACGTTCAAGTGCTTAGGCCCGGTGGCATCTGCAGTGATGTACGGCAGGTTCACGTCGGTCGACATGCTCGAGGACAGCTCGATCTTGGCTTTCTCAGCAGCTTCTTTCAGGCGCTGCATCGCCAGCGGGTCACCCTTGAGGTTCATGCCGCTTTCTTTCTTGAATTCGTCAACGAGGTAGTCGATCAGACGAATGTCAAAGTCTTCACCGCCCAGGAAGGTGTCACCATTGGTGGCCAACACTTCGAACTGGTGCTCGCCATCAACTTCAGCGATCTCGATCACCGAGACGTCGAACGTACCGCCACCCAGGTCATAAACGATCACGGTGTGGTCGCCTTTGGCCTTGTCCATACCGTAAGCCAGAGCAGCTGCGGTTGGTTCGTTGATGATACGTTTTACGTCCAGGCCCGCGATGCGGCCGGCGTCTTTGGTCGCTTGGCGCTGGCTGTCGTTGAAGTAAGCCGGAACGGTGATCACCGCTTCGGTCACAGCTTCACCCAGGTAGTCTTCGGCAGTCTTCTTCATCTTTTTCAAGACTTCAGCCGAGATCTGCGGTGCCGACATCTTGTTGCCATTTACTTCTACCCAGGCGTCACCGTTGTCAGCCTTGGCGATTTTGTAAGGCACCATCTTGATGTCTTTCTGCACGACTTCTTCATCGAACTTACGGCCGATCAGACGTTTTACCGCGTACAGGGTGTTGTGCGGGTTAGTGACAGCCTGGCGCTTGGCCGACTGACCAACCAGGATCTCGCCATCATTTGCGTAAGCAATGATCGACGGCGTAGTACGCGCGCCTTCGGCGTTTTCGATAACTTTGGCTTTGCCGTTTTCCATGACGGAGACACAGGAGTTGGTGGTCCCCAGGTCGATACCGATAATTTTGCCCATGATTTACTCTCCCGAAACTTGAATTTGGATGCCGCAGCAGTGGTGGCTAACTGCGGTAGCACTTAAACGCTTGACTTATAGATGGGGGCCTTGCGGCGTATTTCAAGCCTGCTCATCAATAGAAGGCGAAACCGGTGCAGGCGCCTTGCTCACTACGACCATCGCCGGGCGCAGCAAGCGACCATTGAGCAGATAACCCTTCTGGAACGTTTTGAGCACGCTGTTCGGCTCCAGGTCATGGCTTTCCTGCATGGCCATGGCCTGATGATGCTCAGCGTTGAACGGTTCGCCGCCTTGTGGATCGATCGCTTCCAGCTGATAACGCTTCAGGGTGTCCTGGAACATTTTCAGGGTCAGCTCGATCCCTTCGCGCATCGGGCGGATGTTTTCGTCGTCCGGGTTGGACAATTCAAGGCCACGTTCCAGGCTGTCGATGATCGGCAGCAAGTCATTGGCGAATTTTTCCAGCGCGAACTTGTGAGCCTTTTCTACATCCTGCTCGGCACGGCGGCGGACGTTCTGCAGATCAGCGGCAACACGCAAAGACTGGTCCTGCGCAGCGGCCAATTGCTCTTCGAGCACTTGCACACGAGTCGCCAGCTCATCGCCGACAGCCGAATTGGCGTCTGGAGTTTGCGTATCCTGCGTCTGTTCGTCAGCCATAGTTTTCTCCTTTCAAAATCATGCGCGAACTCAACTCGCGCTTCTGTTCGGGTATATGGGGCCACAATTTCCAGGTTCAAGGGCGCAAGCGTTACCAAAAGTCTTTCGACTGACCTTCATCAATTCCTGCTTGATCATTCCTGGTTGCGCTAAAAAAAATCCAGGTTCAAGCAAATCGAGCTAAGCACCAGGATTGTCAGCCTCAGACAAAACACTGTATAAATAACCAGACCTAAAGCCTGGGAGCGGCCGTCATGCTCGTGCACCTGTCCGTACATAACTACGCCATTGTTGAACACCTGGATCTCGAGCTGGATCGTGGGATGAGCGTAATCACAGGCGAAACCGGCGCCGGCAAGTCGATCATGCTCGACGCCTTGGGCTTAACCCTGGGTGATCGCGCCGACAGCGGCGTGGTGCGCCCCGGTGCGGACAAGGCCGACATCCTGGCCACCTTCGACCTGGCGGATATTCCCGAGGCAGAGGCCTGGCTGGCCGAGCGCGACCTTAATAATGAAGGCCCGTGCATCCTTCGGCGGGTCATCACAGCGGAAGGTCGGTCCCGCGGCTACATCAATGGCACCCCCTGCCCGCTTGGCGACCTAAAAGCCCTGGGCGAACTGCTGATCGATATCCACAGCCAGCATGAACACCAGTCCCTGCTGAAAACCGATACCCATCGCCGCCTGCTTGATGAGTACGCTGGCGCCACAGACCTTGCCCGCCAGGTGCAACTCGCCGCCCAGCGCTGGCGCCAGACTCGCCAGGAGCTGGAGCGACTCTCCAACTCCGGCGATGAACAACGAGCTCGCCATCAATTGCTCAGCTATCAACTCGAAGAGCTGGAAAGTCTGGGCTTGGGCGAAACCGAACTGGAGCAGCTTGAGCAGGAACACAAGAACCTCACCAACGCGGAAACCTTGCTGGGCATTTGCCGCCAAGTGGTAGAGCAATGCAGTGAGAGTGACTCCGGCAATGTACTTAACGCACTGACCGCCAGCCTCAATCGCCTCTCTAGCGTGAACAGCGCCTCCGGCTCACTCAGCGAGGCCACGACCCTGCTCACCAGCGCACAGATTCAAGTAGAGGAAGCCGTCGGTGAGCTGAATCGCTTCCTGGACCACTTCGATGCCGACCCCGCACGCCTTCAGGACATAGAAGAACGCCTCGACACTATCTATACCCTGGCGCGCAAACATCGCATCCAGCCCACCGAAGTGGCGACGATGCAGCAAAAGCTGCTGGATGAAATCGAGACCCTGAACGCCAACGATGAATCCATCGAGCGCCTGGGCGACGAGCTCGCCTCTTTCGCTCGCCATTACCAAGAGAAGGCGCGCGAACTCAGCGACTTGCGCCAGCAAGCAGCGACGAGCCTGGCCAGCGCGGTGGAGCTGGAGATCCAACGCCTGGGCATGCCCGGCGGTCGCTTCACCATTGAATTGCGCACCAACGCCAGTAACGAACTGCAGCCCCACGGGCTGGAGCAGGTCGAGCTACTGGTCAGCGCCAACCCCGGGCAACCGCTCAAGGCACTGGCAAAAGTGGCCTCCGGCGGTGAACTGTCGCGAATCAGCCTGGCTATCCAGGTGATTACTGCGCAAACCTCTCGGGTGCCGACACTGGTGTTCGACGAAGTCGATGTGGGGATCGGTGGGCCGACAGCAGAAATTGTTGGCCAGTTGTTGCGACGCCTGGGGGATCGTGGCCAGGTACTGACGGTCACCCACTTGCCACAGGTTGCAGCCCAGGGGCATCAGCACCTGTTTGTGCACAAGGTGCGCGGCAGCGATGCAACACACACAGCCGTGTCCAAGTTGAATAAGTCGGAACGCGTTGAAGAAGTGGCACGCATGCTAGGCGGGATCGACTTGACCAAGGAGTCCTTGGCGCACGCGAAAAAAATGGTCGTGGCGGCGAAGGCCTGACCGGATAATTTTCGCTTCTATAGAAAGCACGAAGGCGACCCTGAGGTCGCCTTCGATCATTTTGCAGCGCGAATCTGCAGCGCTTGTTACTTTTTCTTACGGATGTACAAGACCAGATTATGGTCAACCAGATCGAAGCCATGCTCCTCAGCAATCTTGTGCTGCAGCGCTTCGATTTCCGGACTGGTGAACTCGATAACCTCATTGGTATCCAGGTCAACCATGTGGTCGTGATGACCACCGTCAGCCAGTTCAAATACTGCATGACCGCCGTCGAAATTATGACGAACCACCAGCCCTGCGGCTTCAAACTGGGTCAGTACACGGTAAACCGTGGCCAGGCCGACGTCCTCGTTAGACTCCATCAGCGCCTTATAGACATCCTCGGCACTCATGTGACGCTGCTCAGCAGAATCGAGCATTTGTAGAATCTTGACTCGTGGCAGAGTCACTTTGAGACCGGCTTTGCGTAGTTCGCTATTTTCAACCATGGTTAGCTTTCTCGCGGATGCTGCTTCGCAGCTTCTCTTAATACGGGTATGATCGGCGTTTACGTTGTCCCAGCCAAGATAGTGGAAGTCGCCCACCGATGCAAAACACCAAGCTCTTGCTAACCAGTTTCACCTTTGTGGGACTGCTCGCACTCGCCGGTTGTTCATTCCCCGGGGTTTACAAAATCGACATCCAGCAGGGCAATGTCGTCACGCAGGACATGATAGACCAGTTACGCCCCGGAATGACCCGACGGCAAGTACGGTTTATCATGGGTAACCCCCTGCTGACCGACACATTCCATGCCGATCGCTGGGATTATCTCTACAGCCTGCAGCCTGGTGGCGGTGAACGCCAACAGGAGCGCGTCAGCGTCATTTTCAATGGCAATGACCAGCTTGTCAGCCTGTCAGGCGACTTCATGCCCGGCGTAAGCCGTGATGAAGCCTTGCTTGGCAAAGACAATGGCACCAACGTCACTGCGCCGGCGCAGGAAGGCGAGAAGCCGAAGTCCGAAGTGCCGGCCAAGCCAGGCTCTCTGCTCGACAAGATCCAGAAAGACGTCGACGGCGTGGAAACGGTTCCCGTCCCGACGCCACAGCCTCTGGATACCAGCCCGCAGTAATCCAGCCCGCAGTAATTTTGCGGCGCTCAACAAAAAGCCCGGCATGCCGGGCTTTTTGTTGCCTGCCATTTGGCCGACCTATGAATTCTGTTGCTTGGCCAGCGCCGCCTTGGCTGCGCGCAACCTGCGTATTTCTTTTGGGTCTGCCAGCAAGGGGCGGTAAATCTCAATGCGCTCACCCGCCTGCACACAACGCACTTCAGCGTCCGCGACCACTTTGCCGAATATACCCAAAACGCAGTCAGCCAGATCCAACTCAGGGAATTGCGCCGCAATACCTGACGCCTGCACCGCCGAACGCAGGCTAGTGCCGGCTGGCACCGTCACCGCCAATAGAACCTGGCGATCCACGCCGGCGTACACCACCTCAATCTCAACCATGCAGTTGCTTGGCTCGCTGACAGAATGCATCCACCAGGGTATTGGCCGCCTGATTGAACAAAGGCCCCAACGTCGCGCGCACGATAGGCCCCGCATAATCAAAGGAAAGGTCCAGGCTGATCTTGCAGGCCTTGTCCGTTAAGGCCTTGAATACCCATACCCCGTGGAGCTGGGTAAACGGCCCCTCCTGTAAATTCATTTCAATGGATTTCCCAGGCACCAGCACATTGCGCGTAACAAAATGCTGGCTCAGGCCGCCCTTCGCGACCCCCACACTGGCGACCATGTGCTCATCACTGCTTTCCAGCACCTCGGCCGTTGAGCACCACGGCAGGAATTCCGGGTAACGCGCCACGTCGTTGACCAGGTCATAGAGCGCCTGTGCCGGATAGGGCAGCAGCGCTGAACGTTGAATATGCGTCGTCATGTGTGCGTCATTTCCACAGCTGAGCAGCAAACATCGCGGAAGAACAGCCCGATCCGCGAAAGAAAAAAACCAGAGAACTGCCCGCATTGTCCGGGATTCGTCCAACACGCTCAAGCACGCAGGTTGACCGTAGCCGACAGGCTCGCAACTCCCTATAATGCCGCCCCTATGGCTAAACAAAAGAAACACCCCACAGGGACCATCGCGCAAAATAAAAAGGCGCGACACGATTACTTCATCGAACATCGGTTCGAGGCTGGTCTGGTCCTGGCCGGCTGGGAAGTAAAGAGTCTGCGTGCCAGCAAGCTGCAACTGGTCGACAGTTACGTGCTGCTCAAGGATGGCGAGGCATGGCTGCTTGGCAGTCATATCACCCCGCTGACCACTGCGAGCACTCACGTGATTGCCGATCCGGTGCGCACGCGCAAGCTGCTGCTCAATGCCCGCGAACTGGAAAAGCTCGCCGCCGCCGTACAGCAGAAGGGCTACGCCTGCGTCTGCCTGTCCTGGTACTGGAGCAAGCACCTGGTCAAGTGCGAGATTGCCCTGGGCAAGGGCAAGAAGGAATACGACAAGCGCGATACCGAGCGTGAGCGCGACTCCAATCGCGAATTGCATCGCGCCGTGCGCAACAAGGGCAAGGAAGACTGATCCTTGCCGTGATGTAGCCTTGGGAGGCCCCCTCGGCTACATCCCCTTGCGCCGCTCCGCACGCGCCACGCGCTGAACTTCCTGACGCACTTCTTCCAACACTTCCTGCACATACAGCAGGTGACGTGTTGAGACTTCCCGCGCCTGCTCGGCGCGCCCTTCGAGAATCGCCAGGTACAGATCCCGGTGCTGACTGATCAGCATGTCGCGGGTTTCCGTTCGCTGCTGATACATGCCGCCGATGTTGGTTACCACGTTACGTTTGAGCAGGTCGAACAGACCGCGAATGGTGTGCAGCAACACGGCGTTGTGGCTGGCCTCGGCGATAGCCAAGTGAAACCGCGCATCCGCTGCGCCCTCCTCGGCCCGACTCACCTCATCGGACCGGGTGTAGCAATCCTGTAGCGCTTCGAAGGCAGCCGTAAGGCGCTCGCGATCAACCTCCGTCGCGCGCAACGCGGCGTAGTAGGCGCAAGAGGCCTCAAGGGTCTGACGAAACTCCAGCAGATCACGCTGAGCCTCGGGGTTGTTCTCCAACAGGTGCAACAGCGGGTCACTGAACGTAGAGCCCAATGATTCAGCCACGTAGTTACCACCGCCCTGGCGGCTGACGAGCAAACCTTTGGCTGACAGTTTCTGGATCGCCTCCCGCAAAGAAGGGCGCGATACCCCGAATTGCTCAGCCAACGCACGCTCGGCCGGCAAGCGCTCACCCGACTTCAGCGTGCCCTCAAGGATCATGCCCTCAAGCTGCTCGACAATGTCATCGGACAAGCGGCGCTGACGCACCTGATCAAACCCCATCACTTACTCTCCACCATCCCGACCACTCGCCGGGGCCCTATTCTGGCGTATCGCAGCGCCTGCGGCACCTATCAGAACGTCTTCATTTCAACCGATCAGAACTCCTGCACACCGACCTACGACCAAAGTTTCGCAAGCGGCAAATTGACACGCCCCTGGCAAGGCTTTTACTCTAGCCAACAGCGATTGTAAATTGGTATTACCAATTATCCAAGCTGACCAAACAACAACAATCAGGGGCCACCCCATATGCAAACCTGGCAACAGCTCTACAGCCCGCTCGGCAGCCTCGGCCTGTCCGCACTGGCGGCCGTCATCCCGATCGTATTCTTCTTCCTGGCCCTGGCCGTGTTTCGCCTCAAAGGCCACGTGGCCGGCAGCATCACCCTGGCGCTGTCGATCCTGGTGGCGATCTTCGCCTTCCAGATGCCGGTGGACATGGCACTGGCCGCCGCCGGTTACGGCTTTGCCTACGGCCTGTGGCCCATCGCGTGGATCATCGTCGCGGCGGTGTTTCTCTACAAACTCACGGTCAAAAGCGGCCAGTTCGAGATCATCCGCAGTTCGGTCCTGTCGATTACCGATGACCAACGCCTGCAAGTGCTGCTGATCGGCTTCTGCTTCGGCGCCTTCCTGGAAGGTGCGGCCGGTTTTGGCGCCCCCGTGGCGATCACCGCAGCGTTGTTGGTCGGCCTGGGCTTCAACCCGCTGTACGCCGCCGGCCTGTGCCTGATCGCCAACACCGCGCCTGTCGCATTCGGCGCCTTGGGCATCCCGATCATCGTGGCCGGGCAAGTCACCGGCATCGACGCGTTCAAGATCGGCGCCATGACTGGCCGCCAATTGCCGCTGCTGTCGCTGTTCGTGCCGTTCTGGCTGGTGTTCATGATGGACGGCGTGCGCGGCGTGCGTGAAACCTGGCCGGCCGCTCTGGTTGCTGGTTTGAGCTTTGCCATCACCCAGTACTTCACCTCCAACTTCATCGGCCCGGAACTCCCGGACATCACCTCGGCCCTGGCCAGTCTGATTTCCCTGACGTTATTCCTGAAAGTCTGGCAGCCAAAACGCACCGCAGGCGCACAAATCGCCGGCGCCACCTCCAGCGCGGCGGTCACGGCCAGTGCTGGCGGTTTCGGCCTGCCACGCAACACCATCGTCTCGCCCTACAGCCTCGGGCAGATTTTCAAGGCCTGGTCGCCGTTCCTGATTCTCACCGTGCTGGTCACCATCTGGACCCTCAAGCCGTTCAAGGCGATGTTTGCTGCCGGGGGCTCGATGTACAGCTGGGTATTCAACTTCGCGATCCCACACCTGGACCAACTGGTGATCAAGGTCGCGCCGATCGTGACCAACCCCACCGCGATTCCGGCCGTGTTCAAACTGGACCCGATTTCGGCGACCGGCACTGCGATTTTCTTCTCCGCGCTGATCTCGATGCTGGTACTGAAAATCGACATCAAGACTGGTCTTACCACTTTAAAAGAGACCTTCTACGAACTGCGCTGGCCGATCCTGTCGATTGGGATGGTGTTGGCCTTCGCCTTCGTCACCAACTACTCCGGCATGTCTTCGACCATGGCACTGGTATTGGCCGGCACGGGCGCAGCCTTTCCGTTCTTCTCGCCGTTCCTCGGCTGGCTGGGGGTTTTCCTGACAGGCTCTGATACCTCATCCAACGCCCTGTTCAGCTCCTTGCAGGCCACCACCGCGCACCAGATCGGCGTCAATGACACGCTGCTGGTCGCAGCCAACACTAGCGGCGGCGTCACCGGCAAGATGATCTCGCCTCAATCCATCGCCGTGGCCTGCGCCGCTACCGGCCTGGTGGGCAAGGAGTCCGACCTGTTCCGCTTTACTCTCAAGCACAGCCTGTTCTTCGCCACCATCGTCGGGCTGATCACCCTGGCCCAGGCCTACTGGTTCACCGGTATGCTGGTGCACTAAGACCTGCACGTAATGCCGCCGGATACGATTCCGGCGTCAGCTATTTCTGGAGGACCGATGAGCCTGCCTGCTGCTTTCCTGAGCGACGTCGCACAACTGATCCCGAAAGATCGACGCTTCGACGACCCCCTTTCCACCCTCGCTTTCGGCACTGACGCCAGCTTTTACCGACTGATCCCACAACTGGTGATCCGCGTGGAGTCAGAAGACGAAGTCGTTGCCTTGCTGCAACTGGCTCAGCGCGACCACGTACCGGTGACCTTCCGCGCCGCCGGCACCAGCCTGTCCGGGCAAGCCATCAGCGATTCGGTACTGATCGTGCTGGGCGACAACTGGAATGGCCGCGAGATTCGCGGGCAAGGCACGCAAATCCGCCTGCAACCCGGTGTGATCGGCGCCCAGGCCAATGCGTGGCTGGCGCCGTTCGGGCGCAAGATCGGGCCGGACCCAGCGTCGATCAATGCCTGCAAGATCGGCGGTATCGTCGCCAACAATGCCAGCGGCATGTGCTGCGGCACCGCACAGAATACCTACCACACCCTGGCCGGCATACGCCTGGTACTGGCTGACGGCAGCCGACTGGATACTGAAGACGCCACCAGCGTTAAGGCGTTTCGTGAACACCACGGCGCGCTGCTTGAGCGGCTGGCGACATTGGGTCGCGAGACGCGGGCCAATGCCGAATTAGCGGCCAAGATTCGCCACAAATACCGTCTGAAAAACACCACCGGGCTGTCACTCAATGCCCTGGTGGATTTCGATGAACCGCTGGATATCCTCAGCCATCTGCTGGTGGGTTCCGAGGGCACCCTTGGTTTTATCAGCGCGGTCACCTATGACACCGTGATCGACCACCCGAACAAAGCCTCGGCGTTGATCGTATTTCCAGATGTCGAGACCTGCTGCAATGCAGTCACCGTCCTCAAAACCCAACCGGTCTCGGCCGTCGAGTTATTGGACCGACGCAGCATGCGCTCGGTACAGAACAAGCCGGGCATGCCCGATTTCGTACAGCAACTCTCGGAAAATGCCTGCGCCCTGTTGATCGAATCCCGCGCAGCATCGTCGTCTCTGTTGCATGAGCAACTGGCGCTGATCATGGCCTCCCTGGCCCCATTCCCGGTAGAAAAACAGGTCGACTTCACCGAAGACCCCACCGAGAACGCCCGACTGTGGGCAATCCGCAAAGACACCTTCCCTGCCGTCGGCGCCGTGCGCAAAACCGGCACCACCGTGATCATCGAGGACGTGACTTTCCCGGTTGAGCAACTGGCAATCGGCGTCAATCGCCTGATCGAACTGTTCGACAAACATCACTACGACGAAGCGATCCTTTTCGGACATGCGCTGGAAGGTAATCTGCACTTCGTATTCACCCAAGGCTTCAACAGCGCGGAAGAAGTCACACGCTACCAAGCGTTCATGGACGACGTGGCGCAATTGGTGGCGGTGGAGTTTGGAGGTTCGCTTAAAGCCGAACACGGCACCGGGCGCAATATGGCGCCGTTCGTGGAACTGGAATGGGGCAGCGACGCCTATCAATTGATGTGGCAACTCAAGCGCCTGCTCGACCCTAACGGCATTCTCAACCCGGACGTGGTGCTCAGCGAAGACCCGCAAATCCACCTCAAGCACCTCAAACCACTGCCCGCTGCCGACGAGCTTGTGGATAAGTGCATCGAATGCGGCTTCTGCGAACCGGTGTGCCCGTCGAAAGGCCTGACCTTGAGCCCGCGCCAGCGCATCGTGATCTGGCGCGACATCCAGGCGAAGAAACGTGCCGGTGTCGACACCACTGAGTTGGAAGCTGCGTATCACTACCAAGGCATCGACACCTGCGCGGCGACCGGCCTTTGCGCCCAGCGCTGCCCTGTAGGAATCAATACCGGCGACCTGGTGAAAAAACTCCGCAGCCGTGACGCCGACCGTACGAAAACCGCCGAGTGGCTCGCCACCCACTTCTCCACCGCCCTGCAAGGCGCGCGCTTTACCCTGCATGTGGCCAACGGCGCCCGCATGCTGCTGGGCGCACCGCGCCTGGCGAAGCTATCAGCCAGCCTGACCAAGCTGTCCAAGGGACAAATTCCGCAGTGGACCAATGCCATACCGCAGCCGGAAAAAGCCATCCGTTTCAGCCCGGCGGTGACGGACGAACGACCACGGGTGGTCTACCTGGCCGCCTGCGTTTCACGTGCCATGGGCCCCGCAGCGGGGGATAAGGAACAGATGTCGCTGTACGACAAAACCCGCAGCCTGCTGGAAAAAGCCGGTTACCAAGTCGTGTTCCCCGACAATCAGGACAGCCTGTGCTGCGGCCAGCCTTTCGCTTCCAAGGGCTACGCCGAACAGGCCGAACACAAGCGCCAGGAACTGATCGGCGCCCTGTTGCACGCCAGCCGTGGCGGGCTTGACCCGATCTACTGCGACACCAGCCCCTGCACCCTGCGCCTCGTGCAGGACCTGGGCGAAACGCGGCTGGACCTCTACGATCCCGTGCGCTTTATCCGCACCCACTTGATGGACCGTCTCGACTTCACACCCCAGGAAGCCCCCATCGCCGTGCACGTCACCTGCAGCACCCAACACCTGGGCGAGAGCCAGGCCCTGATCGATCTGGCTCGACGCTGTTCCAACAGCGTGGTCATCCCTGAAGGCATCCATTGCTGCGGATTTGCCGGTGACAAGGGCTTCACCACACCGGAACTCAACGCCCACTCACTGCGCATCCTCAAGGACGCGGTGCAATATTGCAGCGAAGGCATCTCCACCAGCCGCACCTGCGAGATCGGTCTGAGCCAGCATGGCGGTATTGATTATCACGGGTTGGTCTACCTGGTTGACCGCGTCACTCAAGCCCGCGCCCACTGATCCTGCAAAAATGAACCTGCATAAAAACAGAACCCTCGCGCGCCGGCGTAGTCATCTGCATAGGCCTCGACAAACGAGGCTCATCAGTGATGTCGCTGGCAGCCGTTGAACGCCAGCAGCGTCGAGCCCTTTTGTGCAAGGAGATACCCTATGAAGCGTTCCGCTCTTGCTGGCTTGTTCATTACCGCTGCGATGCTGGCTTCCCCTGTGTTCGCTGCGGGCGAGCCAGATTTGTGCAAAATCAATCTGGACAAAATCAACAACGGCAAAGCGCTGCTCGCCACTGACACCAGTGGCAAAAGCGGCGAGATAGACACTGCCGTCTCCCAAGCCAAAGCGGCCCACGCCGCGGGCGATGACAAAAAGTGCATCGAGATCACCTCGAAGGCGCTGCAAGACCTGCAGAACAGCGAAAAAGGCGGCCAATAGGCTGCTCAGTCACGGAAGACCAACCTTCGGGTTGGCCTTCCGTGACGGTTTGGCGTACACTGCAAAGGCTTGTCACTCACTATGAAACAACGAGTTACAAGCACGGGGCCGTTTAGGATTCGACGCCGGTTGCGAAACTTTAGGTGCATGCCGAGTTGGTAACAGAACTCGTAAATCCACTGTTGCAACTTCTTATAGTTGCCAATGACGAAAACTACGGCCAGGAATTCGCTCTCGCTGCGTAAGCAGCCTTAGCCCTGAGCTTCTGGTACCTTCGGGTCCAGCAATCACCAGGGGATGTCTGTAAACCCAAAGTGATTGTCATATAGAACAGAATCGCCGTGCAGTACGTTGTGGACGAAGCGGCTAAAACTTACACAACTCGCCCAAAGCACCCTGCCCTTCGGGTCGCTGAGGGTTAACTTAATAGAAACGGCTACGCATGTAGTACCGACAGCGGAGTACTGGCGGACGGGGGTTCAAATCCCCCCGGCTCCACCAATTCGAAGCATCGACAGAACCCGCCTAGTGCGGGTTTTGTTGTTTCTGGGGTTTGGAAAGCTCGACAGAATGAACCCTCGGAATTTTCCTTCAAGATATCGCGCCATTGATGAACTGGTGCAACGCCCCCCACGCAGATAGCCTCCTCCAGTCGCTGCAAAATCAGCGACCGGGTTTAGCAGCTCGTTTACTATCAAGGCTTGCAAAGCCACCATTCGGTTCTAGCTATGCTTTCAGCATCCGCTGGTTCGTATTATGGCGGCTGTGCGTGGGGCACTTTCGGGTGCGCCGGGTTCCTTGATTCCTGGTCTGCTAACCCGCGTACAGTCGCCACCCTTTTCGTTTAGCAGCGATGTCTGGCGACTCCATCAATCAAGGAGTTTCAGCCATGAAAAAGATCACCCCCAATCCACCCTCGACAACCCTCTTCACCCTCGCCCCAGACATCTCCCCCGAAACCCTGCTGATCCAAGCCAGCGAAACCCTCGCGTCACTCAACGCCATGACCACCGACCTCGCCTTCGAACTCGAAGGTGCCAGCCGTCATAAGCTACTGGCCAGCCAACAGTTGATCGTGCTGGGCGAACTGTTGGTGGAACGGGTGCTGGTCCTCACACAAGCCCCCCAAACAATCCAGTAACAAAAAAGGCCGAGGAAACTCGGCCTTTTGCTGTCATCTGCCTCAGAAATCCCAACGCGTCGTGACCATCACATTGCGTGGGTCACCGTAATACGCCGAGTCATAGAAGCCGATATTGGTGAAGTACTTCTTGTCGAACACGTTGTTGACGTTAAGCGTGGCCGACAGGTTCTGGGTCAGTTGATAACGCGCCATCACGTCCACCAGCCAGTACGGGTCCTGGGTGAATTTTTCCGAACGGCCGCCACCGGGATAGCCCCAGTTGCGCACGGTTTGCCAGCCCGCGCTCTGCCAGCGTGTGCCACCACCGAGGGTGAGTTTGTCCAGGCTGCCTTGGAGTTTGTAGCTGGTGTATAGGGTGACCTGATCCTCGGGCTCCCAGGTCGCCACTTTCTTGCCATCCGCATCGCGAGCGATCTTGTGGGTGTAGCCGGCCTGCAACTGCCAGCCTGGCGCGAGTTCGCCGGAGATTTCGGCTTCGTAGCCTTTGGTTTTGCTCTCGGTGCCGATGTACGCGTAATCAACGGCCGGCTGCGAGTTCCAAACGGTATCGGCGATTGGGCGATTGGTCTCGTGCACCTCGAAGTAGGCGAGGCTGGCATTCAGGCGGCCATCGAAGAATTCGCCCTTGAGGCCTATCTCGTAGTTTTTGCCCTCGTCGGGTTGAAGCATGGTGTTGGTTCGATCGCGATACTGGGTCTGCGGCTTGAAGATTTCGGTGTAGCTGGCGTAGGCGGTGAAGTTTTCGTTGAGGTCGTACGTCAGGCCGGCGTACGGCACTACTTTGCCGCTTTCTTCGGTGTCGCTGGTGCCGGTGACTTGATAGTTGGCAACCCGCGTGCCCAGCAACAGGTGCAGCGCATCGGTCAGGCTGAAGCGCCCGGTGACATAGGTGCCGGTCTGGCGGGTGATTTCATCACTGAAGCGGGAAGCCTTACCCCACGCAGGCTCAATGGCCTCGCCGTGCCAGTTGTAGAAATCATAGGAATTGTCGAAGTAGACGGGATTACGGTAGTCCTTGCCCTTCCACCTTGAGCTGGAAACGGACTGCCCGATCACCAGTTCATGCTCGCGTCCGAACAGCTCAAACGGCCCCGACGCGTAAACATCCAGGCTGTCGCTGGTGGTGTCGCCGGTGTATTTGGCCGCATAGATCGAACTGGCTGTCGCGGAATCCTGGGAGATGTAGCCCAGTGGCGCGTCATAGCCGTTGACCTGATGGTTGTACTGGCCTTTGGTGACCCAGCCGTTGTCGAAGCTGTGTTCCAGGGTGGCGAAGACAGTGTGGCTGTATTGTTGCCATGAGCCCCATTTTGGCCCGTTGTTGAACGAGCGCGGCAAGTCGAGTTTGTTGCCGGTGGCGTCGAAGATGGTACGGGTGCCAGTCCAGCTGGAACCTTTGGGGTCGCTGTCCTGGTAGTCGGCGCCCAGGGTCAGCAGGGTGTCCGGGGTCAGGTCGACTTCGAGAATGCCGTAGAGCACGCTGGTCTTGCGCGAGTAATGATCAAGGAACGACTTTTTGTCCTGATACGCCGCCACGGCGCGACCACGCACGTTTCCGGTGTCGGTCAGGGGGCCGCTGACGTCGACCTGGGAACGGTAGTTATCCCAGGAGCCCGCACCCAGTTCGATGCTGCTTTTGAACTCGGAGGTCGGCTTCTTGCGGATCAAGTTAATGGTGCCGCCAGGGCCGCCGGCACCGGTGAGTAAACCGGTGGCACCTTTCAGCACTTCAACGCGGTCGTAGATCGCCATGTCTGTCATGGTCTGGCCTGCCGAGTATTGGGCATCACGCAGGGTCGGTATACCGTCGTACTGGAAGTTCTCGATGGAGAAACCGCGCGAGTAATAGTTGGTGCGCTCGGTGTCATAGGTCGACACGGTGATGCCCGGCGTGTGGCGCATCACGTCGTCAATCGACTTGAGGCCGAAGTCATCCATGACCTGGCGGGTCACCACCGAGATTGATTGCGGGGTTTCTCGTGGCGTCAGCACCAGGCGCGTGGCCGTGGCAATGGTGCCAGGGGTGTACGAGCCCGTGCCCTCGGTGACAGTGCCCAGTTGGTTGGCGCTGACTTGGGTGGTTTGCAATTCCACCTTGCCATCCTGGGAGACCGGTTTGGCCACCACGCGATAGCCGCCCGGCTCACGCTCTGCCTGTAAATTCGCCGGACCCAGCAGGCGCTCAAGGCCTTCATCCACAGAGAAACTGCCCTTCAAACCCTTGCTCTGAATGCCGGCAGCCAGCGCGGAATCGATACCGATCATCACACCCGCTTGCTGCCCAAACGCACCCAACACACGGTCAAGACTGCCGGGCGAAATATCATACGCCTGAGGCTGGGATTGTTCCTGGGCGGGCGCCGCCGTGGTGGCCATGACACTGTGACTGGCGGTTGCCACCGATAAACCGAGGATAACGGTGCGCAAAGCGCTGACGCGGCTGAGCATAAAGACTGTCCTGTCGTGAAAGGGTTGGGTGGACGCTTTTTTCTGCGTCTTACCTGTCTTGATGCTCGAGACGGAAAAACCTGCCACGCGATGCAAAAATAATTTCAGGTCAGGCCGGCACGACAGTGGCCAGGTAGCCAAACACCCGTTGCACACGCACGGGCAACACCTTGGCCAGCAGGTCCAGGCTGGCCTCGGGCTGATCCTGCGAGAACGAACCGGATACCTGCAAGCCCGCCACTGCGGGATCGCAGCGCAGCACGCCGCGACGGTAGCGATCAAGCTGCTCAAGCACCTCGACCAGCGGCGTGCGTTCGGCGATCAACAGACCTTTAGTCCAGGCATCGGCAGTAGATGACAGGGCTGTCGACGGCCCACTCTGAAGACGGTTGAAGCTCATTTGCTCGCCCGCGCCGAGCCGGGTGCTGACGCCGTGCACGGGTTCGACAGAGGCGCTGCCTGAAAGCATCTGCACGAGCGTGCCCGGTTGACGTGGCAGATCGTGGCTGAGGACCAATCGCGACGATGCCGACGGCCGTACCCAGCCATTGGCCGTCTGGATCGCGGTGTCGGCGCGGGTGCCGGTGGTCAACAACAACCGACCGAGGTTCAGGGTCAACCGGGCGCCCCGAACATCCATAGCGGTGCGGGCATCCAACTGCAATTCGCCAGCATGGGCCAGGCTCAGGCGCTGTCGTTCGCCGGTGGCGGTGTGGTAATCGCTGAACAGCTCCGGCAGCAAAACGCGCTCACGCACACTCAGGCCAAGGGCAGTCGCCACGCCAAGACCGGCGAAACCCTTGAGCAGGGTGCGCCGCGATGGAACACCCCGTGCGTGCAGCAACTGCCGGGCCGTTGGCGCCGGCAGCGCGTGGGTATTGAGGCGCATGTCGCGGCTCAGCCCGGCCAAGCGCTGCCAGGCCAATTCATGCTGCGGATGCTCGTTGCGCCATTGTTGACAGGCGTGCTGCTCGGCGGCGCCGCTGGTACCGGATTGCAGGGCGACCATCCAGTTCAGGGCCTGGTCCAGCACCTGCTCGTCCAAGGGTTGATCGTTGGCGGACTTGAAGCGATTCATGCCGCGTACACCGCCAGGTAGCAGTGGCGATAGGCTTTGAGCATGGCCTTTTGCACCACATTCACGCTGAGGTCCATCCGCTCGGCGATCTGTGGATAAGTCAGGCCATCGAGCTGCGAGAGCAGGAAAATCTCGCGCACCTTGCTGCCCAGCCCGTCCAGCACCTGGCCTACGGCATCCAGCGCTTCGAGTACCAGCAATCGGGTTTCCGGCGAAGGCATGTGTTCGGGTTCGAGGATTGTCAGCGACTGCTCATAGGCACGTTCCAGCGCCTGGCGACGGAAATACTGCCCGCATAAACGGCTGGCGACGGTCGTGAGGTAGGCACGCGGCTCGCGGAAAACCGGCGCAGTGCCACTGCTCAAGATACGTACGAAGGTATCCTGCGCCAGATCCAGGGCCTGTTCCTGCCCGCCCAACTTGCGCCGCAGCAACTGCACCACCCAGCTGTGATGTTGGGCGTAGAGTTCGCCCACGACCTGATGGGCAGAAGAAGATGAGGCCATCGGTGCGATATCCAGGGGACGGCTAAGGAAAGTCACACATGATAATACTTCTCATTAGAGACGGGTTAGGAGTTTCTTCCCTGCTTTAAGAAGGTGTTTAGCTGTCACGGATTATCGACACAGACTACTTGCGCCGACGTAAGCCGCCGGAAAAGTCCTGCACGTTGGCGCGACTGGGATGAACTGGCGCGGATTGAATTGCTCGAATACGCTTCAAACGACTGCTCGTCTGCCGATGATTGAACGCGATCACTTGAGCACGCACACTCCAGCACGCCAACCCACGACAAGGAGGCCGTTCATGCAAAGCATCATTTCGCCCAGCCCCCTGGTGGGCGTTGGTCTCTATACGCCCAGTGAAGCGTCCCTCTACACCGGCATTCCTGCCTCAGATATTCGTAGATGGTTGTTTGGCTATCGTGCCAATGGCATTCATCATCCAGGCCTCTGGCAGTCGGAACTCAGGGATGTGAACGATTGCATACTGAGTTTCCACGACCTGCTCGAAATCCGCTTCGTGCACGCATTTCGTCAGCATGGAGTGAGCTTGCAAGCCATTCGCTGCGCCTCTCGGCAAGCCTCTGAACTGTTTGGCCAATCCTATCCATTTACCTGCAAACGCTTCCAAACAGACGGCCGCAACATTTTCGCCACTGTTCTGGATGAAACAGGCGACGAGACACTGCTGGACCTGATCAAAAAACAGTACGCGTTCAAGCAGGTGATCAGCCCATCGTTGTACGAAGGGATCGACTACACCGGCAAGGGCTCTGCCCAGCGCTGGTATCCGATAAAACGCAGCAAGGCAATCGTCCTGGACCCCGCCAGAAATTTCGGGAAACCAGTACTGACGGGGACCGGTATCGACACTGCCGCACTGTTCAGTGCTTATGAGGCGGAAGAACAGGATACGAAACGTGTTGCCCTGCTCTATGAGATCCCCACATCTGCTGTAAAGGCCGCTATCGACTTCGAACAAAGGCATGCGGCTTGAACTTCCTTCTGGACCACAACCTGCCACCTGCGCTAGCGCGAGCCTTGAATGAGCTTTCACACGTCCATGAGCATGGCGTAGTCCCACTCAAGGATAAATTCCCTCAGAGTGCGAGTGACATTTCCTGGATATCAGTGCTTCGCGATGAAGGCGACTGGGTTGTTATCTCTCAAGATCGATTTACCAAAGGGCATGCTGAAAAGCAGGCATTCCGAGACTGCGGGCTGCCCATTTTTTGCCTAGCGAAACATTGGAGCAGCGAGACCTACTGGAATAAAGCTCACAATCTTGTTCGCTGGTGGCCGGCAATCATGAAGCAATCAGCGTTGATAAGGGGAGGCGCCGCGTTCAGCGTGCCGTGGCGTTTTTCTGCGCCGGGTAAATTTGACCAGATAAAGATGTAAAGCCTTCAGCGCAAAACAGTCCCTGTCTGGAATCCCTCCGCACTTCCCATTACCCTGACCCTCTCTATCAGACAACCGGAAGTCCGATACCCGTGTTCAAGCCACTCGCCGCTCTCGCCCTCGCCTGCGCCCCTCTGCTCGCAACCGCCGCCGAACTGGCCGGTGTCTGGACGGGCACCTTGGGCAAATCCGCGATCACCGTCTGTTTCAACGGTGCCCACGGCGCCAATGGCAGTTATTACTACCAACGGATTCTTACGCCCATTCAACTGACCCAAGCCAACGCCAGCGAGCCCTGGGTGGAAGAGGGCCAAACCGGTTTCTGGCAGTTGGACGACCCGCAGGGCGATACGTTGACCGGCACCTGGAGCAAAGCCTTGGGCGGCAAAAGCCTGGTGCTGATGCTAAAACGCGCGGACACGGACAGTTGCGCCAGCGACACCTACAACAACCCGCTGGAGGCGACGCCGCCTGCGGTGAAGGTCGAGAAGAAGACGTTCGCCGAACACGCCTATCAGGTGAAGACCCAAGGCGGGCAGGTCATCCTGAAACTCGAGGGCGACGGGGAAGCCATCGATAAGATCAACCGGGATCTCGCACGCATGGCCATCAATCCAGACGGCCAGACCGATTTTTATAGAGAACGGCGCAACTCATTGGACCAGGGCGGCAGCACCGCGACCAGCGAGATCACGGTGGAACCGTTCTACTGGTCATCACAGTGGATCACCGTGCGTTTCTATCGCTGGTCGGCGGGGTACGGGCGCGGCGGAATCAGTTGGGGCCTGCACAGTTGGAACCTGCAAACCGGTGAAAAGGTCGACCCCTGGACGTGGTTGGGCGGCCATGAGCAATGGGACACGCCCTACTCGGGCCAGGTCAAACTGCCGGCCGCTTTCAGCACCTGGTTGGCCAAGCAGACCACCACGGACGAAGGATGCCCGGCCGTGACCAGCTATTCCTCGTTCGACTTGAGCTTCAACACCCAAGGGCTGCAACTGTCGACACCCGCTCAGGGCGATGGCTGCGATAACGAGCTGAGCTTCACTTGGGAGCAACTGCAGCCCGTGCTGAGCCCGCAAGGTCAAGCCGCATTGCCTAGCTTGATGGCTCCCTGACCCACCTTACAAAAAACCAACACTCGTTCACGAAATATTCAGAAACGCCCACGGATACTAGCCCATTGCAATGACCGTTCCCCCGGACGGTCCTCCTGCCCTGGTAGCCACACTCCATGACGCGCCCTGCTCCCCTGCTGCTCCTGCTTGCTGGTCTGTTGTTCTTCTTTGCCTTGGGCAACCATGAGCTGCAAGGCTCCACCGAAGCCCGCGTCGCCGGAATCGCCATGGCCATGCACCTGGACAATAACTGGGTAGTGCCCCAGTTGTTTCGCGAGCCCTTCCTGGAAAAACCGCCCCTGAGCCTGTGGATAGACGCCGGGGCGATTCGCCTGTTCGGCGGCACCACTTGGGCGGTACGCCTGGCCTCGGCGTTTGCCGGGTTGTTCAGCGTGATGCTGCTTTACACGATGCTGCGCCGGTTCGGACGACCGCAGACGCTGGCGTTCAGCGCCGCGCTGATCCTGGCGACCATGGCCAGCTATTGGAGCAATGCGCGCGGCGTCGGTGAGGATTCGCTGCTCACCCTCGGCGTGACCACCGCGCTGCTGGCGTTCTACCAGGCCGTGCGGCCTGATCGCCAGGGCCCCAGCACAGGCGCCTGGGCACTGTTTACCGCCGGGATGGTGATCGCCACACTCAGTAAAGGCGTGCTGGGCCTGGCCATGCCGGGCATTGTGATTTTTGTGTACCTGGCCAGCACCAGCCTGATGGACAAACGCCTGCAGATTGGCAACTGGCTCAAGCCAGCGCTGTTTACCTTGCTGGCGCTGGTGCCGCTGATGATCTGGCTGGGGTTCCTGTTCCAGCGTGGCGGCATGCAGGCGGTGGCCGAAGTGTTGCTGACCAACAGCGTCGGCCGGTTCAGCGGCTCGTTTGTCGAGGCCGGGCATTACGAGCCGTTCTACTACTACATCGCCAAGCTGCCCGAAGCGTTCCTGCCGTGGAATATCCTGGTGTACCTGGGCCTGTGGCACTTCCGCAAAAGCCTGGTGCGCAACCGCTACCACCTGTTCTTCAGCGTCTGGCTGGTGGCACAGTTCACCCTGCTGACCCTGGCGTCGAGCAAACGCACCGTTTACCTGATGGCACTCGCGCCAGCCGCCGCCGTCTTGGCAGCGGAATATGCGCGGGTGCTGCTGGACTGGCTAAAAACCCACAAACCCGCGCTGCATAAGCATCACAGAACGGTAGTGGGCAGCGTGTTCACCCTGGCCGTGGGGTGCTACCTGATCGCCGCCTTCTGGTTCGCGCCCAAAGCGGATGTGCGCCAGTCGTTCGTACCGGTGATGAGCCAGGTTCAGACGTTGAAAGATGAAGGCAGGGAGGTGGTGCTGTACCGGCCCAACGAGCGCATCGCCGGGGCCAGCGTGTTTTACCTGCAGGCCTATTTACCGATTCTGCAAACCGAGGCCGAGTTGCACAGTTACCTCGGCGCCAAGCCCGGCAACGTTGCGCTGCTGGACCATACCGATGACCTGGCGACCCTGGTGAAGGTGATCAAGCAAATGTCGATCAATCGCCAGCCTTACTACTTCGTGGAGCAGTAAGGCCAGCGCAGGGCATCAGTGCTTGGTGACCTTGTCCAGGTAACCCATGGCAAACGCCGAGATCACAAACGTCATGTGGATGATCACGTACCACATCAAGTGCTGCGGATCGACGTTCTTGGCGTCCATGAAGATGCGCAGCAAGTGGATGGAGGAAATCGCCACGATGGAGGCCGCCACTTTCATCTTCAGCGACGAAGAATCCATGGTGCCCAGCCAGTTGAGCTTTTCCTTGTTTTCATCGATATCCAGCTGCGAGACAAAGTTCTCGTAGCCGGAAATCATCACCATCACCAGCAAGCCACCGACCAGTGCCATGTCGATCAACGACAGCAGCACCAGGATCAGCTCGGACTCGGCCATCGAGAACACGCTCGGCAGCAGGTGAATCACTTCCTGGAAGAATTTCAGCGCCAGCGCCAGCAACCCCAGGGACAAGCCGAAATAAATAGGCGCCAGCAGCCAGCGCGAGGCGTACATAGCATTTTCGATAAAGCGTTCCATTGGATCTCACACAGCTAGGCTAGAAATGGCGGCGAGTATACCAGCCGCTACAAGACACCTGTAACCACGAGAAAACTGACCTGTGCGGCATCTGTAAGAGAATTTTTCTGCTAGTGTCGAGCCCAATAACGACTCCGCTCGATGACGTCGGACAGGAAAAACTCAGATGATGGATGTGCGATCCCCTTTGGCCGGTATCGGCCTGTGCGCGGCATTGCTGCTGGCTGGCGGCTGCTCCCCCAGCGACGAGCAGAAGCAAACCACCCTCGAAGAGAAAACCGCCAAGTTCGAACAATCCCTCGACAGCATCCAGGACCCCAAGCTGCGCGACGCCGTCGCTGACCTGGGAGGGTCGCTGCTGTTGCTGGAGCGGGCGCGGGTCAAGCTCGCCACCAAGCCCATCGAAACCGAATACGGCGACGACACCCTGGCCCTGCTCAAGCACTACCCCACGCCCCAGGCGCTGGTGGACACCTACATCAATGGCCTGTTCGTGCTGCGCAAGACCTCCCATTCCGACTATCTGACGGATTTACAGCCGGTCTTCCCCTTTAACTTCAACGTCCCCGACCAATTCCCCTTCCCCCATGGACTGGAATGGCAATCGGTGACCCTGAGCAACAACAAGGTGATCCCCTTCCAGCCGGAATGGTCGGAAACCGATCCGGGCATCCAACTGAGCCCCAGCAGTTCCAACCTGACCAACCCCGATGACCTGACGGTGACCTACCCGTTCATCGAGGGCATCGAGACGGAAAACAAGAGCCAGCCACAGCCTGTCAGCCTCAAGGGCACAGTTGAAGTGGTCGCGCCGGGCAAGGTGCTGACCTTTGATCTGTCGAAAAAGGACGTGGGCCACAAGCGCACCGAAGGCAACATCACCCTCAACCTGGTCTTGCTGGAAAAAAACTACGCCGAGATCGAGTTGACCAACAGCCAGCCACTGGCATCGGAAGTCGGCGACGAATCGCCTAACCCTCTGCTGGTGCAGGCGCGGGACAGCACCGGGCAGTTCCTCACACGCTCGGGCTCGATCAACGAAAGCAACGCCCAAGTCACGTTCTACGAGAAACAACTGGCCGAAATGCAAAAGCAGAAGGCTTGGACGGAGGCGTTCGAAAAACAGCTGACCGATGAGCAGAAAGCCTTCGAACGCAAGCAGAGCAGCCATTACGCCAAGGTGTACTTCAATGGCGTGATCGACAACCTGCAAGTCAACGTGCTGGATTTTTCCACCGCCACACGCACCCGCAAAGACCTCGACCTGCCAGTGCTGCGCTTCGACAAGAACAGCTTGCAGAAAACCGTGCAGGCCCTGCCAATGCCAGTCACCGTGTATGACGACAGCGCCGCCAACTGGCTCAAAGACGCGAGCATGACCGAGGACCAGCTGAAAAACAGCGTCACCATCAGCCAGTCAGTCGAAGACGCCAGCGCGGCGCACATCGTGTTCGACCACCCATTCACCTTCAATGACGACCTGGTGGGCAGCGAGCGCAACAGCAGTGAATCACCGGTGACCTTCTTCACCGCCGACGAAAAAGGCGAGCGCGGCGAGCCGATCGAGCTGCCGACCGAGGCCTTTGAGCTGAACCCGGCACGCGGCACCCTGACCTATGACCTCAACCTATTCCCGGAAAACCCGGCCTTTGTGGTGGGCTCGATTCCGCTGTTCCTGGCGAACATCGATAAAAACGAGATTGACGCAAGCAAGCTGCCCAAAGGGCTCGAACTCAAAGACAACGCGCTGATCGTCGACCAGAAAGCCTTTCCCGCTGACAGCTGGCGTTTCTACGCCAAGGACGCCAGCGGCAATTACCTCAAGGAAATCCTCGGCGTCAGCCACCGCGCCGAGGAATACGGCACAGCGATGTTTGACGTGCATTACTTCTACGGCCAGCCGACCACCCTGGAAAGCTACCAGCGCACTGACCTGAGCACCGTGCAATATGGCTTCGAGGTCAAGCTGGACAAGCCCGAGAGCAAGTAGCGGTCAGTGGTGGGTGTCACCGTTGAGCTGTCGCAGATGGGCCTGCATGTGCAGGCACCAGATCTGCGGGTCACCCGCCTTCTCGTACCCGTGCTGGGTCAGGCTGTCCACAATGGATTCCAGAATATTTTCCGCCGCGAAGGGCCCGGGGAACGGGCCTTGGGACTTGATGGTGGAAGGTTGTTCACCGGTCATTCCAGCGGCAAACAACAACGTCCACATCCCTTTATCCCCCGCGAGAGGGCGAATGGAACATTCGATACGGGTGACCAGGCCGAAGCACTGGCGGGTAAGGCAAAGGTTGCGCGGCATGGCGGCGACCCTCGGTAGATCGGTATTCAACCTGCGCCTGTGGCGAGGCTGTCTCTATCCAGCGACTCCTGTGGATATCCCTTGAGCACAGAATAGAAGAAAACCACGACAAACCAAGGTTGTAGGGACCAACGGCCATTGGCCCTACAGCTGCGCCAATTTTGTGACGGTTTTGCCCGTAATGTGGTGAGCGGGCTTGCCCCGCGCTGGGCTGCGAAGCAGCCCCAGTGGGACCGGTGCGGTGTGCCAGTGAGATTGAATTGTCTGGTTTTGGGGCTGCTTCGCAG
Organism: Pseudomonas sp. C 49-2; assembly: GCF_003970195.1. Lineage (NCBI taxonomy): Bacteria > Pseudomonadati > Pseudomonadota > Gammaproteobacteria > Pseudomonadales > Pseudomonadaceae > Pseudomonas > Pseudomonas sp. C 49-2. The sequence goes on from NZ_RXYG01000008.1 coordinate 88,103, forward strand.
CCCAGCGCGGGGCAAGCCCGCTCACCACAACAAGCGTGCTCACCACCACAGCCCACCAGTCACGACAACTCGCTCAGCCATCAGGTGGGCTTGGCTTCGGCCAGCGCCTGCTGTGCCAACTCCTTCTCCGCTTCCTTGAGGTCTTCCTCGCTGATCATCTCGGCAATCGCGCGCAACCGCTCCACCACGCGCGCGTTCACCGTGCCTTCCGGGAACTGCCCCTCGGCATCCGGCTCACCGGCATCCTCGCCCACCAGCAGGCTCAGCGCCTCATCCGCCTGGCGCACGGCATAGATGTGGAACTGCCCGGCGCGCACGGCCTGCAGCACCTTCTCATCGAGCATCAACGTGGCGACGTTGGCCTGGGGAATGATCGCCCCCTGTTCACCGGTCAAACCGCGCGCTTCACACAGGCGGAAGAAACCTTCGATCTTCTCGTTGACCCCACCCACCGCCTGCACTTCACCAAACTGGTTGATCGAGCCGGTGATGGCAAAGCACTGCTTGAGCGGCGTTTTCGACAAGGCCGAGATCAAGGTGCACGCCTCGCCCAAGGACGCACTGTCGCCGTCCACATAACCGTAGGATTGCTCCAGCGCGATGCTCGCCGAGATCGCCAGCGGGAATTCCTGGGCATACCGGCTGCCCAGGTAACCCGTGAGGATCATCACGCCCTTGGAGTGAATCGGCTGGCCGAGGTTGACCTCCCGCTCGATGTCGACAATGCCGCTGCCACCCGGATACACCGTGGCGGAAATCCGCGCCGGCACGCCGAAGGCCGAGTCACCGACTTCCAGCACCGTCAGCCCATTGCACTTGCCCACCGCCGCACCGGCGGTGTCGATGAGGATGACCCCGGCGAGCATGTCGTCGAGAATCCGCGCCGACACGCGCCCGGTGCGCGTGGCCTTGGCCTTGAGGGCGCGCTCGATATGGCCGGCATCGGTCATCTCGTCGCCCGCCAAGTGGCGAATGAAGTCTGCCTCGCTGACTAACTGGAACAAGTCGCCAATACGCGCCGACAAACGGCCCTGATGCTCGGCCAACCGCGCGCTGTAAGTGGCCAACCGCGCCACTGCATCCGAGGTCAGCGGCGCCATGCCTTCTTCCGAGGTACGGGTTTTGAGCAACTGCGCAAACTGCTCCAGACTTTCGTCGACCATCGGGATGTCTTCGTCGAAGTCCACCAGTACGCGGAACATCTCCTGGAAATCCGGATCGGCGTCCTGCAACGCGTAGTACAACTGGCGCGAACCGATGATGATCACTTTGACCTGCAACGGAATCATCTGCGGGTTGAGGGTCACGGTGGCCAGGCGGCCCAGCTCGCCCAACGGTGATTCCATCTTCAGTTTGCGCGACTGCAGGGAACGCTTGAGCGCGTCCCACACAAACGGTTCGCTGAGCATTTTCTCGGCTTCCAGGATCAGGAAGCCGCCGTTGGCACGGTGCAACGCGCCCGGACGCAACTGGCGATAAGTGGTGTAGAGCGCGCCCTGGTCGGTGCTGTATTCGATGCGGCCGAACAGGTTGTCGTAGGTCGGGTGCGGTTCAAACACCACCGGGGCGCCGCCGTTGACCGGATGCCCTACCACCAGGCTTGGGCAATATTGCTCTTCCAGCAGCTTGCGCGCCTGGGCGTCGGTCTTGGCGTCGTCGACCAATTGCTCGACCACGGTCTTGAGCAGATACACCTGCATGGCTTGCAGGTAACCGCAGACGGCCGCATTTTCCGCGTACTTTTCCGACAGCGGTGCAAGCAAAGGCTGCAGGGCCAGGGTGATGGTTTCTTCGTTGAATTGGCGCAGTTGGTTATTCGACTCACGCTTCCACTGCGGCAGGCTGGCCAGTTCTTCGTTGAGGCGCTCTTCCAGCTCGGAAATGTCCGTGTGGAAACGCTCGCGGTCGGCTTCCGGCAACTGCGAGAACTCGGCCTCGTCGAGCGCCTTGCCGTCGAGCATCGGGGTAAACGCGATGTTGCTACTGTCGCGGTACAGCGCCACGTCCTTTTCCAGGGCCAGGCGTTCGATCACGTCCAAGGCCTTGTCGTAGCGCTGGTTGAAGGCGCGGTCGATGGCGCTTTTGCGCTGTTGATAGGTCGGGTGTTCGAAGACCGCCGGAAAGGTGGCGACGAGGTTGTCGACCAAACCGTTGATGTCGTTGATGAACGCCGCCGCCGCGCCGCCGGGCAATTCCAGGGCGCGCGGTTCGCGAGGTTCATCGAAATTGTTCACATAGACCCAATCCGCCGGGGTCTGCAGGCGCTTGCCTTCGGCTTTCAGGTAGCGTTTGACGAACGAAAAGCGCCCGGTACCGGGCTCACCCATGACAAACACGTTGTAACCGGGGCGTGGCATGGCCACACCGAACTGCAAGGCTTCAACCGCACGTTCCTGGCCAAGCACACCGCGAAAGGGCTCCAAATCATTGGTGGTCGAGAAGCTGAACTGTTCAGCGGAGAAAGGGCGAGTCAGCGCTTCGGGCGCTAGACGCAAGCTGGCAGCAACAGGATCAGGCATCGGGCTTCCTTACATCAGGCGGGGCAGATGACGGCATTCTGGCTCCCGGTCACGCGCTCTGGCAAGGCGCGCTTTCGGGAAAGCATAGACGTGGGAGATGAGCTGCAGAAATATCGCGACATCGCGGATTGTTTTATAAAAATGCACGGAACCCTTGGAACGTGCCTAAACTCCAAACTGCGCGGGTTGGACTAATAACTGGCCCCTAGGGCGCTGCGACGCGCCTGAACCCTTGTCCATTGGTTTGCACACAAAGAGAACAAAGCTATGAAACGGATCCTTCTCGGTACTCTCTTCACCGTCGTCTCCCTCAATGCAATGGCAGAAGCACCAGGTGGCCCGAACTGCGGTTGGGGCAACATGTTGTTCGAAGGCCAGCGCGGCACGCCAGCTCACTTCCTGGCTTCCACCACCAACGGTACTTCGGGTAACGCCACGTTCGGCATGACCTCGGGCACCAACGGCTGTAACACCAACAGCGCCCTGACCTACGGCGGCAAGTCCTGGATTGCCATGAATGGCATGATGAACGAGCTGTCCGAAGACATGGCCAAGGGCAACGGCGAAGCGCTGACCACCTACGCCGTGGTACTGGGCGTGGCACCGGAAGATCGCGAGCACTTCGCGGCCGTGACCCACGAGCACTTCCAGCAGATCTTCAGCAAAGCTGACGTGACCGCTGACGACGTGCACAACAACACCATTGCGGTACTGAAAAGCGATGCCCGTCTGGCGAAATACGCAACCCAGGCTTAAGCTCGATCCGCCCGCGCCTGCTTAAGGCGCGGGTTTTATTTTGGACCCGCCTCCCCTTTGGGTCTCTTTTATATCCGACTTAAGTTGCCCCTATGCTCAAACGCTTTGCCTGGATGGCACTCTTCGCCTGCGCCCCGCTGTATGCGGCTCCGCACCTTGATGATCAACGTTTGCAGCAATTGGCGAATGATCCGTTCTGGCTTTCCCTGGGCCATTACGAAGCCGGCAAGATCAGTGGCTGGCGCAGTTACGTCAGCGACAAAAAGTTCTTCCTCGCGGCCGATGGCGCCCACCACCCGGACGCCGAGCTCAAGGCCACTGTTGATGCGCTCTACGCACCGACCAGCCTGGGTGAAAAACACGCCCAATGCGTTTACCCAGCACGGACCCGCTGGCTCAAGGATCAGTTGCACCTCACTGACCTGCCTGCCGTGGACTGCACAGAATTCAAGCAATGGTTCAAGGACGTCGCCCCCCATAGCGCGGTGATGATCTTCCCAGCGGCCTACCTCAACAGCCCGTCGTCGATGTTCGGCCACACGTTGCTGCGCATCGACCAGGCCGACGTGCAGAGCAACAATACCGCCCTGCTCAGCTACGCGATCAACTTCGGCGCCTACATCGAAGGCTCCGACAACAGCATTCTCTACGCCTGGAAAGGCCTGATGGGCGGTTATCCCGGCCTGTTCGCGCTGGTGCCTTATCAGGAAAAGCTGTCGGAGTACCGCAGCCTTGAGAACCGCGACCTGTGGGAATATCGCCTCAACCTCACTCAAGTCGAGACCGAGCGCATGGTCGAGCACGTGTGGGAGCTCAAACAGATCCAGTTCGATTACTTCTTCTTTGACGAAAACTGCTCCTATCGCCTGCTGGAATTGCTGCAAGTGGCGCGTCCCGGCCTGCGGTTGACCGAACAGTTCCCTCTGACCGCCATCCCGACCGACACGGTCAAGGCGGTTAAAGATGCGGGGTTGGTGGAGAAGATTGATTATCGCCCCTCCCGTGAGCGCGAGCTGCTGGAGCGTGCCAAGCCGCTCGACAGCGACGAGCAACAATGGGTACTGAAGATCAGCGACGACCAGAAACAATTGCAGGAGCCCGCCTTCAAGTCTCTGCCCCGCGAGCGCCAGGCCCTGATCATCGACGCCGCCTACCGCCTCGGCCGCTACCGCGCCAATGGCCTGGAGCGGGACACGGCCCGCTCCCAGCGCAGCTTCGAATTGCTGCGCGCGATCAACCAGAACCCGGCGCCCGACCTCAAGATCACCCCGCCCGGCCTGCCGGAAAACGGCCATGAATCACGCACCTGGCAAGCCGGCATCGGCACCCGTGGCGACAAGGCCTTCGGTGAATACGGCCTGCGCATGGCCTACCACGACCTCAACGACAACGCCGAAGGTTTCCCCCTGGGTGCGCAGATCGAAATCCTGCAGATGAAACTGCGCCAGTACGAAGGCAACCACTGGCAATTGCAGCAGCTGGACCTGGCCACCATCCGCTCCCTGACCCCACGTAACGCGCTGTTGCAGCCGTGGTCATGGCAAGTCACTGGCGGCCTTGAACGTGTACCGGGCAAACACGACGACGAAACCCTGGTCGCCCACGTCAACGGTGGCGCCGGCGGCACCTGGCAACTGAGCGATGACATGCTCGGCTTCGCCCTCGGCACCGTGCGCGTGGAGCACAACAATGACTTCAACGAAGCCATCTCCCCCGCGGCCGGCTTTAACACTGGCGTGCTGTGGAAAAACCCGCTGGGTAACCTGAGCCTGGAAGCCAAGGGTGATTTCTTCACCAATGGCGAAGTGCGCCGTAGCATCAGCCTGAACCAGCAGTGGGAATTGTCGCGCAACCTCGGATTGCGCCTGAGCGCTCAGCGCGAATACAGCCACCTGTCGACGCCGGTAAATGAAGTGATGCTGGAAGTGAAGTGGTACCACTATTGACCACAGGACCTGTAGGAGCCGGCTTGCCGGCGACCGCATCACCTCAGAGCGACTGATACACCGAGGTGCCTGCATCGCCAGCAAGCCAGCTCCTACACAACAACAGTATTCTCACCTCCCTTTCACACCTCCCCGACAAATCCCCTTCTAGACTCTTCCCTATCAGCCGTGAAACGGCCAGGGAGTAAGCCATGTGGCGGTCTGCGGTATTGCTGTGTGCAGTGATGTGGTTGGCCGGCTGCCAATCGACCCATGAAAATTTGCTGGCCAAAGGTTACCCACCGGCCTTTGCCGACGGTTTTGACGATGGCTGCAGCAGCGGTCGCCAGGCGGCTGGCGTTATCAGCGGTGAGTTTCGCAAGAATGTGCCGCGTTATCTGAAAGACCGCGAATACGCTGAAGGCTGGGAAGACGGTTTCCGCCAGTGCAAGGCCATGCGTGAGAACGAAGAGTTGCGTGACTACAAGGACAACCACTGGGATGACCGCGAGCGCGCCTGGGAACAGGAGAAAAACCGCGACGCCGCCAGGGCCTATCGTTCGCAATAGGTCGTTTCCAGACATCCAGCGAAACTAAAGCGCGGCGACCATGGCCCAACTCCAGAGAGGGAGAACGTCATGAGCCGAGCTTTTGTAAATGAGGACAACGCTGCCGCCCAGGCTGATCAGCCGGTGGAGCGTCAGGTCAGTGAGCAGCCCAATCGCCTGACTGCGCAAGGTTTGGCGCAATTGCAGGCCAAGGTTGCGCAGTTGCAGCAGGCTTACAGCCTCGAATCCGCCAAGGGCGATAAACAGCGCCAGGCGGACCTTGAGCGGGATTTGCGCTACTTCAACCAGCGGGTGCAAAGCGCCCAAGTGGTCGCGCCGGCCACCTCCACCGACAAGGTGCAGATCGGCAGTTGGGTGACTTTCGCCAATGAACAGGACGAACAACAACGTATCCAGTTGGTCGGTGAAGACCAGGCCGATGCGAGCGCAGGCCTGATCAACTGGGGTTCGCCCCTGGGCCGCGCCTTACTGGGCGCCCAGGTGGGTGACGAGGTACTGTGGCAGCGCCCCGTCGGCGATCAGTTGATCGAAGTGCTGCGGATTGAGCCCGAGTTTTAGACGATGCCTTGGGCCAGCATCGCGTCGGCGACTTTGACGAAGCCGGCGATGTTCGCGCCTTTCACGTAGTTGATCCGGCCGTTTTCTTCGCCGTAGTGCACGCAGGCATGGTGGATCGACTGCATGATGTTGTGCAGCTTGCTGTCCACTTCACCGGCGTTCCACAGCAGGCGCATGGCGTTCTGCGACATTTCCAGGCCGCTCACGGCGACGCCGCCAGCGTTAGAAGCTTTACCCGGCGCGAACAGGGTGCCCGCCTCGATAAAGATATCCACAGCCTCGAGCGTGGTCGGCATGTTGGCGCCTTCGGCCACGCAGATGCAGCCATTGCGCAGCAAAGCGCGGGCGGCGTCGGCATCGAGTTCGTTCTGGGTCGCGCAGGGCAAGGCGATGTCGCAAGCCAGTTCCCATGGCGTCTGGCCTTTGCGGAATTCCAGGCCGAAACGCTCGGCCAGTTCGCTGATGCGACCGCGCTGGACGTTTTTCAGCTCCAGCAGGGCCGACCATTGCTCTTCGGTCAAACCGCTTTCGGCGTACAGGGTGCCTTCGGAGTCGGACAGGGAAATCACCTTGCCGCCCAGGTCCATGACCTTGCGCGCCGCGTATTGCGCCACGTTGCCGGAGCCTGACACCGCCACGCGCTTGCCCTCAACCCGCTGGTTGTTGCGCTTGAGCATCTCTTCAGCGAAGTACACGCAGCCGAAACCCGTGGCTTCCGGGCGGATCAGGCTGCCGCCGTAGGTCATGCCCTTGCCGGTCAGCACGGAGGTGAACTGGTTGCTCAGACGCTTGTACTGACCGAATAGGAAGCCGATCTCACGGGCGCCCACGCCGATATCGCCGGCCGGCACGTCCACGTCCGCGCCGATGTGGCGATACAGCTCACTCATGAAGGCCTGGCAGAAGCGCATGACTTCAGCGTCGCTCTTGCCTTTGGGGTCGAAGTCCGAGCCGCCTTTGCCGCCGCCCATGGGCAGCGACGTCAGGGAATTCTTGAAGGTCTGCTCGAAGGCGAGGAACTTCAACACGCCCAGGTTCACCGATGGATGGAAGCGCAAGCCGCCTTTGTAGGGGCCGATGGCGCTGTTCATCTGGATACGGAAACCGCGATTGACCTGGACCTTGCCGTGATCATCCACCCACGAAACCCGGAAGGTAATCGCGCGTTCTGGCTCGCAGATGCGCTCCAATATGCCCGAGGTCAGGTAGTGAGGATTGGCTTCCAGAAACGGCCACAGACTGCGTAGGACTTCTTCTACGGCCTGGTGGAATTCCGGCTGGTCCGGGTCGCGTTTCTTGAGACGGGCAAGGAAGGATTCGACGGATTCGATCATGGAAAGTCTCGGCAAATTTTTAGTTGTTAACGGAGATTGAGCCGGACTTTATCAATTCATTCCGCACTGCGACAGGACAAAATGTCGCCTTTGTGAATTTAAATGGTGCGTTTTATATAACTGTATCCAGTTTTAGGGGCTTTTATGCACCCTTTCAGGGATTCATATCAAACCACGCGCACCATCAAATTCCAGGCAAAAAAAGCGGAGCCCGAAGGCTCCGCTCTTTCAAACCACCAACCCGAATCAGGCCAGTTTTTTGTGACGCACACGGTGCGGCTGGGCAGCAGCGTCGCCCAAGCGTTTTTTACGGTCCGCTTCGTACTCGGTGTAGTTACCTTCGAAGAACACCGCTTGGGAGTCGTCTTCGTACGCCAGGATGTGGGTCGCGACGCGGTCAAGGAACCACCGATCGTGAGAGATCACAATGGCAGCGCCCGGGAAGTCCAGCAGGGCTTCTTCCAGGGAACGCAGGGTTTCAACGTCGAGGTCGTTGGACGGTTCGTCGAGCAGCAGGACGTTGCCTCCCTCTTTCAGGGTCAGGGCCAGGTGCAAGCGACCGCGTTCACCACCGGACAGGTCCTTGACGAACTTCTGTTGGTCGCCACCCTTGAAGTTGAAACGGCCGACATAAGTACGCGACGGGATTTCATAGTTGCCGATGCGGATCTGGTCGGAACCGTCGGAAATCTGCTGGAACACGGTCTTGCTGCCATCCAGGTCTTCACGGCTCTGGTCCACACAGGCCAGCTGCACGGTTTCGCCGACTTCGATGGTGCCCGAATCCGGGGTTTCCTTGCCCATCAGCATGCGGAACAGCGTGGATTTACCCGCACCGTTACCACCAATAACGCCGACGATCGCGCCTTTTGGCATGGAGAACGACAGGTTGTCGATCAGCACGCGGTCGCCATAGCCTTTGGAAACGTTCTTGAACTCGATGACCTTGTCGCCCAGGCGCGGACCGGCCGGGATGTAGATCTCGTTGGTTTCCGAACGCTTCTGGAATTCCTGCGACTGCATTTCTTCAAAGCGTTGCAGTCGGGCCTTGGATTTGGACTGGCGGGCCTTGGCGCCTTTGCGCACCCACTCCAGTTCTTCCTTCATGGCTTTTTCATGGGCCGATTGCTGCTTGGATTCGGCGGCCAGACGGTCGGACTTGGCTTCCAGCCAACCGGAGTAGTTGCCCTCGTAAGGGATACCGGCGCCACGGTCGAGCTCGAGGATCCAGCCAGCCACGTTGTCCAGGAAGTACCGGTCGTGCGTGATCGCGACCACGGTGCCTGGGAAGTCGTGAAGGAAATGTTCCAGCCAGGCGACGGAATCGGCGTCCAAGTGGTTGGTCGGTTCGTCGAGCAGCAGCATGTCGGGGGCCGACAGCAGCAGGCGGCACAGGGCCACGCGACGCTTTTCACCACCGGACAGGAATTCGACCTTGGCGTCCCACGCTGGCAGGCGCAGTGCGTCGGCGGCGACTTCCAATTGGCGCTCCAGGTTGTGACCGTCGCCGGCTTGCAGGATGGCTTCGAGTTTGGCCTGTTCGGCGGCCAGTTTGTCGAAGTCGGCATCTTCTTCAGCGTAGGCCGCGTAGACCTCATCCAGGCGCGCCTGGGCGTTCTTGATCACGCTGACGGCTTCTTCAACCACTTCACGCACGGTCTTGGTCGGGTCCAGGATCGGCTCTTGCGGCAGGTAGCCGATGTTCAGTTCTGGCATCGGGCGGGCTTCGCCTTCGAACTCGGTGTCGACGCCGGCCATGATTTTCAACAGGGTGGATTTACCCGAACCGTTGAGGCCGAGCACGCCGATCTTGGCGCCTGGGAAGAAGGACAGCGAAATGTTTTTCAGGATTTCCCGCTTCGGAGGGACAACTTTGCCCAGCCGATGCATGGTGAAGACGTATTGAGCCAAAATGTGGACCTCATAAAAGTAAGAACAGGCCTACGTAGCGTCATGGCGCTGTACATAGTGTTGCGAATCTTCAAGGTTAACCTAAGTGACCGAGCGTATCGAAGCCTATCTGTTAGATTAGCCGGCCAAAACCCTCAGGGGTTCCAGGAGACACCCTTCATGCTTGGCGTCCTATCCGCACTCGGGCTACTGCTATTAATGCCGGGGCCTACCAACACGCTGCTGCTGCGCTCGGGATTACTCGCGGGGTTCCGGCGCGCCTGGCCGCTTAGCCTGCTGGAGTGCCTGGCCTACCTGACGCAGATCTCGTTCTGGGGCTACTTGCTCAGCCATATCGGCGACAACGCGCCCTGGAGCCTGAAGCTCGTGCAGTTCGCTTCGGTCTGCTATTTGATCAGGACTTGCTACCTGCTGTGGCGCCATCCCGACGAAACACTCCACACCGAGGCGGAGGCACGGATTTCCACGCTGAATTTCTTTTTGCTCACGCTGATCAACCCCAAGGGATTACTGATCGTGTCGTTTATCGTCCCGATGCAGACGTTTATCGACTTGACCTTGTACGTGCATTTCGTCGCACAGTTCAGCGCCGTGGTGATACCGGTGGGCTGCGTCTGGGTGCTGCTGGGGGCCCGCATCAAACGAGGCGGGTACGCGTGGTTGACGCCGCACACCATCAACCGCACGGCCTCTGTGGTTATCAGCCTGTTCACGCTGGCGATCCTGACCCGGCTGGCGGACAGCCTGATCCACACCGGCGGCGCCCTCTAGTGCCCGCCAGGCGGGGCTGGCACTTTGCCACAAGTCAAGGCATGCTAGCCGCCCTCCGGGCGTCCGGCTTATAGTGCACGTCGCGCGCCAGTCCAGCCAAACCGCAGGATCACAGCTTGTCCAAAGTCACGCCGCCAACTCCCCTGCGCGCCGCTCATATAGCGCCGGGAGCGCCCCTGCACGGCACCCTCAAAGGCGCATTGGCGACGCTCGTCCTCATGTTGCTCGCGTTATTGTTCTGGCAGTTGCTCGACCAGTTGCAGCAAAACCAGAAGAACCAGCAGCAATACACCATCGACTACAGCGCCGACCTGGCTGAACAGATCAGCCTGAACATGGCCCTCAGCGCGAAAATCGCCCTGAACCTGCTGCCGATGGTCGAGCCGCCGCGTGACAGCGAACAGCAACAGGCGCTGATGCGCACCTTGCAACGCTCGCTACCCGAGCTGCGCAGCGTCGCCCTGCTCGCCCCCAGCGGCGCGATGATCAGTGACAGCGCCACCGACAGCCAGGACGCCGCCTGGTTGGCAGAGCTGGTGCAACGTAGCCACGCGCAGTCCTATTACCTGAGCAACAGCAACGATGGCACCCTCATCTATCTGTTGCTGCACCAGCCCAGCGGTGGCTCACGGATGTATTGGGCGCTGCGCCTGGCACCCAACTACCTGAGCAACCTCACCCGCCAGGACGGCCAGGGCCAGCGCCCGCTGTGGGTCATCGAGAATCGCATCAACCACCGGGTTGTCAGCCGAGACAGCGGCATGCCGGCGCAGTGGGCGTCTGCGCTAACCCCGGACGAGCTGAATAAAAGCGTACTGGTCACCCCTCTAAGCAAAAGCGACTGGCAACTGCGCGGGCTGTTCGACCGTACTGCGGTGCTGGAGCAACTGCTGCCGGCCTTCATCGGCAAATGCCTGCTGGGCCTGGCGTTCTCGCTGATCCCGGTGATCGTGCTGCTGAACATGCGCCGCCGCCAGCGACAGGTGCATGAAGGCCGCCGGCGCTACCAGGACATTTTCGAAGGCACCGGCGTGGCCCTGTGCGTGCTCGACTTGTCGGGCCTGAATGCGTTCTTCGACAAGACCCGACTGGAGACCCGCGAGCAACTGCACGCCTGGCTGCAGGACAACCCCGACGAACGCCAGCAACTGCTCAAGGAGCTGCGCATCACCGAGGTCAACCAGGTGGCGGTGCGCCTGTTGAACGTGGGTTCCTGCGAACAAGCCTGGGAGCGTCTGATCGATGACTCCCCGCGCAATGCCACGTCCATCGGCTACCAGATACTTGAGGCGGTACTGACCCAACAGAACCAGTTGGAACTGGAAATCCAGCTCAAGGACGTGGCTGGCAACGAGCAATACCTGTGGCTGGTGATGCGCTTGCCGGAGCAGCAGGACGACTTCAAGGCAGTGATCCTCAGCATCAGCGATATCACCAGCCGCAAGCTGATCGAGCTGTCGCTGGTGGAGCGTGAAAGCTTCTGGTCGGACGTGGTACGCACCGTGCCTGACCACCTGTATGTGCAGGACGTGATCAGCCAGCGCATGATTTTCAGCAACCATCATTTGGGCCACACGCTCGGCTACAACAAGGCCGAACTGCAGCAAATGGGCGAATACTTCTGGGAAATCCTGCTGCACCCCGAAGATGCCGAGCATTACCACGATTTGCGCCAGCAGCAGCGCCAGATCGGCTACACCACCCAATTGCAATGCCAATTGCGCTTCCGCCACCGCAACAACCAATGGCGGCGCTTTGACATCCGCGAGCAGGCCCTGGCCCGCGACAAGACGGCGCAGATCACCCGCATCATCGGGGTGGCCAAGGACATCACCGACCAGATCGAGGCCAGCGAATCCCTGCGTGACAGCGAACAGCGCTACCGCATGCTGGCCGAAAGCATCAGCGACGTGATCTGCTCCACCGACAGCCAGTTGGCCCTCAACTACATCAGCCCCTCGGTCAATGCCGTACTCGGTTATGACGTGGACTGGGTGTTCAAAAATGGCTGGCAGTCGATCATCGCCAACCCGCAGCAGCTGACCGGCATTTACAGCCTGATGGAACAAGTCAGCCGCGCGCTGGGCAACATCGAGGCACTGAACACGCTGCGCGACGAGGTGCAGACCCAATTGTTCCTGTTCGACTGCCTGCGCGCCGATGGTCGCAAAGTGCCGATCGAGCTGCGCCTGGTGCTGGTATGGGACGAACACGGCGCCTTCGAGGGCGTCCTCGGCGTGGGCCGCGACATCAGCCAGCAACGCCGCGCCGAAAAAGACCTGCGTATGGCGGCCACGGTATTCGAGCACTCCACCTCGGCGATTCTGATCACCGACCCCGCCGGTTATATCGTGCAGGCCAACGAGGCGTTCAGCCGGGTCAGCGGCTATGCGGTCAGCGATGTGCTCGACCAATTGCCGAACATGCTCACCGTCGACGAACAGCAGGAAGCCCACCTGCGCTACGTACTCAAGCAGTTGCACCAGCACAGCACATGGGAAGGCGAAGTGTGGCTCAAGCGGCGCAACGGCGAGCATTACCCGGCGTGGGTCGGCATTACCGCCGTGTTCGACGATGAAGGCGACCTGGCCAGCTACGTGTGTTTCTTCAGTGACATCAGCGAGCGCAAGGCCAGCGAGCAGCGCATCCACCGCCTGGCCTACTACGACGCCCTGACCCACCTGCCCAACCGCACGCTGTTCCAGGACCGCCTGCATACCGCGTTGCAGTCGGCAGAACGGCAAAAGTCGTGGGTGGTGCTGATGTTCCTCGACCTCGACCACTTCAAACCGATCAACGACTCCCTGGGCCACGCCGCCGGCGACCGCATGCTCAAGGAAATGGCCACGCGCCTGCTGGGTTGCGTGGCCGAAGACGACACCGTGGCGCGCATGGGCGGCGACGAGTTCACGCTGCTGCTGCAACCGCGGATCAGCCGCGAAATGGCGTTGAACCGTGCGATTCATGTGGCCGAGCAGATCCTTGCCAGCCTGGTGAAGCCGTTCGTGCTGGAAGGCCGCGAGTTTTTTGTCACCGCCAGTATCGGTATCGCCCTGAGCCCTCAGGACGGCAACGAGCTGAGCCAGTTGATGAAAAACGCCGACACCGCGATGTATCACGCCAAGGAACGCGGCAAGAACAACTTCCAGTTCTACCAGGCCGACATGAACGCCAGCGCCCTGGAACGCCTGGAGCTGGAAAGCGACCTGCGCCACGCCCTAGACCAGAACGAATTCGTGCTCTATTACCAGCCCCAGTTCAGCGGCGACGGCAAACGCCTGACCGGTGCCGAAGCCCTGCTGCGCTGGCGCCACCCGCGTCGTGGCCTGGTGCCGCCGGGGGACTTCATCCCGGTACTGGAAGAGTTGGGCCTGGTGGTAGACGTCGGCGACTGGGTGATCAGCGAAGCCTGTCGCCAGCTCAAGACCTGGCACCAGAACAAGGTGCGCGTGCCGAAAGTCTCGGTGAACATCTCGGCGCGGCAATTCTCCGACGGCCAGTTGGGCACCCGTATCGCCACCATCCTCAAGGACACCGGGCTGCCGCCGGCATGCCTGGAGCTGGAGCTGACCGAAAGTATCCTGATGCGGGAAGTCAACGAGGCCATGCAGATCCTCGACAGCCTGAAAAACCTTGGCCTGAGCATTGCAGTCGATGACTTCGGCACGGGCTATTCGTCGCTCAACTACCTCAAGCAATTCCCCATCGACGTGTTGAAGATCGACCGCACCTTCGTGGATGGCCTGCCCTCCGGCGAACAGGATGCGCAGATCGCCCGCGCCATTATCGCCATGGCCCACAGCCTGAACCTGGCGGTGATCGCCGAGGGTGTGGAAACCCATGAGCAGTTGGACTTCCTGCGTGAGCATGGGTGTGACGAGGTGCAGGGTTACCTGTTCGGGCGGCCGATGCCGGCGAACCGGTTCGAGGCGCAGTTCAGCAATGATGCCCTCTTCATGTTCGACTGAGTTTTTTGCTGGGGCGGATGGCCTCATCGCAGGCAAGCCAGCTCCCACCCTTGAATGGGTTCACAGATCAAAATGTGGGAGCCGGGCTTGCCCGCGATAGGGCCGGCCCTGGCGCCGCTTATCCCCAGATGAGCCCCGCTTATCCGCGACATGATGTCCTTTCATATGCCATCTAAAACCCATTGGGTTAGAATGCCTTCCTTTTCTGCCCCCGATCCTTGAGGACCGCCATGTTCAGCCGTGATTTGACTATTGCCAAGTACGACGCCGATCTCTTCGCCGCCATGGAGCAAGAAGCCGTGCGCCAGGAAGAGCACATTGAGCTGATCGCTTCGGAAAACTACACCAGCCCTGCGGTGATGGAGGCTCAAGGTTCGGTTCTGACCAACAAGTACGCCGAAGGCTACCCAGGCAAGCGCTACTACGGTGGTTGCGAATACGTCGACGTGGTTGAGCAACTGGCCATCGACCGTGCCAAAGAACTGTTCGGCGCCGATTACGCCAACGTCCAGCCGCACGCCGGTTCCCAAGCCAACAGCGCCGTGTACCTGGCCCTGCTGCAAGGCGGCGACACCATCCTGGGCATGAGCCTGGCCCACGGCGGTCACCTGACCCACGGCGCCAGCGTTTCGTCCTCCGGCAAGCTGTACAACGCCGTTCAGTACGGTATCGATGCCAACGGTCTGATCGACTACGACGAAGTCGAGCGCCTGGCAGTTGAACACAAGCCAAAAATGATCGTGGCCGGTTTCTCTGCCTACTCGCAGATCCTAGACTTCCCACGTTTCCGCGCTATCGCCGACAAGGTTGGTGCGTACCTGTTCGTCGACATGGCCCACGTGGCCGGTCTGGTCGCCGCTGGCGTCTACCCGAACCCGGTGCCTTACGCTGACGTCGTGACCACCACGACCCACAAGACCCTGCGCGGTCCACGTGGCGGCCTGATCCTGGCTCGCGCCAACGCCGACATCGAGAAGAAGCTGAACTCCGCTGTATTCCCAGGCGCCCAAGGCGGCCCGCTGGAGCACGTGATCGCCGCCAAAGCGATCTGCTTCAAGGAAGCCCTGCAGCCTGAGTTCAAGACCTATCAGCAACAAGTGGTCAAGAACGCCCAGACCATGGCCAGCGTGTTCATCGAGCGCGGCTTCGACGTAGTCTCCGGCGGTACCGAGAACCACCTGTTCCTGCTGTCCCTGATCAAGCAGGACATTTCCGGTAAAGATGCTGATGCTGCCTTGGGCAAAGCCTTCATCACCGTAAACAAGAACTCCGTGCCGAACGACCCACGTTCGCCGTTCGTCACCTCCGGCCTGCGCTTCGGTACCCCGGCTGTGACCACGCGTGGCTTCAAGGAAGCAGAGTGCAAGGAACTGGCTGGCTGGATCTGCGATATCCTGGCTGACCTGAACAACGAAGCCGTGATCGACGCGGTGCGTGAGAAGGTCAAGGCCATCTGCAAGAAGCTGCCGGTGTACGGCGCTTGATTGCAGTTGCTTGAATGAAAAGCCCGGCTCTTGAGCCGGGCTTTTTTATGGCTGTGACTCAGGCCCCGTGTCCCGGCGCCCTGCATATGTAACGCCATCGCCCGGGATGCGAAATGCCAACCTCTTCACTTCCAAACCGAAGAGATCACAGCATGAGTACCAACCGCCAAAAATCTTTTATCGCAGAACTGGCAACCAACATGGGCCACTTGCACTTTCCGCAACTGACAAGCGGTGGAGAAGATGCGTCCAACGTCCTTTGCATCGACCCTGACAAAACCCGCGCTAGCGTGAAGTTCTATTTCAGGTGCACGAACAACTTTTACCACCTTTACCTTCGAACACCGGGCAACTACTACGGTAAAATCTTAGGGGTAGACAACGGGGGTCGTGTTATTGCGACAAACAATAATGCGGCGGCGACCTTCAACTTGATCGATGCAAAAAACAGGATTGTCACGCTAGACGATTTGGCAGCCGACAAACAAACCCTGAGAATCCGCAACACCCGAGTAATAGCCACACTGTCACGAATGAATCGGCCTGGGCGGGGATACCTCATCCATGGCCTCGGAGGTGGCGTGCGCCTGGATTTCTATCTGAATATCCTTGAGCGCAACTCCGCGTACCTCGATAGCCCTGATGAGGTTTGACCTCTGTACGCTTTGCAAGGGTGCTGCCTGATCAGACAGATGACACCCGTGCAAAGCCGTCGCGGATCTTCTGCTCCGGCAATTCATCTGCAATAAACACAATCACACTCTCCCGCGCCTCGCCCTCTTCCCACTCCGTGTCCCAATCAAAGCCGTAGAGCTTGAGCACGCCCTGGAACACCATGCGCCGGTCTTCACCGGCAATATTCAGCACGCCCTTGTAGCGCAACAGCTGCTTGCCGTGGTCTTCCAGCAGTTCGTTCATGAACTCGCTGAGGCGGTCGATATCCAGCGGCTGATCGGTACGCAATACCAGGCTGGAAATACGGTCGATGGACGGCGCAGCGCGCACCGGGCGCAGGCTCATGCCGGCGTTGAGGTTGAAGCCGCGCACATCGAGCAGTTCCGCCAGGTCGATGTTGCCATGGTCCACCACACGGATTGGCGCGCGGCGGTTGATGCGGGTGAGGCGTTCGCTGAGCGCGTCGAAGGTGGCGTCATCCACCAGGTCGCGCTTGCTCACCAGCAGGCGGTCGGCAAAGCCGATCTGGGCCTGGGCGATGGTTTGGGTGAGGTGCTGCTCGGCGTGGGCCGCGTCTACCAATGTGATGATGCCGTCGAGGATGTAGCGTTCGCGCAACTCCTCGTCGATAAAGAAGGTTTGGGCCACGGGTGCCGGGTCGGCCAGGCCGGTGCACTCGATCACCAGGCGGTCGAAGGCAATCTCGCCGCTGTCCAGGCGTTCGAGTAGCAGATACAGGGCTTTGGTCAGGTCGGTGTGGATGGTGCAGCACACGCAGCCGTTGGACAGGGTCATGACTTGCACTGGCTCGGCGCCCAGCAGCTGGGTATCGATACCGGCGTCACTGAATTCGTTTTCGATCACGGCGATTTTCAGGCCGTGCTCGGCTTTTAGCAGGTGGCGCAGCAAGGTGGTCTTGCCGGCGCCGAGGAAGCCGCTGAGGACGGTGACTGGGATGGGAGAGGACAAAAGCAGTTCTCCTTCAATAAACAGAAATAAAAATGGGAGCCCATTGGTATGGGCTCCCACAGGGGCCTGCCTAGCAGGTCAACAGCACTTGGGCCCACCCTTGCCGCCGTAACGGGCTTCCTGGCGCTCTCGGAAGAACGCCTTGTAGTCCATCATCGGCTTGTCCGGGTGTTTGGTTTGCATATGCTCGACGTACGTATCGTAGTCGGGCATGCCGACCATCAGGCGCGCGGCCTGACCGAGGTATTTACCGAGGCGATTGATGTCATTGAACATGGTTGCAATCCTCGATCACGCGTCCGGAACAGCCTGGAACGGGGCTTCTTTATCCGTACGTTCTTTGTTGCCCCAGGCAGCGACGCCGACCTTGAGCGCATAGAACAGGATGCTGAAGACCACGAACAGGAACAGCGCCGTCAGCGTTGCGTTGGTGTAGGCGTTCCAGATCACGTGCTGCATCTGGTCGATGCTCTTCGCCGGGGCAAGGATCTGGCCGTTGGCCAATGCATCGCTGTACTTCTTCGCCAGCGACAGGAAGCCAATCGCCGGGTTGGCGTCGAACAGCTTGATGAAGCCCGCAGTGGTGGTGCAGATCAGCAGCCAGACAGCCGGCAGCATGGTCACCCAGATGTAGCGTTGGCGTTTCATTTTGATCAGCACAACGGTGGCCAGCATCAGCGCGATACCTGCCAGCATCTGGTTGGAGATACCGAACAGCGGCCACAAGGTGTTGATGCCGCCCAGTGGGTCGATCACGCCCTGGTACAGCAGGTAACCCCACATCGCCACGCAACCCGCGGTCGCGATCAGGTTGGCGGTCCACGACTCAGTGCGTTTCAGCGCCGGCACGAAGGAACCCAGCAGGTCTTGCAGCATGAAGCGACCGGCACGGGTACCCGCATCCACGGCCGTGAGGATGAACAGCGCTTCGAACAGGATCGCAAAGTGATACCAGAACGCCATGGTGTTTTCACCCGGCAGCACACTGTGCAGGATCTGCGCGATACCCACCGCCAGGGTAGGTGCACCGCCGGCACGCGCCAGGATGGTGGTTTCACCGATGTCGTGGGCGACGGCTGACAGCGCCTCAGGCGTAATCGCAAAACCCCAGCTGCTGACGGTCTGCGCCACGGTGACCACGTCCGAGCCGACAATCGCGGCCGGGCTGTTCATGGCGAAGTACACGCCTGGCTCGATCACCGACGCGGCAACCATGGCCATGATGGCCACGAACGACTCCATCAACATGCCGCCATAACCGATGTAGCGCGCATGGCTTTCACTGGCCAACAGTTTGGGCGTAGTGCCCGACGAGATCAGTGCGTGGAAACCCGATACCGCGCCGCAGGCAATGGTAATGAACAGGAACGGGAACAGGCCGCCCTTCCACACCGGACCGGTGCCATCGATGAACTGGGTCAGCGCCGGCATTTTCAGGTCGGGCATGGTCACCAAGATGCCGATCGCCAGGGCGATGATGGTGCCGATTTTGAGGAAGGTCGACAGGTAGTCACGCGGCGCCAGGATCAGCCACACAGGCAGCACTGCGGCGACGAAACCGTAGCCGATCAGCATCCAGGTAATTTGAATGCCGGTGAAGGTGAAGGCCTTGGCCCAGACCGGGTCAGCGGCAATTTGCCCGCCCAGCCAGATCGAACCCAGCAGCAACAGCACGCCGATGATCGAGATTTCACCAATGCGACCCGGGCGGATGTAGCGCATGTAAATGCCCATGAACATCGCGATCGGGATGGTCGCCATCACCGTGAAGATCCCCCATGGGCTCTCGGCCAGGGCCTTGACCACGATCAACGCCAACACCGCGAGGATGATGATCATGATCAGGAAGCAGCCAAACAGCGCGATGGTCCCGGGAATGCGGCCCATCTCTTCGCGCACCATGTCCCCCAGGGAACGGCCATTGCGACGCGTGGACAGGAACAGGATCATGAAGTCCTGCACCGCACCGGCCAGCACCACGCCGGCAATCAGCCAGAGCGTGCCGGGCAAGTAGCCCATTTGCGCCGCGAGCACCGGGCCGACCAGCGGGCCTGCACCGGCAATCGCCGCAAAGTGGTGACCGAAAAGGATGTGTTTGTTGGTCGGCACATAGTCCAGACCGTCATTATTGACCACTGCGGGGGTGGCCCGCCGTGGATCGAGTTGCATCACGTTGTTAGCGATGAACAGGCTGTAGTAACGGTACGCAACCAGGTAGATGGCCACTGCCGCGACCACAATCCACAAGGCGTTGATCGCCTCGCCGCGGCGCAAGGCCACTACGCCCAGGGCGCACGCTCCTACGATTGCCAGCACCAGCCAGGGTAAGTGGCGTAGCAGGCTATTATTATTTTTCATTTTTATATTCCAGCCAGGGTGGACAGAAAGGACAGCCATCCCGAGTTTAGCGCTGTTGGCCTCAAAGGCCACCCCCCTACGTTGGTCTAGAGCCTCCTGCGCACAAAAAAAGCAGAAATACCGGGCCAATGATGGCGCAGGGCTACAATTCCCGTATCTCCAGAGGGTTTCACCATGACCGAGCAACCGTCTGACCGCCGCCATTTCCGCCGCATCGCCTTTGACGCCAAGACAGAATTCCGGCAAACCGGCCGCGAATGGACGGTGCGATTGGTGGATTTGTCGTTAAAAGGCTTGTTGATACAACGCCCCGACGACTGGAAGGGCAACAAGGCGCTGCCGTTCGACGTCGATATCCGTCTAGACCCCAAGGCGCATATAAAGATGCAAGTGCGACTGACCCATGAGGATCACGGGCAATTGGGTTTTGTGTGCCAGCACATCGACCTGGACTCGATCAGCCATTTGCGACGATTGATCGAGTTGAACCTGGGTGATCAGCAAGAGTTGGAGCGCGAGCTGGGCGCCCTACTCGAATAGTGCATCCAACGCCTGTTCCAGTCGCGTCACGCCAATGATCTTGATCCCAGGCGGCGACTCTTTGGGCGCATTGCCTTTAGGTACGATTGCCCGTTTGAAGCCGTGCTTGGCGGCTTCCTTCAAGCGTTCCTGGCCACTGGGCACCGGACGCACCTCGCCCGACAGGCCCACTTCACCAAACACCAGCAAATCATGGGGCAACGGCCGGTTACGCAGGCTGGACATGACTGCCGCCATCAGCGCCAGGTCGGACGCGGTTTCCAGCACCTTGACCCCGCCGACCACGTTGAGGAACACGTCCTGGTCGTGGGTCGGAATACCGCCGTGACGGTGCAATACCGCGAGCAACATCGCCAGTCGATTCTGATCCAGGCCCAAGGTTACGCGGCGAGGGTTGGCCAGATGGCTGTCATCCACCAGCGCCTGCACTTCCACCAGCATCGGGCGGGTGCCTTCCCACGTTGCCATCACCACACTGCCTGGGACTTCTTCCTGGGCACGCGTGAGAAAAATCGCCGAAGGGTTGGAGACTTCTTTAAGCCCCCGGTCAGTCATGGCGAACACGCCCAATTCGTTGACCGCGCCGAACCGGTTCTTCACCGCCCGCAGCAAGCGCAGACGGCCGTCGGATTCACCTTCGAAGTACAGCACGGTGTCGACCATATGCTCCAACACCCGTGGCCCTGCCAGTGCGCCCTCTTTGGTCACATGACCGACCAGGAAGATAGCGGTGCCGCTCTGCTTGGCATAGCGCACCAGCAGCGCCGCACTTTCACGCACCTGGGATACGCCGCCCGGCGCCGACTGCAATTGCTCTGTGAAAATCGTCTGGATCGAGTCGATCACCATGACCTTGGGCTTTTCAATACGCGCCGTGGCAATGATGCTTTCGATGCAGGTCTCGGTCATCACCCGCAGTTGATCCTGAGGCAGCCCCAGGCGACGGGCGCGCATGGCCACTTGTTGTTGGGATTCCTCGCCGGTGACATACAGCGCTGGCATGCGGCTAGCGATGCTGCACAGGGTTTGCAACAGGATCGTCGATTTGCCGATGCCCGGATCGCCGCCGATCAGCACCACCGAGCCGTCCACTAGGCCGCCGCCCAGCACCCGGTCCAATTCACCGGAGGCTGTGGAGAAACGCGGGATCTCTTCGACGCTGACTTCGGCCAGCGTCTTGATCTGCGCCTGTTGCCCGGTCCAGCCGGCGCGGCCGGTGGGGGCCGCAGCGCCGCCGCTTTCGATCATGGTTTCAGTCAGGGTGTTCCATGCACCGCACTCGGTGCACTGGCCGGCCCACTTGGGAAAGGTCGCGCCGCACTCCGTGCAGCCGTACATGCGCTTGGCCTTTGCCATTTGAGAACCTCCAACCGAAAAACCGCGATGATAGCTCAGCGCGGCGTCGGGGTCCGGATTTCACCACTGGCCAATCGTGAAGCGCTGTTGCCGATCGGGTCTTCGGCGTTGAGGTCGGCGCCCTTGGCCTTCAATTCATCCAGCAACTCGACGCGCTTGAACAGCCCGGCGTACATGGCCGCCGTCTGCCCGGCGCCGTTGCGTTGGTCGGGGTTGCAGTCGGTCGCCAGCAAGCGTTGGGCGATTTTCAACTCGCCCTTGAAGATCGCGCCCATCAGCGCCGTGTTGCCGCGCTTGTCCTGCACGCAAGCGTCGGCTCCGGCATTGAGCAAGCGCTCCACGAACGGGCCCTGGCCGTGGTAAGCGGCGAGGATCAGCGCGGTGTAGCCCTTGTCATCCTGGGTGTTGAGGCTGTAGCCGGAGTCAATAAAGGTGTTGAGCATATCGAGGTCGCCGCGGCGGGCGGCGTCGAAATAGTAGTCCTGTAGTTGTGTCTTGAGCTTCGCAGGGTCGGCCGGTTCGGCCCACGCGCCGAACGCCAGGCATGCCAACACAGCGCCTATGAAAATTCGCATAGCCAATCCTCCGTATTACCCCCCCCTTTGTAGGAGCCGGCTTGCCGGCGATGGCGTATTCGAGGACGCCATCGCCGGCAAGCCGGCGCCTACAGGGGGTTGCGTGGTCAGTCGGTGAGTTTGTCCGCCAGCGCCTTCACGCGCGCCAGGTCACCCTTGGCAACCTTGGCCACGCCGGTGCCATATTCCGGGTCGGCCTTGTACAGGAACGACAGGATGATGTGCTTGCTCTCGTCATCGGTGGTCGCCAGCGAGCCACCAAAGTTCTCGATCAAGTCCTGACGCTCTTTCTTGGTGAAGGAGCGGTACAGATCACCGGCCTGCTTGAAGTTCTGCTCGCGCTGGATCTTCGCCTGCTGGGTGCTGCCCGACAGGGCTGACTGGCTGTAGCGCGCGGTTTGCGGCTCGTCCCGTGGCAGCAGACGACTTGGCTGGTAGTTCACGCCAGTGGTGGTCTTGCCGAAGTTCATCGCGCCGTCCTGGTTACCGTTGTTGACGGTCACCCGCGGGGCGTTGATCGGCAGTTGCAGGGCGTTGGCGCCCAGGCGGTACATCTGGGTGTCGGCGTAGGAGAATACGCGACCTTGCAGCAGGCGGTCCTCAGACGGCTCGATGCCCGGCACCAGGTTGGCCGGGGCCATGGCCACTTGCTCGGTTTCCTGAAACACGTTGGCGGGGTTGCGGTTCAGCACCATCTGCCCGACTTTGCGCTCAGGCACATTCGGCCAGATCTTGGTGGCGTCCAGTGGATCGAAGTCGAACTTGGCCAGGTCCTCAGGCTTGAGCACCTGCACGTACAGGTCCCACTTGGGGAAGTCGCCCTTGTTGATATGCGTGACCAGATCGTTGGTCATGTGGCTGTAATCACGGCCCTGCACTTCGGTGACTTGCTTGGGATCAAGGTTCTTGATGCCTTGCAGGCTCTTCCAGTGGAACTTGACGTAGTGCACCTCACCCTTGGCGTTGATCAGCTTGTAGGCATGCACGCCGTTGCCGTCCATTTCCCGATAGCTGGCCGGGGTGCCGGAGTCGGAGTACAGCTCGGTCAGCGTGCGCGTGGACTCGGGCACGTGGGAGAAGAAGTCGAAGCGACGGGAATCGTCATCCAGGTTGGTACGCGGGTCCGGTTTGAAAGCGTGGACCATGTCCGGGAACTTGATGGCATCGCGGATAAAGAACGTCGGGAAGTTGTTGCCCACCAGGTCCCAGTTGCCATCGGCGGTGTAGAACTTGGTGGCGAAACCACGCGGGTCGCGCAGGGTTTCCGGGGAGTGGTTGCCGTGGACCACGGCGGAGAAGCGCACGAACACCGGGGTGGCTTCGCCGGCCGCGAACACCTTGGCCTTGGTCAGGTCGCTGAGGTTGTCGGTGACGGTGAAAGTACCGTGGGCGCCGGTACCACGGGCGTGGACCACGCGCTCAGGGATGCGCTCGCGGTCGAAGCGCTGGAGCTTCTGGATCAACTGCACGTCTTGCAGCAACACCGGGCCATTGGCGCCGGCGGTCTGCGAGTTCTGGTTGTCCCCCACCGCAGCACCGTTATCGCGGGTCAGGTTGGCGGCGTGTACGGACAGGGAAAGCAGGCTGGCGGTCGCCAGTACCAGCGCGTATCGCGCTGAAACAGGCGCGCGGCTCATTGGATTCTTCATCGAGGTTTCCTCTGGTTTTTTTAGTGCACATTCAGTTGTGCTTGCCAGAGGCTAGTGACCCGAGAGTCAGAAGATAAATAGAAAACTCACAACAACCCGATTAACAAAATAATCTGTTAAGTCGCTGATATCAGGCGTATTTCGCGCGCGACTGGTGGCACTTTGCAAACTATTTGCGTTTTAATGTGTCGATAAAAACTAACAGTGTTAAGGGTTGTGTCGGGCAAGCCCGCTACGACTGTCTTACACTGAGTCCCACCCTTCTCATCTGTAACAAGGAATAACCTATGGGCGTGATCAGTGAGTTCAAGGCCTTCGCGGTCAAAGGTAATGTGGTCGACATGGCCGTCGGTATCATCATCGGCGCAGCCTTCGGCAAAATTGTTTCCTCGTTTGTAGGCGACGTGGTGATGCCGCCAATCGGTCTGTTGATCGGTGGCGTGGACTTCGGTGACCTGGCGATAACGCTCAAGGCAGCACAGGGCGATGTGCCTGCGGTGGTGTTGGCCTACGGCAAGTTCATTCAGAGCGTCATCGACTTTGTGATTGTCGCGTTTGCGATTTTCATGGGTGTGAAAGCGATCAACCGCCTGAAGCGTGAAGAGGCCGTGGCGCCAAGCCTGCCGCCGACGCCGACCAAGGAAGAAGTGTTGCTGGGTGAGATCCGCGATCTGCTCAAGGCACAGAATGACAAGCCGCGCCTGTAAAGACGGCTTGAGAAAAAAGGCGCCTGCTAGAGGCGCCTTTTTTATTACCAGTAGTTTTCCACCGCGACTTGGCCGGGGCGGCGGCTCAAGCTCAGGTTCATGTCACGCAGCTTGAGCAACTGGCGCGTGTCATCGACCATCTGCGGGTTACCGCAGATCAGCACGCGCGAATGCTCCGGGGTCAACTCGACGCCGGCTGCACGTTCAAGCTCGCCATTTTCGATCAGTGTGGTGATGCGCCCATTCAACGCGCCAGGATGCTGCTCACGAGTGACGGTGGGAACGTAGGTGAGTTTGTGTGCGTACTCGGCGAGGTATTCACGCTCACCCAGTTCCTTGATCAGCGTCTGGTACGCGAGTTCCTTGGCTTCCCGTGCGCTGTACACCAGGATGATGCGCTCGAATTTCTCCCAGACCTCGAAGTCCTGCAGGATCGACAAAAACGGCGCCACCCCGGTGCCCGTCCCGAGCATCCACAAATCGCGGCCATCAACGAAGCGGTTCAAGGTCAGGAAACCCGTGGCTTGGCGCTCCACCATCAAGGTATCGCCTACCCGCAGGCGGCTCAGTTCGCTGGTGAACTCTCCGCCGGGGACGACGATCGAGAAGAAATCCAGATGCTCATCAAACGGTGAGGACACCAGCGAATAGGCGCGCCATACGGTGCTGCCATCCGCCTTGGTAACCCCCAACCGCACAAACTGCCCCGCCGTGAAACGAAAGCCCGCATCGCGGGTAGTGCGCAGGGTAAACAGGCTGGGGGTCAGCGATTGCACGTCGAGCAATGTCTGGCGGGTAAATTTCTCAGCGCTGGCCGTCATGGGGGGCTCCGTTCTACAGGTGCCCTAGTGTCCCTCAAAGTGACGAGCGCAAACACCGCTGATTTGTACTGGCATTCGCGCTTGTCAAGGCGTCGGCATATGGACCGAGACTAAACATTTGGCTATTAGCAAGTACTAAATGACCTCAGATGATGCAGTGCTTTTAATAGCCATCAATTTGACAGCACTGACAACTCTCTAATTCGTATTAAAAAAATTAAACACGCGCGCAACCTATACAAACCTTTACTCTTTGCACAAGGCGAGACTTCTTCAAAACAAAAGATTTTTAACTTTTTTCACTTAAATATGTAGGCCATATCCTACAATCAATCTCGTGCAGCTGCGGGGGTAAGGACGTACCCGCAGCCAGTAGGATCTCATGGAGAGTGACCAATGATTAGCTGGCGCAACACAAGACTCCCCAAACTGGAAGGCGAGAACCAGATAACCAGTGTTTTTGAAATGGCCCTCAATCACACGTTAGAACTTGGCTTCCAATTTTGTTCCTTTACGATGAGTTCTCAACTACCCAATAACCAAACAAAACCAATCCACATAAACAACTACCCAAACGAATGGAACAACCTCTACAAACGAGCACACTTTTTCGATGTAGACCCCGTTGTAGCCCATTGCAAACGTTGCGTACTGCCCATCCTCTGGGAAGAAAAGGCATTTGGTGCCGCACCCAGTTTATGGCAACTGGCCCAATCCCATGGCGTGCACCTAGGCTGGACTCAAGCAGTACATGATTTCCAGGGTGTCTTCAGCATGCTGACCCTGGGTCGTAGTAAAGGTGAAGTCAGCCCGGAAGAGTTGTATGAAAAAGCCGGCCAGGTGCTGTGGCTGTGTCATGCCCTGCATGCGGTGGTGGCACAGAAATTTGCCGACGAACCCAGTTTCAAACCTCCCTGCAAACTGACCCCGCGGGAAACCGAAATCCTCAAATGGTCAGGCTTGGGCAAGACCGCCGCAGAAATCGCCACAATCCTGTGCCTGTCAGAGCGTACGATAGGGTTTCACATCGCCAGTGCACTCAAGAAACTGGGGGTCAATAACAAGATCGCCGCAGTGCTCAGGGCATCCCAAATGGGCTGTTTTTAATTGCCTGGAAACACCGCATGTAATCCCTCTGGAAAAAAAGTAACATTTACAGTCAATTCTGAGTGTTGATGCTGCCCCCCGGCCCGCACCGTAGTTCACTCAGAGGGTTCTGCAGCGATTGCCGGACTCCCATCGACGACCCAGAGCCTCCCCCGCCATGCCCCTGCTCGAAAGCCCCTTCGCCCAACTCGACCTGATCCGTCAGCCAGAGCAACATAACGATCCGCTACAAGCCTTCGATGCCGCCGACGAATACCTGCTCAACTATCTGGCCGAGCAGCAACCGACTGCTGGGACTCGCGTGCTGGTGCTCAATGACAGCTTCGGCGCGCTGGCCGCCAGCCTTCAGGGGCAGGTTCAGGTCACGTCCAGCGGTGATTCGTTCCTCGCTGCCCAGGGCCTGGAGAAGAACCTGGTACGTAACGGCAAGGCGTTTGATGCAGTGGCATTCATCCCCGCCAGCCAGGTTCCGGCTGGGCCTTTCGACTGTGTGCTGATCCGCGTACCGAAAACCCTGGCACTGCTGGAAGAGCAACTGATCCGCCTGCAGGGCCAACTCGCGCCGGGCGCTCAAGTTATCGCCGGGGCAATGATCAAGCACCTGCCACGGGCAGCGGGCGAGTTGCTGGAGCGTTACATCGGGCCGATGCAGGCATCGCTTGCGGTGAAAAAGGCGCGACTGCTGATTGCCACTATGCAAGACCGTCCAACTGCAGTCTCGCCCTACCCCACCCGTTACACCTTGGACACGCCGTCTATCGAACTGCTGAACCACGCCAACGTGTTCTGCCGCGAAAGCCTGGACATCGGCACCCGCGCGTTCCTGCCCCACCTGCCGAAAAACCTGGGCAACGCACGTGTGGCGGACTTGGGTTGCGGCAACGGTGTATTGGCGATTGCCAGCGCCCTGCAAAACCCCGAAGCGCAGTACACCTTGGTAGACGAGTCCTATATGGCCGTGCAATCGGCGGCCGAAAACTGGCAAGCCGCCCTCGGTGATCGCGACGTAGTCATACGCGCCGCCGATGGCCTTGCCGGCCAGGAACCCGGTTCACTGGACGTCGTTCTGTGCAACCCCCCCTTCCATCAACAACAGGTGGTCGGTGACTTCCTCGCCTGGCGCATGTTCCAGCAGGCGCGTGAAGCGCTGGTGGTGGGCGGTGCCCTCTATATAGTCGGCAACCGTCATCTGGGTTATCACACCAAACTGGCGCGCTTGTTCCGGGGTGTCGAGCAAGTCGCCACCACGCCAAAGTTCGTGATCCTCAAAGCCCGTAAATAAACCCCGTAAATAAAAAAACCCTGCTTCTCTCGCGAAAAGCAGGGTTGGAAAGCCGAGCCGTCAGGCCCGGATCGGGATGTCAGTGGGTGGTCAAGCCGGCCGCATTCATGAACATGCGCATCAGGCTGGCCACGACAAACAGGGCCAGCACGCTGCCGGTCCAGATCATCGCCAGCCACCCCAGGCGCCGCCACAACGGCTGTTTCTCGGCCTGTTCGATCTCGTGCAACGAAGGTTTGCCGGACATGAAACGACCCTCCTAGTGATAACCGTCTTCGTGGGTGACCTTGCCGCGGAACACGTAGTAGCTCCAGAAGGTGTAGCCCAGGATGAACGGGATGATGAACAAGGTGCCGACCAGCATGAAGCCCTGGCTCTGCGGCGGTGCGGCGGCGTCCCAGATCGACACGGAGGGCGGAATGATATTCGGCCACAGGCTGATGCCCAAACCACTGTAGCCCAGGAAAATCAGCACCAGCGTCAGCAGGAATGGCGTGTAGTGCGCATTACGCGCCACCGCGCGGATCAGCCCGTACATGGTCACCAATACCAGAATCGGCACCGGCAGGAACCAGAACAGATTCGGCAGGGTGAACCAGCGCGAGGCAATTTCCGGGTGCGTCAATGGCGTCCAGATGCTCACGATGCCGATCACCGCCAACACCACAAAGGCCAGTGGCCGTGCCAGGTTGTGCATCTTTTCCTGCAACGGGCCTTCGGTTTTCATGATCAGCCAGGTGCAGCCGAGCAAGGCGTAGGCGACGATCAGCGCCACGCCACAGAACAGTGTGAACGGCGTGGCCCAGTCCAGTGAACCACCGGCAAACTGGCGATTCACCACGGGAATGCCGTCGATAAACGCCCCCAGTGCCACGCCTTGGAAGAACGTCGCCGCCAGCGAACCGCCGATAAACGCCTTGTCCCACAGGTGACGCTTATGGTCCTTGGCCTTGAAGCGGAACTCGAACGCCACGCCACGGAAGATCAGCCCGATCAGCATCAGGATCAGCGGCAGGTACAGCGCCGACAACACCACCGAATAGGCCAGCGGGAATGCGCCAAACAACGCCGCGCCGCCCAGTACCAGCCAGGTTTCGTTACCGTCCCAGACCGGGGCCACGGTGTTCATCATCACGTCACGGTCGGTCTTGCCGGGGATAAACGGAAACAGGATGCCGATACCCAGGTCGAAGCCGTCCATGACCACGTACATCATGATGCCGAAGATAATGATCACGGCCCAGATCAGCGGAAGATCAATACCCATCTCAATGCCCCTTGTGCTGGATGTGGGTGTGGTCGTCATCGTTGCCATCATCATCGGCGGCGGACAACGGACGGGCCGGTGTGCGTTTCTGGCCAGGGCCACCGTGGGTTGGCTCGGTGCTTTCGTGGGTCACAGGGCCCTTGCGCACCAGGCGCATCATGTAGCCCAGGCCTGCGCCGAACAGCGCGAAGTACACCACCACGAACAACACCAGGGTGATCGTCATCTGCGCCAGGCTATGCCCGGATGAAGCATCCGCCGTGCGCATCAAGCCATACACCACCCACGGCTGACGGCCGATCTCGGTGGTGAACCAGCCGGCAAGAATCGCGATCAGGCCGGAAGGCCCCATCCACAACGCCAGGTAGAGGAACGGTTTGGACGTGTACATCTTGTCGCCCCGGCGCAGCCAGAGGCTGAACAGACCGGTGAAAATCATCAGGAAGCCCAGGCCGACCATGACCCGGAACGACCAGAACACGATGGTCGAGTTAGGGCGGTCTTCCGGTGGGAATTCCTTGAGCGCCGGCACTTGTTTGTCCAAGGAGTGGGTGAGGATCAGGCTGCCCAAGTACGGGATCTCGACGGCGTACTTGGTCCTTTCCTCCTTCATGTCCGGCCAGCCGAACAAGATCAACGGCGTCGGTTCGTTGCCGATGTTTTCCCAGTGACCTTCAATCGCGGCGATTTTCGCCGGCTGGTGCTTCAAGGTATTCAGCCCGTGGAAGTCACCGATCACCGCCTGGATAGGCGCGACGATCAGGGCCATCCACATGGCCATCGAGAGCATTTTGCGGATCGCCGGGTTGTCCTTGCCGCGCAGCAAGTGCCAGGCCGCCGAGGAGCCGACGAAGAACGCAGTCGCTACGAACGCCGCCGTGGCCATGTGCGCCAGGCGATAAGGGAACGAGGGGTTGAAGACCACGGCGAACCAATCGGTAGGGATCACACGGCCATCAATGATTTCAAAGCCCTGGGGCGTCTGCATCCAGCTGTTGGACGAGAGGATCCAGAACG
The DNA here is from genome assembly GCF_003970195.1 of Pseudomonas sp. C 49-2. Classification (NCBI taxonomy): domain Bacteria; kingdom Pseudomonadati; phylum Pseudomonadota; class Gammaproteobacteria; order Pseudomonadales; family Pseudomonadaceae; genus Pseudomonas; species Pseudomonas sp. C 49-2. The sequence continues at coordinate 118,221 of NZ_RXYG01000008.1, forward strand.
TGGAAATCAGCGTACCGACGGCCACCATCACGGTGGAGAAGAAGTGCAGATTGCGCCCCACCTTGTTCCAGCCAAACAGCATTACGCCCAGGAAACCGGCCTCGAGGAAGAAGGCCGTGAGCACTTCGTACGTAAGAAGCGGCCCGGTGACGGCGCCAGCGAAGTCTGAGAAACGGCTCCAGTTAGTGCCGAACTGGTAGGCCATGACCAACCCGGAGACCACGCCCATGCCGAAGTTGACGGCAAAGATCTTCGACCAGAAATGGTAGAGGTCACGGTAGGTGTCGTTGTGCGTCTTGAGCCACAAGCCTTCCAGCACCGCGAGGTAACTGGCCAGGCCGATGGTGATCGCCGGGAACAGGATGTGGAAAGAGATGGTGAACGCGAATTGAATTCGGGCGAGATCTAGCGCCTCCAAACCGAACATAAGTCTTCCTCTGTCAGGTAATACCGGCTGCTGGCGGGAGCCTGCACCCACTGCCCCCACGGATATGGAGTCTGGCGAATTTCAATTCGTTTCTTTTTTTAACCCACCGCGTAGGGAATCTGGCCCTAAGGCCGCCAGATCGATGCCCAGGCGGACATTGATCTGGATCAAGCATTGCTGAAAGAGTAGTCCCATTTTCGGGATTGAACTGTGTGGTCTTTTGCCGCGTGACAGACTGCCTCAGATCAGTTCTTGCAACTATCTGTTACAACTTGATGATAATCTCGGCGCTCCCTCCGGCCCTGACCTGAATCCCCGATGCCTAGTGAACCCGCGTTGTTGTTGCGTCACCACCGCCCTTTCATCGCGTTCTGGCTGGCGCGCATCTTTACCGCCAGCGGTTTCCAGATGCTCACCGTGGCTATCGGTTGGAACCTCTATCAACTGACCGGCAATGTGCTGGACCTGGGCTTGGTCGGCCTGGTGGAATTCGTGCCTCGCGTACTGTTCATGTTGCACACCGGGCATGTGGCGGACCGCTATGAACGGCGCAAGGTCGCCGCCATCTGCCAGACCGTGCAGGCACTGATTGCCTTGAGCCTGGCCATCGGCGGGCTGACCGGCAATGTGACCCGCGAGATGATCTTCATCCTCGCCTTCCTGCTCGGTGCCGCGCGTTCGTTTGAAATGCCCACCACCCAGGCGATGCTGCCCAGCATCGTACCCAGCACTTTATTCCCGCGAGCCGTGGCCTCCTCGCAGTCGGCCCAGCAACTGGCAACCATCGTCGCACCCGCCCTCGGCGGTTTGCTTTACGCGTTTGGCAGCGTCTGGGTCTATGGCCCCACGGTAGTGCTGTACCTCATCGCCTGCGTGCTGACCCTCAACCTGCCCGCCCGCCAGACACCACTCAACAAAGGCAAGGCCACCCTGGATTCTCTGCTGGCCGGCATCCGCTTCATCCGCAGCCGCCCGGATATCCTCGGTGCCATCTCGCTCGACCTGTTCGCCGTGCTGCTGGGTGGCGCCACCGCGTTGCTGCCGGTGTTTGCCAAAGACATCCTGTTGACCGGCGCCTGGGGCCTGGGCCTGCTGCGTTCGGCGCCGGCGGTGGGCGCGTTGTTGATGTCGCTGTGGCTGGCGCGGTTTTCCGTGGACCGCCATGTGGGCCGCGTGATGTTCACGGCCGTCGGCGTGTTCGGCGTGGCGACCATCGCCTTTGGCCTGTCCACCTCGTTCTGGTTCTCCCTGGCGGTGCTGGTGGTGCTGGGCGCGGCGGACATGATCAGCATGGTGATCCGCGCCTCGTTCGTGCAGTTGGAGACGCCGGATGAAATGCGCGGGCGGGTCAGTGCGGTCAACGGCCTGTTTATCGGCGCGTCCAACCAGTTGGGCGAGTTCGAATCCGGGATTACCGCCCACTGGTTCGGCACCGTGCCCGCCGTGGTCATGGGCGGGATCGGTACGCTGGTGGTGACCGGGGTCTGGATCAAGCTGTTCCCGACCCTGGCCAACCGTGACCGCATGCATGTGCCCGTGGAAGAACCCGCTATCAAGCCCGCCACATAACCTAATGTTGAAATAGGGTAAATGTGGGAGCGGGCTTGCCCGCGATCGCGGTGTGCCAGTCACCTCATCAGGACATGAGCGATCGCCATCGCAGGCAAGCCAGCTCCCACAGTTGATCTTCACTGGCTTGAAGATTTGCGTTACAGCACCTTATCCAGCGTGATGGGAAACTCCCGCACCCGCTTGCCGGTGGCGTGATAAATCGCATTGGCCACCGCCGCTGCCACCCCGACGATACCGATCTCCCCAACGCCCTTGGACCCAAGGGCGTTGACGATCTCGTCGTGTTCTTCGACAAACACCACGTCAATGTCGCCAATATCGGCGTTAACCGGAATGTGATACTCCGCCAGGCTGTGGTTCATATAGCGCCCCAGCTGATGGTCGATCTGGGTTTCTTCATGCAATGCCATGCCGATGCCCCATACAACACCGCCGAGGATCTGGCTACGGGCCATCTTCGGGTTGACCACACGTCCGGCGGCAATCGCGCTGACCACCCTGCGGACCTTGATGGTGCCCAGGTCTTCGTCCACTTGCACCTCGACGAAGACGGCTGAGTGGGTGGCGGTGCTGTAGCCCTCGCGTTTTTTGTCGGGCTCACTGTCGACCTGCACTTGCAGCGCGTCTTCGCCGCTGTCCTTGACCAACTGCGCCAGCGACACACTCACGTCGCCGGTATGCAGTAGACCGTCTTCGAAGCGCACGGCTTCGGCGTCCTTGAACACCGGGTAAGTCTGCCGTGCGATGTTCAGCAGCTTGGCATTCAAGGCCTCGCAGGCTTGCTGCACGGCAGTACCGACGGAGGACACCGTGAATGAACCGCCCTGCAACGGCGCGGTGGGCAATGATGAATCGCCCAGCAGAAACGCCACATCTTCAACCGCCACACCGCTGGCCTGCGCCGCGATCTGGGTCATCACCGTGTACGTACCGGTGCCGATATCGGTGGTGGCGCTGCTGACGGTCAGCTTGCCCTGCGCATCGATGTGCGCCTTGGCGCTGGCCTTCATCTGCATGGCTTCCCACACGCCGCCGGCCATGCCCCAACCGATCAACTGGCGGCCGTCGCGCATACTGCGCGGTTCCGGGTTGCGCTGGCTCCAGCCAAAACGCTCGGCGCCTTCGCGGTAACACTCGCGCAGGGCTTTGCTCGACCAGGGCTTGTCTTCGTTCTGGTTGCGCTCGGCGTAGTTGATCAGCCGCAGTTGCACCGGGTCCATCCCCAGTGCGCAGGCCAGCTCGTCCATAGCGCACTCCAGGCCGATCACGCCGAGGGCGGCGCCCGGCGCGCGCATGTCCAAAGGCGTGAAGACGTCCAGGGGCACCAACTTATAAGTAAGCTGCACGTTGTCGCAGTGGTAGAGCATGCCGCTCCATTCCACGACGTGTTCGCTGAAGTCTTCGAAACGCGAAGTCTGGCCAATGGCGGTGTGCCCCAACGCCAGCAGGCGCCCATTAGCGGCAGCGCCGAGTTGCAGGCGCTGCAGAGTGCGCGGGCGATAGCCGAACGTGAACATTTGCTGGCGCGTCAGCGTTACCCGCACCGAACGCTTGAGCGCCAACGAGGCCATCACTGCCAACGGCAATTGGTACTGCGGACGCAGGCCGGAACCAAACGCGCCGCCGACAAACGCGGCAAAGATGCGTACCTGGCTTTTCTCCAGGCCGAAAACTTTTTGCACATAGGCCTGACAGTTCTGCGGGCCCTGGGTCTTGTCATGGATATGCAGGGTGCCGTCCGGCTGATACAGCACCGTGCTGGCGTGGGGCTCCATCGGGTTGTGGTGTTCGATGGGCGTGCTGTAATGCACGTCCAGGCTGACGGCGGCGTCGGTCCATACTGCCTGGAAGTCACCGCGGGGTTTGGGCGGAGTTTGCGGCGAGGCGTGAGCCTGCTGCTGCATGGCCAGCAGGTCGGTTTCGAAGGCTTCGGTTGCGTACTCGATCTCCACCAGAGAGCCGGCATGCCGCGCCAATTCGAGGTTGTCGGCGATCACCAGGGCCAGGGGCTGGCCGCTGTACAGCACGCGGTCGTTGTAGAGCGGACGAAACGGCGAGCCGTCGGCCGCATCGTCGTCCTGGAAAGCGTCGTCGTAGCTGGCGATTCTTGGCCGGTTGAGGTGATCAATTACCGCCACCACCCCCGGCAGCGCCAACGCCCTGGAAGCGTCGATACGCAGCACGCGGCCCTTGGCGACGGTGCTGGACACCACGCTGCCATGCAGCAGGCCGTCCTCGGGAAACTCACCGGCGTAACGCGCTTTGCCTGTGACCTTGAGCAGACCGTCGACCCGGTCCAAGGGTTTGCCGATGGCGGTCATGGGCGTTCTCCTGCAACAGCGGCGTCACTCAGGGCACGAATGATGCCCCGGCGCGCCAACTTGATCTTGAAGCCGTTGTGTTCCAGAGGTTCTGCGTCTTGCAGCAGCGCGTCGGCGGCGTGGCTGAAGGTTTCGCGGCTGACGAGCTGGCCGATCAGCGCGGCTTCCACCGCGCGATCACGCCAGGGTTTATGGGCTACGCCACCCAGGGCCAGACGTGCGTCGACGATACGGTCGCCGTCCAGCTCCAAAGCTGCCCCGACGGACACCAGGGCGAACGCATAGGAAGCGCGGTCGCGAATTTTCAGGTAGTTGCTGTGGTTTGCCAGATTGTCGGCGGGCAGTTCGATGGCGGTAATCAGCTCATCGTCAGCCAATTGGTTGTCACGCTGCGGCGCATCGCCGGGCAGGCGATGGAAGTCGGCAAACTCGATAACGCGAGCACCTGCACGGCCTTCCACATGCACCCGCGCTTCCAACGCCGCCAACGCCACGCACATGTCGGAAGGATGCGTCGCGACGCACTGTTCACTGGCGCCAAGGATGGCATGAATGCGATTCAGACCCGTGCGTGCCGGGCAGCCGCTGCCGGGCTCGCGTTTGTTGCAAGGCACCGTGGCGTCATAAAAGTAGTAGCAACGGGTGCGCTGCAACAAGTTGCCGCCGGTACTGGCCATATTGCGCAGTTGCGGCGAGGCGCCAGCGAGGATGGCCTGGGACAGCAGTGGGTAACGCTGCTCGATCAGCGGGTGCCAGGCCAGGTCGGCGTTGCTCACAAGAGCGCCGATCAGCAGTCCGCCCTCGGTGGTTGCTTGAATTTCATTTAACGGCAACCCCGTGATATCGATGAGATGCTCGGGACGGCTGATGTTTTCTTTCATCAAGTCCAGCAGGTTGGTGCCGCCGGCGATAAAACGCGAGGCGGCGCTGCTCAGGTGCACAGCTTCCTGCACATCGGCCGGCTTGCTGTAGTGGAAGGGATTCATCGCTCACCTCCCACGACTTCTTCAATGGCATCGCGGATATTGCTGTAGGCGCCACAACGACAGAGGTTGCCGCTCATCAGCTCCTGGATCTGGGCGGTGTCGTGGGCTCGTCCTTCATTAGCCAGACCAACTGCCGAACAGATCTGGCCGGGGGTGCAATAACCGCATTGGAAGGCGTCGTGTGTGATGAAGGCTTGCTGCATCGGGTGCAGTTGGTCGCCGTCGGCCAAGCCCTCGATGGTGGTGAGCTCGGCGCCGTCGCACATCACCGCCAGGGTCAGGCAGGCATTGATCCGCTTGCCATCGCGCAACACCGTGCAGGCCCCGCATTGGCCGTGGTCGCAGCCTTTTTTGCTGCCGACAAGGTCGAGTTGCTCGCGCAGAAGGTCGAGCAATGTGGTCCAGGGCAATACATCCAGTTCGCGATCCTGGCCATTGAGGCTCAGGCGTATCGAGTGGCTGACGAACGGTTGGGCCGCCGCGCCATTGGGGGTTGCGCTCATAAACACCTCACGGGTTGGTGGACATCCGCGGCGTTCAGGGAAATCGCCGTCTCAGGGGTACGACTTCCCGGGGTAATGAGCGTTCAAGGTGATTGATCAGCGGATATTGAGCTGCGTGGTCAGGGTGTTTTGCGGGGGGTTGATCGAGGAATTGCTGTACTGGAACCAGCCTTGGGCCTCGACATTCAGGTCAAACACATAGATGTAGCCCATCAGTGTGCCCGCGCCGTCGCACACTTCGCTGATATTGCCGACCTGGCAAACCGCCGTGCGTTGCCCATTCAATTCAGCGCCATCGAAGCGACCCATGGGGCTGTTACCGAGGCCCACCTCCATGACGGAAACCTTGGTAGGCCCACGGTGCGTACACATCTGTGTGCTCTGCGCGCGCTCGGGGATGCTTTCCTTACACGCTGCCGACTCGACCTGGAATACACGCACTTCGCTCAACGGCGGTGCAGTCGCGCCCCAGGCCGGTGCTGCGCCGAGCAACAGGCTGATACAGGGGATCAGGGCTAGACTCCACGGGCTGGCGTTTTTCATGCTGCAAATGACCTTGGTTTAAACGTCGGCGCAGTATGCCTCAAGGCCTCGGCTGCTGGTATGATGCGCCGCTTTTTCCGATCCTCTCTGAAACCACAGGCGCTTGGCGCAGTTTGTGCTTTGACTTAGAGGTCAACAAATCACGACGCCACAGAGCGTCACTGGGAGCAGGCATGCTGGAAAAGCTGTTTCAACTCAAGGCACACAACACCAACGTGCGCACCGAGATCCTCGCGGGCATCACGACATTCCTGGCCATGGCCTACATTCTGTTCGTGAACCCGAGCATCCTCGGCGAGACCGGCATGGACAAAGGCGCGGTGTTCGTCGCGACCTGCCTGGCGGCCGCCATCGGTTCGACCGTGATGGGCCTGATCGCCAACTACCCGATCGCACTCGCGCCCGGCATGGGCCTCAACGCCTTCTTTACTTACACCGTGGTCCTGCACATGGGCCATACCTGGCAGGTTGCGCTGGGTGCGGTGTTTATCTCGGCGGTGCTGTTCTTCCTGCTGTCGATCTTCCGTATTCGTGAATGGATCATCAATGCTATCCCACTGCCGCTGCGCTCGGCGATTGCCGCCGGTATCGGCCTGTTCCTGGCATTGATCGCCCTGCATAACGCCGGGATCGTGGTCAGCAACCCAGCCACCATGGTCGGCCTGGGCGACCTGAAACAACCTGCGCCGATCCTGGCTACCCTCGGTTTCGTGCTGATCGTTGCACTGGAGGCCCTGGCCGTGCGCGGTGCGGTGCTGATCGGCATCCTGGCGGTGACCATCGCCTCCATCGTATTGGGCTTCACCCCGTTCATCGGTGTGACCTCGGTACCACCGTCCCTGGCCCCGACCTTCCTGCAGCTGGATATCAAAGGCGCGTTGGATATCGGCTTGGTCAGTGTGATCTTCGCGTTCCTGTTCGTGGACCTGTTCGATAACTCGGGCACCCTGATCGGCGTGGCCAAGCGTGCCGGCCTGATGGGCAAAGACGGCCATATGCCAAAAATGGGCCGTGCACTGATCGCCGACAGTACCGCCGCCATGGCCGGCTCACTGCTGGGTACTTCGACCACCACCAGCTACATCGAATCGGCTGCGGGCGTGAGCGCCGGTGGCCGTACCGGCTTGACCGCCATCGTGGTCGCGATCCTGTTCCTGCTGGCGTTGTTCTTCTCGCCACTGGCCGCCAGCGTACCGGCCTACGCCACCGCGCCAGCACTGCTGTTCGTGGCGGTGCTGATGACCCAGGGCCTGGCCGAAATCGACTGGGACGACATCACGGTTGCAGCGCCAGTGGTGGTCACCGCCCTGGCAATGCCTTTCACCTATTCCATTGCCAACGGCATCGCCTTCGGTTTCATCGCCTGGACCGCCATCAAGCTGCTTTCGGGCCGCTACCGTGAGCTGAACCCGGCATTGGTGATTCTGTCGATTCTGTTTGTGATCAAGCTGGGCTGGTTCAACGCATGACTTTTGACGCCGCAAGCTACACCGCTCAACTGCAAGACAAGGTCACGCGTTTGCGTGACCTACTGGCCCCGTTCGACGCGCCAGAGCCGCAGGTCTTCGACTCGCCGCTGCAGAACTTCCGCCTGCGCGCGGAATTCCGCCTGTGGCGCGAAGGCGGTGAGCGCCACTACGCGATGTTCTCCCAGGACGACAAGCGCACGCCGATCCTGATCGAAGAATTTCCCATCGCCAGCCTGCGCATCAACCAGTTGATGCCGCAACTCAAGGCCGCCTGGCAAGCCAGTGCGGCCCTGAGCCACAAGCTGTTCCAGGTGGAGTTCCTCACCACCCTGGCCGGCGACGCGATGATCACCCTGTGCTATCACCGCCCGCTGGACGAGCATTGGCACACCGCCGCAAACCAGCTGGCGGCTGACTTGAATGTCAGCATCATCGGCCGCTCCAAGGGCAAGCGCGATGTGATTGGCCATGACTACGTGGTGGAAAAACTCGACGTCGGCGGCCGCACTTTCAGCTACCGCCAACCTGAAGGCGCCTTCACCCAGCCCAACGGCACGGTGAACCAGAAGATGCTCAACTGGGCTTATGAAGCCCTGGGTGATCGCCCAGATGATCTGCTGGAGTTGTATTGCGGCAACGGCAACTTCACCCTGCCCCTGGCTACGCGTGTACGCAAAGTACTGGCTACCGAAATCAGCAAGACCTCGGTGAATGCAGCCCTGAGCAACCTCGATGAAAACGCGGTAGATAACGTCACGCTGGTGCGGCTCTCTGCCGAAGAACTCACCGAAGCGCTGAACGAAGTGCGTCCGTTTCGTCGCCTGCACGGTATCGATTTGAAGAGTTACGAATTCGGCAGCGTCTTCGTCGACCCACCGCGCGCCGGCATGGACCCGGACACCTGCGAACTGACCCGACGCTTCGACAACATCCTGTACATCTCCTGCAACCCTGAGACCTTGGCGGCGAATATTGCGCAACTGCACGACACGCACAAGATTACCCAGTGTGCGCTGTTTGACCAGTTCCCGTGGACCCACCATATGGAGTCCGGGGTGTTATTGACCCGGCGGTAACTCAACGTCCTCTGGTTCTTTCTTGCGCGGCCGTCCGCCCTTCTTGCCATTGGCGCGGGCGGCGGCGGCTTTGGCGGCGCTGCTTTTGCGGCCATTGCGCGAGGCGACCAGGCTGGTGGCCAGGTCCATCAGCGGTTTGCTGGTAGCAATCAGGCCCGTGACTGAAACATCAAGGTCCTGGGCCTCACAGCACAGCGCCTTGCCGCCAAAGCCGACTTCCAGTTGCGCAAAGTCCTCCAAGGAAAACCCCGCGAACTCGGGCAGGCCAGCCACCGGCAGTACAACACGACTGCCGTCGCTAAAGCCGATGGAAATGCAGTTGTCTTCATAACGCACAGAACTGGCGCGGGCATAAAGGTGCCGTGTCTTGCGCCCTCGGGCTATCGCCTTTTCGACGTCGGCCTCAGTGAGTGGTTTATAGGGTACAGCTTTGGCTTTTACGATTTGCTTCATAGTTCAATCTCCACAAAACCCGGCGCCCTGACCAGGTTCAAAATTGTTTTCTGCCCCACAACATCGTGCCGGGCGCGCGCGGTCACATAAACACCCGGCTGAATGATGAGCCCAGGCAACACCTCGCGCGCCTCCCAATCCCAGGAATGATTCTCCAGGCAGACCGTCTGCAGGTATTCCCACCAGATCCTGCGTGCCCGCGCCAAGTAGTGCCGCTGCATGACCGCCCCGCGTAGTTCTTTCAAAACCGCCATGGGTGGTTGCCGTCGCTCAGGCTCTACGTCCCACAACTCCACTTCCCCATTCAGAAAGCTGAAACGAAAACGCGCATCCCATTCGTTCCCCCGCACATGCACATGGGGCGGGCAATGCTCATCCCTGATAAACACCGAAATCACATATCCTTTGTAAGTGCCTACTCTCATCGTAACCCATCCGTTAGGTTATTTTCCGCCTGGTAACAATTTTCCCCTGTCACCCGACAACCGGCTCCATTTCCCGAAGCTGATTCACAGATTAGTAAGCACAAAAAACCCGGCGAATGCCGGGTTGTAACCACTCATGCCGAAGGCTGGAAATACCCCGCCAAGGCCCGCAAGTCCTGCTCGCTCAGCAACCCCGCGTAATACTTCAGCTGAATCCTCGCCAGCAGATACGCATGTCGTGCACTCGCCAAATCGCGGCGGGCGGTGAAGAGTTGTTGTTCTGCGTCGAGCACGTCGAGGTTGACCCGCTCACCGCCGGCCACACTCTTTTTCGTCGCAGCGACTAAAGCCGTGGCAGAGCTGACGGCCATTTCATAAGCACGCACCTTGGCCGCGCCGCTGGTGTTGAGGTTGAACTGTTTGCGCAACTCCACCAGCGTGGCCGAGGTTTGCGCGTCCAGCTCGTATTGGGCCTGGGACAGCTGGTTCGCCGCCTGCCGCGTGGAGGCCGATACGCCGCCACCGGCAAACAGCGGCAGGCTGACCTGGATGCCGACGGTGTTGGTGTCGTACTTTTGGTTGTAGCTGCTTTCCGAGTCGGAGTTGGTCTGGCGGCTGGTGGCGTACAGGCTGACCTTGGGCAAGTGACCAGCGCGTTTACGCTCCACTTCATAGGAAGCCACGTCCAGGGCGTGATGCTGGGATTTGAGTTCAGGGTTGTTGGCCATGGCCAGTTCACGCCAGGTCTCGAAACGGTTGGGCTCCAGGGGCGCAATCTCGAATTGGCGCGTCAGCGGCGCCAGTTCTTCGATTTGCAGCGGTTGGCCGACAATGGCTTCCAGCTCGCGCAGGGCACTGTCCTGCGTGTCTTGGGCTTCGATTTCCTCGGCCTGGGCCAGGCTCAGGCGCGCCTGGGTTTCCAGCACATCGGTGCGCGTGCCTTCGCCGCCTTTGAGCAGGCGGTCATTGAGTTGCAGGCGCTCGGCATACGCGCGTTTCTGTGCACGGCTCAGCTCGATACGCTCCTGGGCCAGCAACGCCTGGCTGTAAGCATTGAGCACCCGCACCGCCAGTTCCTGGCTCTTGCCGCGAAAGCGCTCGTCGGCCATCAACGCCTGCGCGGTGCCCTGACGAAAACGCGCGTAGGCTTCGTAATCCAGCAGCGGTTGCTGCAAGGTCAGGGTCGACGCATAACTGCGGTAATCACGGTCGCTTTTGACATCTCCCGCCGTCACTTCGGACTCGTTGCGCGAGTTGTTATAGCTCCACGACAAGTTCGGCAACAACGCGGCCCGACCGATCGCACGGTTTTCTTCACCGCCTTCACGCTCCTGGATCGCTGCCTGAAACGTCGGATCATTGCGTAGGGCCAAGTCGTAGGCATCCAGCAAACCCAGGGCGTGCGCCGTCGAGGTACAACCGAAACACAAGGTCAACAACAGCGCCTTCATTCTTCCACCAGGGCCATATGAGTGCGATCCATCAGGGGTTTGAACAGGTAGTTGAGCATCGAGCGCTCGCCGGTCCTGACGAAGGTTTCCACCGGCATGCCCGGGCGGATCTGCACGCCGTCCAATTGCTGCATGCCGGCCGCGCTGACTTGGGCGCGCAGCGTGTAATAGGGCTCGTCGGTGCGCTCATCGACCTGGCGGTCCGCCGAGACCAATGTCACCTCGCCGGCCACCCGAGGTGTGGTGGACTGGTTGAAGGCCGAGAACATCAGTTCCACCGGCAGGCCGGGGTGCACCTTGTCGACCATCTGCACCGGCACCCGCGCCTCCACCAGCAAGGGCTCGCCCTGGGGCACGATGTCCATCAGCGCCTGGCCGGGCTTGATCACGCCGCCTTCGGTGTACACGTCCAACCCCACCACCACGCCGCTTGCGGGCGCACGCACCAGGCTGTTGGCCAATTCGAACTCGGCCGACGCCAGGCGATTGCGCAGGTCATCGCTGCGGGTGCGGGTCTCGGCCAACTGGCCGCGCAGGTCTTTCTGGAAGTCTTCGCCGAGCTGGCGGATGCGCAGGCGCAGTTCCATCACCTGGCGTTGCAGTTGGCCGATGCGACCGTAGTCCTCGGCGATGGCGCCGTCGATCTGTGAGTACAGTCGCTCACTGTCGAGCAAGCGATTACGAGGAATGTAACCCTCGCGCGCCAACTCACGCAGGCCCTGCAGTTGCTCATTCAACGCCGCGCGCTGCTGGACTTTGCTTGCTTGCGAATCCCGCGTGCCCCGCAGTTGCGACTCCGCCCCGGCGATGGTTTCACGCAGGCCTTGTTGCTCGGTGGCCAAGGCCTGGGCGCGGCTATTGAACAACTGCCGTTGCAGGCTCAGGGTGGCCGCCGCCTCCGGATCGTTGAGCAATTCGGGGCCGAAGGTGATCGCCGACAACCCTTCACTTTCGGCACTCAAGCGCGCCTCGCTGGCCAGGGACGCCAGGTACTGGCTGCGCAGAGACTGCATCTGCCCGCGCAACGGGGTTTCCTTCAAGCGCAACAACACCTGGCCTGCGTCAACCACGTCACCGTCGCGCACGTCGATACGCTCGACGATGCCCCCGGCCGGGTGCTGCACGGTCTTGCGATGGCCCGACACCATGACCTTGCCCGGCACTGCCACGCCCTTGTCCAACGGAGCCAGTGCCGCCCAGCCAAGGAATCCGGCAAAACCGCCGAGTACCAACAGCCAGCCCAGGCGCGAGTACTTTTTGTCATCCAGCGCCAGCACGTTGCTTGGTGTGTCGCTCACCAACACAGGTTTACTCTGGTTCATGCCTGTTTTCCTTCACCGAGGCGGTAGCTCATGCTCATGGTCGATACCGGTTTGGGCGCTGCCGGTTTCTGCCGTGCCTCCAGCACACGCGCCGTCGGCCCGAAGGCCTGCAGCTGACCTTCCTTGAGGATCAGCAACTGGTCGGTCAGGGTCAGTACGTTGGGTTTGTGGGTGATCAGGATCACTGTTCGGCGCTGCTGCTTGAGCTGGGTGATCGCTTGGAGCAGAGCTTGCTCGCCGACTTCATCAAGGTTGGCGTTAGGCTCATCCAGCACGATCAGCGCGGGCAGGCCGTACAGCGCGCGGGCCAGCGCGACGCGCTGTTTCTGGCCGCCAGACAGCCCGGCGCCGCCCTCTCCCAATTGCGTGTCGTAACCTTGGGGCAGTTGCAGGATCAGCTCATGCACGCCGGCCATTTGTGCAGCCGCGAGGACTTTATCCGCATCGACCTCAGCAAACCGCGCGATGTTTTCCGCGATGCTGCCGGCGAATAGCTGGATGTCTTGAGGCAGATAGCCGATGTGCGGGCCCAATTGCTGCTTATCCCACAAGGCCAGATCGGCACCGTCCAGCCGCACCTTGCCGGCCAGGGGCGCCCAAGCGCCTACCAGTATCCGCGCCAGGGTAGATTTGCCGCAGCCCGACGGCCCGATCACGCCCAGGACTTCGCCAGCGGCCAGATTAAAGCCCAGATTGGCCAGCGCGGGCCGACGGCTGCCGGGGGCACAGGCGCTGATTTGTTCGACGCCCAGTTGGCCTTTGGGCACCGGCAGCGCCATGCGCTGCGGGCGCGCGGGATTCGCCGCCAGCATCTGCGACAACCGATCGAAGGCCAGGCGCGCCGAACCCCACTGTTTCCACACGCCGATCAACTGGTCGATGGGGCTCAGCACGCGGCCCATCAGGATCGAGCCGGCAATCATCATCCCCGGCGTGATTTCGCCCTGCACTGCCAGCAAGGCGCCCAGGCCCAACACCAGGGATTGCAACGCCAGGCGCACGCCCTTGGACCACGCGGTAACGGTGGCGGTCTTCTCACTCGCCAGGTTCTGCTGCGCCAAAAACGCCTGATGCTGGCCGAACCAACGCGCACGCAACGTGGCGAGCATGCCCATGGCTTCGATGGTGTCGGCATTACGCAGGTTGGCCGTGGCCTGCTGGCTGGCGCTGATGGACAGTTGGCTGGCCAAGGCCATCGGCGCCTGGCTGACGTGATGGTTGACCCATGCCAGCACGATCAATAGCAGCGCGCCGACCAGCGCCAACACACCGAGCCAGGGATGGAACAGAAAAATCACCAGCAGGTACACCGGAAACCAAGGTGCATCGAAGAACGCGAACAACGCCTGGCCGGTGGCGAACTGGCGCAGCGTGGTCAGGTCATGCAACGCCTGGCCCGCCGCCTGGGTGCCGCCCTTGAGTTGCGCTTCGAACGCGGCGTCGTACACCCGCTGGTTCAAGCGCATGTCCATCTGCGTACCGAGGCGGATCACCACCTGGCTGCGCACCCATTCCAACGCGCCCATCAGGCCGAACAGGCCGAGGATCATCAGCGTCAGCATCAACAGGGTCATCTCATTGCCCGAGGCCAGCACCCGGTCGTACACCTGCAACATGTACAGCGCCGGAGCGAGCATCAGCAGGTTGATCACCGCCGAGAACAGGCCGATGTTGAAGAAGCCACTTTTATAGGCCGTGAGGGCGGCCAGGGTTTCGTTGCCGGCGTGGCGCATCTGGGGATTCTCATGGGGTTGAGCGGGCAGCGCCGCTGCGTTGACAGGCAAAGCGACGCTGCGCAGAATTCGGCACCGCCGTCGCTGAAGAGTTAGAAGGCTTGGCGACAGCGGTGTGTAAAACGGCGAATGGGAGAGCGATCTGCCATTCGCTTTTTTGCTTAAGCGGCCAGGGCGAAGTCCTGAGGCACATCTTGCACGCCCACCAGCGCCACATCGGACGCTGCGACCGCAGCCGAATCCACATGGGCCACACCGGCAGCCGCCAGTTGGTCGAACGTCGAGTTGATCGACAGGCTTGGGTCGATGTCCTTGAGCAGGGAGTCGATCGCCGACGCCAGTGCCGAGCTGTCGCCGCTCATCAGGCCGTACACGATTTTGTGCACCTGGCCGTCACGGCCTTCGGATTGCAGGCTCGACAGGCCCAGGTTGGTGAAGCTGACTTCCTGCTCGGCGAGGCTGTAGGTACCGCCGGCCGCACCGCCCGTCAGGACAGTGCCCAGGTCCAGGGAGTCGATCGAACCCCACAAGGTGTGCGACGGCGGATTGAACAAGGTGTAATGCAGGTCACCGTTAGCAACCACTGCCGCGTTGCTGACAGTGCTCGACACACCGTATTGGGTGCCGTCGAACGGGCCAGGATTGAAACCACCAGTGTTCGAACCTTCTTTAACCGAACCCTCACGGTGGTTCAGGTCACCAAAGTAAGCCGACCAGTCGCTCAGGTACTGGGCAACGGTGTTAGTGGCGTAGGCCGTGCTGTATGAAATAGAAATGCTCATGCAAAACTCCAAGTCATGGGGTGGTATCTCCACAGCAAGCCACTGCCTGCTGTGGTTTTGCCCGTCACTGGGCAAAATCGGTCAGAACTGATATTCAACGGTGCCCTGCAAGGTGCGCCCACGCCCCAGGGTGAAGGCCAACACGTCGCCCAACGGCACCAGGTAGGCGCGGTCGGTGACGTTTTCCATGGCCAGGCGCAGGGTCAACTGGTCGGTGGCGCGGTAGCTGCTGTAGAGGTCATAGACGGTGTAGGGCTTCCAGTCGGCCGGGTAAACGCCGGTTTGCGAGGTGGTCACACCCGCGCCGCCTTTGACGTAGTAACCGCCGCTATAGCGAGCGCGAACGCCCACATCCAACTTACGCTCAAGGAAGCGCGCGCCCAGCGTCGCAGTGCCGCGGTCCATCGGCATGTGCTCGGAGGAGCCCAGGATCGCACTGCAGCTCTGCCCCGCATTGGCCACATCGTCGGGCACCATCGCAGTGACTGGCGCCCGGCTGCCGGGCCCTTTCTGGATCTTGGTCACACCGCCCAGCCACGCGGTCTTGCTGCAGAATTTATTGCTGCCGAGCATGCGCGTGTAGTTGAACTGGCCGTAGGCGAACCCGGCGTCGTAATCCAACTGGTATTCAAGGCCGCGAAAACGGGTGGTCTCCAGGTTATTCACATACGCCGCATTGCCGATATTGGCGATGCCATAACCCGGCGGCTGCACCCCCAGGGCCATATAGGAAAAGTCGTCCACGCGGGTGTTGAAGTAGGACACTTTCATGCCCACACGGTCTTCGGAGAACAGCAGGTCCTCCTTCAATACATTGAAGCCAACCTCCCAGGACGTGGACGTCTCAGGCTTCAAGTAGGGGTTGGGGAAGATCGACTCGGAGCCCCCGCCATGGGGCCGACCGCTGACCAACGATTCGGTGACTGCCGGCGGGCGCCAGCCCTTGCCGTACGTGGCAAAGAGTTGCAGCCAGTCCACGCCGGGCTTGATCGACAGGCCGAAGGTCGGCGAAAAATGCCCCTCTTCCCGATCCACGTCATACGTCATGGGCAAGCCAACTTGCCGCGTGGTGCCAATGATGAACGTACGGGTGTTCAAACCGGTTTCGCCCCGCAGACGATAGCGGTCGTAGCGCAACCCGGCGTTGAGGTTCAGCCAATTGTCGTAGTCGTAGTCCAGGCGAGTGAACAGGCTGCCCATCGCCCGGTCGCCCCTGGGCGTGATGCTTTCCGCCGCCGAGGCCGTCACGGCCGAGTCGGCGGCCACCATTTGGTTGGAGTCCGGGCGGACCTTGTCGTAGAAAAACTCCAGGCCATAGTTGGCCTTGATCACGGACAGTTCGCTCAAGGCAAAGGTCGAAATATTCTGCGCCTGGAAACCATAGGTGTTGGTCTGGTAAGTGACGTCGTAGCCCTTGCTGCTGCCACGGGTCAGCGTGGTTTGATCATTGCGGGTATCGACGTAATACAGCTTGGCCTTGAAATCGATCAGCGGGTTGTCCGGCGTGTAGCTGTAGTCCAGCGCGAAGTTCTGCGCCGTGACGTCACTGCTGCCGAGCTTCTCCCAGAGCTGGGCTTTTTCGGCGGTCATCATGTTGACGTCGTCGTAGCCGACTTCAGTGGTCAGGTAGCTCAGTTGCAAACGCTGATCCACCGGCAAGTTGAGACCCAGCTTGAGCAGTCGCGAACGCATCACCGAACCGGTGTATTCCACAGTGGAGTGCTTGATCCGGTCTTCACTGGCCGGCAGGAAGGAACTGCCGGTGCGCAACTCACCAATGCTGCCCTTGGTGCCGGGCTGATAGTCACCGAGGTGGCGCTCACTGGCCGCCACCAACATGTCCCACACGTCGGTGCCCACGGCAAACGCCGAGCTGCCGATAAAGTGCGTGCCGTTGCTGCGCCCGCCCAGCCCCGTGGTCAAGCGGATACGCCCGCCGATTTCCTTGCCGCCCTTGAGCAGGCCCGCCGCTTCCACGGTGCGAAAGTTGGCGACCCCGCCGATCACTCCCGCCCCGCCCATCGTCGAAGTGGCGCCCTTCTCGATCACCACTTCAGACAGCAACTCCGGGTCGACATACAGCGTGCCGTTGCGTTGCTGGTGGCCACTTTGCTGATAGTTCTGGCGCATGCCGTCCACCGACATGTTGACCCTGCCGTAGTCCTGGATGCCGCGAATATTCACCGACAAGCCAGGGTCTTGCTGGCTGACCGCCGAGTAGACGCCCGGTGCCTCCTCCAGCATTTCAGCGGCGTGCCGGGGCGGGTTTCGATCCAACTGCTCGCGCCCGACCACACTCACCGAGCGGGGCGATGAATACACCCAATCGTTGGGGTGCAGGCCGGTGATCGTGGTGGTTCCCAGCGCCAAGGCGGCGCCGCTCTGCTCAACGCGGGTCAGGGTGACTTGGCGCTCGCCGTTGAAGCGGTACTCCACCGGTGCATTGCCCAACAAACGCGCCAAGCCTTCCTGCACGCTGTACTGCCCTTTCACCGCCGTACTCTGCAAGCCTTCCAGACGCTGGCTGTCGAACAGCACTTGCAGGCCGGCCTGGTCGGCGAACGCCAGCACCGCACTGCCCAAGGATTGCGCAGGGATATCGATCATCAGCACGGCCGGTTGTGCAGCCTTCGCCTGAGGTTGCGCGGCGTACACCGGGGCCGCAGCGGCGAACAGGCCCAAGTGGATGGCCAGGGCTAACCGGCTAACGGTGATACGCCCCTTGTTGAGTGCTGACATTTCTGTTGTTCCCTGCGCTAAGCGTTTTTTGTTTATGCGAATGCTTCTCACCTAGCAAGACGTACGAGGCGCGGGAAGTCAGTAAGGGTTTTTGAAAGTTTTTCAGGAAGGGGGATTTCAGGCGGTGGGAGCAGGCCCCACCGGGTCATCAATAGATCAGGCTGAGGCCAGCCAGGTCCAGGCGTTGCACCTGGAGTTCCTGGGTAAGTGTGGCAAGGGCGGTGTCGAGCATATCGAGGCGGAACACGCCGCTGACTTCACGCTCGCCCAACGCCGAGTCGGCCAACACCACGCGCCCGGGACGGTAGCGGTTGAGTTGCTCGATGACGTTGGCCAACGGCTGGCGATCAAAGATCAACACACCGCGCCGCCAACTGGTGGCGCGCGCAACATCGAGTTGGTCCAAGGGGACGATGCCTTGCTGAGGGCTGTAGCGTACGGCCAGGCCTTCCTGGACCACCCTGTCGGACGGCCCCTTTTTCGGCGTTGCGCTCAGGGACACCTCAACACTGTGTTCCAGCACGCCGACCCACGCTTGGCTGTCGTCTTCACGCTCCACCACAAACCGCGTGCCCAGCGCGCGGGTCTGCCCACCGGCACTCTGCACCACGAACGGCCGGGTTTCCTCGCCGAGCATGGGCGCCACGTCAAAGATTGCCGAACCCTGGAGCAAGCTGATGCGACGTTGCACACCGTCGTAGTCCAGGCGGATAGCGCTGGCGGAATCCAGCTCGACCTTGCTGCCGTCGGCCAGATGCACGGTGCGCACCTCGCCTTTGGCGGTGATGTAGTCCGCTTGCATGCGCAGCAACACCTGCGGCCCGCGCACCCAGCCAACACCCGCCACCACCACGACCAACGCGACGGCGGCCGCACGTTGCCATGGCCTTCGCCGTTGGGTTCGGCGCACCGCCGCAGGTGCCACTGACGGACGCTGGCGGTGCACGGGATCTTCCTTATACACATCGCCCAATGCTGCCCATGTCTGTTCGGCAAAACGCAACGCCGCTTCGTGGCGGCTGTCGCAGGCGATCCAATGCTGCAGCTCGGCCTGCTCCTGTTCGGTCAGGGCACCTGCGTGCAAGCGCACCGCCCACTCGGCGGCCGCCTCGGTAATGCTGTGCTGTTGCGGACCCTGGCTATTCACGTGTGAATCTCGAATTTTTCGTTATGTAACGCTGTGACGTCTGAAGTGGCGCATTTCGGTAACTCATTCGTCGGATGGCGCGACTTCGCCGTCCTGCAAGCGCTGCATTACGTAGGCCAACGCCTTGGCCAGGTGCTTTTGTACGGAGCTGTCGGAGATGTCCAGGTGCCGGGCGACCTGGGCGTGGGTCATGCCTTCGATGCGGTTGAGACGGAAAATCTGCTGGGTGCGTTCCGGCAACTCCGCCAGTGCCTGCTTCAATGCCTGTCGCTGTTGCTGCGCCATTGCCTGAGCCTCCAACCCGGCCACTTCATCTTCAATCTCGGCCAGCGCCTCATGGGGCACGGAGTCTGTCTTGCGCCGCGCTTCCTGGCGAATATGGTCGATCAGCAGATTGCTCGCCGTTCGATAGAGATAGCCCTGGGAGTTGTCGATGCGCTCGCCGGCCGGCTTTTCCGCCAGGCGCAGGAAACTCTCCTGCACCAGGTCTGCGGCCAACTGCGGGTCCCGTACCTTGCGCGCCAGATACCCGCGCAGGGTATCGGCATGCTTGAGAAACAGGCCCTTGAGATCCACGTCCGACAAACCGACTCCCTGGAATGTAAAGGAAACAGGCGGGCATATTAAGCGTTGTCGAGAATGATTTTCAATTGATATCTAATCTGATCCGCTTGTACCAAAGGCCTGATTAACAGTTCGGTAATCGAACATATCCGCCGCCATCAATTGACCAAATTAACCAACCAGTACATTTTATCCACACAACTAACAAGAACTGTGGAGATACATCCCATGTCGCCTATCGTGCTGGTGCTCAACGGCCCCAACCTCAACCTGCTCGGCACCCGCGAGCCCGCCACCTACGGCCATGAAACCCTGGCCGATGTCGCCGCCCTGTGTGGTCGCAGCGCCGAACAGCTCGGGCTGAAAATCGAATTCCGCCAGACCAACCACGAAGGCGAATTGCTTGACTGGATTCACGGCGCCCGCGCACGTTGCGCCGGTATCGTGATCAACCCGGCAGCCTGGACCCACACCTCCGTGGCGATTCGCGATGCGCTGGTAGCCAGTGAAGTGCCGGTGATCGAGGTACACCTCTCCAACGTGCATGCCCGTGAAGCGTTCCGGCACCACTCGTTTGTGTCGCCCATTGCCAAGGCCGTCCTCGCAGGCTTCGGCAGCCACGGCTACCACCTGGCCCTGGAACATTTCAGCCAATTGCTCAAAGGGTCGGCCCGATGAAACCGCGTATCCTCGCCGGGCTGATCGGCGCTGGCATCCAGGCCTCGCGCACGCCCGCCCTGCATGAGCAAGAAGGCGACGCCCAAGGCCTGCGCTACCTGTATCGCCTGATCGACCTTGAGCCGCTGCACCTGGACATCAACGCCCTGCCCGACTTGCTGGACGCCGCCGAGTTGATGCACTTCACCGGCCTGAACATTACCTACCCGTGCAAGCAGGCGATCCTACCGCTGCTCGATGAACTGTCCGACGAGGCCCGCGGGATTGGCGCGGTCAACACCGTGGTGTTCAAGGACGGCAAGCGCATCGGCCACAACACCGATTGCCTGGGGTTCGCCGAAGGCTTTCGGCGCAACCTGAAGGATGTGGCACGCCAACGCGTGGTGCAGATGGGCGCAGGTGGTGCGGGCGCGGCGGTGGCGCATGCGCTGCTGGCTGAAGGTGTGGAGCAGTTGAGTATTTTTGACGTGGACATCAGCCGCGCCCGCGACCTTGTGGATAACCTTGCGCAGCGTTTCGGCGCTGGTCGGGCTCAAGTTGGCAATCAATTGGAAAATGCCCTGGCCGAGGCCGATGGCTTGGTCAACACTACGCCGATGGGCATGGCCAAGCTGCCGGGCACCCCCGTTCCGGCCACCTGGCTACGCGCTGAATTGTGGGTGGCGGAGATCGTGTATTTCCCGCTGGAAACCGAACTGCTACGCGACGCCCGCGCCTTGGGATGCCGCACCTTGGATGGCGGCAACATGGCGGTGTTTCAGGCGGTGAAGGCGTTTGAGCTGTTCAGTGGGGAAGTGCCGGATGCCGATAGGATGCTGGCGCATTTCCAAAGCATGAATACCTAACTGAGTTGGAATAAAAATCCAAATGTGGGAGGGGGCTTGCCCCCGATAGCGGTGGATCAGCCAGCTTATCTGTAGCTGACCCACTGTCATCGGGGGCAAGCCCCCTCCCACATTTTGAATGCATTCCAACCTGAGACTTCAGGCCTGGAGGTAACGCATCACCGACTCACAAATCATGTCCCGATGCCGCTGTTTAACCGCCTCATCCGACAGATCGATCTGAAAAATCTCACTGAAGGTATGGCGGTTGGACACTCGGTAAAAGCTGAACGAGTTGATCAGCAGGTGCACGTCCAACGGCTCCAGCCCTTCCCGGAACAAGCCCAGCTCGGCACCACGGCGCAAGGTTTCGCCCAGCCCTTCAAGGATCTTGCTGTTCATGGCCTTGATGGTGTCGGTGCGCTTCACATATTCGGCATTGTGGATATTTTCGATACTGACGATGCGCACGAAATCCACGTTCTGGTCATGGTGATCAAAGGTGAACTCCACCAGCCGCCGGATCGCCTCACGCGGCTCCAGCGCCGTGAGGTTCATGCGTGTTTCGGTGTTGCGAATGTCGCCGTAGAGTTTCTCCAGCACCTCGACGTACAACTGCTCCTTGCTGCCGAAGTAGTAATAGATCATGCGCTTGGACGTGTGGATACGCTCGGCGATCGCGTCCACGCGAGCGCCGGAAAGGCCTTGCTGGACAAACTCGACGATGGCTTCCTGGAGTATGTTTTCGCGGGTCTTTTCCGGATTGTTCTTACGACTCTTGCGAGGTGCCTCGGTGGTCATGGTGCGCTCACGGCCAGTGTTATGCAGGCCGTGATTATGGGCCGCGATGCGGCCTGAAAGAAAGCACCTGACCCGCCGTTATAAACGCGCCAGACGCACCGCACCGCTGCGCGATTTTGCCATCGCCGCCAGACGCACCGCCACATTGGCCGCGCCGTAGCCGGCATAACCGTTCTTGCGCTGGATGATCTCGAAGAAAAACCGCCCTTCGAACGGCTCGGTGTACACATGAAACAACTCACCGCCCTGGGCGTCGCGGTCGTACAGCACGTTGTAGTACGCCAACTCGCTGAGGAACTCGTCATCGAAATCGAACCGCGCCGCCAGGTCGTCGTAGTAGTTGAGCGGGATATCCAGCAGCGGCACACCCGCCTCTTTGGCGCGGCGCACCTCGGCGAAAATATCCGCGCAGTCGAAGGCAATGTGGTGCACGCCGGAGCCGCGATAGCTCGACAGCGCGTGGGAAATCGCGGTGTTGCGGTTCTCGGAGATATTCAGCGGCAGGCGGATCGAGCTGCAACGGCTGCGCAGGGCACGGCTTTTCACCAGACCGTAGGGGTCGGGCAGCACCACCTCGTCGTCGGCTTCGAAATCCAGCAGGCTCTTGTAGAACAGCACCCAACTGTCGAGGCTGTCGGCCGGCAACGCCATGGCCATGTGGTCGATGCGCAGCAAGCCGCCGCTGGATGACGCCGCAGGTTGCAGGTTGAAGTCAGTGTCGTAGAGGCCGCCTTCACTCTGGTCCACCAGGTAAATCAGGCTGCCATCCGGCGCACGTACCGCCGCCAGTTCCAGCTCATTGGGCCCGACCAGGCCGCGATACGGCTGGCCTTTGTACGCCACCGCCCGCTCCAGGGCCTTGGCGCTGTCCTTGACCCGAATCGCCGTGGCGCACAATGACGGTCCATGAGCTTCGAAGAAGTTGTGGGCGAAGGAATAGGGTTCACAGTTGAGGATCAGGTTGATATCACCCTGGCGCAGCAAGCTCACGCTCTTGGAGCGATGCTGCCCGGCCTTGACGAACCCCAGGCGTTCCAGCCAGACGGTCAGCTTGGCGCCGAGGCTTTCATCCACGGCAAATTCAAGGAACTCGATGCCGTCGTACTCGCTGGCGGCCGGGGTATCGAACAGAATCTCGACAGGCTGTGCAGGGGCTTCCTGCTTCAGGCGCTCGCGGGTTTTCTCTTCCAGGTACAGCAAGGAGCGCAGGCCATCCGCCGCATTCGCGCGGGTCGGCGCGGCGCGGAAGCCGTCGTTGAAAATCTCCAAGGACAGCGGCCCGGTGTAACCACTCTTGATGATCGGCGCGAGGAACCCCGCCAGGTCGAATTCGCCCTGCCCGGGGAAGCAGCGGAAATGCCGGCTCCATTCCAGCACGTCCATGGCCAGGATCGGCGCGTCGGCCATTTGCACGAAGAAGATCTTGTCGCCGGGGATCTCGGCAATTGCACTCGGGTCGCCTTTGAGCGACAGGGTGTGAAAGCTGTCGAGCAATACGCCGAGGCTGGGGTGATCGACCTGACGCACCAGGTTCCAGACCTGCTGCCAGGTGTTCACGTGCTTGCCCCAGGCCAACGCTTCGTAGCCAATACGCAGGCCACGGCGGCCGGAGTGTTCGGCGAGCAGGCTCAGGTCATCCAGTAAAATACGCTCGTCACCCACACTGTCGGCCGAGGCATTGCTGCACACCAGCACCAGGTCGGTGCCCAGTTCCTGCATCAAATCGAATTTGCGCTCGGCACGTTCCAGGTTGCGCGCCAGGCGGTCGCGGCGGCAGCCTTCAAAGTCGCGGAACGGCTGGAACAAGGTGATGGCAATGCCGAGGTCGGCACACATTTGCCTAACTTCGCGGGGGCTGCCGTCGTAATACAACAAGTCGTTCTCAAAGATCTCGACGCCATCGAACCCGGCGGCGGCAATGGCTTCGAGCTTTTCCGGCAGGGTTCCGCTCAAGGAAACAGTGGCGATGGAACGTTGCATGGGCGACTCCCGGCAATTGTTGTTTGTGGCAAATTATTCGCCGCTAGCCTAACCGCAGCAATTAAAATGTACGAACCAGTTAGTTTTTGGTGCGATTATCGAACACTATGCCCCTTTGGCGAATTGACGATTTTTTAGCCACTGCGCACCATCGATGACGTAACAGACCCAGAACACACCATAAAAATTTCAAAAAACGGGTACGACCTCATGCCTCTGCAAAACTCCGCCCTGGCCGCGCGCCACGGCACCCCGCACGCCGGCATCGGCGACAAGATCCGCGGCGCCCTCGCCGTGGGCAAAACGCGCTGGGGCATGTTGGCCCTGGTGTTTTTCGCCACCACCCTCAACTACATCGACCGCGCCGCGCTGGGCGTCATGCAGCCGATCCTCGCCAAAGAAATGAGCTGGACGGCGATGGACTACGCCAACATCAACTTCTGGTTCCAGGTCGGCTACGCCATCGGCTTTGTGCTGCAGGGCCGCTTGATCGACCGGGTCGGCGTGAAACGCGTGTTCTTCTGCGCGGTGCTGTTGTGGAGCCTGGCGACCGGCGCCCACGGCCTGGCGACCTCGGCAGTCGGCTTTATGGTGTGTCGCTTTATCCTCGGGTTGACCGAAGCCGCCAACTACCCGGCGTGCGTCAAGACCACGCGCTTGTGGTTCCCGGCGGGTGAACGTGCGGTGGCCACCGGTATCTTCAACGCCGGCACCAACGTTGGCGCGATGATGACGCCGATGCTGCTGCCATTGATCCTCCACGTGTGGGGCTGGCAGGCAGCGTTCCTGTGCATGGCATCGCTTGGCGCGATCTGGCTGGTGTTCTGGGGTTTGAAGTACTACAACCCGGAAGACCATCCGACAGTTAAACAATCCGAATTGGACTACGTGCAACAGCATGTCGAACCGGAACAACCAGGCGTACCGTTCAGCCGCATCCTGCGCATGCGCGGCACCTGGGCCTTCGCCATCGCCTACGCACTGACCGCGCCTGTGTTCTGGTTCTACCTGTACTGGCTGCCGCCGTTCCTGAACCAACAATACAACCTGGGCATCAACGTGACCCAAATGGGCATTCCGCTGATCATCATCTACCTGACGGCCGACTTCGGCAGCGTGGGGGGCGGGATTCTGTCGTCGTTCCTGATCGGTCGTGGCATGAACTCGATCAAGGCGCGCCTGCTGTCGATGCTGCTGTTTGCCTGCTGCATCGTCGGCGTGATCATGGCCGCCGGCTCCAGCCAACTGTGGGTCGCAGTGTTTGCCATCTCCCTGGCGATCGGTGCGCACCAGGCCTGGACCGCGAACATCTGGAGCCTGGTGATGGACTACACCCCCAAGCACATGATGAGCACGGTGTTCGGCTTCGGCGGCATGTGCGCGGCCATTGGCGGCATGTTCATGACCCAGATCGTCGGCCACATCCTGACGGTGACGAACAACAACTACACCGTGTTGTTCACCCTGATCCCGGCGATGTACTTCATTGCGCTGACCTGGATGTACTTCATGGCGCCACGCAAGATTCCGACAGTAGACGTCTAACTCTACCTACGCCGCTGCTGCCAGGCAGCGGCCAACCCGCTCATGCAGATCACCCCGATGCCGACCACCGTGGTCACATCGGGGGTATGGTTGAACACCAGCCAGCCCAACAACCCCGCGAACACGATCTGGCAATAGCCGAACGGCGCCAGCAAGGCCGGCGCCGCGAAGCGGAACGCCTGGGTCAGCATCAAGTGTGCGGTCATGCCACAGGTGCCCAGCGCCAGCATCAATGCGCCATGCCATAGCGTGGGGATCTGCCAGAAGAACGGCACCATCGCACTCATCACCAAGGTATTGCACAGGCCAGCAAAGAAGTTGCTGGTGGTGGGCGTGTCGTATTGGCTGAGGATGCGCGTGAGCAGTTGATAGAAGCAGAAGAACAACGCCGAACACAGCGGCAGCAGCACTGCCGGAGTGAACAGTTCGCCGCCGGGGTGGATGATGATCAGCACGCCGACAAACCCGCAGATCACCGCCAGCCATTGGCCACGAGTCACGTGTTCACCGAGCAGCGGCACCGAGAGCGCCGTCACCAGGATCGGCGCGAGGAAGTTCACCGCGGTGGCTTCCGCCAGCGGGATGTAATGCAGCGCCGCCGTAAAAAACAGACTGGTGCCCAACAGGCACAGCGCCCGCACCACCTGCATCCCGGGTCGCTTGCTGCGCAGCACGCGCAAGCCCGACTGCGGCAGGAAAATCCCGGCCATCAACAGGGTGTGCACCAAGTAACGCGCCCACACCACCATCACGATCGGGTAGAACCCCGCCAGGTATTTGGACAAGGCGTCGTGACTGGAAAACAGAAACGTCGCCAAAACAATCAGCAAAATGCCCTTGAAGGGATGGTTGACGCCGGATAAAGGGGTACTGACGGTCATCGGATTCTCGTGTGTGGCGCGCGGTCGAGCTCAACCCGGTAATCTAGCAGCCGGGTCGGAGCCTGCTCTAAGAGCATAACCAAACACCGTGCGAACAGCGCACTAAATCACCGGTTTCGAGTCCAACGCTGCACGTTGACCGTCCAGTTGTACACTTTTCAACCAAGGCCTTGCTGCTATGAAAAAAATCCTCTTTGCTCTTTCTGCCCTTGCCCTGCTCACCGCCTGCAATCAAGAAACCAAGGAAGCGCCCAAACCCGCGCCGGCTTCCGTACAAGCCACCCTGGTGCCGCAAACCCCGCCCACCGACAAATGGGTCGGCAAATGGATCGGCGTCGAAGGCCTCTACCTGACCATCGCCAAGGACGACAGCATCGGCCGAGGTCACTACCTGCTGACCATGAAATACGGCCTTGATGATGACGACGCCGGCACCTTCAAGGGTGAGGCCAACGAAGACGGCATCGCCTTTACCCGCCCGGACGGCCCCCAGCAACTGAGCGCCGGCAACGGTGAAGCCACCGGTTTGAAATGGTTGGCGGATAAAAAGGATTGCCTGATTGTCGATACCGGCGAAGGTTATTGCCGCGATTAACGGCCATACTCTTTCCCAATCAATGCAGGACCGTTCACCGAGAGGATTGCCCCATGCTATGGAAAAAAGGCCGACGCAGCGACAACGTGGTGGATGCCCGCGATGACAGTGGCGGCGGCGGTGGCGGTATGCGCTTTGGCGGCGGCAAGGGCCTGAGCCTGACGGCCATTGTGCTGATCGTCGGCATCGGCTGGCTGACCGGCCAGGACCCCTTGCAGATCCTCGGCCAGTTGACCGGCCAGATGGAACAGGCGCCGTCGGTAAGCACGCAATCGCGCCAGGCGCCGCCGGCCAACGATGAGCAAGCGGATTTTGTCCGCGCGGTGCTGGGCGATACAGAAGACACCTGGGGCCAGGTGTTCCAGGAAAACGGGTTGGCGTACAAGAACCCGAAACTGATTCTGTTCCGCGGCCGGGTGAACTCCGCCTGCGGGGGGGCCACCTCGGCCAGCGGCCCGTTTTATTGCCCGGCTGACCAGCAGGTGTACCTGGACCTGGATTTCTTCCGGGAAATGTCGCAACGCTTCCAAGCCGCCGGTGACTTTGCGCAGGCTTACGTGATCGCCCACGAAGTCGGGCACCACGTGCAGACGCTGCTGGGTATCTCTTCGAAGATCCAGGCGGCGCGCCAGCAAGGCCGGCAGATGCAAGGCGACGGCGGCCTGCTGGTGCGTCAGGAGCTGCAGGCCGACTGTTTTGCCGGGGTATGGGCCAACCGTGCGCAAAAGCGCCTGAACTGGCTCGAACCCGGCGACATTGAAGAAGCACTGAATGCGGCCAACGCCATCGGCGATGACCGCTTGCAGCAACAGGGTCAGGGGCGCGTGGTGCCGGACTCGTTCACCCACGGCACCTCGGCACAGCGGGTTCGCTGGTTCAAGACCGGCTTCGCCCAGGGCCAGATCACTCAATGCGACACTTTTACCGCCAAGAGTCTTTAAATGAATAAACGATTGGGACTGCTGCTGGGCTTGTTGGTCACCTGTTCCACCTTCGCCGCCGGGCCTGTCGTAAAAGAGCATGGCGTAAAAGAAGTCAGTCCCGATCGTTTCCAGCTGGAGGCCGGCGACCTCAGTCTGGGTTTAAGCCAGGACTGGACTAAACCGCTGCCCCAGGTCACCCGCGCCTTGATCATCGTGCATGGTCGCCTGCGCAATGCGCAGACTTACCTGCAAAGCGGTGAAGACGCCGCCGAGCATGCGGGCCAGGCCGCCCATACACTGGTGATTGCGCCGCAGTTTCTAAATGAATCCGACGTGAAACGTAACCACCTGGACAACCAAGTGCTGCGTTGGAATGGCAACGACTGGATGGCCGGCGAGCCCTCGACCGGTCCGGGGCAGATCAGCTCCTATGGCGCCCTCGACCAGATCATCAAGCACTTGGGCAACCGCAAGCTGTTCCCGGCGCTCAAGGAAATCGTGGTCGCCGGTCACTCCGGCGGCGGCCAGGTGGTGCAGCGTTTCGCGCTCACCGGCCACGACCACCCAACCCTGCAGACCGAAGGCATTGGCCTGCGATACGTAGTGGCCAATCCATCCTCCTACGCCTATTTCACCCCGCAGCGCCCGGTGAAATTTGACACGGCCAGTTGCCCAGGCTTCAACGACTGGAAGTACGGCCTGCAAAACCTGCCGGCCTACGCCAAGGGGCAGAGCGCCGAGCAGCTGGAACAGGCATATGTATCACGCAACATCACCTACCTGCTGGGCCAGCAAGACACCGACCCGAACCACCCGGCGCTGGATAAAAGCTGCGCAGCCGAGACCCAGGGCGCGTATCGCCTGATTCGTGGGCACAACTATTTTGATTACCTCAAGCAGCGTCATCCGCAGTTGAGCCATCAACTGGTGGAAGTGCCGGGGGTGGGGCATAACGGGGATGGGATGTTTACGTCGCCGGAAGGCCAGACGGTGCTGTTCACGCAATAACCTGTGGGAGGGGGCTTGCCCCCGATTGCGGTCTGCCAGCTACACATCTGCTAACTTATACATCGCCATCGGGGGCAAGCCCCCTCCCACAGTTGATCCCTATTGTCAGGGCTGGAGCATTTGGCGCAGCGCGGCGCAATCCTCGGCATGCCAATCGGCCAACTCCGGCCAGGGGTTTTCCGGCAGGTTCACCAACACCGTCTGCGTTCCCGCCGCCCGGCCACAGTCCAAGTCGAAGCGATAATCACCGACCATCACCATCTCACTCGGCGCCACGTCCCAAGCGGCCGCCAGCTTCAGCAAGCCATCCGGATCGGGCTTGGGTTGCGCATCATCACGCCCCAACACGTCCTTGATGGCAAAGCAGTCCGCCAAGCCGATCGCTTCCAGGGTGACGTGCGCCAGCTCGCGCGCATTGCGGGTCAGGATGCCCAAGCGGTAACCACGCCCGGCCAACTCGCGCACCAGATCGACTGCGCCTTGCGCCGCAACTGAACCCAGCGCCAACTCGCGCTCATGCTCCAGCAACCAGGCATGCTTGGCCGCCGCGACATCGGCAGGCAACGCCGCCAGGTGAGTGAGGATGTCGTCCTCGGGCGGAATCTCCAAGGCCACGCGAATGGCCGCGAAGTCATGCACGGCGACCGTGAGGGTGCCGTCCATGTCGAACACCCAGTGTTTGATGTCCGACAGACTCATGCCCAATCCTTGCGATGGCGAATCAGGCCTTCCTGGGTCACCGACGCCACCAGTTGCCCGGCACGGTTGTACACGCTGCCACGGGAGAAACCACGGGAATTGCCGGCCCATGGGCTGTCCATGGCGTACAGCAACCAGTCGTCGGCACGCAGGTCGGCGTGGAACCACAGCGCATGGTCGAGGCTGGCGACTTGCATATCTTTCTGCCACACGGTCTTGCCATGGGGCAGCAAGGAGGTGGTCAGCAGGCCGAAGTCCGAGGCGTAGGCCAGCAGGTATTTATGCAGCGCCGGCGAGTCGGCCAGGGCGCCATCGGCGCGGAACCACACGTACTTGACCGGGTCGGACGGCTGCGGGTTGAACGGGTCTTTTTCGGTGACCGGGCGCACTTCGATCGGCTTGGGGCACAGCAGCTTGTCGCGCATGTGCTCGGGGATCAGGTGTGCGCGTTGCTGGGTCAGCTCCAGCTCCGACGGCAGGTTTTCAGGGCCCACTACCACGGGCATGGTGGTCTGGTGGTCGAAGCCTTGTTCGTCGTACTGGAACGAGGTGGTGCACGTGAAGATCGGGTGGCCCTTCTGGATCGCGGTCACGCGGCGCGTGCTGAAACTGCCGCCATCACGCACACGGTCCACCGAATACACCACCGGCAACTTCGCATCGCCGGGGCGCAGGAAGTAACCGTGCAGGGAATGCACGTGCCGCGCTTCTTCTACGGTCTGGCTGGCAGCCGACAACGACTGGCCGAGCACTTGGCCGCCGAACAGTTGGCGAAAACCCAGGTCCTGGCTGCGGCCGCGAAAGAGGTTTTCCTCGATCGGCTCCAGGGTCAGCAAGTCCACCAGATCTTCCAATACTTGGCTCATAGAGCAACTCCTAAAATCTACGGGGCATTCCGGGCTGCCTATCCGTGCAGCGTGTCCAACCATTGGGCGCGGGTGATGCGGTACAAAACATGATGGCGCAGCGGGTCATCGGCTGCGACCTTGGGGTGTTCAAAATCTGCCAGCGGATCGTAATGCATACCGATGGCTTGCATGACTTTTTGTGATGGCAGATTGGCTTCCGTGGTGAAGGCGACGATTTCGTCCAAATTCAAACGATCAAACCCACAGCGCAACGCAGTCCACGCGGCCTCGCTGGCATAGCCCAGGCCCCAGTGCTCGCGGGCCAGGCGCCAGCCAATTTCAACCGCCGGGGTAAAGTCGGCCTCGAAGCTGACATTCAGCAATCCGGTGAGGCCGATGAATTCCCCGGTGTCCTTGCGCTGCAACGCCCACAGGCCAAAGCCATATTCGGCGAAGTGCCCGCGAATGCGGCCAATCAACGCGGCGCTTTCCAGGTGACTCAGCCTGGCCGGGAAATAACGCATCACCTGCGGGTCGGCGCACATGCGCGCGAACTCCGCCAGGTCGCTGTCGCGCCATTCTCGCAACACCAGGCGTGCGCTTTCCAATTCCAGTATCGGCTCCATGGGTCCCCTCCCTTGCCATGTGCGTGAGTGTACAGCGCTGTTAAGATCCGTCGCAGGTTCCCGTCAGAAAATCCCATGCCTTTGCCATTGATCTACCACGATGACTACAGCCCCGAGTTCCCGGCGGACCACCGCTTCCCCATGGACAAATTCCGCCTGTTGCGCGACCACCTGGTAGACAGCGGCCTGACCGAGGACAGCCAACTGCTGCGCCCACAACTGTGCCCACCCGAGATTCTGGCCCTGGCCCATGACGCTGGGTACATCGAGCGCTACATGGGCGGCGAATTGTCCCGCGAAGACCAGCGCCGCCTCGGCCTGCCCTGGAACGAAGCCTTGGCCCGGCGCACCGTGCGGGCGGTGGGCGGTTCGATTCTCGCGGCGGAACAAGCGCTGGAGCACGGCCTGGCCTGCCACCTGGCCGGCGGCACGCACCACGCCCACTACGATTACCCGGCGGGTTTCTGCATCTTCAATGACCTGGCGGTGATCAGCCATTACCTGCTGGCCAGCGGCCGGGTTAATCGCGTGCTGATCTTCGATTGCGATGTGCACCAGGGCGATGGCACCGCGCGCATCCTCCACGACACGCCAGACGCTATCACCGTGTCGCTGCACTGCGAAAAGAACTTCCCCGCGCGCAAGGCCCAGAGCGACTGGGACATTCCGCTGCACATGGGCATGGGCGATGCCGACTACCTCAAGGTGGTGGACGACGCCCTCAACTACCTGCTGCCGCTGTACCAACCCGATCTGGTGCTGTACGACGCCGGCGTCGATGTGCACAAGGACGACGCCCTCGGCTACCTCAAGCTGACAGACCAAGGCGTCGCCGCCCGCGATGAAAGCGTGATGCGCCACTGCCTGGGCCGAGACATCCCGGTGATGGGCGTGATCGGCGGCGGCTACAGCAAGGACCGCCCCGCCCTCGCCCGCCGCCACGGCATCCTGCACCACAGTGCACAGCGGGTGTGGACGTCATCAGGTTGTCATTGAACCGTGGGCGTTACCCACAATCCCTGTGGAACCACCTGTGGATAACTTGAGCGTAAGGGCCTGAAAGCCAGCAGCAGTCTGGCCCGTAGGAAGTTGTACATTTTTTGATCAGGCAGTTGCGCCGTCCTCGGGTAGAATGCTCGACCTATTCAGCGACCGTAGCCCTGCCCATGCCTCAGACCCCTCCTCCTCACGTTGCCATTATCGGCGGCGGCCCTGCCGGGCTGATGGCCGCCGAAGTCCTGAGCCAGGCGGGCGTGCGGGTGGACCTGTACGACGGCATGCCCTCGGTGGGGCGCAAGTTCCTACTGGCCGGCGTGGGCGGCATGAACATCACCCACTCCGAAGCGTACCCGGCATTCCTGTCACGCTACGCCGAACGTGCGCCGCACATGGCGCCGTTGCTGCGTAGTTTCGGGGCTGAGGCGTTGTGTGAATGGATTCATGGCTTGGGCATCGAAACGTTTGTCGGCACCTCCGGTCGTGTGTTTCCCACCGACATGAAAGCCGCGCCCCTGTTGCGCGCCTGGCTCAAGCGCCTGCGCGACCAAGGCGTGGTTATCCACACCCGTCATCGTTGGCTGGGCTGGAATGCCGAGGGCGACTTACTTATCCACAGCCCCGAAGGCGAAAAAACTGTCCACAGCGACGCCGTGCTGCTGGCCCTTGGCGGCGGCAGTTGGTCACGGTTGGGATCTGACGGCGCCTGGCTCAGGTTGCTGGAAGACAAAGGCGTGCCTTACGCCCCGCTGCAACCGAGCAACTGCGGTTTCGAGGTGTCGGCCTGGAGCGAGTTGATGGTCAGCAAATTCGCTGGCGCGCCGTTGAAAAACGTCGCCATCGGTTTAGGGGAAGACAAGCCTCGGCTGGGTGAATGCGTCATCACCGCCAGCGGGATCGAAGGCAGCTTGATCTACGCGCTGTCGGCACCGATTCGCGAAGCGATCAACAGGGACGGCTCGGCCACCGTGCATATCGACCTGCTGCCGAGCAAGCCGCTGGACAAGGTTCAGGCCGCGTTGGCGAAACCGCGTGGCTCACGCTCGATGAGCAAGCATCTGCACAGTCAATTGGGGTTGGATGGGGTGAAAGCCGCACTGCTGCGCGAGTTGGCGCCGTCTGACCACTTCAATGATCCGGCGCAGTTGGCGGTGGATATCAAGGCGTTGCCCTTGACCCTAGTGAAGACCCGGCCGATGGATGAAGCGATCAGCACAGCGGGCGGCGTGCCATTTGAAGCGTTGGATGAGCGCTTGATGCTCAAGCAGTTGCCGGGGGTGTTTTGTGCGGGAGAGATGCTGGATTGGGAAGCGCCGACGGGCGGGTATCTGTTGACGGGGTGTTTTGCCAGCGGCAGAGCGGCTGGGCGGGGGATGTTGGAGTGGCTTCACCGCTGAGATTTGCGGTGAATTCCGAGCCGCCTTCGCGGGCAAGCCCGCTCCCACATTTGACTGCATTCCAATGTGGGAACTCAGTCAAATGTGGGAGCTGGCTTGCCTGCGAAGAGGCCATCAGCAGCGCTGAAAAACTTACTTCTTCTTGCGCGGCCCGGTATTAAAAACAGGTACCTTGCGCACCGGCTTGATCGACGGCTCCGACGGCGCCACTTCTCCGCTGTCCACCCACTTGCCGAGGTTGCGCTTACCACCACCGCCCGAGGTTTTAGGCTTCTTCGGTTTCTTTGGCTTCTTCACCACCTGCCCGCTGGCATCGGTGTCCGGCACGCGGTGTTCCGGTTCGAAGTCTTGTTCCATGTGGCGGGTCAAGGTCTGACGCGTCAGCATCTCGATGGCCGACAGCATGTTCACCTCATCGGCACACACCAAGGAAATCGCCTCACCGGTGTTGCCCGCACGCCCGGTACGGCCGATGCGGTGGATGTAGTCTTCGGCCACGATCGGCAGGTCGAAGTTGACCACCAGCGGCAAGTCTTCGATATCCAGGCCACGGGCCGCCACGTCGGTGGCCACCAGGATCTGCACTTCGCTGGATTTGAAGCGGTCCAGCGCACGCTGGCGCGTGGCTTGCGGCTTGTCGCCATGGATGCCGTCGGCATTGATGCCCAGGCCCTGCAACTTATCCACCAGCGCATCCACGCCGTTACGGGTCTTGGCGAACACCAGCACCTGCTTCCAGCGGCCTTTGCGCATCAGGTGCACAAACAGCTCCGGCTTGCGCTTCTTGTCCACCGGCACCACCCACTGCTTCACGGTGTTGGTGGCGACGTTGCGCGGGCTGACTTCGATGCTCAGCGGGTCGTTGAGCATCTGCCCGGCCAGCGTGCGGATCTCATCGGAGAAGGTCGCGGAGAACAACAGGGTCTGGCGCTTCTTCGGCAGCATGCGGTAGATGTTCGCCAGCTCTTCGGAGAAGCCCAGGTCGAGCATGCGGTCGGCTTCGTCCAGCACCAGGGTTTGCAGCTGGTTGAGTTTCAGCGCGTTCTGGCGGAACAGGTCGATCAGGCGGCCAGGGGTGGCGACCAGGATGTCGACGCCCTTGCGCAGCTTCATCATCTGCGGGTTGATGCTCACGCCGCCGTACACCGCGTAAGTGGTCAGCGGCAGGTTTTGTGCGTACTCGGCGACGCTGGCGTGCACCTGCTCGGCCAACTCGCGGGTCGGGCACAGGATCAGCGCGCGTGCCGAGTTGGCGGCGACTTTCGGCCCTTCCATCGTCAACAGTTGCAACAACGGCACGGCGAAACCGGCGGTCTTGCCGGTGCCGGTCTGGGCCGAGGCCATCAGGTCGCGACCGGCCAGCACCGCCGGAATGGCTTGCGCCTGCACCGGCGTCGGGGTCTGGTAGCCAAGCGTCTCAAGGGCGCGCAGCAAGGGTTCGATCAGGCCAAGGGTGGCGAAAGTCATGTGTTTACCGTAGGAAAAATTCAGCGCAAGGTCGCAATGCGCCGCAGTTTACCTTATTTCCGCCTTCGGCTTGCGCCACTGGGGCAGGCTGATCAGCAGGACGGCGCTGATAATCACCAGCATGGCCAAGGCTTCTTCCAAACCGATGGTCTCGCCAACGAACACAATCCCCAGTAACACCGCCACCGCCGGGTTCACATAGGCATAGCTGGTGGCCGCCGCCGGGCGCACATGCTTGAGCAGGTACATATAGGCGTTGAAGGCGATGATCGAGCCGAACACCGTCAGATAGGCCAGGGCCAGCCAGCCTTCCAGCGGCGGCGTGGCCTGCAGGCGTTCACCGGATAGCGCGCTGACGAACAACAGCGCTACGCCGGCGACCAGCATCTCCGCAGCACTGGCCATGGCGCCCTGGGGCAACGGCAATTGCCGGCTCCACACCGAACCAAACGCCCAGGAAGCCGCCGCCACCAACAGCAACACGGCACCCATCGGGCTCGATTGCAACGTGCTGCCCATATTGAGCATGGCGATGCCGATGATCCCCAGAATCACCCCCGCCCACTCCAAGCGAGTGTTGCGCGCGCCCCAGAAATACCCACACAGCAAGGTGAACAACGGCACCGTCGCCACGGCCAGCGCCGCCACGCCGGACGACACGCCCATGTGTTCCGCCACGCTGACACCGCCATTGCCCACGGTGAGCAGCAAAAGACCAATCATCCCGGCTGCTTTCCACTGCGGCCACGTCGGCGCCGGCACGCCACGCCAGCGCAGGAAGCCATACATCAACGCCCCGGCCGTGCAAAACCGAATCCCCGCCAGCAACAACGGCGGCCAGTACTCCACGCCGATGCGAATCACCAGATAGGTGGAACCCCAGATCACATACAGCGCAAAAAAGGCGGCGATCAACGGTAAGGGAAAGCGACGTGGGCCAGGCATTGGGCGGCTCTATGGCAGGAGATGGGAGGCTTATTCTAAAAAGACAGGTCGTTAAACATAAGTTACAAAACCTGTTTAAAACGCCAATACACTTTTCAAAGCATGGTTGTGAAGGCTATAAACCGTGCTTTCGAAAGTCACGCGCAACCGGAGCCTTATCATGGACAAATACGACCGCATGCTCCTCAGCGCCCTGCTCGAAGACGGCCGCGCGTCCTACGCGCAACTGGCCCGCACGGTAAACCTCTCCGCCCCCGCCGTGGCCGAGCGCGTGGCCAAGCTGGAGGCCAGTGGCGTGATCACCGGGTATCAGGCCAAGGTGGACTTGTCCAAAGTGGGCTTGCCTATTCAGTGCGTGATTGAGCTACGGTTGACCAATCACGGCAGCCAGAAGGTGTATGACGCGTTGGCGGAAATCCCTGAATTGACGGAGTGCCATCGGGTAACCGGCGATCCGTGCGTGATCATGCAGGCAGCCGTGGGGTCGATGCCGGAGTTGGAGAGCTTGATCAACCGCGTGGCGAAGTTCGGGTTCAGCAAGACCTCGATTATTTTGTCGAGCGCGATAGAGCGGCGGGTGCCGTTGGGGCAGTTGGAGGGCAATGGGAAAAATGGTGG
The DNA here is from genome assembly GCF_003970195.1 of Pseudomonas sp. C 49-2. Classification (NCBI taxonomy): domain Bacteria; kingdom Pseudomonadati; phylum Pseudomonadota; class Gammaproteobacteria; order Pseudomonadales; family Pseudomonadaceae; genus Pseudomonas; species Pseudomonas sp. C 49-2. Next base: position 154,565 of record NZ_RXYG01000008.1, read on the forward strand.
CTGAACCGCCGCCATCGCCGGCAAGCCGGCTCCCACAGTTGAAATGCATTCCAACGGTGGGAGCTGGCTTGCCTGCGATGACGTCAGTTGCATCAAAGCAGATTTGAGCGCTCAACAATCAAATCGACAATCTGCTTGATCGTGGTGATGTGATCCCAATCTGCCTGAGTGGCTTGCAGATTGAATTGCCATTTGATCTGCATGACGAAGCAGGTCAGGTCGTCATCAATGATCTTGAAGTCGCGGATGAAATCCGTTTGTTCCGTCACCTGGCTTCGGTCGATGAAGCCAATGATGTTGACGAACAGTTGGATTACTTTTTCGCTGATCTCGGCCCTCATTTAACCGAACTCCTTTCCCCCTGAGTAACTGAATAGATATCAGAGGGCCGTTTTTAAAGGCCAGCAAGACCGGTCGTATTCACTTGCGGGAATTTTCCGAGCAAGTTCTAACCCTCTTGTTACACCGAGACTGCACGACTAACCTGCCTCGCGTCATCGACCCATCGATGACCGGAAGTGCAAGCCGAAATTGACAGAAGGAGCGAGTTAAATAACCTGGAGTTTCGACATGGTCAAAGCAACTTTCGCATCAACTGGCAACGGCGCAGCCTTCCTCAGCGAAGACGCCCTGCTCAACCGCCGCGCCATCGACTACTACCTCAAAGCGTCCTCACCGGATGCGCCCCATTTCATTCTGAACGACAACCTGAGCTTCGAAGACGCCCTCGCCCATGCGGCGGATCTGCTGCATTGCGCGGTGGAGACGGTGCAGGACTCGGCTGAGGTACTGAGCGCGCAGCAGCGGGCAGTGATGCATTTTGTGGGGATGGCGAAGGGGGTGGTGGATCGGGCGTTGGAGTGTGTGCAGCCACAATAGCCTGACAACCGAGACGTTGTGGTGAGCGGGCTTGCCCCGCGCTGGGCTGCGGAGCAGCCCCAATTAAGGGCGCCGCGTTCTTTCAGTTAGAACGGAGTGTCAGGTTTTGGGGCTGCTACGCAGCCCAGCGCGGGGCAAGCCCGCTCACCACAAAAAGCCCGCTCACCACAAAAGCCCGCTCCCACACGGATTTGTGGCGAGCTCAGAACCCGCGATGCTTCTTCAGGTGTTCATTGATCTTCGCCGCCGGCACTTTCTGCAAGGTGCACAGCAGATCATGGGTCAGTTCACGCAAGCCATGGGTCCCGCGCAGTTCCTGGGCCAGGTGGGCCGTGAGGTTGGCGGCCATCTCCGCATCCGCCATCGCCCGGTGAGCCTTGCCGGTGTGGGGCAGTTGGGCGTAGGCGTTCAACGTGCCGAGCTTGTGGTTGGGCGCCGATGGCATCAGGCGACGCGCCAGCAGCAGCGAACAGGCGAACTTCTGCAAACGGGTGCGGCGGATCAGACCCAGCTCAAAGTCCCAGAACTTCTGGTCGAACGCGGCGTTGTGCGCCAGCAACGGCGTGACGCCGACGAACTCATTGACCTCATTCATCACCCGCTCCGCCGGCGGCGCGCTGCGCAGCATGGCGTTGCTGATGCCGGTGAGTTGTTCGATGAACGCGGGCACGTGCACGCCGGTTTTCATCAGGCTCTGGTAGCGGTCCACGATCTGGCCACGCTCAAGGATGACCACCGCGATTTCCGTGGCCCGGCAACGGCTGCTCGGGGTGATGCCGGTGGTTTCAAAGTCGATGACCGCTATACGTTCCAAACCTGTTCCAACTCCGTCTTAGCATTTATTTGAGCAACAACGCGCCTTCGATCGGCACATACCGGCTGGCGGCGCGTATCAATGAGTTGGCCGTCAGCCCCGGTACGCCATAGGCCACGGCCTCGACGCCATGCTTGTGGATAACCCGGTCGAGCAGCATGTCGAAATCACCGTCGCCGGAGGCCAGCACGATTTCGTCGACGTGGTCGGCGGCGTCCATGATGTCGAGGGTGATGCCCACGTCCCAGTCGCCCTTGGCCGAACCGTCGCTGCGCTGGATGTAGGGCTTGAGTTTTACCGTAAAGCCCAGGTTGCGCAGGATCTGCTGGAATTGCTGCTGCTTGCTGTCGCCACGGTCGATGGCATACGCGTACGCCTCGACTATCTGCCCGCGCGAGCTGATGTCAGCCCACAACGCAGCGTAGTTGAAGTGGCAACCATAGGCCTGGCGGACGGTGTAATAGAGGTTTTGCACATCGGCGAACACTGCAATTTTCTTCACCGCACTTCCTCATGACAGCCAGGCGCCAGGGCCCGGAAAGGGTGCAAGTATGCCAGCCGCGAGAAGGTTTCCGGGAAAAATCAGACCGGGGCAACGAGTCGCCCCGGTCTGGGTGGGTCAGACGAAGGAATCGTCGTCGCCGAAGGAGGAAGAATCGTCGGAATAATCGCTGTCGGCAAAGCTGTCCGAATTGTTGCTGCCCCAGCTGTCGTTGCCGGCGTACTTCTGGTCATCATTGCCCCAGTTGCCGTTGTCACTGGCAGGCGCTGGCTCCTCACGAATGATTTCTTCCACGACTTGCGGCTGTTGCGAATTGTGGTTGAACAGGCTGCTGATGCCTTCGGCCAGCAACACACCACCGGCCACGCCGGCAGCGGTTTTCATCGCGCCGCCGAGGAAGCCGCTGCCCACCGGAGCGGCTGGAGCAGGCTGTTGATAGTTCTGCTGCGGGGCAGGTTGGCTGAACCCAGGCCGCGCCGGTTCGCGCCAGCCGCCACCAGAAGACGGCGGTGCACTTTGAGCCGGCTGCTGATCACGGGAACCGCCGCCGCCAAAGATGCTCGACAGGAAACCGCCGCTGCTCGCCGGAGCAGGCTGCGCGGATTTGGCCCGCTGCAGTTCATCTTGCAATTGCTGGATCTGCTGCGCCTGCTGCTTGTTCTGCGCGTCGAGGCTCTTGAGCGCGTGTTCCTGCACCAGGATCGACTGGGTCATGTAATACCCGGCCGCCGGTTGGCGCGTCATGTGCTCCTTGATCCGCGCTTCGGCCTGGGCGTCGCGGGGGGCTGAGTCCGTTTCGGCTTGTTGCAACCGTGAAAACAGTCCATCGATCAGGGTTTGCTCTTCGCTGTTCATGGCGACCTCGTTAGATTGCCGGTAGAAATCGTGGTCTCGCCTTTAATCAGGCGCCGCCCTAGTTATGGGGGTGTTACGAGTTGTTTCAATGGTCTTTACTCAAGGTTTACGTTTGCTTACCTCCGGTGATGATCGGTTAAAGTGTTGCCCTTGCTTTCAGGCCTGCGATGAACTTGATGAATCCGTTAGACGTGCTGCGCGACTCCTTCCGTTTCACCCAACGCAACCTGGGCGCCATCGTCCAACTGTGTCTGCCGTTGGTGATTTTCGAAGCCCTGCTGCAACAGGTGCTCAACCACGTCGTCGGCCCGGATGCGTTTCCCGGCTACAGCGTGGTGGTGGGGTTGCTGGTGTACCCGCTGTATACCGGCGCGCTGATCCTGTTTCTGGATGCTCGCACCCGTGGCGAGTCGCCGCGCACTAAAGATGTCTGGGCCATGGCCCTTACCCTGTGGCCGCGCTTCGCCCTGCTGACGGCGATGAGCACGCTGCTGATTCTGCTGGGCCTGTCGCTGTATTTCCTGCCGGGGCTGTGGCTGATGGTGGTGCTGGCGTTTGCCGAGTACCTGCTGGTGCTGCGCGGCATGCCGGCGTTGGAGGCGATGAAGGAAAGCTTCCGCCTGAGCCGTGGGCATTTCTGGCTGATCCTGGTGTGCCTGCTGTGCGTGATGACGCCACTGTGGTTGCTCAAGGGCGCCAGCGTTGCAGCGTATCCAACACCTGCGCCGCTGATTGGCTTGCTGTTGGACAGTGCCCACAGCTTCCTCCAACTGTTTACCAGCGTGGTGCTGTTTCGTTTATTCATGCTGATCGGTGGCGATGCCGACGCGCGGTGATATGCTCCGTGCCACCTCTGAAACGCTATAAGCCGAGCCGATGACCCGTTTATTGCGCATCACCTTGCTGAGCCTGCTGATCGTCGCAGGCTTGCTGACCGCCCTGATCTACAGCCTGACCTGGCGCCCCGAGGCGAAGGAAACCCTGCCGGTGAGCTGCGTCGCGCCGCGTGCGCCGACACTATTGCCGGGGCAGGCACTTAAGGTCATGACCTGGAACGTGCAATACCTGGCCGGCAAAAATTATGTGTTCTGGTACGACACCTCCGACGGCAGCGGCCCGGACGACCGCCCCACCGTGGAAGACATGGCCGCCAGCCTCGACGAAGTGGCACGGGTCATCCGCGACGAACAACCCGACATCCTGCTGTTGCAGGAGCTCGACGAAAACGCCAAGCCTTCTCACTACCAGGACCAACTGGCCCTTTTGCAGGAGCGCCTGGTCGACCTCTACTCCTGCAGCGCCCAGGCCTTCGACTGGAAAGCCGACTTCGTGCCAAACCTGCACATCTTCGGCAGCGTCGGCCGCAAACTGGCGACCCTCAGCCGTTACCAGATCGAACACGCCGAACGCCTGCAACTACCGGCGCCCGAGGCCAATATCATCAGCCGCCAGTTCCAACCCAAGCCGGCTTTGCTGCTGACTTACCTGCCCTTGAGCGATGGCGGCCAACTCGCGGTGCTCAACACCCGCCTGGATGGCGATGCCCCTGGGCGCAGCGCGGTGCAGGATCAGGTGAAAACTACGGTCAAACTGCTGGATAAATTCGAGGGCCGTGGCACGCCCTGGCTGATCGGCGGGGATTTCAATCTGCTGCCCTTGGGGCAATTCCTACGCCTGGACGCCACCAAACGCGGGCAGTATTCGCCGGACAGCGAGCTGCATTTGCTGTGGGACAAATACCCAATGATCCCGAGCAACAGCCAATCCAGCGGGATTGATCGTGAGAAATGGCTGACGAACTTCCCCAACGACCCAAGCGTAGACGGCCCGGATCGTACGCTGGATTACCTGTTCCACAGCCCGCGGATCAAACGGGTGGAAGCCAAGGTGCGGCAGGAGGATACGTTGCGTATTTCCAACCATTTACCGGTGATTGCGCGGTTTCTGCTACCTGCCGCCCAGTAGTCACTTGCGCGGTTTGATCCGCGCCGTCGCCTCCGCCACCAGCGGGTCATCCGGCCAATAGTGCTTCGGGTACCGCCCCTTCAAATCCTTCTTCACCTCGGCATAGGTACTGCGCCAGAAGTTCGCCAGGTCCTGCGTCACCTGCACCGGCCGCCGCGCTGGGGACAGCAAATGCAGCTTCACCACTTGGCGCCCTCCAGCAATGCGCGGGGTGTCGGCCAGCCCGAACAATTCCTGCAAGCGTACCGCCAGGATCGGTGGCTGTTCGCTGTAGTCCAAACGCACTGACGAACCCGATGGCACTTTCACATGCTGTGGCGCCAGTTCGTCCAAACGTTGGGGCAGTGGCCAGGGCAGCAGGTTGTGCAGGAAGCTGGAGATATCGAGGTTGGCAAAATGGCTCAGGCGCGAGACTTTGCCCAGGTAAGGCATCAGCCAGTGTTCGAGGCTGGCGAGCAAAGCTTTGTCACTAATATCGGGCCATTCGCTGGTTTTACCGGCGTCGAGTTGGCGCAACAGCATGACCCTGGCCTGCCATTGGCGCAGTTCCGGCGTCCACGGCAGCAGTTCCAGGCCTTTGCGACGTACCAGGTTGACCAGCGCCTGGCTGCGAGCGGATTCGTCGAGGCCGGTCAGCGGTTCGCGGCTGAGCACCAGTTCACCGACCTTGCGCTGGCGTTCGGCGCGCAGGACACCTTCGCGTTCGTCCCAGTCAAGTTGGTCGACATTGCGCACTTGCTCGGCCAGCACCGTGTCGAACAGCGCCGGATCAAAATCCGCCGCCAGGTAGATACGCTCTTCGCGCTGGCCCTGGCGACTGCCCAGGTCGGCGATGACCAGCCAGGCCTGTTTCATCAGGCTGTCGGCTTCGGCGAACAGCGCCGCGCGGCCGTTGGCCAGGCGATATTCCGCACCGCCGGGGCGACGTTGCTGGGCGACGCGATCCGGGTAGGCCAGCGCCAGCAAGGCACCGAGCCAGCGCGGGTGGTCGGGGTCGGCAACGGCTTGAGTGGCCTGGCCTCTTAAGTAACCACGATATTGTCGCGCCAGTTGCCTGGCCCGCTGCACGCCGCCTTGGGTACCGCGTGCGCGTTCTTCGCCGGACAACAGCGCCAATCGACTGTGCAAATCCGCACCGCCACCGCGCAGGATGTCGCGCTCTCCCAGCAATGCGGCCACATCGCAGGCCGTCGCCGCTAATCCAAAATCCTGCCCGCGCAGCAGCAGATGGGCGATACGCGGATGGGCCGGCAACTCGGCCATCTTCTGCCCATGGGCGGTGAGTTTGTCTTCATTCAAAGCACCGAGGCGCACCAGCAAATCCTGGGCCTGGGCATACGCGGCGGTCGGCGGCACATCCAGCCACACCAGTTGGTTGGGCGTGACACCCCAACGCGCGAGCTGCAAAGCCAGTCCGGCCAGGTCGGCGGCGAGGATTTCCGCACTGCCGTAAGCGGCCAGGCCTTCGTGCTGGTCTTCGGACCACAAGCGATAACACACGCCCGGCTCCAGGCGCCCTGCCCGGCCGGCGCGCTGGGTGGCGCTGGCGCGAGAGATACGTTGGGTATCGAGGCGGGTCATGCCGCTGCCGGGGTCGAAACGCGGTACTCGCGCCAGCCCGGCATCAATCACCACGCGCACGCCATTGATGGTCAGGCTGGTCTCGGCGATGTTGGTCGCCAGTACTACTTTGCGTTTACCGGCGGGTGCTGGATCGATAGCAGCGCGTTGGGCGTTCAGGTCCAGTTCGCCATGCAGCGGGCACAACAACACATCGGTGCGCTCGCCGAGGGCGTCGGCCAGTTGCTGGTTGACCCGACGAATCTCGGCCTGCCCCGGTAGGAAAACCAGCACGCTGCCAGTTTCGTCGTGCAGGGCTTCGAGAATGGTCTGCACCACACGCGGCTCGATGAACTCACCGGGCTGGTAAGGTCGGCCCCAGCGCATCTGCACCGGGAACATACGCCCTTCGCTACGCAGGATCGGCGCGTCGTCCAGCAGACTGGCCAGGCGTTCGCCTTCTAGGGTGGCGGACATCAGCAGGATTTTCAGCGGTTGATCATCGCGAAACAGTTCGCGGCCGTTGAGGCTCAGGGCCAGTGCCAGGTCGGCGTCGAGGCTGCGTTCGTGGAATTCGTCGAAGATCAGCAAACCCACGCCGTCCAGCGCCGGGTCATCCTGCAGGCGGCGGGTGAGGATGCCTTCGGTAACCACCTCGATGCGCGTATTGGGGCCGACCTTGCTGTCCAGACGAATGCGATAGCCGACGGTTTCGCCGACCTTCTCGCCCAGTTCACTGGCCAGGCGTTCGGCCGCCGCACGGGCTGCAAGACGGCGGGGTTCGAGCATCAGGATGGTCTGCCCGGCCAGCCAGGGTTCGTTCAATAACGCCAAGGGCACGCGGGTGGTTTTACCGGCGCCGGGGGGCGCTTCGAGCACGGCTTCATGGCGATTCGCCAAGGCGTCACGCAGTGCAGGTAAAACTTCATCAATCGGCAACGAATTCATACTGGCTCCAAAGCAGAGCGGCGAGTATAACGGCGAACTGCCGGATGCCGACGCTGGTCTGAAAAACACCACCGGCTGCGCCTGGCAACGCGGTCAAAGGTGGGAGCTGGCTTGCCTGCGATGCTGACAACTCGGTCTTTCAAATAAACCGAGGTGATGCCATCGCAGGCAAGCCAGCTCCCACATTAGAGCGGTGTTGCTCGGCAGTATTGTCATATAGTCCCGTATCAATCGTGTTCAGGAGATTTTCCATGCGTATCGCTTCCCGAGTCATTGGCGGTGTCCTCGCCGTCACCCTGCTGAGCCAATTGACGGCCTGCGGTTCGATCTTCTACCCGGACCGCCGTGGCCAGATCGACGGCAAGATCGACCCGACCATTGCCGTGCTCGACGCCGTGGGCCTGCTGTTCTATGTGATCCCCGGCCTGATCGCGTTCGGCGTGGACTTCGCCACCGGCGCTATCTACTTCGAACCGGGCAAGACCGCCCAGGTCGATCCGCAGAAACTCCACGAAGCCATTGGCGCCGACGGCAAGGTCGACAACGCCAAGCTGCAAAGCATCATCCAGAAAGAAACCGGCCGCAGCCTGCCACTCGACGACCCGCGCATGATCCAGTTCAAGGGCAGTGTGCAACAGCTCGCCAGCCTGGGCCTGCAACCCGCCGCTTAAGGATCCGAGCCGCCTATGACCAGCAGTCCCGAACACGCCAGGCTCTTGCGCCTGGCCACCCGCGCCTCGGTGGGCGTGGCTTGTGCGCTGATTATCACCAAGGCCATCGCCTGGTGGCTCAGCGGCTCGGTGAGCATGCTTGCCGGGTTGACCGACTCACTGCTGGATGGCGTGACCTCGCTGCTGAACCTGGTGGCGGTGCATTACGCGTTGCGCCCGGCCGATGACGATCACCGTTATGGGCACGGCAAGGCGGAGTCGCTGTCGGGCATGGCGCAGGCGCTGTTTATCGGCGGCAGTGCGGTGTTGATCGCGTTCCAGGCCTATCAGCGCCTGCAACATCCGGAACCGGTGGGCGCACCGTGGTTGAGCATTGGCGTGATCGTGTTTTCCCTGGTACTGACCGTGGCTTTGCTGATGCTGCAACACCGGGTGATCCGCGAAACCGGCTCCAACGCCGTGCGCGCGGACTCATTGCATTACCGCTCCGACCTGATGCTCAACGGCAGCATCTTGGTAGCGCTGGTGCTGGCAGGGTTTGGCTACCATCAGGTCGATGCCTGGTTCGGACTGGGCATTGCCGCTTACATCTTATGGAGCGCCATCCAGATCGCCCGTGAAAGCTTTGCGGTGTTGATGGATGAAGAACTGCCGCCGGACGTGAGCCAGCACATGCTCGAACTGGCCCGTGGCGTACCGGGTGTATTGGGCGCGCATGATTTGCGCACGCGGATTTCCGGCAGCCACTGGTTTGTGCAACTGCACCTGGAATTGCCGGGGGAATTGACGCTGTCAGTGGCCCACGGCATCAGCGACCAGGCCGCCGATGCGATTCACAAGGCCTACCCGCGCGCCGAAGTGCTGGTGCACGCCGACCCGCGGGAAGTGGTCACAGGCAATAAAACCTAGTACTGCACCTGATAACCGCGGCTGCTCAGGCAGTTGCCCTGGGCCTGGCGGTAGGTTTGCACCACCGCCGGATCGGGGGCGTAGGTGACTTGCTGCGGGTCGAAGCCACTTTGCTGCACGGCCCAGCGATAACAGTCATAACCGTCCTGCTGCACCTGGGCCGGTGACTGGCCGTTGGCCGGATACGCCACCACATCATAACCATTGCCTTGCGGCGCGGGCTGCGGTGCCGGTACGGCGGCTGGTGGTTGCACCACCACGTATTGCTGGGAGCTGCTTTCGTAGGTGTAGTAGGAACCCGCCGCGAGGAAGAACAGCGCGCTGCCGATCCACACTTCACGCGCGTAGTCCGGCAGGTAATGCACACGGATGCCGTAGGGCGGCGTCACCACCACATAGCGCGGGCCTTGCGGGCGATACCAATAGCCGCCGGAGTAGAAGTAGTCCTGGCCACGGTAAGGCACGCGGTAATTGCGATCAGGGAAGCGGTCGATCACATAACCTGGGCGATGCTGCGGGCCTGGGCCCCAGCCGTTGCCATGGCCGTCAGGGCGACCAGGCCAGCGGTTGTCACCGGGGCGCGAGCCTGGGCCGCCGGCCTCCCAGTGTTGGTTGCCGTCATTGCGTCGAGGGATGTCACGGTAATAGCCCTGACGCGGTTCCTGGGTCTGGCGCACGGTGTCGGGGCGACTCTGGATCGGCAGGTTGTTCGACGGCTGTGGTTGTGGCTGGGGCCGCCCCTGCTCATTGCCCTGGGGACGCCCTTGCCATTGGCCACCACCGTTCTGGCCTGCGCGATCAAAATGCTGATTCTGCGGGCGCGGCTGGTTGTTTTCCTGACGTGGTGGGTTGTTCTGCGGACGCGGCTGTTCATTACCGCCTCCTGGCCGTCCGCCCTCCGGCCCTCTTTCATGCTGACCACCGCCCTCACTGCGCGGCCCGGTATCACGTTCGTCGGCCACTGCCTGGGCGCCAACGGTGACCATCAGCAAACCTACACCTGCCAAACGCCAGATGCGCTTCATGCTATTCCTCACTGCGGATTAGGGCCTGTCCATGAGACTGGAAAAGCCAGGCCCGGTTCTCGGACAGGTTATCAGCAGGCAAAAGAAAAGGGGTGACCCGTCGGCCACCCCTTGAGAACTTCGTCCTGGCTCAACGCTTTTGACGTTGGCTCACCTCACGCCGTCTTGTGGACAGTGTGCAGCCTGGAGGCCGGCTCAACCCTGCTGGGGTGGCGGCCGCAGCGGGCCTGATTGGGCGGGCTGCTTTGGACTGTTGTCCAGGCGGTGATTCTGTTGATAAAGATACCCGCCAGCGCCCGGCAGATGATTGCGAAGATTGCGTCAATAAACAGTGCTTGCGCAATTTTTAACCCTTCATGGATAATTCACCGCAATAGTTACGACAAAGGCCATCCCAATGAGCAAGCTTGACCGATACGACCTGAGTATTTTGGCGGAATTGCAACGTGATGCGAGGATCTCCAACCAGGAGTTGGCCGAACGCATCGGCTTGTCGCCTTCGCCGTGCTCGCGCCGGGTCAAGCAGTTGGAGGACGACGGCTACATCGCTCGCCAGGTCGCCTTGCTCGACCGCAAGATGCTTGGCCTGAGTCTGACCGCCTATGTGCTGATCGGCATGGACCGCCACACGCCCGAACGTTTCGAAAACTTCGAAGCGGCAATCCGCACCCTGCCCCAGGTGCTGGAATGCAGTTTGGTCACCGGGATGGATGCGGACTATCAGTTGAAAGTGGTGGTGCCGGACATGGATCACTATCAGAAACTGCTGCTAGGTCACCTGACCCGCATTGAAGGTGTGACCAGCGTGCGCTCCAGCTTTGTGCTGAATCAGGTGCTCAACAGCACCGAATTGCCGCTGACGCACCTAAGAACCTGAGATCACCACTCAACAATGTGGGAGCTGGCTTGCCTGCGATGCAGGCGACTCGGTGTGTCAGCAAAACCGAGGTGATGCTATCGCAGGCAAGCCAGCTCCCACATTGACCGCGCCGACTCAGGTCAATGTTGCGCCTCAGACGCTGCCTTATACTACCCGCCTGCCTTTGTCGGAAAATTCGCCATGAACAACATCGACCCCGCCCTCTTCGAAGAATGGATGATGACCGGCCTGGTCACGATCCTGATCATTTTCATGGGCTTTATCGTCTGGGACCTGGCGAAGAAGTCCAAGGCCGGGCGTTTTGGCTCGTTCATCCTGTTCTTCGTCTTGGGCCTGGGCGTGGCCGCGTTCATCATCAAGAGCGTGGTGATCGGCCTGATCGAGTCCGGCGCCTTATAAGCGCGCCGGCACTTCCTTCCACTGGCCTTGATCCAGGCAGTCAATCGACCAGTCGCCAATGCGCACGCGCACCAGACGCAGGGTGGGCAAGCCCACGGCGGCGGTCATGCGCCGCACCTGGCGATTACGCCCCTCGCGAATCACCAATTCAAGCCAGTAAGTCGGTATGTTTTTGCGAAAGCGCACCGGCGGGTTACGCGGCCATAACTCGGGCTCATCCAACTGCCGCGCTTGCGCAGGCAAGGTCTTGCCGTCATTCAGTTCGACACCGTCGCGCAAGCGTTGCAGTTGCTCTTCGGTCGGTTCGCCTTCCACCTGCACCCAGTAGGTTTTCGCCAACTTGTGCTTGGGGTCGGCAATCCGCGCCTGCAACTGGCCATCGTTGGTCAGCAACAACAAGCCTTCGCTGTCACGGTCCAGGCGGCCCGCCGGGTAGATGCCGGGGATGTCGATGAAATCTTTGAGCGTCGCGCGCCCGCCTTCGTCGCTGAATTGGGTCAGCACGTCAAAGGGTTTATTGAACAGGATCAGTTTCGGCTCGGCCGGTGGCGCCTTGGCGACACGCCGCGCTGCGGAATACGGAGGTTTCACGCCTGGGCGGCGCGAATCGGGACGGGTGGGACGGGACATGGCGAAGGAACATCTAACGGTCAGGACCGACAATGCTAGTGGCCTGACCGTTAAATGACCATCCCAACCGCTTAGCGGAACGGCGGCTCGTCGAAGCTGCGCAGTTTGCGCGAGTGCAGCGAGTTGAGTTCGGTACGCAGCAAATCCACCGCCTCGATGCCGATCTTCAAGTGCTGACTGACCGCACGCTCATAGAATGCGTTGGCCGAACCGGGCAGCTTGATCTCACTGTGCAGTGGCTTATCCGACACACACAGCAAAGTGCCGTACGGCACCCGCAAGCGATAACCCTGGGCGGCGATAGTGCCGCTTTCCATGTCCACGGCCACGGCGCGGGACAGGTTGATCAGCGGCCGCTCCTGTGCCCAGCGCAGTTCCCAGTTACGGTCGTCGTAGGTCAACACAGTGCCGGTGCGCAGGCGTTTTTTCAGCTCTTCGCCTTTTTCGCCGGTGACGTTGGCCGCCGCTTGCTGCAAGGCCAACTGCACTTCGGCCAGGGCCGGGATCGGGATGTTCGGCGGCACGACGCGGTCGAGAATCCCGTCGCGGCGCATGTAAGCGTGAGCCAGCACGTAATCGCCGATGGTCTGGGATTGGCGCAGGCCGCCACAGTGGCCGATCATCAGCCAGCAATGCGGACGCAGCACGGCCAGGTGGTCGGTGATGTTCTTCGCGTTGGACGGGCCGACGCCAATGTTGACCAGGGTCACGCCGTGGCCGTCAGTGGCTTGCAAGTGATAAGCCGGCATCTGATAACGGTGCCACACCACCCCGGCAGCAATCGCGGAGGCTTCACCGTGGTCCATCGCTTTGTCGATCACTACGTTGCCCGGCAGCACCATGCGGATAAAACGCGGGTCGCTGCGCAGTTGTTCCAGGCCATGCAGGATGAACTGGTCGACATAACGGTGGTAGTTGGTCAGCAGGATCCACGGCTGCACATGGCGCCAATCGCTGCCGGTGTAGTGCACCAGGCGGCGCAGGGAAAAGTCCACGCGCGCCGCATCGAACAACGCCAGGGGCAGCGGGTCAGTGTTTTCCCAGTCGTACAGGCCATCGGCGATGCCATCAGTGGCGGCCGACAGGTCGGTACTCGGGAACACGCGGGCCAGGGTCGCCGCAGTCACGCCGGAGCCGGCCAGTTCATCACCCTGCTCCACTACGTAAGGGTATGGGATGTTCTGCTGGCTGACGCCCACTTCCACCGTCACGGTGAAGTCGTGCATCAGCGGCACCAGTTGCTCCAGCAGGTATTTACGAAACGCCGCAGGATGGGTGACGGTAACGCTGTAGGTCCCTGGTAACTGAACCTTGGCATACGCCCGGGTGGTCTGTGGGACTTCGCCGTGGCAGTGGTAGGTCAGGCGCAGTTCCGGATAGCGGAACAACGCACGTTGTTCGGCGTCGGGTTCGACGCGGTCCTTGAGGTATTGCTTGAGGGCTTGATTGAGCGCGCCCGTGGCACGCTCATGCAGGGCCGCCAGCCGGTCCACGGCTTCTTCAGCGGTTTGAACGACAACAAAAGCTTCGGTCACGGTAAGCATCCTGTGTTCTGACTTGCAGGCCTTTATCTTGCCTGTATCCCCGTCAGACGCAAACTTTGAATGCAATCAACAAGGTGTGGACCTGGCGACAATCGCCGCCACGTCCACGCCACGCGGCAGGGTGCCATACACTCGACCGGACGATTCGCCCAAGCGACTGGCGATAAACCCATCGCTGACCGCCGCATTGCCGGCTTCCAGCAACAGCTTGGCCTGCAACGCCACGGCGATGTCTTCGGTAAGCTGGCGCGCACGGTATTGGATGTCCTGGGTGTCCATAAAGGCTGACTTCAATTGCTCGATATGCCGCGCCAGTAGCTTGTCGCCATGCCCATCCCCCAGCTCGACAAACAGCGCTTCCAGCACGCCCGGCTCTTTTGACAACGCGCGCAGCACGTCCAGGCACTGCACGTTGCCAGAACCTTCCCACGTCGAATTCACCGGCGCCTCACGGTACAGGCGCGGTAGGATGCTGTCCTCGACGTACCCGGCACCGCCCATGCACTCGGCGGCTTCATTGATCATGGCCGGGGCGCGTTTGCAGATCCAATACTTGCCCACGGCTGTTACGAGCCTGGCGAACTTGGCTTCCTGCTCATCGCCCAAATGATCCAATGCGCGGCCCATGCGCATGCTCAGGGCCAACGCGGACTCGCTTTCCAACGCCAGGTCCGCCAGCACGTTTTGCATCAAGGGTTGTTCGCTGAGCACCCGCCCCCCCACCAAACGATGGGCACAATGATGGCTGGCTTGGGTCAATGCCTGGCGCATCAATGCGCTGGAGCCGACCATGCAATCGAAGCGGGTCATGGCGACCATTTCGATGATAGTCGGAACGCCACGCCCTTCCTCACCGATCATCCAGGCCAGGGCGCCACGGAACTCTACTTCGCTGGAGGCGTTGGAGCAGTTGCCCAGTTTGTTTTTCAAGCGCTGGATGTAGAACTCGTTGCGCGTGTCATCCGGGCGGTGCCGGGGCAGTAGGAAGCAGGTCAGACCCTTGTCGGTTTGCGCCAGGGTCAGGAAGGCATCGCACATCGGTGCCGAGCAGAACCACTTGTGGCCTACCAGTTCATAGGCCTGGCCCGGACCGCCGGCACCCACCGGGTAGGCGCGAGTGGTGTTGGCGCGCACGTCGGTGCCGCCCTGTTTCTCGGTCATGGCCATGCCGATAGTGGCACCGGCCTTGTGAGCGATGCCGACATTGCGCGGGTCGTATTGGGTATTGAGGATTTTCGGCAGCCAGGTCTTGGCCAGGTCCGGTTGCAGGCGCAGGGCGGGTACACAGGCGAACGTCATGGTCAACGGACAGCCGGTGCCGGCTTCGGCCTGGCTGTGCAGGTAGGTCATGGCGGCGCGGGCCACATGGGCACCGGACTGCGGATGCGCCCACGGCAGCGACGGCAAGCCATGTTCGACGGCCGTGCGCATGAGTTCGTGGTAAGCCGGGTGAAACTCCACCAGGTCGATGCGATGGCCATATCGGTCATGGCTGCTGAACACCGGTTTGTTCTGGTTCGCCAGGAACCCGGCCTTCATCAACGGCCCACCGGCCAGCGCTCCATAGGCATCGATACGCGCTTCTGCCCAGCCAGCACCAAAGCGGCCCGACCATTCCTGCAGGGGCAAATCGATACGGTACAGGTTGGTGCCGTCCAGGGACGGTGGCTGGTTGGTGACGTCGTGGGTTTCGGCAAACTGATGCAGGTTCATGACGGGCCTCCTGGAAAAAGGCCACGTTCAGTTGAGGCCTGAAATTCAGTTAAGCACCGTCATACCGCTTAAAAAAGTGGCATACCCGCCGAATGTCCGGCGCTTTCGCCCTCTACAGGACACAGCAACCGACGCTCCAACACCGCCTGTAAGGCCTCGAAACGCACAGGCTTGGCCAGGCGATCGGAGAGGCCGATGCCATGGCAGCGCTCACGCTCCGACGCATTCAGCGACGTACTCAAGGCGATTACCGGTAACTCACCGCAGCCAGGAAGTGCACGGATCTGACAACACAACGAGAAGCCACCTTCAGGGATATCCAACAGTACTGCGTCGAAATCTCCTGCTTGCAAGGCAGCCAACGCGTTCGGGCCGGTGTCCACGGTTTTCACCCGGTATCCGAGTTTGAGCAGCATGCCGCGCACTACCAGTTGGCCGACGCTGTTGTCGTCCACCAGCAGCACCGAGCACTCCTGAGGTGCGCGCTGCTTATCCGGCGCAGGCCGGGATTCAGGTGCTAGGGGACTGACCTCCACTTCAAGCTGGAAGCGGCTGCCTTTGCGCGGCTCGGAATGATGGGTGAGACGCCCGCCCAGCAGCTCGATCAGTTGCCGGCAGATCGCCAGGCCGATACCCAGGCCACCGTACTCGCGGGTCATGGAGCCATCCAGTTGGAAGAACCGCTGATACAGGGTCGCCTCGTCGAGGAAAGCAAAGCCGATTCCGGTGTCGGTCACGATAAAGCTCAAGCGCAAGCCACCGCCACTCTGCGGCACACCGACCACGCGCACGCGCACCGCGCCTTCGTGGGTGAACTTAAAGGCGTTGTCCAGCAGGCAATCCAGGCACTGCAGCAGTTTGTCGGCGTCGCCCAGTACGCGGTCCGGCAACTCGTCCGCCACATCGATGGAGAACGCCAGGCCTTTGCTCTGGGCGCTGGCGGTGAACTGCTGGCGCAAGGTGTCGAGCGTACCGCGCAGGCTGAATACCTGGGGTTGGGCGCTCAAGCGGCCGGCCTGCAATTCGGTGAGGGTAAGAATGCCGTTGACCATGCGCATCATGTCCCGTGCCGAACCGGCGGCGGTTTGATGGTATTGCGCCAGGTCTGCGTCCAGGGGCACGGTCTGCATCAGTTCGAGGGAGCCGATCACGCCGTTCATGGGCGTACGCAGTTCGTGGGTCAGGGTGGCGAGGAACTCGTCCTTGAGGCGGTTGCTGCGGGCCAATTGCTGGTTGAGCACTTCAAGTTTTTGGCTGGCATCGAGCAGGATCTGCGCTTGTTGCTCGCGCATGGAATTGATGCGGTCGGCCAGAGCCAGGGACAGCAGCGCCACTTCAATAGCCGAACCGATCTGGCTGGCGTACATGGTCAGGAATACGTTGGGCAGATAGCCCAGCACCATCAGCGTATTCACCACTCCACCTAGCAGGAACGCCGACCAGGCGATGATGAAATAGCGCGCCACCCGCTGGCCGCAATACCAGGCCTTGATGGCGGCGACAAAAATAGTCACGGTAAACACCAGGGCTAAACCGGTGGCCAGGCGCAGCGCCAGCGCGTAGCTGGTCATCAACGACAGCAGCATCACCACGCCACCGCAGGCCACCAGCGCCAGCAACAGCCGGTTGATCCAGCGACTGTGCTGGGCCGTGTGCAAAAAGCTGCGCGCAAACAGACTGCCGAACAACGCCGCCGAGCCGATCAGGAATGGCGTCGCGGCATTCGCCCACCAAGGATTGTTCGGCCAGAAATACTCCACCGCCGCACCGTTGACCGACAGCTGATACATGCCAAACGAGGCGATATAAAAGATGTAATAGAGGTAGCTGGTGTCGCGCACGCTAAGGTAGATGAACAGGTTATAGACCAGCATCCCCAGCAACACGCCATAGATCAGGCCCAGCACATACAGGCGCAGCGGCTGTTGTTCCAGGTAGGCGGTGCTGGACCACAGCGTCACAGGCGCCTGGATCGACCCTTCGCTTTGCAGGCGCAGGTACACGGTTTTTGCCTCGCCCGGCGTGAAGTCGAGCTTGAACAAGTAGTTGTTCTGGCGGATCTCACGGGCGGAAAACGGCAGCGCATCCCCGGTACGTCCTGCCAGCCGATAAGTGCCGGTGTTGTCGGGCAGGTAGAGGTCAAGATGGTCGAGCGGCGGGTACGCCAGCTCCAGCAACCAGGTGCGCTGCGCTTCGGGATTAGTGGGTAGGTAATGCAGATTGACCTTGAGCCAGAACACCGAGCGCGAGTAGCCAGCATTCAGGGTGTCTTTATCGTGGGGCTTGAACTGCGCGGTGGCGGACGGCGCGATCACATCCGCGATGGTGAGGGCATCGGTCGGGTCTTCGAGCACTTGCATGGCTCGGCCCAACGGCAGGCTTTGGGTGTCCTGGTTAAACTCGATGGCGTTGGCGAGCATCGGCAACCCGCACAACAATAAAATCAGCAAATAGCGCATAGAGCCCCAGCGTGGCCTGTCCGGTTATGTCAAAAAGCCCCCCATTCCTTTTGAGAAGACGTACACCGGCAATACAGTAAGTAGTTTGGATCCACTCTAGCATAGCCACTAAAGGCTATTGGACACCATTGAAATAATTTTTTGAAAGGCTCTAGAACGAGGCTTTCAGCGATATTAAGCCAGTGCAAAACCGCCAAAAAAGCGTCACTGCGATGGCAAAATTCAACCATCGCCAGACGGCCCCGCCAAAAGCGTTTGGTGGTAAGCTCGCGCACCATGAATATCTACAGCTCTCGTCCCGTTGTCCTCTGTCTCTCCGGCCATGACCCCAGTGGTGGCGCCGGCTTGCAGGCAGATATCGAAGCCCTGCTCGCCCAGGGTTGCCATGCGGCTCCGGCCGTCACCGCCTTGACCGTGCAAAACACCGTCAATGTCATCGATTTCCGCGTGCTCGACCGCGAGTGGGTACTGGCTCAGGCCAATGCTGTACTCGGCGATTCCGAAGTGGCGGCGGTCAAGCTGGGCATGCTCGGTTCCACCGCGATGGTCGACACCGTAGTCGAACTGCTGCAGGCGCATCCGCACCTGCCGGTGGTGTGCGACCCGGTGCTGCGTGCCGGCGGCGGTGGCAGCCTGGGCAAGGACGAAGTCGGCTATGCGATGCGCGAGCGGTTGTTGCCGCTGTCACTGATCGCCACGCCGAACCTGCCCGAGGCACGCATCCTCGCCGAGTTGCCTGAGGGCACCGCAGACGAATGCGCCGAGAAGCTGCTGCCGTACATCAAGCACCTGTTGATCACCGGCGGCCATGGCGACGAGCACGAAGTGCACAACCGCCTCTACAGCCGCGACGGCACGCGCCAGACCTTTACCTGCCAGCGCCTGCCCGGCAGCTATCACGGTTCGGGCTGTACGTTGGCCAGTGCGTTGTCCGGCCGGATTGCCCAGGGCGAAGGCTTGGTGAGCGCCGTGCAATCGGCCCTCAACTACACTTGGCGCACCTTGCGTGATGCCGAACAACTCGGCCAGGGCCAGTTTGTACCGCGCCGGCTGCCGCTGGATTTTTGCTCGTAAGACGACAGAGGGGCCTGCCCGATGAAACTACGTGGCCTTTACGCCATTACCGACAGCCAACTGTTGGCCGGTAAATTCCTCGCCTACGTCGAAGCAGCGTTGGACGGTGGCGTGACCCTGCTGCAATACCGCGACAAAAGCAGCGACGAAGCCCGACGCCTGCGTGAAGCAGAAAAGCTGCGGGAGCTGTGCTCGCGCTACAAGACCCAGTTGATCATCAACGACGACGCCGAACTGGCCGCCCGCCTCGGCGTCGGCGTGCACCTGGGCCAGACCGACGGCCCGCTGACCCCGGCCCGTGCCCTGCTAGGCTCCAAAGCCATCATCGGTTCCACCTGCCACAGCCAGATCGAACTGGCCGAGCAGGCCGCCAAGGAAGGCGCCAGCTATGTCGCCTTCGGCCGCTTCTTCAATTCCAACACCAAGCCCGGCGCACCGGCCGCCACCACAGAGATGCTGGCCCAGGCCCGTGCGCGTTTGCAGTTGCCGATCTGCGTGATCGGCGGCATCACCCTGGAAAACGCCGAACCCCTGGTAGCCCACGGCGCCGACCTGCTGGCGGTGGTGCATGGTCTGTTTGGCGCCGACAGCACCCAGGAAGTCACGCGCCGCGCCCGTGCGTTCAACGCCCTTTTTCAGATTTGATTTAAGAGAGCCCGATCATGTCCCGTTCCGAAACGCTGTTTGCCAATGCCCAGAAACACATCCCCGGCGGTGTGAACTCCCCCGTGCGTGCGTTCAAGAGCGTGGGCGGCACGCCGCTGTTCTTCAAGCATGCCGAAGGCGCCTACGTCACCGACGAAGATGACAAGCGCTACGTGGACTACGTCGGCTCCTGGGGCCCGATGATCCTCGGCCACAGCCACCCGGACGTGTTGGACGCGGTGCGCAAGCAACTGGAACACGGCCTGTCCTACGGCGCGCCGACCGCCATGGAAACCGAGATGGCCGATCTGGTCTGCTCGATCGTACCGTCGATGGAAATGGTGCGCATGGTCAGCTCCGGCACCGAAGCCACCATGAGCGCGATCCGCCTGGCCCGTGGTTTCACCGGCCGCGACAGCATCATCAAGTTCGAAGGCTGCTACCACGGTCACTCCGACAGCCTGCTGGTGAAAGCCGGTTCCGGCCTGCTGACCCAAGGCGTGCCAAGCTCGGCCGGTGTGCCGGCGGCGTTCGCCAAACACACCCTGACCCTGCCGTTCAACGACATCGCCGCCGTCGAGCAGATGCTCAACGAAGTGGGCCAGGACGTGGCGTGCATCATCGTTGAGCCGGTGGCGGGCAACATGAACTGCGTACCGCCAGCGCCGGGCTTTCTCGAAGGCCTGCGCGAGCAATGCGATAAGCACGGCGTGGTACTGATTTTCGACGAAGTGATGACCGGTTTCCGCGTCGCCCTCGGTGGCGCCCAAGCGCACTACGGTGTCACGCCGGACCTGAGCACTTTCGGCAAGATCATCGGCGGCGGCATGCCAGTGGGCTGCTTCGGCGGCAAGCGTGAAATCATGCAGCACATCGCGCCACTGGGCCCGGTGTACCAGGCCGGTACTTTGTCGGGTAACCCGCTGGCCATGGCCGCCGGCCTGACCACCCTGCGCCTGATCAGCCGCCCGGGCTTCCACGCCGAGCTGACCGACTACACCACACGCCTGCTCGACGGCCTGCAACAGCGTGCCGATGCCGCCGGTATCCCGTTTGTTACCACCCAGGCGGGCGGGATGTTCGGCCTGTACTTCAGCGGCGCCGACGACATTGTCACTTTTGATGACGTAATGGGCAGCGATGCCGACTTGTTCAAACGCTTCTTCCACCTGATGCTGGAAGGCGGCGTGTACTTGGCACCTAGCGCTTTCGAAGCCGGCTTCACCTCGATCGCCCATGGCGACGCCGAGTTGAAACTGACCCTCGACGCCGCCGAACGCGCCTTCGCCGCATTGAAATAAAAGGCCGAGAAAATCAGGCACCGGCCAAACGGTGTCTGATTTGCTACTTTGCTTACAGAGATTTCCGAGTTTTTTCGAGAAATCACCTGCAATCCGGCAGATAACTTGCCCAAGCAGCAGAAAAACGAGTAAAGACTTTGTAAGCAGAGGCCTGCTTATTTCATAATGCGCGCTTATTGGATCCCCCGAGGGTCCGCGCGCCCCGTCAGAGGTAAGTCGATTCCCATGAAACGCACCGGCCGCACCCTGGTTCTGGGCTGCCTGTTGCTCCTTCAGCCGCTGCTGGCACATGCACAAGCAGGCGGCAACTCGTTGTTAATCCCAGCGATGGGTCGTTGCACCCTCAATACCCAGCCAGACAGCCAGGCCGAAGCCCTGAGCGCGTGCCAGAAACAGGCCGACGGCGGGGATGCGCAGGCGCAATACGAGTTGGGCGAGTACTTCCACGACAGCAAAAACCCGGCCCGCGACCTCAACAAGGCCTTGAGCTACTTCGAGAAAGCCTCGTTGCAAGGGCACGCCCAAGCGCAATTCGAACTGGGCAACATGTTCTTCAAAGGCGAAGGCGTGCCGGCCAACAACGTCCAAGCGTATATCGTGCTGAAAATGGCCGCGGTCAACGGCGCAGAAGACGCACTGGACACCGCCGACGAAGTCGCCGAGCACATGCAGCGCGATGAGCTGGAAGTGGCGACCCAGGTACTGGGCCAGATTTTCCGCAACTACCTGCAGGAATTGCAGAGTGCCGATGGGCGCTCGCCCTTCTCACCCCTGCCCTGAACTCATCTAGACCCTTCTATCGCTATCGCAGGCAAGCCAGCTCCCACACTCGACCGAGTTCCAGCGTAGGAATGCGGTCAACTGTGGGAGCTGGCTTGCCTGCGATGGGCGCGACGCGGTCTGAAGCCCTACTTCTCAGGCATCGGCATCGGAAACGGCATCACGTTACTGGTGCCACGCGCTTCGCTGATCTTCGGCGTGCCCAAACGCTCGACCTCATCGATGCGCACAATCGAATGCATCGGCACAAAGCTGCGCACCACCCCTTCGAACTGCGCCTTGAGCTTCTCTTCGCCCGGGTCGACGACCAACTGGGTGCGCTCGCCAAAGACGAACTCTTCCACCTCCAGGAAACCCCACAGATCGCTCTGATAGATCTGCTTGGCGTACATTTCGAACACCTGGCCCTGGTTGAGGAAAATCACCTTGTAGATTGGAGCTTCACGTTTGGTCATGGTGGGCGAATAACACATCGGGGATATAAAAGAGGGCGCGAACTATAGCATGGCACCCGATGCACAACGCTAGGAACCAATGGGCATGCCCCCTATAATGCGCGGTTCTTTACCACCAGTTGACGATTCCCATGGCCAAGAAGCTTTACATCGAAACCCACGGTTGCCAGATGAACGAGTACGACAGCTCGCGCATGGTCGATCTGCTGGGCGAACACCAGGCCCTGGAAGTCACCG
This sequence comes from Pseudomonas sp. C 49-2, assembly GCF_003970195.1. Classification (NCBI taxonomy): domain Bacteria; kingdom Pseudomonadati; phylum Pseudomonadota; class Gammaproteobacteria; order Pseudomonadales; family Pseudomonadaceae; genus Pseudomonas; species Pseudomonas sp. C 49-2. The sequence goes on from NZ_RXYG01000008.1 coordinate 176,810, forward strand.
CCCGCGCCGAAGATGCCGACGTGATCCTGCTTAATACCTGCTCGATCCGCGAGCGGGCCCAGGACCGTGTGTACTCGCAGCTGGGCCGCTGGCGCGAATTGAAACTGGCCAACCCGGACATGGTGATCGCCGTCGGCGGTTGTGTGGCCAGCCAGGAAGGCGCCGCGATCCGCGACCGCGCGCCCTATGTCGACGTGGTCTTCGGCCCGCAGACCCTGCACCGCCTGCCGGAAATGATCGACGCCGCGCGCTTTACCAAGCTGCCGCAGGTCGACGTGTCATTCCCTGAAATAGAAAAATTCGACCATTTGCCCGAGCCGCGCATCGACGGGCCGAGCGCCTACGTGTCGGTGATGGAAGGTTGCAGCAAGTACTGCACCTTCTGCGTGGTGCCCTACACCCGTGGCGAGGAAGTCAGCCGACCATTTGACGATGTGCTGTCGGAAATCATCCACCTGGCCGAAAACGGCGTGCGCGAAGTGACCCTGCTGGGCCAGAACGTCAACGGCTATCGCGGCCAGACCCACGACGGCCGCCTGGCCGACCTGGCGGAATTGATCCGCGTGGTCGCCGCCGTGGACGGTATCGAGCGCATCCGCTACACCACCTCGCACCCACTGGAGTTCTCCGACAGCCTGATCCAGGCCCACGCCGAAGTGCCGGAACTGGTCAAGCACCTGCATTTGCCGGTGCAATCGGGCTCGGACCGCATCCTCTCGGCGATGAAGCGCAACCACACGGCCCTGGAGTACAAATCCAAACTGCGCAAATTGCGCGCGGCGGTGCCGGGCATCTGCATCAGCTCGGACTTTATCGTCGGCTTCCCCGGCGAGACCGAGAAAGACTTCCAGCAGACCATGAAGCTGATCGAAGACGTCGGTTTCGACTTTTCCTACTCCTTCGTCTACAGCCAGCGCCCCGGCACCCCGGCGGCCGACCTGCTGGACGAAACCCCGGAAGCGCTGAAAAAAGAGCGCCTCAACGCGCTGCAACATCGCCTGAACCAGCAGGGTTTCGAGATAAGCCGACAAATGGTCGGCTCGACCCAGCGCATCCTGGTCACCGACTACTCGAAAAAAGACCCCGGCGAATTGCAGGGACGTACCGAGAACAACCGAATCGTAAACTTCCGTTGCGATAATCCGACCCTGATCGGCCAGTTTGCCGATGTGCACATCGACGCGGCGCAGCCCCATTCACTGCGTGGGTCGTTGATCCCATAATCACTTTTTGAATTATCGCCAGCCAACATGTGCCGTTTAAGTGCTTTCGCACACAGCCGGCTGGCGTTATTCTCTATTTCACCTCAACAGCCAAAGGGCGGCTAAAAGCGACCTTGAACGCACCCATAGCAGAACCCCATCGTTTTATCCTCGAGCCCTTTGAGGCTCTCCGTTTCGCCAACCTGTGCGGACAGTTCGACGAGCACCTGCGCCTGATCGAACAACGCCTGGGCATCGAGATCCGCAATCGCGGCAATCAGTTCGAGCTCATTGGTGAAGCCCTGCACACTAAATCCGCAGAAAACCTGCTGCGCCGTCTCTACCGCGAAGCCAAGGGTAGCGAGCTGTCGCCAGAAATCGTGCACCTGTATTTGCAGGAATCGGCTGTGGAAGACCTGGCCAACAATCCGGTGGCTGAAGCCAGCGTGGCCCTGCGTACCAAAAAAGGCATGATTCGCCCAAAGGGCTTGAATCAGCAGAAGTACGTCAAGGCAATCCTGGGTAACGACATCAACTTCGGCATCGGCCCTGCCGGTACCGGCAAGACCTACCTGGCCGTGGCCTGTGCGGTCGACGCGCTGGAGCGTGAGCAAGTACGCCGCATCCTGCTGGTGCGCCCAGCGGTCGAGGCCGGCGAAAAGCTCGGTTTCCTGCCCGGTGACCTGGCCCAGAAGATCGACCCGTACCTGCGCCCGCTCTACGACGCGCTATACGAGATGCTCGGCTTCGAATACGTCGCCAAGCTGATCGAGCGCCAGGTGATCGAGATCGCCCCGCTGGCCTACATGCGCGGCCGCACCTTGAGCAACAGCTTCATCATCCTTGACGAAAGCCAGAACACTACGGTCGAGCAGATGAAGATGTTCCTGACCCGCATCGGGTTCGGCTCCACGGCCATTATCACCGGCGACATTACCCAGGTTGACCTGCCCAAGGGCACCAAGTCGGGCTTGAGCCATGTGATTGAAGTACTCAAGGACGTGCCGGGCATCAGTTTCACGCACTTCTCGCCCAAGGACGTGGTGCGCCACCCGCTGGTACAGCGCATTGTCGAAGCCTACGAGCGCTTCGAACACCGCGATGACGGGCTGTCCAAGGACGTTCGCCGCGATGCTTGAGCTTGACCTGCAGCTGGCCACCGATGCGCCCGCCCCCAGTGAAGCCCAGTTCCGCCAATGGTGCGCCCTGGCCCTGCGCCAGCGCACCGCCGACTCGGAACTGACCATTCGACTGGTGGACGAGCCCGAGGGCCGTGAACTGAATCACACCTGGCGCCAGAAAGACTACGCGACCAACGTGCTGTCCTTTCCTGCCGACGTACCGGATGAGCTGCTGGATATCCCGCTGCTGGGCGATCTGGTCATCTGCGTCGCCGTGGTGGAGCGCGAGGCAAAAGAACAAGGCAAGGAACTTGAGGCCCATTGGGCCCATCTAGTCATCCACGGCTGCTTGCATCTCTTGGGTTACGACCATATAGACGATGACGAAGCCGAGGAAATGGAAACACTGGAACAAACGTTGCTTGCAGAATTGGGTCATCCGGACCCGTATGCGGACGACGACGTTTAAAAACACTCAACTGTAACAATAAAGGATTCAGAGTAATCGCTATGAGCGAAGACCGATCGAGCAACGGGCAGAAGTCATGGCTGGGTAAACTGACCCAGGCTTTTGCCCACGAGCCGAAAAACCGCCAGGAGCTGCTTGAGCTGCTGCGCGAGGCCCATCAGAACAAGTTGCTGGACAGCGAAGCGCTGGCCATCGTCGAAGGCGCCATCCAGGTGGCTGACCTGCAAGTACGCGACATCATGGTCCCGCGCTCGCAGATGATCAGCATCAAGGCGACCCAGACCCCACGGGAATTCCTCCCGGCCGTGATCGACTCGGCGCACTCGCGCTACCCGGTGATCGGTGAAAGCCATGACGACGTCATGGGCGTCCTGCTGGCCAAGGACCTGCTGCCGCTGATCCTCAAGGAGAACGGCGACAGCTTCAACATCAAGGACCTGCTGCGTCCGGCCACCTTCGTGCCCGAGTCCAAGCGCCTGAACGTGTTGCTGCGTGAATTCCGCGCCAACCACAATCACATGGCCATCGTGATCGACGAATACGGCGGCGTCGCTGGCCTGGTGACGATTGAAGACGTATTGGAACAGATCGTCGGCGACATCGAAGACGAACACGACGTCGAAGAAGACAGCTACATCAAGCCGCTGCCCAGCGGTGACTTCCTGATCAAGGCGCTGACGCCGATCGAGAACTTCAATGAGTTCTTCGACAGCAAATTCTCCGATGACGAGTTCGATACCGTGGGCGGCCTGGTGATGAGTGCGTTTGGCCATCTGCCAAAACGTAACGAGACCACCGAGATCGGCGCGTATCGCTTCCGCATCCTGAATGCCGACAGCCGTCGCATCCACCTGATCCGCCTGACACCTATTGCCCGCTAAGGAATGACATGCAGCGCCTAACCCGCCCCGGCTGGCCCGGTAATTTGCTGGCCGTGGTGGCCGGCGCCATCACCACCCTGGCGCTGGCGCCGTTCGACCTGTGGCCGTTTGCGCTGGTCGCGGTCGGCTTGTTCTACGTGGGGCTGCGGGACCTGAGCCCGCGCCAGGCATTGGGCCGCGGTTGGTGTTTCGGCTTCGGCCTGTTCGGCGCCGGCACTAGCTGGATCTACTACAGTATCCACCACTTCGGCGGCGCTTCGGTGCTGCTGGCGGGTTTCCTGATGCTGCTGTTTACCGCCGCCATCGCGTGGTTCTTCGCCCTGCCGGCCTGGTTGTGGGCGCGCTGGTTGCGGCGCAACGAGGCGCCGCTGGCGGATGCGTTGACGTTTGCCGCGTTGTGGGTGGGCCAGGAAGCGTTTCGCGGCTGGTTCCTCACTGGTTTCCCGTGGCTGTACTCCGGCTACAGCCAGCTTGACGGCCCGCTGACGGGCTTGGCCCCAGTGGGCGGCATGTGGCTGATCTCCTTTGCCCTGGCACTGACAGCAGCGCTGCTGTGCAACCTGCCGCGTCTGCTGGCTGGCAAGCGCAACGCATTTATCGGCGCAGGCCTGGTGTTGCTGGTCGCGCCCTGGGCCATCGGCCTGGCGCTCAAGCATCACACCTGGACCAGCCCCTCCGGTGCGCCACTGACCGTGGCCGCACTCCAGGGCAACGTCGAACAAAGCATGAAATGGGACCCGGAGCAGCTCAACGCACAGCTCGCGCTGTACCGCGACATGAGCTTCACCTCCAAGCCCGTCGACCTGCTGGTGTGGCCGGAAACCGCCGTGCCGGTGCTCAAAGAGTCTGTCGAAGGCTACCTGGGCATGATGGGCAAGTTCGCCGCCGACCGGCACACCGCGCTGATCACCGGCGTGCCAATCCGCCAGGAAGTGCATCACCAGAAGCGCTACTTCAACGGCATCACCGTGGTTGGCGAAGGCGACGGCACCTACCTCAAGCAGAAGCTGGTGCCCTTTGGCGAGTACGTGCCGCTGCAGGACATGCTGCGCGGTCTGATTGCGTTCTTTGATCTGCCAATGTCGGACTTCGCACGCGGACCGTCCGACCAGGCGATGCTGCAGGCCAAGGGCTATCAGATTGCGCCGTTCATCTGCTACGAAGTGGTGTACCCGGAGTTCGCCGCTGGCCTGTCGGCCCAGAGCGATTTGCTGCTGACCATCAGCAACGACACCTGGTTCGGCCGCTCCATCGGCCCGTTGCAGCACCTGCAAATGGCGCAGATGCGTGCACTGGAAGCCGGTCGCTGGATGATCCGCGCCACCAACAATGGCGTGACCGGCCTGATCAACCCGTTTGGGCAGATCACCGCGCAGATCCCGCAATTCGAACGCGGCATCCTCTACGGCGAAGTAGTGCCGATGCACAACCTCACGCCGTACCTGCAATGGCGCTCATGGCCGTTGATCATTGTGTGCCTGGGGCTGTTTGGCTGGGCGCTGCTGGCGGGCCGGATGTCCAAGACCGTCTGACCGACATGCACATGACAATGTGGGAGCTGGCTTGCCTGCGATAGCGGTGGGTCCGCCAGCAAATGTGCCGGCCGGCAGTCTGCCATCGCAGGCAAGCCAGCTCCCACATTTGCATGTGCGGTGTTATCGGTAGAACAATCGGTAACCTATCTGCCCCGCCGCTTCATTGATCAACTGCCCGCTGCGCCACACTGCTACGAATTCCGGCATCCATCCGCCCAGCGGCCGGGCGTTGTCTACGCCCAGAAAACCCACGGGGGCCGGCACCACGGTAAAGCCGGCTCTCTCAAAGCTCCACACCGAACGCGGCATGTGCCAGGCCTGGGTTACTACCACGACGCGCTTGATGCCCGCTGGCAGCAGAATCTCTGCGCTCATCTGCGCATTTTCCCAAGTGGTACGGCTGCGCTCTTCCTTCCAGCGCACCGCTACGCCGAAGTCATCCTGCATCGACACTGCCATCAACTCCGCTTCGCTGGGCGGTGTGCCGTAATGCAGGCCGCCGCTGGTCAGCACCGGCAAGCCGGAAGCCTTGGCCAGTCGTGCGGCGTAGCGCTGGCGCTCCAGGCCGATCCCGGTGGGCTGGTCGGTGCCCCAGGCCGGGTCACCGCGCTCACGTCCGGAGCCCAATATCACTATGGCGTCGGCGCGCTGGGCCAGCGTCGACCAGTCTTCTCGGGGCAATGCCGGTTCGGTTTCCAGGGCACGTGCGCCCCGCTCCACCACAACCGGCAGACTGATCAACCACAGGCCCCCAAAACCCAGGGCAAAGCAGCACGCCGCCAAGCGCGGGCGGCTACGGCGGAACCACCAGGCAAGCGCCAGCAACAGCAAGAGAATGCCGGGCGGCAGGAGCAGTTGTTTGATGAAATAACGAATAGGCATCGGGCATCTCCATAGATGCCCGAAGCCTAAGGTGTAACGGGGTTTAGCGACAATCTTTACGGTGACATGCTTTACAGTGAAACGGCGTGGTGAAGCCGTCCAAGGGGCAGTGAATTACTTGTAGCGGGCGGACCGGAGCTTTTCCGGGCCACGACCGACCGACAAGTCTTTGAGCCACACCACTTTGGCTGAGTGCGCAGGCTCCTTGATCGGCGGGGTTGCCACCAGAGGAGGCGCACTGCGCCCATTCCTTTCCAGATATGCCTTGATCAGTTCCAGCTCCGCGCAACTAAGACCGCGCAGTTCCAACTCCACAGGCCGTTCATCACGCAATCGGCCTGCTGTCCTCGCTGCATCCAATGCACGACCCAAGCGGTCGATCAGTCCTTCGTAGACATCCGGTTTCGATACGATTCTTTGCGATTCAACCATCCCCTCACCTCATTGAAGAAAGACTTGCTCCCCAATAAACAGCGTAGTCCTCGTGGCTGCGCGCGCCTGGCGCCGCGACAGACGGCCCTGCCTGCGCAATCAGGGTTTCCCTCGATAGAGTGGGGTCATGTATGCTACGGCGCTTCCTGTAACTCCACTTCCCGCAGGGTTTGGGCACGGACGCGCCGCTTTTTGGTGTCGATCAACCTGAACGTTGCACCGAAGAGGATTAGGCCACCCCTATTCAGTTCAAAAGTAGCCATGCACGAACAATATCAGCCCCGTGAAATAGAAAATGCCGCCCAAACCTTCTGGGACGAGCAAAAGTCCTTTGAAGTCAGTGAACAGCCAGGCAAGGAGACTTTCTATTGCCTATCGATGTTCCCTTACCCCAGCGGCAAGCTACACATGGGGCACGTGCGTAACTACACCATCGGCGACGTGATTTCCCGCTACCAGCGCATGCAAGGCAAGAACGTCCTGCAACCCATGGGTTGGGACGCCTTCGGCATGCCGGCGGAAAACGCCGCGATGAAAAACAACGTGGCCCCCGCCAAGTGGACCTACGAAAACATCGCCTACATGAAGACCCAACTGCGCAGCCTGGGCCTCGCGGTGGACTGGTCCCGCGAAGTGACCACCTGCAAGCCGGACTACTACCGCTGGGAACAATGGCTGTTCACGCGCCTGTTCGAAAAAGGCGTGATCTACAAGAAGAGCGGCACCGTGAACTGGGACCCGCTGGACCAGACCGTACTGGCCAACGAGCAAGTGATCGACGGTCGCGGCTGGCGTTCCGGCGCGCTGATCGAAAAGCGCGAAATCCCGATGTACTACTTCAAGATCACCGCCTACGCGGATGAGCTCTTGTCGAGCCTCGACGATTTGCCGGGCTGGCCTGAACAGGTCAAGACCATGCAGCGCAACTGGATCGGCAAGTCCAAGGGCATGGAAGTGCAGTTCCCGTACAACGTCGATTCGATCGGCGAAGCGGGCGCGCTCAAAGTCTTCACCACCCGTCCGGACACTTTAATGGGAGCGACTTACGTCGCCGTGGCCGCCGAGCACCCGCTGGCCACCCAAGCCGCACAGAACAACCCTGAGCTGCAGGCGTTCATCGCTGAATGCAAAGGCGGCAGCGTGGCTGAAGCCGACGTCGCCACCCAGGAGAAAAAAGGTCTGCCGACCGGCCTGTTCGTCGAACACCCCCTGACCGGCGAGAAGCTGCCGGTGTGGGTCGCCAACTACGTACTGATGCACTACGGCGATGGCGCCGTAATGGCAGTGCCGGCTCACGACGAGCGCGATTTCGAATTCGCCACCAAGTACAGCCTGCCGATCAAATCCGTTGTGCGCACCAGCTCGGGCGATACCAACCCGGCCCCGTGGCAAGACGCCTACGGCGAGCACGGTGAGCTGATCAACTCCGGCGAGTTCAACGGCCTGGACTTCCAAGGCGCTTTCGACGCCATCGAAGTTGCACTGATCAAGAAAAACCTGGGCGCCTCGCGCACCCAGTTCCGCCTGCGCGACTGGGGCATCAGCCGCCAGCGCTACTGGGGCTGCCCGATCCCGATCATCCACTGCGAAAGCTGTGGCGACGTGCCGGTACCGGAAGACCAACTGCCAGTGGTCCTGCCGGAAGACGTGGTGCCGGATGGCGCCGGTTCGCCACTGGCGCGCATGCCCGAGTTCTACGAATGCAACTGCCCGAAATGCGGCCAGCCTGCCAAGCGTGAAACCGACACCATGGACACCTTTGTCGAGTCCTCCTGGTACTACGCGCGCTATGCCTCGCCGCACTACGAGGGTGGCCTGGTTGAAAAAACCGCGGCCGACCACTGGTTGCCGGTTGACCAGTACATCGGCGGTATCGAACACGCCATCCTTCACCTGCTGTACGCGCGCTTCTTCCACAAGCTGATGCGTGATGAAGGCCTGGTGAGCTCCGATGAGCCGTTCAAGAATCTGCTGACCCAGGGCATGGTGGTCGCCGAGACTTACTACCGTCGCGAAGCCAACGGTGCCTACACCTGGTTCAACCCGGCTGACGTGGAGCTTGAGCGTGACAGCAAGGCCAAGGTCATCAGCGCCAAGTTGATCGCCGACGGCCTGCCGGTGGAAATCGGTGGCACCGAGAAGATGGCCAAGTCGAAGAACAACGGCGTTGACCCACAGTCGATGATCGATCAGTTCGGCGCGGACACCTGCCGCCTGTTCATGATGTTCGCCTCGCCGCCTGACATGAGCGCCGAATGGTCCGACTCCGGCGTCGAAGGCTCGCACCGCTTCCTCAAGCGCGTCTGGCGCCTGGCGCACGCCCACATCAGCCAGGGCCTGCCGGGCAAGCTGGACGTGGCCGCCTTGAGCGACGAGCAGAAACTGATTCGCCGCAGCACCCACCTGGCCATCAAGCAAGCCAGCCAGGACGTGGGCCAAAACCACAAGTTCAACACCGCCATCGCCCAGGTGATGACGCTGATGAACGTGCTGGAAAAAGCGCCACAAGCCACCGAACAGGATCGCGCACTGGTACAGGAAGGCCTGGAAACGGTCACCCTGCTGCTGGCACCGATCACGCCGCACATCAGCCACGACCTGTGGAACCGCCTGGGCCACAGCGACGCCGTCATCGATGCGCGCTGGCCGGTGCAGGATGACAGCGCCCTGGTACAGGACACGCTGCAACTGGTAATCCAGGTCAACGGTAAACTGCGTGGCCAGATCGACATGCCGGCCACGGCCAGCCGCGAAGACGTCGAGGCTGCTGCCCGCGTCAACGAGAACGTGCTGCGCTTTACCGAAGGCCTGACGATCCGCAAAGTGATCGTGGTGCCTGGCAAACTGGTCAATATCGTCGCTAGCTAATCGGATCGGGCGCAGGGTTCAAACCCTGCGCCGAACAAAGCCTTCAGGGCCTCGATAAGGCCCACATGGTTTCAAGGGGAGCAACAAAATGATCAAACGCAATTTGCTGGTGATGGGCCTTGCCGTGCTGTTGAGCGCTTGCGGCTTCCAGCTGCGCGGCACCGGCACCAACGACCTGGCGATCAAGGAACTGGACGTCAGCGCCCGCAATGCCTACGGCGAGACCGTGACGCAGTTGCGCCAGGTTCTGGAAAACAGCGGCGTGCACGTCTATACCGGCGCGACGTACAAACTGTTCCTGGTGGACGAGAGAGAAACCCAGCGTAACCTGAGCTACGCCAGCGCCGGGCGTGCATCCGACGTCGAGCTGAGCACCGAATTGAGCTTTCAAATCCAGGGTCGCGACCATCTGCCGTTGATGGGTGACAAGATCCAGGTCCAGAAGGTCGTGAGCCACGATGGCAACAACCTGGTGGGCTCGGACTCGGAAATCGTCCAGGTGCGCAAGGAAATGCGTCGCGAGCTGGTTCAGCGCATGATCCTGCGTCTGCAACTGCTGACGCCGGTGCAATTGGAAGCCCTGCAGCAACAAGCTGACAACAAGGCCAAGGCCGATGCTGACGCGCTGAAAGCCGCCAAAGAGTACGAAGACAACACGCCGAAACAATCGCCTGTTGAAGTTCCTGTCGAGTAAGCCAGACGGGGCGCCCCAAGCGCCCCGTTCGCCCTGCCTATGAAACTTGCTCCCGCCCAACTCGCCAAACACCTGCAAGGTGGCCTTGCGCCTGTCTACATCGTCAGCGGTGATGACCCACTGCTGTGCCAGGAAGCCGCCGACGCCATCCGCACGGCTGCACGTCAGCAAGGCTTCGACGAACGCCAGGTCTTCAGCGCCGACGCCAGCTTCGACTGGGGCACGCTGCTGCAAGCTGGCGCGAGCATGTCGCTGTTTGCCGAGAAACGCTTGCTGGAGCTGCGCCTGCCTTCGGGCAAGCCGGGCGACAAAGGTGCCGCCGCCCTGATGGAGTACTGCTCGCGACCGGCCGAAGACACGGTGCTGTTGATCAGCCTGCCCAAGCTCGACGGCAGCGCGCAGAAAACCAAATGGGGCAAGGCCCTGGTGGAAGGGGCGCAAACCCAGTTCATCCAGATCTGGCCAGTGGACAGCAACCAGTTGCCGCAATGGATACGCCAGCGCCTGTCCCAATCGGGGCTGTCGGCGACCCAGGACGCAGTGGAGCTGATCGCGGCTCGGGTCGAAGGCAACTTGCTGGCCGCCGCCCAAGAGATCGAAAAGCTCAAGCTGATGGCCGAAGACGGGCAGATTACCGTCGAGACCGTCCAGGGCGCCGTGGCGGATAGTGCGCGCTTTGATGTGTTCGGGCTGGTGGATGCGATCCTCAATGGCGAACCCGCCCACGCCCTGCGCATGCTCGAAGGCCTGCGCGGTGAAGGCGTGGAGCCTCCGGTGATTCTCTGGGCCCTGGCCAGGGAACTGCGCGTACTGGCCAATATTGCCCTGCAATACAGCCAGGGCACGCCGTTGGACAAGGCCTTCAGCCAAGCCCGACCGCCGGTTTGGGACAAGCGCAAACCGCTGATGAGCAAAGCGCTGCAACGGCACTCTGCACAACGCTGGGCGCAGCTCTTGCTGGAAGCGCAGCGCATCGACGCGCAGATCAAAGGCCAGGCGGCCGGTTCGCCGTGGATGAGCCTGAGCCGTTTGTCGCTGCTGATGGCCGGCCAGCGCCTGACCCTTCCCGCCGAGTAACCACCGCTCTCTGTAGGAGCCGGCTTGCCGGCGATGGGGCCGTTGACGGTAACGGTGATCCCAAGACCGCCATCGCCGGCAAGCCGGCTCCTACAGGTGATGCGTGACTTTCCTACCTATCGCCGGGCTTTACAGCAGTCCAACATCGGCAGATGATTTGCACCGCTCCATCCCACCTATCGAGAGCAACGACCATGAGCAAAAAGCCATCCAAGCATGGCCCCAACAAGGCCAAATCCATCATCGCCCAGCCACTGTTCCGCAGCCGTCAAGAACGCGCCGGCAAGGGCAAAGGCAGCTACCGCCGCGAAGCCTTCCAGTCTAATAGCTGGGAGGCTTCTTACTTTCTGGCTGCCTGAAGGCAAGCGCCCCTCCGACATGATAAGGTCTGCACCTGATTTGTAATCCCTGGACCTGTGCATGCCCTCTAGTCTTTCCCGTCGTTGGCACCTTCGCCAATTGATCGCTGCCTCCAGCCTCATTCTGCTCGTCGCCTGCGCGGAAAAACCCACTGCCGCCGACGCTCAACCCCTGCCCAAGCTCCAGACCGCCCCCGTGGTAGCGCCCGCTGTTGTGGCCCCGCTGGCGGTGGATAATCTGGACATCCAGCCGACCCAGACCTTTGCCGAATGGCAGGCTGGCTTCCGTGTGCAAGCCCTGCAGGCCGGCATCACTGCTGCCGTGTTCGACAACGCGTTCGCCAACGTCACCCCGGACATGGCGGTGATCCGCGCCGACCGCAGCCAGCCGGAATTTTCCCGCCCGGTGTGGGAATACCTCGACGGCGCCCTCTCGCCACTGCGCGTGCGTAACGGCCAGGCGCTGCTGATCAAGTACGCCGATACCCTGCAAAGCATCGAGCAACGTTATGGCGTAGACCGCCAGGCGCTGGTATCGGTATGGGGCATGGAGAGCAACTTCGGCCAGTTCCAAGGCAATAACTCGGTGATCCGCTCCCTGGCGACCCTCGCTTACGAAGGGCGTCGCCCGGCATTCGCCCAGGCGCAATTGCTGGCCGCGTTGCAAATCATCCAGCACGGCGATATCCAGGCCGACCAGATGAAAGGCTCCTGGGCCGGCGCCATGGGCCAGACCCAATTTATCCCGACCACCTACAACACCCACGCCGTGGATTTCGACGGTGACGGTCGCCGCGATATCTGGAACAGCCCGGCCGACGCCCTCGCCTCCACCGCGCACTACCTGCAGAGCTCCGGCTGGCAGAAAGGCCAGCCTTGGGGCTTTGAGGTGAAACAACTGCCGGCGAACTTCGATTACGCGCTGGCCGATGGTGGCATCCGCAAAACCGTCGCCGAGTGGATGAAACTCGGTATCCAGCTGCCCTTTGGCGCGAGCATGCCGCCGAACGTCGACCAACTCTCCGCCGCCCTGCTGCTGCCCGCAGGTTATCGTGGCCCGGCGTTCCTGGTGCTGGATAACTTCCGTGCGATCCTCAAGTACAACAACTCGTCGTCCTACGCCTTGGCGGTCGGCCTGTTGTCGGAACGTTTCGGTGGCGGTGGTGTGATTCGTGGCGATTGGCCGATGGATGAGCGGCCATTGAGCCGCTCGCAGCGTATCGATCTGCAGACGGCCTTGAGTGCCAATGGCTATGACGCGGGCAACCCGGATGGGATTATCGGCGCCAATACGCGCAAGGCGATTCGTGCGGCGCAGCAGGCGCTGGGCTGGCCGGCAGATGGGTATCCAACGGTGAAGTTGCTGGAGTCGCTGCAGAACCGGTAGATCGGCTTATGGCTGCTACCGCTTTCGCGAGCAAGCCCGCTCCCACATTTGACCGAGTACATCCATTTGGAATGCGGTTGAATGTGGGAGCGGGCTTGCTCGCGAAGGCGGATTAACGGGCGACAACAGGCTACGGCTTTAACACCACATCCTGCTCCAACACCAACCGCTGCTCCCCCGCATCCAACCGTACCAACGCACCCATCGGCAGCGTCAGGTTCGGATCGCAATGCCCACTGCGCCAGCCGGACAGCACCGGAATGCGCAACGGTTCGAAGGTCTGCTTGAGCAGGCGCTCCAGCGCGGCACTGTCCACACCCGCCACATCCCCGACCAGCACACCGGCCAACTGCGCCAACTTGCCCGCCAGGCGCAGGTGCGTCAGCAGTCGGTCAATGCGGTAGATCGGCTCGTTGACGTCTTCGATCAGCAGGATGATGCCTTCGGCGTCGATCTCAAAAGGCGTGCCCATGACTGCCGCGATCATCGACAGGTTGCCACCCAGCAGACGCCCGCAGGCGATACCAAGTTCGATGGTGGTCAGCGGGTAGGCTGCGGGGTGCGCCACCACGCTGCCAGCACCTAGTTGACCGCGAAGCATGCTGAACAATGAAGACTCGGTAGGAGGCTGCTTGTCGCCCAACAGGTCGGCGTTGAGCATCGGACCGTGGAAGGTCACGAAACCGGCGTAGCGACTGATGGCCAGGTGCAACGCGGTGATGTCGCTGTAGCCTACGAACGGCTTGGGGTTGGCGCGCAGCAGGCCGAAGTCCAGGCTATCGAGCAGGCGTGGCGTGCCGTAGCCGCCGCGCAGGCAGAAGATGGCGTCGATGTCAGGGTTGGCAAAGGCGTTGTGCAGGTCGTTGAGGCGGGTTTTATCGCTGCCGGCGAGGTAGCCGTCGCGTTCATAGACGCCGGGGAAGATTCGCAGGTCGTAGCCACGAGTGCGCATCCACTGGCCGGCTTTTTCGACGTCCAAGGTGGCGGGGCCGGCGGGGGCGATCAAGGCGATGGTGCCTTCGCTGCGAAGGGCAGGTACTGCAGCGGTCAGTTGAGTCATCCGTGGTTCTCATCAGTTGATGGGGCCGCTTCGCAGCCCAGCGCGGGGCAAGCCCGCTCACCACGGCAAGCCCCTCCCACATTGGGGCTGCGGCGCGACTTAAGAAACCAGGCTTGCCTTGACCAGCTTGGCCTGCTCGTCCGCGTGGTACGAGGAACGTACCAGCGGGCCAGACGCCACGTTCTTGAAGCCCATCTTGTAACCTTCCTCGGCGAACCAGGCGAAGGTGTCCGGGTGCACGAAACGCTGCACCGGCAAGTGGCTGCGGGACGGTTGCAGGTACTGGCCCAGGGTCAGCATGTCGATGTCGTGTTCGCGCATGCGCTTCATGACTTCGATGACTTCTTCGTCAGTCTCGCCCAGGCCCAGCATCAGGCCGGATTTGGTCGGGATGTGCGGCATCATCTGCTTGAATTTCTGCAGCAGGGTCAGCGACCACTGGTAGTCCGAACCCGGACGCGCAGCCTTGTACAGGCGCGGCACGGTTTCCAGGTTGTGGTTGAACACATCCGGCGGCTCGGCAGCGGTGATTTCCAGCGCCACGTCCATGCGGCCACGGTAGTCCGGGACCAGGGTTTCGAGCATCACGTTCGGCGACAGTTTGCGGATTTCGCGGATGCAGTCGGCAAAGTGCTGGGCACCGCCGTCGCGCAGGTCGTCACGGTCTACCGAGGTGATCACCACGTACTTGAGGCGCAGGTCGGCGATGGCGATGGCCAGGCTTTCCGGCTCGTTGACGTCCAATGGCTTCGGACGGCCGTGGCCGACGTCGCAGAACGGGCAACGACGGGTGCAGATGTCACCCATGATCATGAAGGTCGCGGTGCCGCCGGAGAAGCATTCGCCCAGGTTCGGGCAGGACGCTTCTTCGCACACGCTGTGCAGCTTGTGTTTGCGCAGCAGGGCCTTGATACGGTCGACTTCCGGCGAAACCGGGATGCGCACGCGGATCCAGTCAGGTTTCTTCGGCAGTTCGGTGGTCGGAATGATCTTCACCGGGATGCGTGCAACCTTCTCGGCGCCGCGCAGCTTGACGCCGGCTTCCACCTTGGCACGCGGGGCCGGGGCCGGACGGTCGGTAACGTCCACCGTCGGGATCATGGTTTGCACTGCATCAGTAGTCATAATCAGTCGATTCCGCCCGTAAGGGTCGTCTGCTCAGCATAGTCGAGGTGTTTGACGAGCTGCGCACGCAGCCGGGCACTCACCTCGGCAAATTTAATCGGTGAAGCATGGTCACTCAGTTGCGTCATCGCCAACCCGGCATAGCCACACGGGTTGATCCGCCGGAACGGGGCCAGGTCCATGTCCACATTCAGGGCCAGGCCATGAAAGGAACAGCCGTGGCGAATCCGCAGCCCCAGGGAGGCGATTTTCGCGCCGTCGACATACACACCCGGTGCATCGGGCTTGGCCGCGGCGGTCACGCCGTAACTGGCCAAAAGCTCGATCAGGCATGTCTCCATGCGGCTGACCAGATCGCGTACGCCAAACCCCAGCTTGCGCACATCCAGCAACAGGTATGCGACAAGTTGACCCGGGCCATGGTAAGTCACTTGGCCACCTCGGTCGACCTGCACCACCGGAATATCACCCGGCAGCAACAGATGCTCGGCCTTGCCGGCCTGGCCCTGGGTGAAGACCGGCGGGTGTTCCACCAACCAGATTTCATCGGGGGCCGAGGTGCCGCGTTCATTGGTGAACCGCTGCATGGCGTGCCAGACGGGCTCGTAGTCCATCCGGCCGAGCTCGCGAAAGCCCAGGACCTGTGACATCACAGCACCATGTGCACGAAGCCGGTGGCCCGCAGTTCGCTGTTGATGTCGTAGAGCTGGTCTTGACCGGTCGCAACGATGTGCAACTGGATAGTCGTGTATTTACCGGTGGAGCTGGATCGCTCATCCACACGGTTGTCGTTGATCGTCGCGTGTTTACGCACGATGTCGAGAATCCGGTCTTTGCGGCCCACACCGGTGTCACTGATCACCTTGATAGGGTAATCCGTCACCGGGAATTCGATCTTTGGCGCCTTTACTTCTTTATCGGTCATGGCAGAACGGCCTCGTAAGCGGTAAGCCGTGGCGACGGCAAAGCCCCGCGTCGGATCAACGCGGGGCTTTGCAGGTGCACACAATCAGTTGAACAAGCCGTAGAAGAATAGACGGATGCTATCCCACACGCGGCGGAAGATACCACCTTCGTCGACGGCGTCCAGTGCGATCAGGTCGGCGCTGTGCACCACCTTGTCGTCCAGCTTCACTTCGACTTTACCGATTACGTCACCCTTGGCGATTGGCGCAACCAATTGCGGGTTCATGGTCATGCTGGCAGCGAGCTTTTTGAGCTGGCCTTTAGGCATGGTCAGGGTCAGGTCTTCAGCCAGGCCGGCTTTGACTTGGGAGGTTGCGCCTTTCCACACCGGTGCGGTCGCCAGTTCAGCACCCTTCTGGTAGAAGGTCTGGGTTTCGAAGAAGCGGAAACCGTAGGTCAGCAGTTTTTGCGTTTCGGCCGCACGGGCCTGCTCGCTGTTGGTGCCGAAGACCACGGCGATCAGGCGTTGGCCATCACGTACGGCGGACGACACCATGCAGTAGCCGGCTTCGTCGGTGTGGCCGGTTTTCAGGCCATCGACGGTCTTGTCACGCCACAGCAACAGGTTGCGGTTAGGCTGCTTAATGTTGTTCCAGAAGAATTCTTTCTGGGAGTAGATCGCGTAGTGCACCGGGTCGACACGGATGATCGCGCGCGCCAGGATCGCCATGTCGTGAGCCGACGAGTAGTGCTCTGGGTTCGGCAGACCGGTCGGGTTCATGAAGTGGCTGTTGGTCATGCCCAGGTCGGCCACGGTTTTGTTCATCATGTCGGCGAATGCGTCTTCGCTGCCGGCGATGTGCTCGGCCAGGGCGACGCTGGCGTCGTTACCCGACTGAATGATGATGCCGTGCAGCAGGTCGCTCACGGTGACTTGCGAGCCGACCTTGATGAACATCCGCGAACCGCCGGTGCGCCAGGCGTTTTCGCTGACAGTAACCGGGTCGTTCTCGCCGATCTGGCCGCGACGGATTTCCAGGGTCGCGATGTAGGCAGTCATCAGTTTGGTCAGGCTGGCCGGCGGCAGGCGCTGGTCACCGTTGCTCTCGACCAGCACGTTGCCACTGGCGGCATCCATGAGGACCCAGGACTTGGCGGCCAGTTGCGGGGAAGCCGGCACCATTTCAACGGCCCAGGCGGCCGGGGTGATGATCAGCGAAAGAAGCAGGCACGTGCGTTTGGCTAAGGTGGTGATGTTCATCCGTCTCTCGAAATTGCTTATGGAAACTTGCCCTCGCGGGCAAAACTTATTCAGACAGCCCGTTGCCAGACTGTCGCGTGTTCGGTTGCCCGCTCACCCCTTGCCCCTGGGTTTTTATTGTCTAACGAGCCAACAACCAGGGTTCGAGCCCGCGCACGAGCCTGAACCATCAATTCTCTATTATTCGGCAGTGACGACGCTGGGTTGCCCCAGGTTGGCCATGCGCACGCTGTTCTGAACCTGTGCCACTTCGCTCGGCGAGCCGATCGGGCCCATGCGTACACGGTGCAAGGTTTGCTGGTTACGCACGATGGAGCTAATGAACACCGGCGCGTTGACCATGCCACTGAGCTTGGACCTTAACAGTTCTGCCGCATCCGGGTTGGCGAAAGCGCCGACCTGCAGGTATTGCCCGCCAGCCATGGACGCACCAGGCGCCGCATGGGGCACGACCACCGTGTCAGGCGCGTGCTGTGCCGGTGGCGGCGTCCATTGCTCGATCTTGCCGGTGGAAGCAGTCACTTGCGGCTGTTGGGTTTGCGGCTCATTGAGCATCAACGGTGCCGGCTTGCCACGCTGGGCCCAGTACTGCGCCGGGTCGATACCTTCGACCTTCACGCGCGCGGTGCCGGTTTCGGCGTAACCGAGTTTCTTCGCGGCAGCGTAGGACAAGTCGATGATGCGGTCCGAGTAGAACGGGCCACGGTCGTTCACGCGCAGGATCACTGTGCGATTGTTGTCCAGGTTGGTCACGCGTACATAGCTAGGCAGCGGCAAGGTCTTGTGCGCCGCGCTCATGCCGTACAGGTCATACACTTCGCCGTTGGCGGTGTTCTGGCCATGGAACTTGGTGCCGTACCAGGACGCCGTACCCGATTGCACGTAGGTCTTGGACTCTTGCAACGGGAAGTAGCTTTTGCCCAGCACGGTGTAGGGGTTGGCCTTGTACGGACCGGTGTGCAGGGTCGGCGTAGCATCCGGGATCTTCGACACGTCGACGTCCCACCACGGCGCGCCGTCTTTGTGCGCGCGGTTGATGTCCAGACCCGGCTGGGAACGGACAACCGCGCCACCGGACTTCGGCGCCGGGCCACGGCTGGTGGAGCAACTGACGACCAGCAGGGACAACGCGGCGAACGCCACCAGCTTGAGCGGTTGATTGAACGGCGATGCCCGCATTACTTGTTGCCCCGTGCTTGGACCAGCATGTCTGACAGCTGATGCACGGCCATGGCGTACATCACACTGCGGTTATAACGCGTGATTGCGTAGAAATTCTTCAGGCCCATCCAGTATTCCGGGCCGTTTTCGCCTTCAAGGCGGAACGCCGTGACCGGCATATCATCCGGCAGCGCATTCTGACTCGACCAGCCCAGCGCCCGCAACTCCCCGACCGTCTTGGCCGGCTCGATGCCCTGGGTCAGGCCTTCATCAGCGCGGTCACCGGTGACATCGGCGCGGATCACCACCGGCTCGCCGGCTACCCAGCCGTGACGTTTGAAGTAGCTGGCCACGCTGCCGATGGCATCGTCGGGGTTGCTCCAGATGTTGATATGCCCGTCACCATCAAAATCCACCGCATAGGCGCGGAAGCTGCTCGGCATGAACTGCGGCAAGCCCATCGCACCGGCGTAGGAGCCTTTGAGTGTCAGCGGGTCGACCTGTTCTTCACGCGCCAGCAGCAGGAATTCGCGCAGTTCCTTGCGGAAGAAGTCAGCACGCGGCGGGTAATCGAAGCCCAGGGTCGACAAGGCGTCGATCACCCGGTAGCTGCCGGTATTGCGCCCGTAGAAGGTTTCGATGCCAATGATCGAGACAATCACCTGGGCCGGCACACCGTACTCCTGCTCGGCGCGGGCCAGTACGGCCTCGTGCTGGCGCCAGAAATCCACGCCCCGCGCCACGCGGGCGTCCGTCAGGAACATCGGGCGGTATTCCTTCCACTGCTTCACACGTTCGGCAGGGCGGGAGATGGCGTCGAGGATCGCCTGCTTTTTCTGGGCTTCGCGGAACACGCCCATCAGTTGTTCACCGGCGAAACCATAGTCGCGGGTCATTTCACCGACAAACTCGGCGACCTGGGGTGAACCATCGTAGTCACCGGCCTGCGCCTCTTGCGTTGCGCCCAGCAGGCCAATCAGGCCCATCCAGGACGCGTGCCGAGTCGCCCAGCCGCGCATTACTTGCATTGACATCTTCACCTTATTCAAACCTGCGCGATCCATTTGCGATGCGTATGAATCGACATCAAAACCCCAAACGCTGACAGCAATGTCACCAGCGAAGTTCCGCCGTAGCTAATGAACGGCAACGGCACCCCAACCACCGGCAACAGGCCACTGACCATACCGATGTTGACGAAAACGTAAACAAAAAAAGTCATGGTCAAGGCACCGGCCAGCAATTTGCCGAACAGTGTCTGCGCCTGGGCGGTGATCACCAGGCCGCGACCAATCAACAGCAAATAGATCAGCAACAGCGCGCAAATGCCCACCAGGCCGAACTCTTCGCCCATTACTGCAATGATGAAGTCGGTATGGCTTTCCGGCAAAAAGTCCAAATGCGACTGGGTGCCCAGTAACCAACCCTTACCAAATACTCCACCGGAGCCGATGGCGGCCTTCGACTGGATGATGTTCCAGCCGGTGCCCAGCGGGTCGCTTTCCGGGTCGAGAAAGGTGAGGATCCGCTGCTTCTGGTAGTCATGCATAAAGAAGAACCACATGGCCACGGCCACGGGCACGGCGGCGGCCAGCACGCTGAGGATCCAGCGCCAGCGCAATCCGCCCATGAACAGCACGAACGCACCGCCCGCCAGGATCAGCAACGAGGTGCCGAGGTCGGGCTGGCGCACGATCAGGATAAACGGCACGCCAATCAGGATCAGACTGATCCCCACGTGCTTGAGCTGCGGCGGCAAGGTGCGCTTGGACAGGTACCAGGCGATGGTCGCCGGCATCAGAATCTTCATGAATTCCGACGGCTGGAAGCGAATCACCCCCGGAATGTTGATCCAGCGGGTCGCGCCCATTGCGTTGTGGCCCATCACGTCCACCACCACCAGCAGTAACACGCCGGCCACGTAACCGAGCGGCACCCAGCGCGCCATGAAGCGCGGCTCAAGCTGGGCGATCACCACCATCGACAACAACCCAAGGCCGAACGACGAAGCCTGCTTGATCAGCAAGTCCCAGTTCTTGCCACTGGCCGAATACAGCACGAACAGGCTGCCGGCCGCCAGGGTCAGCAGCAGGATCAGCAACGGGCCATCAATGTGCATGCGCTGCAGCAACGTCGCACGGCGACGCATCACATCTTCGCTGGAGAGGATGCGGTCAAAATTACTCTTCATTGGCCGTAACCTCGGTACTTGAAGGGGGGCCGCCATATTCGGGCTTGAGCCTGCCGTCGTCGGCCAACAGCCAGGCGTCCATCACTTGGCGCACCACGGGCGCCGCGACGCCGGAGCCGGACTCGCCGTTCTCGACCATCACCGCCACCACGATTTTCGGGTCGTCCGCCGGGGCGAAGCCGACAAACAAGGCGTGGTCACGGTGGCGCTCCTGGACCTTGGTGCGGTCGTATTTCTCGCCCTGCTTGATCGCCACGACCTGGGCGGTACCGCTCTTGCCGGCGATGCGGTATTGCGCACCGACCGCCGCCTTGCGCGCAGTACCGCGGGCGCCGTGCATCACTTGCTGCATGCCATGGTTGACCTTGGTCCAGTCGGACGGGTCGCGCAGCACGATGTCCGGGATCGGGTTCTCATCCAAGGGTTTTTCGCCTTCGATGGTCTTGGCCAGGTGCGGACGGTTCCAGATGCCTTTGTTGGCCACCAGTGCGGTCGCCTGGGCCAGTTGCAGCGGCGTGGCCTGCATATAGCCCTGGCCGATACCCAGAATCAGGGTTTCGCCCGGGAACCACGCCTGGCGGCGGGTCGCACGCTTCCATTCCCGCGACGGCATCAGGCCGGGGGATTCTTCGAACATGTCCAGGGAGACCTTCTGGCCGAGGCCGAACTTGCCCATGTAGGCGGACAAGCGATCGATACCCAGCTTATGGGCCAGGTCGTAAAAATAGGTGTCGTTGGAGCGCATGATTGCGGTGTCCAAGTCGACATAGCCGTCACCGCTGCGGTTCCAGTTACGGTATTTGTGGTCATAGTTGGGCAGCATGTAGTAGCCCGGGTCGAACACGCGGCTGGAGGCCGTGACCACACCCGCGTCCAGACCGGCAATCGCCACCGCCGGCTTGATCGTCGACCCTGGCGGATACAGGCCCCGCAGTACGCGGTTGAACAGCGGCCGGTCGATGGAATCGCGCAACTCGGCGTAGGCCTTGAAGCTGATGCCCGTCACGAACAGGTTGGGGTCGAAGCTTGGCTGGCTGACCATCGCCAGCACTTCGCCCGTCTTCGGGTCCAGCGCAACCACCGCGCCGCGACGACCGCCCAGGGCCATTTCCGCCGCTTCCTGCAGCTTGATGTCCAGGCTCAGCACGATGTCCTTGCCCGGCACCGGGTCGGTGCGCTTGAGCACTCGCAGCACGCGGCCACGGGCGTTGGTCTCAACTTCTTCGTAACCCACCTGGCCGTGCAGCTCGGGCTCGTAGAAGCGCTCGATGCCGGTCTTGCCGATATGGTGGGTGCCACTGTAATTGACCGGATCGAGGCTTTTCAGCTCTTTCTCGTTGATCCGCCCCATGTAACCGACAGAGTGAGCAAAGTGCGGCCCTTGCGGGTAATGCCGCACCAACTGCGCCACCACTTCCACACCCGGCAGACGGAACTGGTTCACCGCGATCCGTGCGATCTGCTCTTCGGTCAGCTCAAACAGGATCGGCACCGGCTCGAACGGCCGGCGCCCCTGCTTCATGCGTTTTTCGAAGATCACCCGGTCTTCCGGCGTCAGCTGCAGCACCTCGACGATCACATCGAGAATCTGCTGCCAGTCGCCGGAACGCTCGCGGGTCATGCTCAGGCTGAAGCTGGGCCGGTTATCCGCCACCACCACGCCATTGCGGTCGAAAATCAGCCCACGGGTTGGCGGAATCGGTTGCACATGCACCCGGTTGTTTTCCGACAAGGTGGAGTGATAGTCATACTGGATCACCTGCAGGAAATACAGGCGCGCGATCAGCACGCCCAACAACGCCACCACCATGATTGCGCCAAACACCACGCGAGCGCGTACAAGACGTGCGTCTTTCTCGTGGTCCTTGATGCGGATCGGCTGGGTCATCGGGAGAGGCGCAGATTATTTGTGGTAAGGGTGCCCGGACAGAACTGTCCAGGCGCGATACAGCTGTTCACCGATCAGAATCCGTACCAACGGGTGCGGCAACGTCAGCGCCGACAACGACCAACGCTGATCTGCTCGCGCACAGACTTCCGGCGCCAGCCCTTCGGGGCCGCCGACCATGAAGTTGACCGTACGCGAATCCAGGCGCCAGCGATCCAGTTCCACCGCCAACTGCTCGGTGCTCCAGGGTTTGCCGTGCACTTCAAGGGTGACGATGCGCTCGTTGGGGCCGACCTTGGCCAACATGGCTTCGCCTTCCTGACGGATAAAGCGCGCCACATCGGCATTCTTGCCCCGGGTGTTAAGCGGTATTTCCACCAGTTCAAGCGACAGCTCAGCGGGCAGACGCTTGGCATACTCGTGCCAGCCTTCTTCCACCCACTTGGGCATGCGTGAACCGACAGCGATCAGACGCAGGCGCACAGCCGTTCCTTATTCCTGGTCTTTGTTCAGCTTGTCGAAGTGCGCGTGGCCCACTTCCGGGCTGTGGTGCTTGCCATCGGCGGCACGGCTCTGCTCAGCGCCTTTCCACAGACGCTCCAGGTCGTAGAACTGGCGGGCGTTGGAGGTCATCATGTGAACGATCACGTCGTCCATGTCCAGGAGCACCCAGTCGCTGTCGCCCTTACCTTCTTCACCCAATGGCTTCACGCCCTGGGCTTTGACGGCTTCGCGGACCTTGTCCAGCATCGCGCCGATCTGGCGGTTCGAGGTACCGGTGGCGATGATCATGTAGTCGGTGATGCTCTGCTTGTCGCGCACGTCAAGCACTTGGATGTCCTGGGCTTTAACGTCTTCCAGGGCGGCCACGGCGACTTTTACCAACTCTTCGCCGGCCAGCTCAGGGCCGGTGTGGGCTTCTACTGGCAGCGGAGCGCTTTTGAAGGTGCCTTTGCGCTTAACTTTGCTTACGTCTTTGTTCGTCATATAAAACTCGTTTTGCTCGTATGTTCGGGCGCTCGCTGCACATTGATTCGTGCGTTCAAGCGCGCCTTTTCAGTTCGACGCACGGTAAAGCCCGTGCGCATCGATGTAGGCCAGGACCGCGTCAGGCACCAGGAAACGTACCGACTTACCGCTGGCCAGCAGTTGACGGATCTGGGTGGCGGACACCGCAAGCGGGGTCTGCCAGACGAATGCAATATTCCCGTTCGGCCCGGTCAGGGCCAAGGGGTCACTTACCGACCGCGCGGCCAGCAGGTTGCGCAAGGCATCCGGCGGTTCGCTGTCGGCATCCGGGCGTTGCAAAACCAGGATGTGGCAATGCTGGAGGAGTTCCTCCCAGCGATGCCAAGAGGGCAGGCCGCAAAATGCGTCCCAGCCCAAAAGCAGAAACAACTGGTCATCCACGGCCAACTCGGCGCGCATCAGTTCCAGGGTGTCAACAGTGTAGGACGGTTTGTCGCGCTTGAGCTCGCGGTCGTCCACCACCAACGGCGATATGCCTTGCACCGCCAGGCGCACCATTTCCAGGCGCTGCTGCGGCGACACTTGCGGCGTATCGCGATGGGGCGGCCGAGCGTTGGGCATCACACGCAACTCGTCCAGCGCAAGGGCATCCGCGACTTCCAGGGCACTGCGCAAATGGCCAATGTGCACGGGGTCGAAAGTACCGCCGAGCAGCCCGATGCGTTTACCCATCAAGTGCGCACATGACCGTCGCCGAACACCACGTACTTCTCGCTGGTCAGGCCTTCCAGACCAACCGGGCCGCGTGCGTGCAGCTTGTCGGTGGAGATACCGATCTCCGCCCCAAGGCCGTACTCGAAGCCGTCGGCAAAACGCGTCGAGGCGTTGATCATCACCGAAGCGGAATCCACTTCGTTGAGGAAACGCCGGGCATCGCTGAAATGCTCGGAAACAATGGCGTCAGTGTGCTTGGAGCCGTAGGTGTTGATGTGTTCGATGGCTTCGTCCAGGTCGTCGACCAGCTTGATCGACAGGATCGGCGCCGTATATTCGGTGTACCAGTCCAGCTCGGTCGCCTCAATTACGTCCGCGCCCAACAGCGCACGGGTGCGCTCACAACCGCGCAGCTCAACACCTTTGTCACGGTAGATGGCAGCCAGCGGCGGCAGCACGCGCTCGGCAATGCCGACGTGCACCAGCAGGGTTTCCATGGTGTTGCATGGGGCGTAGCGGTGGGTCTTGGCGTTGTCGGCGATGCGGATCGCCTTGTCAATGTCGGCGGCGATGTCGATGTAGACATGGCACACGCCATCCAGGTGCTTGATCACCGGCACCTTGGCATCGCGGCTGACGCGCTCGATCAGACTCTTGCCACCGCGTGGCACGATCACGTCGACGAATTCCGGCATGGTGATCAGCGCGCCCACGGCGGCGCGGTCGGTGGTTTCTACCACCTGCACCACTTCGGCGGGCAACTCGGCCACGGCCAGGCCCTGCTGGATGCACGCGGCGATGGCACGGTTGGAATTGATCGCCTCGGAACCGCCACGCAGGATGGTGGCATTGCCAGACTTGAGGCACAGGCTCGCGGCGTCGATGGTCACGTTCGGGCGCGACTCGTAAATGATGCCGATCACGCCCAGGGGCACGCGCATCTTGCCGACCTGGATGCCGGACGGCAGGTAACGCATATCGCGGATTTCACCGATGGGGTCAGGCAGCTTGGCTACCTGACGCAGGCCTTCGATCATGTCGTCGATACGTGCCGGGGTCAGCGCCAGGCGGTCCAGCAGGGCCGGTTCCAGGCCATTGGCGCGGCCGTTGGCCAGGTCTTGCTCGTTGGCGGCGGTGAGCTCGGAGCGCGAAGCATCCAGAGCGTCGGCGGCGGCCAGCAGGGCGCGGTTCTTCTGCGCGGTGCTCGCACGGGCGATCAACCGCGAGGCCTGACGGGCAGCGCGACCCAGGCGGGTCATGTAGTCAAGAACGGACTCAGTCATGGTCAGGGAGTCTTGGCAGGGAGGAAAGCGGCAGATTA
The DNA here is from genome assembly GCF_003970195.1 of Pseudomonas sp. C 49-2. Lineage (NCBI taxonomy): Bacteria > Pseudomonadati > Pseudomonadota > Gammaproteobacteria > Pseudomonadales > Pseudomonadaceae > Pseudomonas > Pseudomonas sp. C 49-2. Next base: position 202,313 of record NZ_RXYG01000008.1, read on the forward strand.
TAGCTGTGACGCCGCCCGACTGACAGCGGTGAGGGGCGGATGGTCGAAATGAACTGTAAAAACCTGGGGTTCAGCGGTAATTAAGGTGGGAGTTGTTATGATTCCGTCACATTTAGCCGTATTTACCCCTGACTGCCATGCCCAGCTCATCGCCCCAACTCCCCGCAAGCGCCCTGCCCGATAGCTTTTTCGACCGTGACGCACAAACGCTCGCGCGAGATTTGCTCGGAAAAGTCATACGCCATCGCGTGGGAAAAATCTGGCTTTCGGCGCGAATTATTGAAACCGAAGCCTATTACGTGGCCGAAAAAGGCAGTCACGCCTCATTGGGCTACACAGAAAAACGTAAGGCTTTGTTTCTGGACGGCGGCCATATCTACATGTACTACGCCCGTGGCGGCGATTCCCTGAACTTCAGCGCCCATGGACCGGGTAATGCCGTGTTGATCAAATCGGCCTATCCGTGGGTCGATGAATTATCCGGCCCGGCGAGCCTTGCGCAGATGCTGCTGAACAACCCGAATGCCGACGGCAGCCCACGCGCTTCGCAAAAGCTGTGCGCTGGCCAGACCCTATTGTGCAAAGCCTTGGGGCTGAAGGTGCCGATGTGGGACGCCAAGCGCTTCGATCAGGAACTGCTCTACGTTGAAGACGTCGGCCAGACCCCGACCCAGATTATCCAGACCACGCGCCTGGGCATCCCCAGCGGCCGTGATGAACACCTGATGTACCGCTTCGTCGATGCTGGCTACGCGCCTTATTGCACGCGGAACCCGCTGCGCCGCGGCCAGGTCGAAGGCCGAGATTATTTTTTGATTTGAGCATGGAGTGGATTGTATGGGCCAATGGCTCGATAGCATTACCGGCTGGTTGACCCTGAACCCCGAATGGCTGGCGGTCGCGGTGTTTATCGTCGCGTGCGTGGAGTGCCTGGCCATCGCCGGGTTGATCGTGCCGGGCACGGTGTTGTTGTTTGCCATTGCCGCCCTCGCCGGCAGCGGTGCGTTGTCACTCAGTGAAACCCTGTTACTGGGTTTCCTCGGCGGTCTACTGGGTGATGCGGTTTCCTACTTCCTGGGCCGACATTTCCATCAGAACATCCGGCGCTTGCCCGGCTTACGTCACCACCCAGAATGGATGAACGGCGCCGAGACCTACTTCCACAAGTACGGCATCGCCAGCCTGTTGGTCGGCCGCTTCATCGGCCCGCTGCGGCCCATGCTGCCGATGGTGGCCGGGATGTGCGACATGCCCTTCCCGCGCTTTGCGATTGTCAGCATCGTCGCGGCCGCAGGCTGGTCGGTGGCGTATCTGCTGCCAGGCTGGGCGACCGGCGCGGCTTTCCGTCTGCCTTTGCCCGAAGGTTTCTGGCCCGAAGCGGCAGTAGTTGCGGGATGCCTTGCGGTATTGATTGGACTGAGCCTGAACAGCAGCTTGCGCGGCCATCGTCGCGCCACCTTGTGGATTGGCTGTGCCAGCCTGGTGCTGTTGATCGCGTTGTTTATTGGCTACCACTCGCTGGACAACTTCGACAAAGGCCTCAGCGCCCTGGTGCAGGAACATCGCAGCCCCTGGCTGGACGAGGTGATGGTACGCATCACCCAACTGGGCGAATTCAAGAAGATGTTCTTCGCCAGTGCCGTGTTCACCGGTCTCTTGCTACTGGCGCGACAATGGCGCCATGCCGTGTTTGTCGGCGCAACGCTGGCCGGGGCTGCGGTGATCAACACGGGGACCAAGCTGTTTTTCGCGCGAGGCCGCCCGGAAATTCTGACAGACCCGTTGACCAGTTTCAGCATGCCCAGCGGCCATGCGTCCGGGGCGTTCGCGTTTTTCCTGGCCCTGGCGATCCTGGCCGGTCGCGGGCAACCCGTGCGGTTGCGCCTGACCTGGATGTTGCTGGGCTGCATTCCCGCCGCGTTCATTGCGCTGTCACGGGTTTACCTCGGTGCCCATTGGCCCACGGACATCCTGGCTGGCACGCTGCTGGCGATGACGGTGTGCGCGTTCAGCCTGGGCGTCAGCCAGTACCGAAGCCCGCTGCCGGCCATGTCGCAAAAAACCTGGTGGCTGTTGCTGCCGGCGCTGGTCGCGGTGCTGAGTTTCATCGCGCTCACCGGCACGCCCCACGCCCTGCTGCGCTACGCCTATTAAGTGAACAGTTCGCCCTGCAACTCGTCGAGCAGCATCTGGATCGCATCCAGGCGCTGCTGCGGGTCATCAAGTTGCAGCAGGTCGATCTTGTCGGCCTCGGTGAAGGGCAGCAGATACGCCAACTGATTGCCCAAGGCTTGCTGCCCGTCGGCGTGGGCGTCCATGTCCAGTGAGGCCACCATCGGGTGCTCGGCCAACGCTTGGAGCAGCGCCAGCAGGTCGGCGTCTTCCTCTTCCAAGGGTTGATCCGGCAGTTCTGCGAGCCATTGCACCTCGGCCACCAGCAACTGATCTTTCTGCACGCCAGCGTCCCGCACGCGGAAGCGGCGCCCGCCTTCGACACGAATTCCCAACAAGCCATTGTCTTGTTGTTTGAAGTCACGGATCAGCGCTTCACAGCCGATCAATGCGTAGCCGTCGGGTGCCGTGCCCACCTCCTGGCCTTCAAGAATGCACACCACGCCGAAGCTTTCGCCCTTTTTCATGCAACGCGCGACCATGTCCAGGTAGCGCGCCTCGAACAGTTGCAGGTCGAGGGTGCAGCCAGGGAACAGCACAGTATTGAGCGGGAACAGCGCCAGACTCATAAAGGTTTCCTTAAACCCGGTTTAAACGATCACCGACACGGCCAGCGGCAGGAATACCGCCGTGGCCACGCCCATCAGACTCATCGCCAGCGCTGCAAAGGCGCCGCATTCTTCGCTTTCCTGCAGGGCCACCGAGGTGCCCACGGCGTGGGCCGTCATGCCCAACGCCATGCCGCGCGCCTCGGGACTGTGCACACCCAGGCGGGACAGATACGCCGGGCCAATCATCGCGCCGATCACGCCGGTGATCAGCACAAATACCGCCGCCAGCGCCGCCACGCCGCCAATCTGTTCAGCCACCAGCATGGCGATCGGCGACGTCACCGACTTGGGGGCCATGGTCATCAGCATCATGTGTTCGGCGCCAAACCACCAACCCAGCAGCACACACAGGCCGGTGGCCAACACCCCACCAATCACCAGCGTAGTAAAAATCGGCCAGAACAATTGGCGAATGCGCCGCAGGTTCAGGTAAAGCGGCACCGCCAGGGCCACCGTCGCCGGGCCGAGCAGGATGCCCATGATCTCGGTGCTCTTGCGGTACTCGGCGTAGCTCAGGCCACAGCTGATCAGCACGCCGATCACCAACAGCATGGACACCAACACCGGTTGCAGGAAGATCCAGCGGGTTTTCTCAAACCCTGCCAGTACCAGCTGATAAGCGCCGAGGGTGATGCCGATGCCGAACAACGGGTGATGAATCACCGCCGTCCACGCGCCCTGCCAGTCGAAGATCATTGATCCTTCTCCTTGCGCTTGACCATCTGCTGCATCAACACACCGACGAAGCCCATGGCGATCACCAGCGACAGCACCAGCGCGCCAACAATGGCCCAGAAATCCGCGGCAATGTCCTTGGCATACACCATCACCCCCACCGCCGGCGGCACCAACAGCAACGGCAAGTAACGCAATAGACTGCTGGCGGCCAGGCTCAAGGGCTCGCCGACTTCGCCCTTCCAGATCAGGAAACCCAGCATCAGCAGCAAGCCGATGATCGGCCCCGGCAGCACCGGCAACAGCAAATGATTGATCGCCGTGCCGATCAGTTGAAACAGCACCAGCCAGGTCAGGCCACGTAACAGCATCCGTTCTTCCCCCTCAAGACTCGCCCGCATTATAAGCATGCCCGCCCTATGCACCGGCATTCGCCAAAAGCATGGTGGGTTGACCGAGCCGATTGGCCATGATGATCTACATTGGTTCTCTGTAACCCATAAAAAACCAGACGTTGTACACAGCGTGATGAACCAAGGAGAGACGCAATGCCCTATGTACCCGTAGCGCAGCTCAAAGATTATGTCGGCAAGGAACTGGGACGTTCCGAATGGCTCACCATCGACCAGGCGCGTATCAACCTGTTCGCAGAAGCCACTGGCGATCATCAGTTCATCCACGTCGACCCGGTCAAGGCCGCGCAAACCCCGTTCGGCAGCACCATCGCCCACGGTTTCCTGTCGCTGTCGCTGATGCCCAAGCTGATGGAAGACCTGCTGATCGTGCCCGAAGGCCTGAAGATGGCCGTCAACTATGGCCTGGACAGCGTGCGTTTCATCCAGCCGGTCAAGGTCAATTCCAAGGTACGCCTGAACGTGACGCTCAATGACGTCACCGAGAAAAAGCCCGGCCAATGGCTGCTCAAGGCCACTGCCACCCTGGAAATCGAAGGCCAGGAAAAACCGGCTTACATTGCGGAGTCGTTGTCGCTCTACTTTGTGTAAGCCCGTGCCTGTGGTGGGGATATAAACCTCACCACAGTGTATGTAAATTTATGTATGAAACTCGCAGCTGCGGCATACTCGGCGCTCAATTATCCGGATCCCGCTATGCGCCCACTCGCTCCCCTCGCCCTTGCCCTGTTGCTCACCGCTTGCGGAGACGGCGAATCGCTGTTGCCGCCCGATGCGCGCCTGCCCGACGGCGGCCGTTACCGGGGCGATGTAGTCGATGGCTTGCTGCAAGGCCAGGGCCGCGTGGACTATCCCAACGGCAGTTGGTACGCCGGCCAGTTCGACAAAGGCCAGTGGCACGGCCAGGGCGAGTGGCATGGCAGCAACGGCGAAGTCTATAAAGGCCAGTTCAAGCAGGGCCTGTTCGACGGCCAGGGCAGCCTGACCACGGCGGGCAGCCACTATGTGGGCGGCTTCAAGAATGGTCGACGCAACGGTGAAGGCACCCTTAAAGAGGGGCAGATGACCTACCGCGGCGAGTTCAAGGACGACCAGTATTCCGGCCTCGGTCGCCTGGAACTGGCCGACGGTAGCCAATATCAGGGCCAATTCGCCCACGGCAAGCCGAATGGCGAAGGCCAGCGCAACGACGACAGCGGCAACCAGTTCAGCGGTCATTTCGTTGATGGCCAGTTGGAAGGTAATGGCACGTTCAACAGTGCCGACGGCGACATCTATGTCGGCCAGTTCAAACAAAACCAACTGAACGGCAAAGGCCGCTACGAGAACGCCGACGGCGACGTGTGGATCGGCCAGTTCAAGGAAGGCGCGCTCACCGGCAAGGGCGAATTGATCGGCGTCGACGGCAGCCACTATGTCGGCCAGTTCAGCGATTGGCGTTTCACGGGTGAAGGCCGCCTGAACCTCACCGACGGCAGCTTCTATATCGGCGGTTTCGACAGCGACAGCTATCAAGGTAAAGGCACCCTGGTCCTCACCGACGGCACCGTACAGGCCGGCACCTGGGTCAACGGCATGCGCGTGCGTGACGCCGACGGCAAACTGCTGCCCGACCCGCTGGAAATCGGCGTGCTCGCCCAGGGCCGCTTGCTCGACGCCGCCCTCGCCGCCGTGCCCGCCTCCACTCCGGCCGTGGAGTTGTACACCCTGGCCGTGGCCGGCGACGGCAAGCAGAGCGTGTTCCTGCGCGAAGCCGATTATGTCAGCAACATGCTCGCCACCCGCTTTGGCGCACGCGGACAGATTCGCCTGGTCAACCACCGCGACCACATTGCCGACCGCCCCCTGGCCACTCGCGAAAGCCTGCGCCGCGCCGCGCAGACCCTAGCCGACCGCACCGGGCCGGAAGACCTGGTGTTTATCTACATGACCAGCCACGGCACCCACGAACACGAACTGGTGCTCGACCAACCGCGCATGGAGCTGGCCGACCTGCCCGCCGATGAGTTGGCCGCCGTGCTGGCGCCGCTCAAGAACCGGGACAAGATCGTGGTGATTTCCGCCTGCTACTCCGGTGGTTTCATCCCGGCCTTGAAGGATGATCGTACCTTGATCATGACCGCGTCCCGTGCCGATCGCGTGTCCTTCGGTTGCTCCGAGGAAGCTGACTTCACCTACTTTGGCGACGCCCTCTTCGCCCAAGCCTTCAACCAGACCGACGACTTGCAGCAAGCCTTCAAGCTGGCGCAACTGCATGTGGCCGAACGCGAACAGGCGGACAACTTCGAAGCCTCCGAACCGCAAATCTGGGCCCCCAAGGGCGTGATCGCCCACTGGCAATTATTACGCAAACAGCAGGCACGAAAGGCGCTCGAAAGCGTCTCAATGAATAGCAAGGAAGCCAAAGGCAACTAAGCTGTAATGTGTAACGAGGGGGAAACACCATGTACCTGACACCGCAGCATATCTTGCTCGCTGGCGCCTCTGGCCTCACCGGCGAACACCTGCTCGACCGCCTGCTCAACGAACCTACCGTGACCCGGGTGCTGGCACCCAGCCGCAAGCCACTGGCCGAACACCCGCACCTGGAAAACCCGGTGGGCGACCCGGCAGTGTTCCTGCCGCAACTGAACGGCCAGGTGGATATCGCCTTCTGCTGCCTGGGCACCACCCTCAAACAGGCGGGTTCCGAAGCCGCCTTCCGCGCGGTCGACCTGGACATGGTCGTGGCCTTTGCCAAACGCGCGCGGGAAATGGGCGCACGCCACCTGATCGTGATCAGCGCGATTGGCGCCGACCCGAAATCCTCGATCTTCTACAACCGCGTCAAAGGGGAAATGGAAGAGGCGTTGAAAGCCCAGGACTGGCCACAACTGACCATCGTGCGGCCATCGTTGCTGTTGGGGGAACGGCTGGAACCGCGCTTGGCTGAACAACTGGCCGGGCCGTTGTCGAAGCTGATTCCCGGCAAATACCGTGGCATCGAAGTGTGCGAACTGGCCCGGGCCATGTGGCGCCTGGCGCTGGAAGAGCAGGATGGGGTGCGGGTGGTGGAGTCGGATGAGTTGCGCAAGCTAGGTAAGTAATTCTGCGGTGACCTGGCTGGCCTCATCGCGGGCAAGCCCGGCTCCCACATTTGGAACCGTGTGAACCCAATCAAATGTGGGAGCTGGCTTGCCTGCGATGAGGCCAGCCCAGGCACTACACCTCTATAGGCCGCCTGTAGCATTGAAGCCAACGCCCAACACCGTCAACACCGACAGCGGCAACAACAACGTATCGAGCAACGCACTCGCCGGCAGGTCCACACCGGGATAAGCCGGCGCCTCGGCACCAAATCGGTCCTTGGCGCAGCAACCGCCATTCATTGCATACAAATCCAACCGCGTGCCGGCATACACCACCGGTGCGCCAGGTTGCGCCGCGTCCAACGTGCGCGCGGTGGCGCAGCCCGTCAGTTGCAGCGCCAGCAGGATCAGCAGCGCCTTATTCATCACTACTCAAATGGTGTTCGCCCCAACGCGGCAGCATGTCTTGGGGAATGTTCAGCAGATTGAGAATGCGCGCCACCACAAAGTCCACCAGGTCATCGATGGTCTGCGGCTGGTGATAAAAACCCGGCGAGGCCGGTAGAATCGTCACGCCCATGTTCGACAGCTTGAGCATGTGCTCCAGGTGAATGCTCGAATACGGCGCTTCACGGGGCACCAGGATCAACTGGCGGCGCTCCTTCAAGGTCACGTCCGCTGCGCGCTCGATCAGGTTGTTGCAGGCACCCGTGGCAATCGCCGACAGGGTTCCGGTGGAACACGGCACCACCACCATCGCTGCCGGCGCACCCGAACCAGACGCCACGGGCGACATCCAGTCCTCTTTGCCGTAGACCTTGATCTGCCCCGCCGCCGCACCGGTGTATTCGGTGAGGAAGGCCTGCATCGTCTGTACCTTGGGCGGCAGCGCCACGTCGGTCTCGGTGGCCATCACCAGTTGCGCGGCCTTGGAAATCAGGAAGTGCACCTCACGGTCTTCACGCACCAGGCAATCCAGCAGACGCAAACCATAAGGCGCACCGGAGGCGCCGGTCATCGCCAGCGTGACGCGTTCCGGGCCACTCATTTCAGCGCCTCGGCGAGTTTGCCGTGCAGGCCACCAAAGCCGCCGTTGCTCATGACCACCACGTGGGTGCCCGGCTTGGCCTGGTGCTTGACGTGTTCAATGATGCCTTCGATGGAGTCGCAGACGATGGACGGCACAGTGCACAGGGCAGCAATCGCCGGCAGGTCCCAGCCGAGGTTGGCCGGCGCGTACCAGACCACTTGGTCGGCATCGTTGACGCTTTCCGGCAGGCCATCGCGGTGGGCACCGAGCTTCATGGAGTTGGAGCGCGGCTCGACAATCGCGATGATCGGCGCATCACCGACCCGTTTGCGCAGGCCATCCAACGTAGTAGCAATGGCCGTGGGGTGGTGGGCAAAATCGTCATAAATGGTAATCCCATTCACATCAGCGACTTTTTCCATGCGGCGCTTCACGCTTTTGAAAGCGCTCAACGCGGCAATGCCCATGGACGGCACCACGCCTACATGCCGCGCAGCTGCGAGGGTGACCAAGGCGTTGGCGACGTTGTGCTGGCCGGTCATGTCCCATTCGACGATGCCTTGGGCTTGGCCTTCGAACAGCACTTCAAATCTGGAACCGTCTTCGCTGAGCAGCTTGACCTGCCACTGCCCGCCCGCGCCAGTGGTTTGCACCGGGGTCCAGCAGCCCATCTCGATCACACGCTGCAAGGCGGGTTCGGTGGTCGGGTGGATCACCAAGCCTTCGCTCGCAATGGTGCGCACCAAGTGATGGAACTGACGCTCGATGGCCGGCAGATCGGGGAAGATGTCGGCGTGATCGAATTCCAGGTTGTTCAGGATCGCCGTGCGCGGGCGGTAGTGAACGAACTTGGAGCGCTTGTCGAAGAAGGCGCTGTCGTATTCATCCGCCTCGATCACGAAGAACGGCGTATCGCCCAGGCGCGCCGACACCGAGAAGTTCTGCGGTACACCGCCGATCAGGAAGCCCGGGCTCATGCCCGCATGTTCCAGCACCCAGGCCAGCATGCTGCTGGTGGTGGTCTTGCCATGAGTGCCAGCAACCGCGAGCACCCAGCGGCCTTGCAGCACATGGTCGGCCAGCCACTGCGGGCCGGACACATAAGGCAAACCTTTATTGAGTACGTATTCGACCGCCGGGTTGCCACGGGACATAGCGTTGCCGATCACCACCAGGTCCGGGACCGGATCGAATTGCGCTGGGTCGTAGCCTTGGGTCAGCTCGATGCCCTGGGCCTCGAGTTGCGTGCTCATGGGCGGATAGACATTGGCGTCGGAGCCTGTCACGTGATGGCCCAGCTCTTTGGCCAGTACTGCCATCGAGCCCATGAACGTGCCGCAAATACCGAGAATATGAATGTGCATAGTCGACCTCGTAAAACATCGAGGCAGGTTAGCGCAGGGGGGCGAAAATCGCACCCTTTAGCTGAGGGCGTGACGTGCGATGCCGTGCCTGCGCAGCTTTCTATACAGTGTGTTGCGGCTGACGCCCAGTTGCTCTGCCGTGTGCGTCATGTGCCAACGCTGTTGCTGCAAAGCGGTGAGCAATGCCAGGCGCTCAGCGTCTTCCAACGGCGATTCCATCGATTTGGCCTGCGCGACCGGCACGGGTGGGGCCTGACGAATCTGCACGGGCAAATCCTCCAGGCCGACACGCCCACCATCACAAAGCGCCACCAGGGTGCGCAGTACCGTGCGCAACTGCCGGACGTTACCCGGCCAGGCAAACGCCAACAACGCCCCACGCGCCGACGGGTCGAGGGCGACCGACTCACCATTGGCCTCCTGGGCCAGCAGGAAATCCAATAGCTGGGACTTATCGCTACGCTCGCGCAAAGGCGGCAAGCCGACTTCCAGGCCATTGAGCCGGTAATACAAATCTTCGCGGAAGCTGCCGTCCTGCACACGCTCCAGCAAATTCCGGTGGGTGGCGCTGATAATTCGTACGTTCACCGCCTGGGGCTCACCGCCGAGCGGGACCACCAGCCGATCCTCCAGCACCCTTAACAGCCGGGTTTGCAACGCCAGGGGCATGTCGCCTATTTCATCGAGGAACAGGGTGCCGCCATCGGCTTGCTGCAACTTGCCTTGCATGCCCTCTTTGCGCGCACCGGTAAAGCTGCCGCCGCGATAGCCGAACAGCTCGCTCTCGATCAGGCTTTCCGGGATGGCGGCGCAATTGAGTGCGACGAACGCCTTGTCGGCACGTTGGCTGGCCAGGTGCACCGCCTTGGCAAAGGCTTCTTTGCCGGAACCGGTTTCGCCGTTGACCAACAACGGGACATCGCGTTCGAACACCCGCAGCGCCTTGCGGAAATCTTGTTGCAGCGTCGGATCGCCCAGGCAAATGCCGGGCAACGGCGCAGGCGCAGGCTTGATGAAAGGCGCCGGTACGCTGCGCACTTGCCCGCGCAATGCGGCAAACAGTTGTCGACCATCGCGGGTGCGCAATGGCCAACTGGCCGTGGCATTGGCGCTGGCGCGGCCGAGCAATTGATCCAGGGAACAGTCGAAAAACGCCTCCACCGGCTGCCCCAGCAAGCCGCCACGCAGTTGCCCCAGCAGGTTCAACGCACTCTGGTTCACCGCACAAATGCGCCCCTCGCCATCGAACGCCAGCAACCCTTCGCTGAATAACCCCACCGACTCCGCCTGCAAGTGGAAGCGCAGCAACCAGTGGTTTTCAAAGTGACGCAGGAAGTAACAACTCTCGATCATCTTCGCCGACAGGTTCACCAGCGCCATGGTGTGGAACTGGCTCTGGCGCGACACCGCCTCCCGCGCCGAGGACACATCCAACACCGCCAGCAGATCCCCATGAGGGTCGAACACCGGGCTCGCCGAGCAGGTCAGCCCGGTATGCCGGCCACGGAAGTGTTCGTCACGATGAATGGTCAGGGATTGGCGCTCCACCAGGCAGGTGCCGATGCCATTGGTGCCTTCGCAGGCCTCGCTCCAATCCGCACCCAGCCACAACCCGGCGCGCTCGAAAATCTTGCGCTCGGACGGCGCGGTGACACAGTTGAGGATCACCCCGCGCGCATCCGTGAGCAGCACCGCATGGCCGGCGCCCGAGAGCTGTTGATGCAGGCTGTTCATCTCGCTGCCGGCGATGTGCAGCACTTGCTGCAGACGCTCGCGGCTTTCCAGCAAGCGACCATGTTCAAGCACAGTGGGTGCAATGGTTTGCGCAGGGTCGAGGTGGTAGTCCTCCAGGCAACGCAGCCAGGAGCGGGCGATGGACGGATCGCTGGACGGGTCGCGGCCATGCGCCACGGTGAGGACTTGCTGGGCATGGCGGCTGAAATGATCGTTGTGCATTTCTTATTATTCTCCCTGCGTGAGAACTGCCAGCATCCCCCAGCCATCCAGCCAATGCAACCCGGGGCGACCCACCGGTCACAGGCCGTACCGTTTGTGGCACAAACTGTCACATCGCCTGTACCGCGCCTGCCACAGCAACGCCTTGCTACAAAGCCTAACCCCTTGATTTACCTGGTCGGCAAAGCGGTGGCCCAACCTTTGCTCTACGCTTTGTAAGCGCTTGCTGCGCTGCACTCCGAATAAACATAAAAGCCAGGAGATACCCACCATGCGTTACGCACACCCCGGTACTGAAGGCGCGATCGTTTCGTTCAAGGCCAAGTACGGCAACTACATCGGTGGCGAGTTCGTTGCGCCGGTCGATGGCAACTATTTCACCAACACCTCGCCGGTCAATGGCAAGGCAATCGCCGAATTCCCGCGCTCCACCGCCAAAGACATCGACAAGGCCCTGGACGCCGCTCATGCCGCCGCCGACGCCTGGGGCAAGACCTCGGCCCAGGACCGCTCGCTGGTCCTGCTGAAAATCGCTGACCGCATCGAACAGAACCTCGAACTGCTGGCCATCACCGAAACCTGGGACAACGGCAAGGCCGTGCGTGAAACCCTCAACGCCGACATCCCACTGGCCGCCGACCACTTCCGCTACTTCGCCGGCTGCATCCGCGCCCAGGAAGGCACCAGCGCCGAAATCAACGAACACACCGCGTCCTACCACTTCCATGAACCGCTGGGCGTGGTCGGCCAGATCATCCCGTGGAACTTCCCGATCCTGATGGCCGCGTGGAAACTCGCACCGGCCCTGGCCGCCGGTAACTGCGTGGTGCTCAAGCCCGCCGAGCAAACCCCGCTGGGCATCACCGTGCTGCTGGAGGTGATCGGAGACCTGTTGCCACCTGGCGTGTTGAACGTGGTTCAAGGCTTCGGCAAAGAAGCCGGCGAAGCCCTCGCCACCAGCAAGCGCATTGCCAAGATTGCCTTCACCGGCTCGACGCCCGTCGGCTCGCACATCATGCATGCGGCGGCCGAGAACATCATTCCGTCCACCGTGGAACTGGGCGGCAAGTCGCCGAACATTTTCTTCGCCGACATCATGAAAGCCGAGCCATCCTTTATCGAGAAAGCCGCTGAAGGCTTGGTGCTGGCGTTCTTCAACCAGGGTGAAGTGTGCACCTGCCCTTCCCGTGCGCTGGTGGAAGAGTCGATCTACGACGACTTCATGAAAGTCGTGATGAAGAAAATCGAGTCGATCAAACGCGGCGATCCGCTGGACACCGACACCATGGTCGGCGCCCAGGCGTCCGAGCAGCAGTTCGACAAGATCCTGTCCTACCTGGAAATCGCCAAAGGCGAAGGCGCGCAACTGCTGACCGGCGGCAAGGTCGAGAAGCTCACCGGCGACATGGCCGGCGGCTATTACATCCAGCCGACCCTGCTCAAGGGCACCAACGAAATGCGCGTATTCCAGGAAGAAATCTTCGGCCCGGTGGTGAGCATCACCACCTTCAAGGACGAAGCCGAAGCCCTGGCAATTGCCAACGACACCGAGTTCGGCCTGGGCGCCGGCGTGTGGACCCGCGACATCAACCGCGCCTACCGCATGGGCCGCGCGATCAAGGCGGGCCGCGTGTGGACCAACTGCTATCACCTGTACCCGGCGCATGCCGCGTTTGGTGGTTACAAGAAGTCCGGTGTGGGCCGTGAGACGCACAAGATGATGTTGGATCACTACCAGCAGACCAAGAACTTGCTGGTGAGTTACGACATTAATCCACTCGGGTTCTTCTGACCCTCTCGTGGGCACCGGTCCACCGGTGCCCACGCCTGTTCGCGCTCAACCAAAACAATAAGAACGGACGGTACTTCTCATGCCTAGCGAACCTACTGGATCCTCCGTCGACTTCGAAAAAGTCGACTCTCAATACTTCCAACAACGCGAACTGAAAAAAGGCGCCGCCGGCTGGGTGTTGCTGGTCGGCCTCGGCGTTGCCTACGTGATCTCCGGCGACTACGCCGGCTGGAACTTCGGCCTGGCCCAAGGCGGCTGGGGCGGAATGTTCCTCGCCACATTGCTGATGGCCACCATGTACCTGTGCATGTGTTTTTCCCTGGCCGAACTGTCTTCCATGATTCCTACCGCAGGCGGGGGCTACGGTTTTGCCCGCAGCGCATTCGGGCCGTGGGGCGGGTTCCTCACGGGCACTGCGATCCTGATCGAATACGCCATCGCCCCCGCCGCCATCGCGGTGTTTATCGGCGCGTATTGCGAGTCGCTGTTCGGTATCGGCGGCTGGATGATTTACCTGGCGTTCTACATCATCTTTATCGGCATCCACATTTTTGGCGTGGGCGAAGCCCTGAAGTTGATGTTTGTGATCACCGCCGTGGCCGCAATCGCACTGGGTGTGTTCCTGGTCGCGATGGTGCCGCACTTCAATGTCGCCAACCTGTTGGACATTCCGGTGACCGAGGCCAAGGGTGCCAGCACCTTCCTGCCGTTTGGCTATGTAGGTGTGTGGGCCGCAATTCCTTATGCCATCTGGTTCTTCCTCGCGGTAGAGGGCGTGCCCCTGGCCGCCGAAGAAACCAAGAACCCGAAACGCGACCTGCCGCGCGGCCTGATCGGCGCCATTGTGGTGCTGACCAGTTTTGCCCTGCTTATCCTCGTGATTGCACCGGGCGGCGCGGGGACTTACGCGCTGGTCAAATCCGGCAACCCGCTGGTTGAAGCACTGGCATTGTCTTACGGCGGCTCGACCTGGATGGGCAGTTTCGTCAACCTGGTCGGCCTGGCGGGCCTGATCGCGAGCTTTTTCTCGATCATCTACGCCTATTCGCGGCAGATCTTCGCACTGTCCCGCGCCGGCTACCTGCCGCGCAAACTGTCCCAGACCAATAAAAGCAAGGCGCCGGTACTGGCTTTGGTGATCCCCGGCATCATCGGCTTTGGCTTGTCGCTGACCGGCCAGGGTGACCTGCTGATTCTGGTGGCGGTGTTTGGCGCAACCATTTCCTACGTGCTGATGATGGCCGCGCACATCACCCTGCGCATCCGTCGCCCCAAAATGGACCGTCCGTACCGCACGCCGGGCGGCATCTTTACCTCCGGCGTTGCGCTGGTGCTGGCCTGCGTGGCCGTGGTGGCGGGCTTTCTGGTGGATCCACGGGTGGTGATTGGCGCCGCGATCATCTATGGAGTATTAATTGCTTACTTTGCTTTCTACAGCCGGCATCACTTGGTAGCAGGCACGCCTGAAGAAGAATTCGCGGCGATCCAGGCCGCAGAGGCCGCCTTGCACTAACTGCCGTAAACCTCGACGCGGGCAGCCGCCCGCGTCGTCAAGGAGACACTGTATGGCAAGCTTTTCCCACGCGGTGGGCGCACAAACCTACCGCTTCGACAGCCTCAAGGATGTGATGGCCAAGGCCAGCCCCGCGCGTTCCGGGGACTTTCTGGCCGGCGTCGCCGCACAGAACGACGGTGAACGGGTGGCGGCGCAGATGGCGCTGGCAAATATCCCGCTGAAGCACTTCCTGCAAGAAGTGCTGATCCCCTACGAAAGCGACGAAGTCACCCGCCTGATCATCGACACCCACGATAAACAGGCGTTTGCCGCCGTCAGCCACTTGACCGTGGGCGGTCTGCGCGACTGGTTGCTCAGCGATGCGGCCGACGAACATTCCTTACGCGCCTTGGCGCCAGGTCTGACACCAGAGATGGCCGCCGCCGTGTCCAAGATCATGCGCGTGCAGGACTTGGTGCTGGTGGCGCAGAAGATCCGCGTGGTCACGCAATTTCGCGGCACTATGGGCCTGCGCGGGCGTTTATCCACACGCCTGCAACCGAACCATCCTACAGACGAACCGGCGGGCATCGCCGCGAGCATTCTGGACGGCCTGCTGTACGGCAACGGTGACGCCATGATCGGCATCAACCCGGCCACCGACAGCATCGCCTCGATCTGCGCCATGCTGGAGATGCTCGACGCGATCATTCAGCGCTATGAGATCCCGACCCAGGCCTGCGTACTGACCCACGTCACCACCTCCATCGAGGCCATCAACCGTGGCGTGCCGCTGGATCTGGTATTCCAGTCGATCGCCGGCACTGAGGCGGCCAACGCCAGTTTCGGCATCAGCCTGAGCGTGTTGCAGGAAGGCTACGAAGCGGGCTTGAGCCTCAATCGCGGCACGTTGGGCCAGAACTTGATGTATTTCGAGACCGGCCAGGGCAGCGCCTTGTCGGCGAATGCGCACTTTGGCGTCGACCAACAAACCTGCGAGACCCGCGCCTACGCGGTAGCCCGACATTTCAAACCGTTTCTGGTGAATACCGTCGTAGGATTTATCGGGCCGGAGTACCTCTACAACGGCAAGCAGATCATCCGCGCCGGCCTCGAAGACCACTTCTGCGGCAAGCTGCTCGGCGTGCCCATGGGTTGCGACATCTGCTACACCAACCACGCCGAAGCCGACCAGGACGACATGGACACCCTGCTGACCCTACTCGGCGTGGCCGGGATCAACTTCATCATGGGCATCCCTGGCTCCGACGACATCATGCTCAACTACCAGACCACTTCGTTCCACGACGCCCTCTACGCCCGGCAAACATTGGGTTTAAAACCGGCGCCGGAGTTTGAACAGTGGCTGGCAAAAATGGGTATCTTCACGCAAGCGGACGGCAAGGTGCATTTTGGCAACAGCCTGCCACCGGCCTTTCGCCAAGCTTTGGCGCAACTGGGATGAAGGAGCCGCCCGTGCAACTCGACCTGCCTGACAACCCCTGGCTGGAACTGCGCCGCCTGACCCCGGCGCGCATCGCCCTGGGCCGAACCGGCACCAGCATTCCTACCAATGCGCAGCTGGATTTTCAGTTTGCCCACGCCCAGGCGCGGGACGCGGTGCATTTAGCTTTTGACCATGCGGGCCTCAGCAGCCAGTTGGCCGAACGCGGGCGTGAAACGCTGTTGCTGCACAGTGCCGCTGCCGACCGACACAGCTACCTGCAACGCCCGGACCTGGGTCGGCGCCTGAGTGATGAATCCGCCCAAGCGCTGCGCGACCATGCGTCAGCCAACCCCGGCGGCGTGGATTTAGCCGTGGTGGTGGCCGATGGTTTATCCGCCCTGGCCGTGCATAAACATACCCTGCCGTTTCTGACACGCATGGAAGAACAAACCCACGCGGAAGGTTGGTCTTTGTCGCCGGTCATCCTGGTGGAACAAGGTCGCGTGGCGGTGGCCGATGAAATCGGGCAATTGCTTGGTGCCAAGATGGTGGTGATCCTGATCGGCGAACGGCCGGGGCTCAGTTCACCGGACAGCCTGGGGCTGTATTTCACCTACAACCCCAAGGTCGGCCTCACCGACGCCTATCGCAATTGCATCTCCAATGTGCGCCTGGAGGGCCTGAGCTATGGCATGGCCGCCCACCGTTTGCTGTACTTGATGCGAGAGGCGTGTCGTCGCCAGCTGTCGGGGGTCAATCTCAAGGACGAGGCGCAGGTTCAGACCATTGAATCGGATGATCCGGACCTGATGAAAGGCAATTTCCTGCTCAGTTCACCGGATGACTGATCGCTGCACGATTGCGCTTTTTCGCGCCATTAGGCAGCATCGAGTCACGGCCGCTTGTGTGGTCATACCCCATTTGGAAGTTGAGGCCTGGCATGCGGATTACTCAAGCGACCCTGGAACACCTGGACCTGTTGACCCCGCTGTTCGTCAAATACCGTGAGTTCTACGGGGCCTTGCCCTTCCCGGATTCGTCACGGGCCTTTCTGGAGAAGCGCCTGCGCCGCAAGGAATCGGTGATTTACCTGGCTCTGGCGGATGATGACGACAAAAAACTGCTGGGCTTTTGCCAGCTGTACCCGAGCTTTTCGTCGTTGTCGCTCAAGCGGGTGTGGATCCTCAATGACATCTATGTGGCTGAAGACGCACGCCGGCAACTGGTGGCGGATAACCTGATGCGCACGGCGAAAAAAATGGCCAAGGAGACCCACGCGGTACGGTTGCGGGTATCGACCAGCAGCGATAATGAAGTGGCGCAGAAGACCTATGAGTCGATTGGGTTTCGCGAAGATACGGAGTTCAAGAACTACGTATTGCCGATCAGCGAAGACTGAACACCCCCATCACCTGCAGGAGCCGGCTTGCCGGCGATAGCATCACCTCGGTCTCACTGCTACACCGAGGCGCCTGCATCGCTGGCAAGCCAGTTCCTACAGGTGAGCAGCGACCGCCGCTGCATTGCGACATCCCCCGCTACAAAACCAACACGCTTTTCACCTCTCAATCCGTATAATGCGGACCTTTCAGGGTTGTAAGAATTGCGGCATACACTTGTAGCCTTATTACCCGAGCTTCCGCACAGGCCTGCTGAGCCGGGCCATTCACACAGGTGCCATCCATGGATTTCAACCCGCTCGACCTTATCCTGCATCTCGACGTCTACCTCGACCTGCTGGTAACCAATTACGGTCCGTGGATCTACGCCATTCTGTTCCTGGTCATCTTTTGCGAAACCGGCCTGGTGGTCATGCCGTTCCTGCCGGGTGATTCGTTGCTGTTCATCGCCGGCGCCGTGGCCGCAGGCGGCGGCATGGACCCGGTGCTGCTCGGCGGCCTGTTGATGCTGGCGGCGATCCTGGGCGACAGCACCAACTATGTGATCGGGCGAACGGCCGGGGAGCGCTTGTTCAGCAACCCGAACTCGAAAATCTTCCGTCGCGACTACCTGCAAAAGACCCACGACTTCTATGACAAGCACGGCGGCAAAACCGTGACCCTGGCGCGCTTCCTGCCGATCCTGCGCACGTTCGCGCCGTTCGTTGCCGGCATCGCGAAAATGCCCTACCCGCGCTTCTTCGGCTTCAGCGTATTCGGCACCATCCTGTGGGTCGGCGGCCTGGTAACCCTGGGTTACTTCTTCGGCAACGTGCCCTTTATCAAGAAAAACCTGTCGCTGCTGGTGGTGTTCATCATCCTGCTGTCGCTGGTTCCGATGATCATTGGTGTGTTCCGCAGCCGCTTTGGTCGCACATCCTCCGAAGCCAAGCCGCAGTAACCTGCGATGTGGTCCCTCAGCGCCTGGCGTCGCCGGCGCTTGCTGGCCAAGCACCCGATTGCCGATGACACCTGGCAACGGGTGCGCCACCACCTGACCTTCCTCGACGGCATCAGTGCCGAGCAGGACCAGTGGCTGCGCGAAGCCTGCGTGGTGTTCCTCGCCGAAAAGCACCTGACCGCCCTGCCCGGCGTCGAGCTGCACCAGGAACAACGCCTGCTGCTCGCCGCTCAGGCGCAATTGCCGCTGATGAACCTGGGTGACCTCGACTGGTACCAGGGCTTCCACGAAATCGTGCTGTACCCCGACGACTTCGTCAGCCCGCAGCGCCATCGCGACAGCAGTGGCATCGAACACGAATGGGACGGCGAACACAGCGGCGAAGCCTGGCAACAGGGCCCGGTGATCCTCGCCTGGCCCGGCGTGCTGGCCAGTGGCAACTGGGAAGGCTACAACCTGGTCATCCACGAACTGGCACACAAGCTCGACATGCTCAACGGCGACGCCAACGGCCTGCCGCCGCTGCACAACGACATGCGCGTGCAGGAATGGGCCAGCGTGATGCAGAGCGCCTACGACGACCTCAACCGTCAGTTGGACGCCAACCCGGACGCCGAGACTGAGATCGACCCCTACGCCGCCGAAAACCCGGCTGAATTCTTTGCCGTCACCAGCGAATATTTTTTCAGCGCCCCGGATTTGCTGGTCAGCCATTATCCCCAGGTGTACGCGCAACTCAGCCGCTTTTATCGCCAGGATCCGCTGGCCCGCCTCACCCAACTGCAAGCCAGCGACCCGCGCTACCAGCCACAAGGCGAATGACCGTACGACGTCTGGCGCATGGCATCGGCGTCAGAATGTGCCTATAATCGCCGCCACTTTTAGGCCAATCCGGCCATGTTCAATGGCCAATTAACGGGGGCAACGCCCAATGAGCTACAGCAAGATTCCGGCTGGCAAAGACCTGCCGAACGACATCTACGTCGCCATCGAGATTCCGGCCAACCACGCGCCGATCAAATACGAAATCGACAAAGACAGCGACTGCCTGTTCGTTGACCGTTTCATGGCCACCCCGATGTTCTACCCGGCCAACTACGGTTTCATCCCCAACACCCTGGCCGACGACGGTGACCCCCTCGACGTGCTGGTCGTAACCCCTTACCCGGTTACCCCAGGCTCGGTAATCCGCGCGCGCCCAGTCGGCATCCTGAACATGACCGACGACGGCGGCGGCGATGCCAAAGTTATCGCAGTGCCACACGACAAGCTGTCCCAGCTGTACGTGGACGTGAAGGAATACACCGACCTGCCGCCCCTGTTGCTGGAGCAGATCAAACACTTCTTCGAGAACTACAAAGACCTCGAAAAAGGCAAATGGGTGAAGATCGACGGTTGGGGCAACGCAGATGCCGCCCGCGCCGAGATCCTGAAGTCGGTCGCTGCCTACAAAGGCTGATACCCGCTCCTCATTGCCCCGGCAATTTAAAAAGCCCCGATCATTCGGGGCTTTTTTTGTGGGAATAATTAAACAGCAAGTTCAATTATTTATAGAAAATGTTTAATTTGAGTTTTAATCCGACGTATCAGGCTACAACTAAGCAAATACCTACATGACCAACTCAACGCATGGTTTATTTGATCTGTTTTCCCGGTCAGTAAGCTTTGTGTTTATGAATACATCAGGTGATCGTTTAAAAGCGCTACTGCGGGAAGTCCATCTTTCCGCCTCCGACTTCGCCAAGAACCGCGGCGTCACGCCTCAACACGTGAACAACTGGTTCAAGCGCGGTGTACCCATGGGCCGACTCAACGAGATCGCAGAACTGCTGTGCATCTCCAGCCGTTGGCTGCGCACCGGCGAAGGCCCCAAACACCCACCGGCCAACTTCCTGCTGGAAGGCCCGACGACCCGAAAAGGACTGCCCACCACCCGCGAAGGAAGCGGCAAATACCTCACAGGCCCCGCCTGTCTTCCAGAAAAAATCGACGTGGAGATCGACCTCCACCCCTCATTCACCTCCACCGAACGCATCCGCGTCACCCTGCACACCCTGCAAGCCCTCACCGTCAGCCCCGACCGCGCTTTGGGCGCCTACATGGTCGACAACAGCATGATCGACATTATCCAACAAGGCGCCACCCTCGCCATCGACCGAGGCCGCACCCAAATCATCGACGGCGAGATCTACGCCGTAGAACACGACGGCATGCTGCGCATTAAGTACCTCTACAACCGACCCGGCGGCGGGTTGCGGATGCGTAGCCACAATGCCGGTGAACATCCGGACGAGTACCTGACGTACGAGCAACGGTTTGAGCAGAATTTCCAGATTGTGGGGTGGGTGTTCTGGTGGTCCACGTTGAACAACCGCCGCCCCCCCGTGCCGCTGGATGAGCATTTATTGGGCTGGGAAGGCTCTAAATCGGATCCGGAGGTGGGCAACTGAGGTGAATGTGGGTATCATGCGCCGCACATTTGGCAGGGGGGCTTTAGGCTATTCACCCTGCTCGGCGATGCGGAGGAGTTCCCGCTGATGCCCCTACTATTCAGCCCGACGCAACGTGGGCTGAGCGATTTGAAGGCTGGTGAGGCTTGTCAAAAACAAGCTGAAGCAGTCCCCGAGAAGCCGGCCACAAGCCGGCTTTTTAATGTCTGAAATAATCCCCCAAAGCCCCTGCCTATTTGGCTATGTAAATTCCGAGCCAAGCAAATCACGTTCATACTGCATCAATTCGAAAAACACGTTTAAGATACTGGCAAACTTGAATCACTGCGCAAGGGAACTCGCAATGAAGCTGATTCAGAACGCCGGTCAAGATCGCGTAATCGATTTGCTCCACGAACAGATGAAGCCGGACCACCAGTTGGACTGCGCCTCTCCAGCACTCTCCTTGTTCGCTTTTTCTGAGCTGAGCAAGTCTCTCGCTAAGCTAAAGAAGGTTCAGTTAATCCTACCTGCAGGCAGCGAGAATCTGGCGCTGCTGGGTGAAGAGGCGGATCGTGCCGCACGCAATCGGCTTATGACACGTAGTCTAGCCCTGCACTGCTATCAGTGGCTAAACGCCAAAGTCGAGTTGAAGCGCGCGAGCTCTGTGATACCCCAGGGCATCGGTCTACTTCGAGACTCAGCTGGCGCACCTCATCAGGTGGTAATGGGCTCTTTCGCTCTGACCACAGACGGTCTCGGCCTAACGCCAGGTAACCCAATGAGCCTGATCCAGGCCAGCGAGTCCCCCCAGGAAGCAACCATGTTTGCACCTTGGTTTGAGAATCAATGGCAGACACTGACTTCCCGTCCCAGCGACAAGACCGAACTACTCGATACGCTGCGCGATATTGCCGAGCAGCGCTCGCCATCCACACTATACAACTTGATCCTTCACCAGCTGTTTAAGGAAAAAGACGACGGGTTGGATGAAGAGCGTGTAGTGAAATCCGCCACAGGAATTCGTAACACCGTGGTCTGGAACAAGCTCTTCAAATTTCAACGCGACGGCGTGGTGGGCGCTATCGACAAGCTCAATCGCTTCGGCGGCTGCATCATTGCTGACAGCGTAGGTTTAGGTAAAACCTTCGAAGCGCTTGCCGTGATCAAGTACCACGAATTGCGCAATGACCGCGTACTGGTGCTGTGCCCGAAGCGCTTGAGAGATAACTGGACTATCTACAAAGCAAATGACCGGCGAAACGTTCTAGCGTCAGATCGCTTCAACTACGACGTGCTGAATCATACTGACCTTTCACGTGATGCGGGACTCTCCGGCGACCTAGATCTATCTCACATCAACTGGGGCAACTATGACCTGGTTGTGATCGACGAATCTCACAATTTCCGCAACAAGAAAGCACCACGCCAGGGGCTGGAAACGCGCTACGACAGACTTATGCGCAGAATCATCCGCGAGGGCGTAAAAACCCGAGTTCTGATGCTATCAGCGACGCCGGTTAACAACCGCCTGGCCGACTTGCGCAATCAGATTGCATTTGTCACTGAGGGTGACGATAACGCATTGTTTGAGCATGGCATCAGCAGTATCGAATCGACTACACGAAAAGCTCAGCTGCAGTTCAACCGCTGGCTGGATTTGGATGAGAGCGAAAAGACGTCAGAGCGTCTGATCGAAATGCTCGGCTTCGATTACTTCACCCTGCTTGATCTACTGACCATCGCTCGCTCCCGCCGGCATATAGAAAAATATTACGGCACCAGCGAAACAGGTCGTTTCCCAGATCGCTTACCGCCAATCAATATCAAAGCGGATGTGGACGTCGACGGGAAATTCCGCGCCATTCGTGACATCAACCAAGAGATTCGACGTCTCAACCTCGCCAGCTACGCGCCACTGCGTTATGTCTTGCAGCACAAGCAAGCGGCCTACGACGCCAAGTACAGCACTGAGATCCGAGGAGGCGAGAGCTTCTTCCGCCAGGCCGATCGCGAAGAAAGCCTGATCCATCTGCTTCGGATCAATGTTCTAAAGCGTATGGAAAGCGCCGTATCGTCTTTTGCTCTGACCCTTGAACGGCAGCTCAACGATGTCGAGCACACACTCGAACGGATCCAGCAGCATGCCCATGAAATTGAAGAAATTGATATTGCGGATGTCGATATAGATAACCCCACGTTTGAGGCACTGCTGGTAGGGCGCAAGGTCAAGGTTTTGCTAGCTGACGTTGACTTGGTGCGCTGGAAGCAAGACCTAATCGAAGACCGTAACCGTCTGGCAACTCTGCTATCAGCCGCTCAACAGGTACAGCCACACCGAGATGCAAAACTAGCGGCCCTGCGCAAAATACTTGCAGATAAATGCCAAAACCCTATCAACCCCGACAACCGCAAGGTCATCATTTTCACAGCCTTTGCGGACACTGCCCGCTACCTCTACGAACAGCTGGCTCCATGGGCCAATGAATCGCTCGGTGTTCAAGCTGCCCTGGTTACCGGTTCTGGTCGCAATCAAAGCACGATCCCAGGGCTGCGTAAGGATCTGGCGTCGATACTCACAGCCTTTTCGCCACGTTCCAAAGAGCGCCCCATCGATATGGCTGAAGAAGGTGAGCTGGATTTGCTGATTGCCACCGACTGTATTTCCGAAGGCCAAAACCTTCAGGATTGCGACTGGCTTATCAATTACGACATCCACTGGAACCCCGTGCGCATCATTCAACGCTTTGGCCGTATCGACCGAATTGGCTCGCCAAACGAGCGCATTCAGCTAGTCAACTTCTGGCCTAACATGGAATTGGAGGAGTACATCAACCTGGAACAGCGTGTCAGCGGTCGAATGGTATTGCTCGACATTTCGGCGACCGGAGAGGAGAACCTCATTGAAGAGCAGTCCGGCAACTCCATGAATGACCTGGAGTACCGTCGCAAGCAGCTACTGAAGCTTCAAGATGCTGTGATTGACCTAGAAGACCTGTCCAGCGGTGTCTCTATCACGGACCTTACTCTTACCGACTTCCGTATCGACCTCGCACAATACCTTAAGGCATATCCCGGCCTCCTGGAGAATATGCCGCTTGGGGCGTGCGCCATTACCACTACGCGGGATGACGACATTCCACCCGGCATCATTTTTTGCCTTCGCGCAGAAGGAGAGGCTGCAGACAAGGTTAGTGATGGCTACCCACTTGCGCCCCACTACCTCGTCCATGTGGCTCAAGACGAGGTAGTTTTGCTGCCGTTCACTCAGGCCAAGCGCATTCTGGATCGACTCAAACGCTTGGCATTGGGCCGTGAGCTGCCCGACGCTACCGCCGGTGCCCGATTCGACGCGCTCACCAATCAAGGTGAAGATATGCGCCATGCTCAGAGCCTGCTAGCCGCAGCCGTATCGTCAGTGGCCGGTAAGAGCGAAGAACGAGCAATTGCGAGCCTATTCAACCCAGCAGGCAGCCATGCGATGAAGGGAGAGTTCGCCGGAATCAACGACTTCGAAGTGATTGCCTTCATGGTCGTACTGCCCCAGGAGTGAGTCGTGACTGCCAAGGACATTATTGCAGCACTGCAATTACCTGAGCATGCTCGGATCAATCAGCGCATATCCAAGAAGCTGCTGATCGAGAACGTAATGCCGAAGGCAACTGATCGACAGCAGATCAATGACGGGATTGAAGAGATCTATTGGATTGCGGTGCTGAAGCCAGCTAACTGCGGCATACCCGACTTCCGGGACGCGCAGCGCGAATACGTAGAGGTCGTCGTGTTGCACATGATCCTGCGTCCCGATGCTCGCGCTGGCAGGCTAGCCGAACTCCTGCACCGCTCAGTCCCACACCCAGCGTTGCTGCTGATCACTCAGCAAGACTCCATACAACTATCCCTCAGCCACAAGCGTTGGGCGCACAATGAAGCTGGCAAGATTGTGCTGGATGGCACGATCTTCACTGAAAGCCTGACACAGCCGTCCCAGCTCACCATGGCATTTCTCAATGTAATGGGAATAGACCACCAGCCGCGCAGCAACCTGAAAGCCTTTTACCAAGGCTGGATTGATACCCTGCAAGCCCTTCAGGCAGCCCAGTACACCGGCAGTTTTCGAGTCGCCAAGTGCCAACTTGACGCCACAACACGAAATGCGGCGCTGCAGGTCTGCGGCGAACTGGAAGCCAAGATCTTTGCTCTGCGCGCCAAGGTCCAAAAGACACAGCAAATTGCCCGTCAGGTTGAGCTGAACTTACAAATGAAGCAGTTACAACAAGCACTCGGCGAGGCTCAAGCAAAGCTATAAGCCTGTGGATGCAGCGAATAAGCCCCCAGAGCCCTACGTACACGCAAAAATATGCCGAAATGGAATACCATGCCAGCCAGCATTATACCGTGCCTGCGAACAAGTATGTGCAGGCAGACCGTGAGGAAAATAGCAGAATGACCATGCAAAAAATCGACGCCCAGTCGCCAGAAGCGCACAGCGCCGACCTCAAGGCCGAAAACATCGCCAAACTCAAATCTTTATTCCCTGAACTGATTAATGAAGGCCCTAACGGTGTGGCCATCAATCAGGATGTGTTAAAGCAACTGGTCGGCGACGCCACAGCAACAGACGCGGACGAAAAGTATGGCCTCAACTGGCACGGCAAGCGCGCAGCCCGCCAACTGGCGCTTACCCCAAGCACCGGTACGCTGCTGCCATGTCCCCATGAAAGCGTGGACTGGCAAAAAACCCAAAACCTTATGATCGAGGGTGATAACCTCGAAGTGCTCAAATTGCTGCAGAAGAGTTATGCGGGCAAGGTCAAGTTGATCTATATCGACCCCCCCTATAATACGGGCGATGATTTTGTTTATCCAGACAACTTTGAAGACAGCATAGCACGCTATCTGGAGCTAACAGGGCAAATTGAATCCGGTAGGAAACTAACTAGTAACACTGAAGCTGGCGGAAGATTTCATACTTCATGGTTAAACATGATTTACCCCCGCCTCAAGCTTGCTAGAAACCTTCTACAACAAGATGGATACATCGTTGTCAGCATAAATGATCGCGAACTAAGCAATCTTCGCCAAACCATGAATGAAATATACGGCGAAGAGAACTTTATTGCCGTGTTAGTTTATGACAAAAATAGAAAAAATGATGCAAAACTCATATCAAACGGCCATGAATATATGGTTGTGTATGGAAAAAACAAGGCACTCCTCACAGAACTCGACGTTAGACTTCGAGCTCCAAAAGAAGGTGCCGACGAGGTAAAAGAGCTTTTCAATAAGCTTCGACATGAATTTAACGACGACTGGAAACAAGTTTCCGCTGAGCTCAAGAAGTTCTATTCAACTTTTGACGAAGATGACCCAAGAGCTCCTCTTTCCAGATTTACAAAAGTTGATGAACGTGGTCCCTATCGAGATGATGGAGACCCTAGCTGGCCAGGCGGCGGAGGCCCTCGCTATGAAGTACCACATGAAACTACAGGAAAACCATGCAAGATTCCAAGCAGAGGGTGGGTTTGGCCAACATATGAGCGTATGAAAGAAGAAATTGACGCTGGCAATATATCTTTCGGCATAGACGAAACAACGATCCCATCGGTACGACGGAATCTTTTTGAGAAGAACGACCAAGTTATGCGCAGCGTGCAGTTTAGCTACGCACAGAAAGCAAGCCAAGATTTTGCCGCGCTATTTGATGGGAAAAGCATATTCCAAAACCCTAAAAGCTACCGTGACATGCAAAAAATTACGGAATATTTCTCTGATAATGGAGATATAGTTTTAGACTTTTTTGCGGGCTCAGGGACTACCGCCCACGGAGTAATGCTCGCCAATGCAGAGAACAATCAAAACAGGCGCTTTATCCTCGTTCAAATACCTGAGCCTTTGAACATAGAAGATAAAGATCAGAACCTCGCAGCTCAGTTTTGCCTAGAATCAAAATTACAACTGACAATTTCCGAAATAACTAAAGAGCGTTTGCGGCGAGCAGGAGTCAAGGTAAGTACTGAAACCCCTAACTTCCAAGGCGATGTTGGATTTCGCGTTTATAAGCTTGATTTTTCCAACATTCGTGCTTGGAACCAAAATCCAGTAGATATCGAACGCAGCCTACTCGATCACCAAGACCATATTCTTCATGATCGCAATGAGGACGATATCTTGACTGAGCTGCTATTAAAACTCGGTCTAGATCTATGCGTCCCCATTGAGCAACGACAGATTGCAAGCAAAACAATTCACAGCATCGGTGGTGGCGTGCTGCTGGCCTGCCTCACAGAAAACATTACCCGTGATGAGGTGGAAGACCTGGCACAGGGTATTATCACTTGGCAGAAGGCGCAGGCACCTGCCAGCGATAGCACCTGCGTATTCCGCGACAGCGCTTTTGCCGATGACATAGCCAAAACCAACCTTGCGGCCATCCTCAACCAAGCTGGCATCAAGAACGTGCGGAGCCTGTAAAAATGGCCGTGCCTGCGCAGCCTAAGATCTACCATATCTGCCATGTGGACCGATTACCGTCCATCATTGCAAGTGCGGGCATGCTGTCCGATGCAGTACTGTTAAATCAGGCATTGCCTGGCACCGTCATTGGCATGAACCACATCAAGCAGCGGCGCCTCCAACTGGAGCTGGCCAGCCATCCAACCTTGCATGTGGGCGAATGCGTACCGTTCTACTTTTGTCCACGCTCGGTGATGCTGTATCTGATCTATCGACAACATCAGGATCTAACCTATAAGGGCGGACAAGGGCCTATCGTCCATTTGGAAGCAGACCTGCATGCGGCAGTGCAGTGGGCCAATATCCATGCTAGACGCTGGGCCTTCACACTTTCCAATGCCGGGGCCTATTACTTCGAAGATAGAGCCGATCTGACTCAGCTCAATGACGTTGACTGGAATGCCGTGCAGTCCCGCCAATGGAGTCAGTGCAAAGAGGGCAAGCAAGCCGAGTTTTTACTCGAAAACGCCTTTCCCTGGCACCTGATCGAGCGAATTGGGGTGCAGTCCAGGCAAATCTATACTCAGGTAGCTAACGTGTTGCCTGCACAAGGGCACAGACCAACAGTCGAGCTACGCCCTGAGTGGTATTACTGAATGAAGAGTCAGTCATGATCGAATTTGTAAGCGGCGACATCCTGCGGGATGAGTCTGAAGCCATCATCAACACAGTGAACTGTGTCGGTGTGATGGGCCGTGGCATTGCCTTGCAGTTCAAAAATATGTGGCCAGAGAATTTCAAAGCCTATGAAGCTGCATGCAAGCGCGATGAGGTACAGCCCGGTCGTATGTTCGTGTTCGATACAGACCAGCTCACGCTGCCGCGCTACATCATAAATTTCCCAACTAAGCGTCACTGGCGTGGTAAGAGCCGCATTCAGGATATAGACACGGGGCTCAGTGCTCTAGTGGCAGAAATACGTAGCCGAGGTATCCGCTCAATCGCCATTCCTCCACTGGGCAGCGGTTTGGGCGGGCTTGATTGGTCTGATGTACGTCCACGTATCGAGGCGGCCATGGCCAACCTGCCGGACGTATGTGTTCGAATCTACGAACCTAAGGGCGCACCTGCGGCAGACACGATGCACCATAGTCGTGAGGTACCGAGCATGACCCCCGGGCGCGCAGCGCTTGTCGAGCTGATGAGTCGCTATGTGCGAGGTTTGCTTGATCCTACGATCAGCCTGCTGGAGGTGCACAAGCTAATGTACTTCATGCAGGCAGCGGGAGAGCCTCTACGCCTAAAGTACTTCAAAGCCGCTTACGGTCCTTACGCCGAGAACCTGCGACATGTCTTGCGGACGATTGAGGGGCACTTGGTTTCCGGCTACGCAGATGGTGGAGATGCGCCCGACAAACCATTAATGCTGGTGCCTGGTGCAGTCGAGGAGGCGAACGCTTTCCTCGCAGAAAACATTGAGACTCGTACCAGATTTGATCGAGTCGGGGAGCTGGTGGAGGGCTTTGAAACTCCCTTCGGCTTGGAGTTGCTCGCCACAGTGCACTGGGTCGTCAAGCAAGGCGAGCCCGTATCCAGCGTCGATGACGTTGTCGCCCACACATACGCCTGGAACGCTCGCAAGAAGCAATTCACACCGCGTCAAATTGGTATAGCCGTTGATGTATTGGCAGCAAAAGGCTGGATTGAGCCCTTCTCGCTCAGCGCCTAAACCAATACTGAATGCTTCTAACCGGTTCGTGCTGATGGTCGTTAACGCTATCACTCAGCAAGGATCGGGGTGACCGATTGACAGGATCTCTTCGCCCTTACGCAAGAGCGAACTTGGATATGGATGAAACATGAAACTGCACTTCGAGCCAGATCTCGACTACCAACTACAGGCGATCGAAGCAGTCTGCGATCTGTTCCGCGGTCAGGAAGCTTGCCGTACCGAATTTACGGTCACGATGAAAGCCACCGCCCCAGCAGACAGTGATCTCTTTCCTGACTCCTCCCCACAGCAGTTTGCGCTAGGCATCGCCGAGTCCGACCTGGGCGTGGGTAATCGCCTGACGCTGCTCGACGATGAACTGCACGAGAACCTGAGCGACATTCAGCTGCGTGGCGGGCTCCCCCCCTCCGGAATGCTTATTTCAGGCGACTTCACCGTCGAAATGGAGACCGGTACGGGAAAGACGTACGTCTACCTGCGCAGCATCTTTGAGCTGAATAAGCGCTATGGCTTTACAAAGTTCGTCATCGTGGTGCCTTCGATTGCGATAAAAGAAGGAGTCTACAAGACCCTACAGATCACCGAGGATCACTTCAAAGGGATTTATGCTGGCGCACCCTACGATTACTTCCTGTATGACTCGAGCAAACTCGGCGAGGTGCGAAATTTTGCCACCAGCTCTAACATCCAGATCATGGTAGTCACCGTAGGCGCCATCAACAAGAAGGATGTCAACAACCTCTACAAGGATAGCGAAAAGACTGGCGGTGAAAAGCCCATCGATCTGATCAAGGCTACTCGACCGATCCTGATTGTCGACGAGCCTCAGAGCGTGGATGGAGGCCTCAAAGGTGCGGGTAAAAGCGCACTGGATGCAATGAACCCGCTATGCACCTTGCGGTATTCCGCAACTCACGCAGACAAACACCACATGGTCTACCGGCTAGATGCGGTTGACGCCTATGAGCGCCGCTTAGTGAAGCAGATTGAGGTAGCCTCAGCCACGGTGGAAGACGCCCACAACAAGCCATTTGTTCGCTTGGTGGCAGTGAACAACAAGCGTGGTGCAATCTCCGCCAAGATCGAGTTAGATGTGAGCACCGCTACTGGTGGAGTGGTCACCCAAGAAGTCACTGCCTACGATGGTGACGATCTGCAACAGACAGCCAAGCGTGCGGTTTATCAGGATATTCGCATCGGAGAAATCAACACGGCCAAAGGCGAGGAGTTCGTCGAGCTACGGTACCCTGGCGGTGAGAAGTACCTACGCATCGGTGATGTTCATGGCGGAGCAGAACCCCTGGCCATTCAGCGCGAAATGATCCGCCGCACTATTAAGGAGCACCTGGACAAGGAAAAGCGCTTCCGTCCGATGGGCATCAAGGTACTTTCTTTGTTTTTTATCGAGTCGGTCGAGCGCTATCGCCAATACGATACCGACGGCAATCCGGTGAAAGGCGTATACGCTAGCATCTTCGAAGAAGAATACAAACGCTTCGCCAAACACCCGGACTATCAAAGTCTTTTCAGTGAGGTCGACTTCAACCACAGCGCTGAAGAGGTTCACAACGGCTATTTCTCCATCGACAAAAAAGGTGGTTGGTCTAACACCACTGAGAACAACGCTGGCAACAGAGAAAACGCTGAGCGCGCCTACAACCTTATAATGAAGGAAAAGGAAAAGCTGCTCAGCTTCAGCACACCTCTGAAATTCATCTTTTCCCATTCGGCACTCAAGGAAGGTTGGGACAATCCCAACGTATTCCAGATCTGCACCCTGCGAGATATCCAATCCGAGCGTGAGCGCCGACAGACCATTGGGCGCGGCCTGCGTCTATGCGTCAACCAAAGCGGCGAGCGGGTGCGCGGTTTCGAGGTAAATACACTCACGGTGATTGCTACTGAGAACTACGAAACCTTCGCCGAAAACCTGCAAAAAGAGATCGAAGATGACACAGGCATACGCTTCGGCATCGTTGAGCAATACCAATTCGCGGCCGTTGCTATAACTAATACAGAGGGCGAGTCCAAGCCTCTTGGTTTTGAACAGTCCAAGGTGCTTTGGGACTTCCTCAAGGCTCAGCAATACGTTGATGCCAAGGGGAAAGTGCAAGACTCACTGAAACAGGCCCTCAAAGATGGCCTGCTTCAACTACCACCCGAGTTCGAGGCTCAACGCTCTCAAATAGTTGAGCTGCTGAAGAAAGTATCCGGTCGCTTGGAGATCAAGAACGCTGATGAGCGCCGTGTAGTCCCAACTCGCCAAGCAGTACTGCAGAGCGAAGAGTTCAAGGCCCTTTGGGATAGGATCAAGCATCAAACCACCTATCGCGTCGACTTCGACAACGAACAGTTGATCGCCAGCTGCATCAGCAACCTGCAGAAAGCGCCGGCCGTTTTCCGCCCCCGCCTACAGTGGCGCAAAGCAGATCTGGCGATTGGTAAGTCAGGCATAGAGGCCAACGAGAAAAAAGGTGCTTACACTGTCACGCTTGACGAAAGCAACATCGAACTACCCGATATTCTGACCGACCTGCAAGACCGCACGCAGCTCACTCGCCGCACCCTTGTGCGCGTACTCACGGAAAGCCAGCGCCTCGACGACTTCAAGCGCAACCCCCAGCAGTTTATTGAACTGGCAGGCGAAATCATTAACCGCTGCAAGCGCTTAGCGCTGGTAGACGGCATCAGGTACGTGAAACTGGGAGAGGACAGCTACTATGCGCAGGAGCTATTTGAGCAGCAGGAGCTGACTGGCTATCTGAAAAACATGCTGCTCAACACCGAGAAATCTGTCTACGAGCACGTGGTTTACGACTCAGCAATCGAACGTGATTTCGCGCAGGCACTCGAATACAACGATGCAGTTAAGGTGTATGCAAAGCTGCCAGGCTGGTTCCGCATTCCCACACCGCTAGGTAATTACAACCCCGACTGGGCCATCCTAGTCGAGCAGGACGGTACCGAGCGCCTTTATTTTGTTGTGGAAACCAAGAGTAGCTTGTTCAATGATGACCTTCGTCCCGTTGAACAGGCGAAGATCGACTGCGGAACCGCTCACTTCAGCTTACTAGCAAAGAATGAAGCCAGCCTGCGCTTCGGTAGAGCCAGCAGCGTCGATGACGTAATCGCTGGTGTACTGAGCTAAGTAAATCGGGTCAAGAAAACAACATGGATAGAACGATGAGCGAAGAGACAGCGGAGCACCGGAACGGATCAAAATACGTTCATGTTCAAGCGCAGCCGGATCACCTGGAGTCACTCGCTCGCGGAAAGCCAGTAAACGCGCTTGCCGAACTTATCTGGAATGCCTTGGATGCCGATGCAGATCAGGTCCATATCCGAATCACTGACAATGAACTGGGTAGCCCAGTAGAAATCGAGATTTTGGATAATGGAAACGGCATCACTGTGCAGGAGGCTGAGCGGGCATTCGGCAACCTAGGCGGCTCCTGGAAACGAGACCACAGGGCTACTACCGGCGCGCAAAAGAAAATGCACGGTAGGAATGGCAAAGGCCGGTTTAAAGCCTTCGCACTTGGACATGACGTAACTTGGGATACGGCATTTCTTGAGAGTTCAGACAAACTCCTTCAGCACGCCATTAAAGGACAAGCTAGTAAGCTGCAAGACTTCGAAATCATAGAGGCTCACCCGGCCCCAGTTGACCGTCAGCGCGGCACGAAAGTTTATATTTCCAACCTTCAAGACTCCCTAGGAGTACTGACACAAGAGGGGTCAGCAGCAAGACAGTTTGCAGAAATTTTCGCACTATATCTGCGCAATTATCCCGCTACCAATATCACTTTCCGTGAGGAGCGCATTGATCCGAAATCAGTACAGAAATCGCACGACTCTATTGAGCTGCCAGCGTTCCTAGCAATAGACGGGACCGAGGTGCAGGCCAAACTAGACATCGTCGAATGGAGTTTTGCAAAGAAAGAGAGGCGGATATGTCTCTGCGATATAGATGGCTTTGCGCTTCACGAGGTTGAGGCAGGTATTCGGCCGGGAAGTGAATTTAACTTCACGGCGTTCCTTCGCTCAGACTACATCGCGAAGCTGCATCATGAAAACTTACTCACACTCGATGACTTAAACGCTGACCTCCGCCGCCTTGTCGACAGCGCACGTACCGCAATGCGCTCTCATTTCCGTCGCAAAAAAGCAGAGACCGCATCGGAACTGGTCCAGCAATGGAAAGATGAAGGCGTCTATCCTTTCTCTGGAGATGCTGGTGACGAGCTAGAGCAAGCCCGAAGAGAGGTCTTCGACATTTGCGCCTTGAACGTACACCAGTACCTGGACTCTTTTCGCGACGGCCATATTCGGAATCGCCAATTCACGCTCCGAATGATCAAGACCGCTCTTGACGAAAATCCCGAGGCCTTGAAGCGCATTCTGACGGAAGTTTTAGACCTCCCGAAAGAGAAGCAATCGGAGCTTGCTGACCTGCTTCAATACACCACTCTTTCAGCCATTATCGAAGCAAGCAAGCTAGTCACGGATCGACTGCAATTCC
The DNA here is from genome assembly GCF_003970195.1 of Pseudomonas sp. C 49-2. Lineage (NCBI taxonomy): Bacteria > Pseudomonadati > Pseudomonadota > Gammaproteobacteria > Pseudomonadales > Pseudomonadaceae > Pseudomonas > Pseudomonas sp. C 49-2. The sequence continues at coordinate 235,815 of NZ_RXYG01000008.1, forward strand.
TTGCGGGGCTACACGAGCTCCTGTTCGACGCAGAATCAAAACGAGAGCTGAAAGAGCGCACTCAGTTGCACCGGATGCTGGAAAGTGAGACCTGGATCTTTGGTGAGGAATACCTTCTTACCAATAGCGATGAGAACCTGAACACCGTCTTGCGCAAACACTTAGGCAAACTGCGGCCAACCGAGAAAAAGTCCAGAAAGCCAAAACCCGTGCTCCGTGATGATGGCTCCCAGGCAGTCATCGATTTGCTGCTAGGCCGGGAAGTACCCGCTTATGCTAAGACCCGTCGTGAATACCTTGTCGTAGAGCTGAAACGCCCCTCACAAAAAATCGACCTTGAGGTAAAAGCACAAGTCGAAAGTTATGCGATGGCCGTAGCCGCCGACGAGCGATTCGACAAGCATAATACCCACTGGACATTTCTAGCAGTATCGAACGAGATGACAGAAGAAGCAGCACGATCAGTTCGCCAACAGGGAAAAGCCTTCGGTTTCTTTCATGATGAGCCCAACCTCAAAATAGGTCTTGTTACGTGGAGTGAAATCCTTGGCGCGTCCCGGGCCCGACTAGAAGCTTTCCGCGAAAAATTGGACTACACCGCTACAAAAGACGAAGGTGTCGCCTTGCTTCACAGTAAATACTCCCAATACCTTCCTCAATCGTTGCAACCGAAGTAGTCAACTGGGAGTGAGGCATTGCGCCGACAGATGGCACGTCTCGGCGATATGGGGGGACAAATGGGGGGACAGAATTAACTTTCGCAAAAAGCCCCAGCAAAATAAGGCAAAAACTCAAAAATAACGCCGCCCACAAGCCGGCTTTTTAATGTGCGCTCTACCATATTTCCAGCACAGCACTCATCGCTACAACATACTCGCAACTACCTCATCAAAATCAGCAAACCTCTCCTTCAACCGCTCAATCGTCCACCGCCACTTTTGTGTCCTAGGCCTACAAACCGTATTCTGATTACCAAACATCCCAGTCTCCCGCACAGCCTGGCTCACTGGTACGGTCTCTAACCACTCAACCGACACGAAGTAATCACACCGCTCTGGATCGTCCACAAACTCAGCGTGATAATTGGCGCGCTTGGCAACCTCAAGCACCGGGCACTCCTCACCGTTCACACTCACGGTGAATTCGTTCGCCGGGGTCGACTTTCCACGCACCCTTCCAACGCCAACATAACCCTGCTGCGGAATATTCACCCATACACGATCACCCGGCGAAAGCAGCTGCAACGTTCTGCTATACCAAGCGCCGCCGCCACCTGAGATAAAGCCAAACTCCCTGGCGTCCTCCCATGAGCGAGATGTCGAATCTCCGAACGAGCAATAGAACTCACCGTTCCAAGGCTCGTTATGCCCCTCGCTCGCCGATACCGCATTCACTTGTGTCTGAACGGGATCGAGTAGCCAAGACCGACTCAACAGTTGCTGCTCACCCAGTTGGAAAACCTGAAAGCACAGCACGTTGATCGGAATATCTCGCTTGCTGAGGTATTCAACAATCCGCTCACTGCTTGCGTCTAACTCCGTCGCGACAATGACCAACTGATGGCTTTGATTTAGCTCGTCATCGTCCAAGGCACGTCCAAAACGACTTAAAAAGTCAGCATAGAGAGTATTTCCTGGTCTGAATCGCTCGTAAATCGCGCCGATCTCATTCGGCTGTAACCCCTGAACCCACGCAGCGTAATCGAGTGTCTGGGCAACAACGTCCCGAGGAGTGCGGTCGCGTTTGAGCTCAACCAGCACTAAGTTGCCGTCGGGAGCAATCGCCAGCAGATCAATGCGTCCACCTGAACTGGTTTTTTCTTGCTTGCCTATCAGCATCCACTCGTCCGAGAGAATGCCTGGTGAGTTGAGGATCATATTTTCAAGCAACTGCTCGCTGACCAATCGACTCAGAGGGAGCTTGGTCGGCGCAACACCGACGGTCCAAACATCCGTTTTTATAGGCAAGTGGCACATCCTTGGTGAGGTGGAGTCTCGCGACTTTACCACCGTCGCACGCCACTCTGGCGAGTAGCGCAATTGGGCAGCAGGCTGTTGCACAATTTGGATGGGATGATTGATATGTCGCCAATAGCAACATGAAAGAAAGACGTGTCGCAAAAAGCGGCAAATGACGACATAAGCGCAATACGTAAACATGCTGGCCGGGACGGCATTTGATCAGCAAATTGCTGACCAAATGCCTAATCTCACATCACTTCAGCTGCAAACACTCCACCGCCCGATCGGCCACCATCTTCGCCATCTCCACCAAATGCATCACCGCCCTCTGCGGCGCACCCAGCGTTTCCCCAAGCACCTGCGACGTAGCCACCGCACACTGCAGCAACTCCGCCACACGCACCCAGGCATCCTCAAAGCTCAGTTCTTCATTGACTACAAATGGGTTGGCTGCACGCGAAGAGCGTGAATCCGAACAAACGTTATCCATAGCAAAACCTCTAGCGGGAAGTGAATACCACCGTCTTTTCGCGACTAAACGAGTAGAGGTGGCGGCTGTACGCAGGTTAGTCGACCGGCCGCTAGGCACCGGCGCACCCGGAGGTGCCCTGCGCACAGCCACCATAAAGTGCAGGTGAGAAGACACCTGTCTTTGGGATGGCGCGTGCGCCTAGCGAAGTCCGGGCGACTAAACCCGATCACTGAATAAACCAGTGACGACCCGCAGCCTAGTCACGCACTCCCGCTGACGCAATGCGCTTGGGATTCTCTCGGAAACGTCCTTCAAATGAAAGGGACTGATACTGCTGGCCCTCCAACCATTGTCACCTCTGAGTTGACGGTATTACCGGTTTCACCCGATTTATCCCCCAGCCCCCACCCATTAATCTGTGCCCATGTTGAACGCAACGCCCAACCAACCTAAACAAAAAAGGATTCAACCATGAGCACTGCAACCTACAACCGCCTCAACAAAGACGACGCCATTGTTCTGCTGGTCGACCACCAGACCGGCCTGATTTCCCTGGTGCAGGACTTCTCGCCCAACGAGTTCAAGAACAACGTGCTGGCACTGGCCGACCTGGCCAAGTTCTTCAACCTGCCGACTATCCTCACCACCAGCTTCGAGCAAGGCCCGAATGGCCCGCTGGTGCCAGAGCTGAAAGAGATGTTCCCGGACGCGCCCTACATCGCCCGCCCAGGCCAGATCAATGCGTGGGACAACGAAGATTTCGTCAAGGCGATCAAGGCCACTGGTCGTAAGCAGATCATCATCGCGGGTGTGGTGACGGATGTGTGCGTGGCGTTCCCGACCTTGTCGGCGCTGGCGGAAGGGTTTGAGGTGTTTGTGGTGACCGATGCATCGGGCACGTTCAATACCACGGTGCAGCAGGCGGCGTGGAGCCGGATGACGCAAGCGGGTGCGCAGTTGATGAACTGGTTCTCGGTGGCGTGTGAGTTGCACCGCGACTGGCGCAACGATATCGAAGGCCTGGGGAACCTGTTGTCCCAGCGCATTCCCAACTATCGCAACTTGATGAATGGTTACTCGGCGTTGACGGCGCGTAAGGACTAACTCAACCGCTGCATACACTAAGCCTGCCTTAAAACGCAGGCTTTTTTGGTTAACTAGCAATGCGCCATTAGCACACTTGCCCTAATTGTGACGGCACCGCCTCACCACTAAAGTCCTTCGCTTATTTCGAGCCTCAAGGAAGGACGCTATTGAATACCTTAACCAAAGTCGGGCGCTGCCTGGCACTGCTGCCCGTCTTGCTGATCAGCACAACGTCGGTATTGGCCGATGAAGAAACACCGATCGGCGACTGGTCGATCATCTACGGCAGCGGCCGCGCCCATAAAAACGTGATGTATGTGGCCGACCGTACCTCCGTGGTGCCGTCGAACCACAACAAGGGCGCGAAACTGGTGGCCGTCACGGTGGTGTATGAAGAACCGGGCAAGCCGATGATCGATGTGTACAACATCGAAGTGCAGTGCTCCACGCGCAAGGTGCGCTTTCTCAATGGCCAGTCGGTTGCACCGTTTTCCTACACCCTTACGCACTTGAAAGTCTCCAACACGTGGCAGACGCCAAAGGAGTTCTGGCTCGACCGCACGCTCGCGTATGTCTGCGAACCGGGCAAGAGCAAGGACACCATCGCCATGGGCAAGATGACCCACCTGCAGATGATCCAGACCACCAAGGCCATGTTCGAGCAGTTGGGGCCGACTCAGGAGAAGAGCCAGATGATCGACGACCTCGACGACATGTTGGGCAACAAGCGCTGAGCAACACTCACCTACAAGAAGGATTCACGATGCCTACATGGACACGGCTGTTGCTGGCTGGCCTTTTGTTGCCCGCGGTGCTGTTTATCAACGGGTGCCACCTGATTGCACAATCGCGCTGGGAAGGCCGTGACGTGCAAGAGGCGTTGGATTTATTCGGCAAGCCCGACTCGATGAAGAAGCAGAATGCGCCCAATGGCGACACGCAGGTGGTGATGACCTGGCACAAGTCCTCTTCATGGACGACCACTGAAGCCGCCGGGACTTCAATGAATCACACCGGGAACGGGATGGTGTACACGGAGTATTACCAGCAGGTCGGGCACAGTTCGGATTGCAAGCTGGAAGCCACGGTGGATAAGACGAAGAAGATCGTGCTGTTCAGGATTGAGGATGGTCGGATCCTGCATGGCAAGTGCCTGAATGTGCCATTTGTGCCGGGGTATATTCCGCCGGGGTTTTGAGGCTATCAGTCAGTTTTAACCCGCCAGCTCCCGCTCGATCTGCTCGATGCTTGGCAGGCTGGTTCGCAGCTCTGCGGGCAACGACTCAACCAGTTGATATTCCGCTACACCAATCGGTCGATTGTTATCGCGCAACGCATATTCGGCGACGACTTCGTTCTTGCTCTTGCACAACAGCAAGCCGATGGTGGGCCCATCTTGTGGATGTTTAAGCTGGGCATCGACGGCAGCCAGATAAAAGCTCAGCTTCCCCAGGTGCTCGGGTTTGAACTTGCCGGCTTTCAGTTCGATGACCACGTAGCAGCGTAGCTTCACGTGATAGAAGAGCAGATCGACAAAGAACTCATCGCCTCCGACATCCAGCAGTACTTGCTGGCCGACAAAGGCGAAACCGGCGCCTAGCTCTAACAGAAAGTCGGTGACGTGCTTGATCAAGGCGTTTTCTATGTCGCGCTCCTGCGCGTCCAGGGCCAGGCTGAGGAAGTCGAAACGGTAAGGGTCTTTCAGCGACTCACGCGCCAGGTCGGATTGCGGTTTGGGCAGGTGGGTCTCGAAGTTGCTGACCGCCTTGCCACTGCGCTCCAACAAGCGGTTTTCGATTTGCATCACCAGCGAGTTACGCGACCAATTGTTCTCTATCGCCTGGGCTATGTACCAGCGGCGGGTTTCGGGGCCGGGGAGTTTGTCGAGCAACACCACATTGTGGCCCCAAGGCAATTGTGCAGCAGCCTGTTGCACAAATTCAGCATCTGGCCACGCCTCGGCAAAAGCACGCATGTACTTGAGATTACGCGGCGAAAAGCCCTTCATTCGGGGAAAGGCTGCACGCAAATCCTGGGCAAGTCTATCTATGACTTTGCTGCCCCAGCCCTGCTCCGCCTGGCGGGTCAAAATGTCGTGGCCAATCTGCCAATAGAGCAACACCAATTCCCGATTCACTGCCAGTGTTGCGCGCTGTTGCGCCGCATGAATACGGCCTTTCAGGTCGGTCAGCCAGTCACTGTAGCCCGCTGGGGGTGTGGTCAAGCCGATACAGGGTTCGCTCATCCCATGTCACTCTGGAGTTTTGAGGCAGGCTAGTCAGGCGCATTGACTGTCACAAGGGGCGAAGGTCGTTCCAAGAAGGACCCTTCAATAACTACAGAAACGTCCTGCTGGCCATTGCGGACTACTGACTTGACTCTCCCCTATACAGCAGCCTTTACCCTGGAACGCCCTGTTCAGGACCTCCCCATGACCCCGCGTACCCTGGTGATCCTCGGCCATCCTTCCGCCTCCAGCTTTTGTTCAGCCCTGGCCGATACCTACATCCAGGCGGCAAAAAACGCCGGCCATGAAGTACGTGTCCTAAGCTTGGGCGACCTGGCTTTCGACCCCGTCCTTCATCACGGTTACACCCAGATTCAGCCGCTGGAGCCCGACCTGCTCAGCGCGCAATCCGACATTCTCTGGGCCACTCACATGACATTTATCTTCCCGATCTGGTGGGGCGGCATCCCGGCGTTGATGAAGGGCTTTATCGACCGAATTTTCCTACCCGGTTTTGCCTTTAAATACCGAGCTGGCAGGGCTTTTCCTGACAAACTGCTCCACGGCCGAACGGCACATTTACTGGTGACCCTGGACACGCCGCCATGGTATTACCGTTGGTTCTATCGCATGCCGGGCATTCACCAGATGCGCAAGACCACGCTGGGGCTTTGTGGTGTCAAGACTGCAAAGACGCTGCTGTTCGGGCCGGTACTGGGCTCCACTGCGGCGCAGCGGGATACATGGCTGAAACAGGCCGGCGCTTTAACGGAAAAAAGGAGTTTTCATGTACATCGGCAAAGCCGCGCAGTTGTCGGGCACGACCATCAAGGCGATTCGTCACTATGAGGCAATTGGGCTGTTGCCTGCGCCACAGCGTCAGGGCCAATACCGGGTCTATTCGGCGCAAAACGTTGAGCTGCTGATGTTTATCAAGTGCGCGCAGCAGTTGGGGTTCAAGCTCAAGGAGTTGCAGGAGATTCTTTCAGGCCACATAGGCGATGTATTGCCCTGGGAGCGGGCGGACCAGGCAATCGCAGACAAGAAGCAGGAACTAGCCCTGAAAATTGCCGCGCTACAGGAAATGCACGTGGGATTGCAGACATTTGAAGCACAGTTGAAAACATCACAAGAACAGTGCTCGTCAATGGCGCAAAGATCCTGACCGGCGGTGAGCCGAATAAAATGGGTATTCGGCTCATTTGATGAGCCGAATAGGGCGCTTATTCGGCTCACCGCCTGAACACCCTCCCCCACTCATTTGCCCAGAATCCCCATGTCTGCTAGTGTCGCGCCGGTTTACCGTCTACCGGAATAGCCGCCATGGCCCGCAAAAAAGTTGCACTCGATTTCGAACAATCCCTCGCCGACCTGCAAACCCTGGTCGAGCGTCTGGAGAACGGCGAGTTGTCGCTGGAAGACTCGTTGACGGCGTTTGAGCAAGGCATCGGCCTGACCCGCGACTGCCAGAGCGCCTTGGCGCAGGCGGAGCAGAAGGTACAAGTGCTGCTGGAACGTGACGGGGAGTTGGCCGAAGAACCTTTCGATGCGGAACAGCCCGAATGATCGACGCGTATCAGGCCAGTAGCCAAGCCCGGGTCAATGCGGCGTTGGAACCCTTGTTTGTTGCGCCAAGCCCCGAACTCAAGCGTCTTTACGAAGCCATGCGCTACAGCGTGATGAATGGTGGCAAGCGCGTGCGTCCGTTGCTGGCGTATGCGGCGTGCGAAGCCTTGGGCGCAGACGCCGAGCAGGCCAATGGCGCGGCCTGTGCGGTGGAGTTGATCCACGCCTATTCCCTGGTGCATGACGATTTGCCGGCGATGGACGACGACGATTTGCGTCGCGGCCAGCCAACCACCCATAAAGCCTTTGATGAAGCCTGTGCGATCCTCGCCGGTGACGGCCTGCAAAGCCTGGCGTTCAGCGCACTGCTGGACCCGACGCTGAGCAGCGTCAACGCCGAGATCCGTTTGCGCATGGTCACGGCGCTGGCCGTGGCCGCGGGTCCGGCCGGCATGGTCGGTGGCCAGGCCATCGACTTGGGTTCGGTCGGCCAGAAGCTCGATCAACAAGCCCTGGAGTACATGCACCGCCACAAGACCGGTGCTTTGATCGAAGCCGCCGTGCACCTGGGCGCGCTGGCCAGTGGGCGTGCCGAAGGCGCTCAATTGACGGCGTTGAGGACCTACGCGCTGGCCATCGGCCTGGCGTTCCAGGTGCAGGACGATATTCTCGACGTAGAAAGTGACACGGCCACCCTGGGCAAACGCCAAGGCGCCGATATCGCACGGGACAAACCGACGTATCCGGCACTGCTTGGGCTGGAAGCCGCCAAGGCTTATGCCCTGGAACTGCGTGACCAGGCCCTGGACGCCCTGCGACCTTTCGACGCGGCGGCCGAGCCACTGCGTGACTTGGCGCGGTATATCGTCGAACGCCGGCATTGATAACGGCGGCCTTTGCGGCCGCATATCGGCCAAGTTCGGTGCTCTGCGTGGGCAGTTTGCGATGCTTGAGGTAAACTGCCGCCTCTTCTATACCTATAACGATTCGCCTGATGCCCACGACGTTTCAAGAGATTCCCCGCAAGCGCCCGTCCACGCCCCTGCTTGACCGTGCTGTCACGCCGGTCGGCCTGCGTCGACTGGGTGAAGCCGAGCTGGAAACCCTGGCCGATGAGTTGCGCCTGGAATTGCTCTACACGGTCGGCCAGACCGGTGGGCATTTCGGTGCAGGCCTGGGCGTCATCGAGCTGACCATCGCCCTGCATTACGTATTCGATACCCCGGATGACCGGCTGGTGTGGGACGTGGGCCATCAGGCGTATCCGCATAAAATCCTCACGGGGCGCCGCGAGCAGATGGGCACCCTGCGCCAGAAGGACGGCATTGCCGCCTTCCCTCGCCGCGCCGAGAGCGAGTACGACACCTTTGGCGTCGGCCACTCCAGCACCTCCATCAGTGCCGCGCTGGGCATGGCGATTGCCGCCCGCCTGCAAGGCAGCGATCGCAAGGCGATTGCGGTGATTGGTGATGGCGCGCTGACCGCCGGCATGGCGTTCGAGGCGCTGAACCATGCGCCGGAAGTGGACGCCAACATGCTGGTGATCCTCAACGACAACGACATGTCGATCTCGCGCAATGTCGGTGGCCTGTCCAATTACCTGGCTAAGATCCTCTCCAGCCGCACCTACGCAAGCATGCGCGAAGGCAGCAAGAAGGTGCTCTCGCGTCTGCCTGGCGCGTGGGAAATTGCCCGCCGTACCGAAGAATATGCCAAGGGCATGCTGGTACCCGGCACCCTGTTCGAAGAGCTGGGCTGGAACTACATCGGCCCGATCGACGGCCACGACCTGCCCACCCTGATCGCCACGCTGCGCAACATGCGTGACCTCAAGGGCCCACAGTTCCTGCATATCGTCACCAAGAAAGGCAAAGGCTTCGCCCCGGCGGAAGTCGACCCGATCGGCTACCACGCCATCACCAAGCTGGAACCGCTGGACGCTCCCGCCGCTGCGCCGAAAAAGGCCAGCGGCCCGAAGTATTCCGGTGTGTTCGGCCAATGGCTGTGCGACATGGCCGCCGCCGACCCGCGCCTGGTAGGCATTACCCCGGCGATGAAGGAAGGCTCCGACCTGGTGGCCTTCAGCGAGCGTTTCCCGCTGCGCTACTTCGATGTGGCGATTGCCGAACAGCACGCGGTGACCTTCGCCGCCGGCATGGCCTGTGAAGGCGCCAAGCCGGTGGTGGCGATCTACTCCACCTTCCTGCAGCGCGGTTACGATCAGTTGGTACATGACGTGGCGGTGCAGAACCTCGACGTACTGTTCGCCATCGACCGCGCTGGTTTGGTGGGCGAAGACGGCCCGACCCACGCCGGCAGCTTCGACTTGTCTTACCTGCGCTGCATCCCCGGCATGCTGGTGATGACACCGAGCGACGAGAACGAACTGCGCAAGATGCTCAGCACCGGCCACCTGTACAACGGCCCGGCGGCTGTGCGTTACCCGCGCGGTAATGGCCCGAATGCAGTGATCGAGAAAGACCTTGAGCCTATCGAGATCGGCAAGGGCATCGTGCGTCGCCAAGGCAGCAAGACTGCGTTCCTGGTGTTCGGCGTGCAACTGGCGGAAGCGCTGAAAGTAGCCGAGAAAATCGACGCTACCGTGGTCGACATGCGCTTCGTCAAACCACTGGATGAAGACCTGGTGCGTGAGATTGCCGGCAGCCATGAGCTGCTGGTGACCGTCGAAGAAAACGCCATCATGGGCGGTGCCGGTGCGGCCGTCAGCGAGTTCCTGGCGCGGGAGAATATCCTCAAGTCGGTGCTGCACCTGGGCTTGCCGGATGTGTACGTCGAACACGCCAAGCCGGCGCAGATGCTGGCGGAATGCGGGTTGGATGAGGTCGGCATCGAAGCGTCAGTGCGCGAGCGCATGGCACTACTCGGCCTGTAACACCCCGAACACTTGTAGGAGCTGGCTTGCCAGCGATAGCGGCCGCACATTCAACATCAGTGTGTCAGACAGACCGCCATCGCCGGCAAGCCGGCACCTACAACGCTATGGACAGCCCATGAATCGTCTGCACTTTGCCCTGCCCTTTCTTCTTCTGCCTGCCACCGACCTGCTCGCCGACACCCGCGACGACGCCTTGAAACTCCCCGACGTCGTTATCAGCGCCAACCGCCAGGTCCAGGCCCGCAACGACAGCAGCGCCGCCAACACCGTCTTCACCCGCGACGATATCGACCGCCTGCAACCCACCAGCGTGACTGACCTGCTCAGCCGCGTGCCCGGCGTGCAGGTCGCGCCAACCGGCGGACGTGGCAGCCTGCCGGGGATTTACATCCGTGGCACCAAATCTGCGCAAAGCCTGGTGCTGGTGGACGGCCAGCGCATTGCCAACACCACCTCCGGCGACAGTGGCCTGCAATACCTTAACGTCGACCAGATTGAACGGGTGGAAGTGCTGCGCGGCTCACGTTCGGTGATCTATGGCAGCGATGCGATCGGTGGGGTGATCCAAGTGTTTACCCGGCGTAATGCCGAGCAGGGTCTACAGCCGCGCTTGAAAGTGGGCTTTGGCAGCAACCAGACGTGGGAGCGCAGCCTCGGCCTGTCCGGTGGCGATGAACGCACACGTTTCAACCTCGGCGCGAGCCTGGATGAAACCGCCGGCATCAATTCGACACACGCCTCATTCCCCAGCGATGGCGACCATGATGCCTATCGCAACCAGTCCGTCAGCCTGAACCTCAGCCACTCGTTGAGCGATGAGTTGGAAGCGGGTTTCAATCTGCTGGATAACCGCGGCAAGTCGGAGTACGACAACAGCTTCGGCCGCTACGACGTCGCCACCGGGCAAACCGTCGGGCAAAAGCCCTACACCGACTACACCGTGAGCAGCGCCAGCGGCTACGTGGATGCCAAGCTCAACGAGCGCTGGCAGTCGCGCCTGGAACTGGGCCACAGCGAAAACCGCGATACCAAGCGCGACACCCTCAGTGACGATTTCAGTGTGTTCAACACCTACCGCGACTCGGTCAATTGGCAGAACGACCTGAAGCTGAATGAGCAGAACAGCCTGATACTCGGCGGTGACTGGTACGAAGACCGCTTCCATGGCAGCACCACGTTCACTGAAAACAGCCGCTGGAACCGCGCCGCCTTTGTGCAGCATCGCTTTCAAGGCGAATGGTTTTCCACCGAACTGGGCCTGCGGCGCGACCAGAACCAGCAGTTTGGCGGGCAGAACAGCTGGAGCGGCACCCTGACGCTACCGGTCAACCCGGACAATGACCTGCTGTTGAGTTACAGCGAAGGTTTCCGTGCTCCGACCTTCAACGACCTGTATTACCCGGACACGAAGTACAGCAATCCCAATCTGCAGCCGGAAACCTCGAAGAGCTACGAGTTGCAATGGCGCAGCCAGTTGAGCGACAGCACGCGTCTGGAAGCGTCGCTGTACCGCACCGACTTGAGCGATGCGATCATTCTCGATCGCTCCGGCAAGCCGCAGAACGTAGCGTCAGCGCGCATCAACGGCTTTGAAGCCGCGCTCAAGCAGGAATTGTTTGGCTGGCAAGGCAACCTGGGGCTTTCGATCATCGACCCACGCGACCGCGACAGCGGCCACACCCTGGCCCGCCGCGCGCGGCGTACGTTGAACCTGGATCTGGATCGGCAGTTCGACAAACTGGGCGTAGGTGCCAGTTGGCAAGCCATCAGCAGCAGTTATGACGATGAAGACAACACCCACCGCCTGGGCGGCTATGCCTTGCTTGGGTTACGCAGCAGTTGGGCTGTGAGTCGGGAAGTGGCGTTGTCGTTGAAGGTCGATAACCTGTTGGACAAATCCTATGCGCGGGCGCGTTACAGCTATGACGATCCAAACTTTTTGAACAATCAGGATTACCGTGAGGAAGGTCGGGTGTGGATGGTTGGGGTGACGTGGACGCCTGAGATCTGAATTGGCTGTACCGGCCTCATCGCAGGCAAGCCAGCTCCCACATTTGGAATGCATTCCCCTGTGGGAGCTGGCTTGCCTGCGATAGCGGTATCAAAGCTTCGGCGAAATCACCTGACACAACCGCGCCACCGCCTCCAACATCTGCCCACTAGGGCGCTCCAAGCCTTTGTCCGGCACTAACCGTACCCGCGCCGCCATCGCCGGCCAGACTTTCCACGCATTCTTCTGAGCCTGATCGCCCACCAGAATCATCTCAGGATCACGCTGCAACACCGACTCGATGCTTACCTGCGGCGCGGGCAACTTGAGGTCGTCGAACACATTGCGCGCACCACACACACTCAACGCATCGCTGATGATCTGGCCGCCGCCCACGGTATACAGCGGCTGGTTCCACACCTGGTAAAACACCCGCAATGGCTCCGCACGCTGATAGCGCTGACGCAGCTCGGCCAGGCGTTGGCGCAATTGCTCGGCCAACTTACGGCCAGCTTCAGGACGGCCTAGCTGCTCGGCGATGGCCTGGACCTGGGTGGTGAGTTGTTCAAGGCTATGGGGCTCAGCGACATAAACCGGGATGTTCAGCCGCTGCAACTGCGCACGCTGGGCCGGGCCGACGCTGCCGGGCCACAGCAGGATCAGATCCGGCTTGAGGCTGAGCAGGCGTTCCATGTCCAATTGGCCGTAACGCCCCACTGACGGCACTTGCGCCAGCGCAGCCGGACGATCGCCGCCATCGAGTACGCCCACCAGCACGTCGGCAGCCCCCAATTCAGCGACGATTTCAGTCAGGGACGGTGCCAGGCTGACCACCCGCTCGGCCGCCAAAACCTGGGCAGAGCCCGCCAGCAGCAAAACCGCCAGCCAGTGGCGTCTCATCCCAGTTGACGGGGGATGCGGTAGAGGTAGAACAGCACCAGCGTCGACAGTGCCAGCAGGAACAGCGGCACCGCTTCCAGGCCGACGAACACCGCCAGCGCGCCGATCCAGGCGGGGACGGCTGCCACCAGCAACGCCGTACGCCGACGGGCCGCCAAGGTAATCCAGGCAGCCGGTTCTTCCGGGGTATCGAGGGCTTTGGAGGTGGCGATCAACGCGTGTTTATAGCCGTGGAAGTAACGCAGGCTGAGAAACATCGAGGCCACGCCGGCAATGAAGAACGGCATGGCCAGCACCGGGAGCAAGGATTCGGCGTGGCCGAACACCAGGTTGATCACAAACAGGGGGAGCAGCGCCAGGGCCAGGTACTGCCACCAATTGAAGGACAGTCGCCGTTTCACCTGGCCTCGGGTCACGCGCGGTCGACCTCGCCCTGGTGCTCGTTGCCCATCATGTGGTCGAGCTTGCTGGCCTTGGTGGCCAGGTAGAGTTTGTTGTGCGGGTTGTGCCCGGTGTGCAGCGGCACGCGCTCGGCCACGGTGATGCCCATCTCGGTCAAGGCTTTGACCTTGCGCGGATTGTTGGTCATCAGGCGCAGGGATTTGACGCCCAGGTGCTCCAGCATCGGCAGGCAGATCGCGTAGTCACGCTGGTCGGCAGCAAAGCCCAGGCGCTCGTTGGCTTCAACAGTATCGGCGCCGCCATCTTGCAGCTCGTAGGCGCGGATCTTGTTCATCAGGCCAATGCCACGGCCTTCCTGACGCAGGTACAGCAGCACGCCACGGCCTTCACGGGCGATGGCCCGCATGGCAGCTTCCAGTTGCGAACCGCAGTCGCAGCGCTGGCTGAACAGCGCGTCGCCGGTCAGGCATTCGGAATGCACACGCCCCAGCACCGGCGCGCCATCAGCGATGTCGCCCAGGCTCAGCACAACGTGCTCGCGCCCGGTGGCTTCTTCGAGAAAGCCGTTCATGGTGAACGTGGCAAAAGGGGTAGGCAGCTTGGAAGCGGCGACGAAAACGACGGGCACCGTGTGCTCCTGATTTCAGTTTTTACGATGGCGGCCATTGTAACAGCAGGTTCCTACAGACGCTTAAGCTGAATTATCGCTGATAAAGATCAATAGGTTCGATTGGCCTTCGCCTTGGTTCTATGCAGGTCAGAAGGGATACGGCTGTTTCCAGTGCTCGAAAATCGCCTTTAACTCGCCGCTTTTCACCAGGGCCGCCATGCGCTGGTCGAAGACGCCCATCAAGGCGCGACCCCGTTCGTTATCGGCAAACCCGATGTATAGCGGGAGTTCGGCGATGTGAGTCAGTGCGAACTTCGACGGATCATCTGCCTGATTGAGCACGTACTTGGCCTCGGTCAGCGCATCGATGTAGAAGTCGGCCCGCGCGTGTTCCAGCATCGGCAAAATACCATCGCGGCGCTCGATCTGGTTGAAGCGGTGCACATTGGGCAAGTACTCCTCGTACTTGTAGCCACGCACCCAGGCCAGGCGGTAATTGCCCAGCGTGGCTACCGTCGGCGCCGGCGTGCTGGCCAGGCCGAGGGCGTAAATGTGATCGGAATCGAAATTCCAGTGGGGGTACAACACACCCGTGGCTTCATCGCGATAGGACCCGACCCAGCCATCCACTTCGCCGCGCTGGGCCAGGCCGACCGAGCGGGTGTAGGGCACCGAGCGCGTCTGCAGCGTGATTCCGGCAGGTTCGAACACCTGGCGCAGCACGTCCCAGGCCAGGCCGCTGCCGTCTTTGTTGGTGTAGTCGTTCCACTCTTCACTGGCCAGCATGACCTTGCCGGGCACGCCCTGCGCCTGGACCCCAGCCGTAAAGGCACACAGCACTATCAGCAGCCAACGGCGCACATCCATGGTGGCGACCTCCTACAGGGCGTTGCATCCGTGATTACGCTATAGAGGGTAGCGCAGGTCGCCGATTCAGGGCGTCCCGCGAAAATGTTGATAACCACGAATGGCTGGCGTGATGTCTTGCCCGTTGGCGTCCAGCAGCGTCACGCCCTGCCCCGCCTCGACCCGTCCGATCACATGGACCGGCCAGCCGTCGGCCAACAACGGCGCCAGCTCGGCGGGTGGCAGGGTGAACACCAGCACATAGTCATCGCCCCCGCTCAACGCCGCTATACGCGCCGCGTCATCGCCGACGAACGCCAACAGCGCCTGAGACAAAGGCAACCGCTGACGCTCGATGAACAGACTGACAGCCGAGGCCGTGGCGATATGCCCGCAATCAGCCAGGAGGCCGTCGGAAATATCCATGGCAGACGTAGCCTTGCCGCGCAGCGCCAGCCCCAGGCCCAACTGCGGTTGCGGCGACCAGTAGTGGGCCAGCAGTGGATCAGCGATGGCCGCGTCAGTGCTGCGCTGGCCCAATACCAGCGGCAAGGCGCCGGCCGCATTGCCCAGCTCGCCGCCGACACACAGCAGGTCACCCGGCTGCGCACCGCTGCGGGTCAAGGCTTGCCCTGCGGGTACGCGACCAAACACGGTCAGGGTCAGGCTTAACGGCCCACGGGTGGTATCGCCGCCCACCAGGCCCACGCCACAGCTTTGCGCCATCAGGTTCAAACCCTGGGCATAGCGTTGCAGCCAATCGGCATCGACCGTCGGTGTGGTGAGAGCAAGGGTAAAGGCGAGGGGGTTGGCGCCCATGGCGGCCAGGTCGCTTACCGCCACGGCCAACGAGCGCTGGCCCAGCAGGAACGGGTCACAGGGGTCGGCAAAATGCACCCCGGCCACCAAGGTATCGGTGGAGATTGCCAGCTGCTCCCCGACAGGGAGCGCCAGCAAGGCGCAGTCGTCACCAATCCCAAGTGCAATGCCTTCGCCGCCTTGCGCACAGGGCGCGGCGGCGAAGTAATTGCGGATCAGCTCAAACTCGCCCATCAAGGATTCAAGCGCGGTTTAGCGCTTGTACGCCTTCACTTCGGCTTCACGCAGGCGCGGGGCCAGCTTGTCGAGTACGCCGTTGACGAACTTGTGGCCGTCGGTCGAACCGTAGACTTTCGCCAGTTCGATACCTTCGTTGATCACCACGCGGTACGGCACGTCGACGCGATGCAGCAGTTCCCAGGCGGACAGGCGCATCACGCACAGTTCAACCGGGTCCAGCTCTTCGATGGTCAGGTCCAGGCAAGGTGCCAGGGCCGCGTCGATCTCGGTCAGGTGCGCATGCACACCGTGCAGGATGTCGTGGAAGTACGGCAGGTCGGCGAAGGTGAAGTCGTTGTCGACGCGAAACTGCGCTTCGATTTCGTTCAGCGGAGTCTTGGCCATGTGGCGCTGGTACAGCGCCTGGGTCGCCAACTGACGAGCAGCGCGACGCTTCTCGTTCTTGGACGGCTTGCCAGCATCGGCTGGACGTGGCTCACGCGGGTTGAAGTTGTCGCTCTCGTCGGAAATCACTTGGCCTCCAACTGCGACAGCAGGCTGACCATTTCCAGGGCGGACAGGGCAGCTTCAGCGCCTTTGTTACCGGCCTTGGTGCCGGAACGCTCGATGGCTTGCTCGATGGAATCCACGGTCAGCACGCCGAAGGCGACTGGCACGCCGAACTCCATGGACACCTGGGCCAGGCCCTTGGTGCATTCACCGGCCACGTATTCGAAGTGCGGAGTACCGCCACGAATGACTGCGCCCAGGGCAATGATTGCCGCGTACTCACCCTGTTGGGCAACTTTCTGCGCAACCAGTGGAATTTCGAAGGCGCCAGGGGCACGGATGATGGTGATGTCGCTCTCGCTCACACCGTGGCGAACCAGGGCGTCCACGGCACCGCTTACCAGGCTTTCAACCACGAAGCTGTTGAAGCGGCCAACCACCAGGGCGTAGCGGCCTTTGGGGGCGATGAAGGTACCTTCGATGGTCTTCAGGGTCATTCGACAAATCTCTTAAAGAGCCGGGACGCGTGTATGACGCGTCCCTTAGTGATATTTGAACCGCGAACAAGGGGCGAAAATCGCCAGCCTTTATTCGGAGGGCACGTATTCTACTACTTCCAGGTCGAAACCGGATATCGCATTAAATTTCATTGGCGCACTCATCAAGCGCATTTTGCGCACGCCCAGGTCACGCAGGATCTGCGAACCGGCACCGACGATGCTGTAGGTGGTCGGTTTTTTCACCGGCGCGTGGTCAGCCGTTTCGCGGATATGCGCCAGCAAGACATCGCCATCCAGCGGGTGACCAAGCAACAGCACCACACCGCTGCCAGCCTCGGAGACCGCAGCCATAGCGGCGCGCAGGCTCCAGCGGCCCGGTTGCTTGACCATCAGCAGGTCGCGCAATGGGTCCATGTTGTGCACACGCACCAGGGTCGGTTCTTCGGCGCAAATGCTGCCCAGGGTCAGGGCCATGTGCACGTCGCCTTCCACTGAATCACGGTAGGTCACCAAATTGAATTGGCCCAGTTCGCTGTCCAGTGGCTGCTCGGCAATCCGCTGAACGGTACGTTCGTGGATCATGCGGTAGTGAATCAGGTCGGCAATGGTGCCGATCTTGAGGTTGTGTTCGGCGGCAAAGGCTTCGAGTTCGGTACGACGCGCCATGGTGCCGTCATCGTTCATCACTTCGCAGATCACCCCGCTCGGCTCGAAACCGGCCATGCGCGCCAGGTCGCAGGCGGCTTCGGTGTGGCCGGCACGGGCCAGGGTGCCGCCCGGTTGGGCCATCAACGGGAAGATGTGGCCGGGGCTGACGATGTCTTCGGCCTTGGCGTCTTTCGCGGCGGCGGCCTGCACGGTGCGGGCGCGGTCGGCGGCGGAGATGCCCGTGGTGACGCCAGTGGTGGCTTCAATCGAGACGGTGAACTTGGTACCAAAACCCGAGCCATTGCGCGGCGCCATCAACGGCAGCTTGAGCAACTCGCAGCGCTCACGGCTCATGGGCATGCAGATCAGCCCGCGGGCGTGCTTGGCCATGAAGTTGATGTGCTCAGGCAGGCAGGCCTCGGCCGCCATGATGATGTCGCCTTCGTTTTCGCGGTCTTCGTCATCCATCAGGATGACCATCTTGCCTTGGCGGATGTCTTCAACCAGTTCTTCGATGCTATTGAGCGCCACGCGGCACCCCCTTGGTCAGGATTTCAGGTAGCCGTTAGCGGCCAGAAAGCTTTCAGTGATGTTACCGGATGCAGGCTCTGCGGCCTTTTCGCCCAGCAACAGGCGCTCCAGGTAACGGGCAAGCAAGTCCACTTCCAGGTTCACTCGGCGACCCGGCTGGTACGAGGCCATGATCGTTTCGCTGAGGGTGTGGGGAATGATGGTCAGTTCAAATTCGGCGCCATTCACGGCGTTCACGGTCAGGCTGGTGCCGTCGACGGTGATCGAGCCTTTGTGGGCGATGTACTTGGCCAGCTCTTTTGGCGCGCGGATGCGAAATTCCACGGCCCGCGCGTTTTCGCTGCGCGCGACTACTTCGCCGACGCCGTCGACGTGGCCGCTGACCAGGTGACCGCCGAGGCGAGTGGTCGGGGTCAGGGCTTTTTCCAGGTTGACCGGGCTACCGGCCTTGAGGTCGTTCATCGCGGTGCAGTCCAGGGTTTCCCGGCTGACATCGGCGGCAAAACCGTTGCCTGGCAGCTCGATGACGGTCAGGCACACGCCGTTGATGGCGATGCTGTCGCCCAGCTTGACGTCGCCCAGGTCGAGCTTGCCGGTTTCAACCGACAAGCGAACGTCGCCGCCTTTTGGGGTCATTGCACGAATGCTGCCGATGGATTCGATGATGCCGGTGAACATGGCCTTCTCCTGGAAAACGTTACCGCGCTGGGCGCAGGCAGAAAATTATACGCTCGCTGCTGGCACAGGGATGGCAGTGACTCGCCAGTCATCGCCCACAGCGCGCATTTCAGTGATCTTGAGTTGGGGGGCATCGGCCAGTTTCTCAAGCGGCCAGTCCAACAAAGGCCGCGCGGCGGAACCGAGGAACTTGCCGGCGATGAAAATCACGTATTCATCCACCAGGCCTTGCTGGGCAAATGCACCGGCCAGGCTTGGGCCGGCTTCCACCAGCACTTCGTTGACGCCACGGGCCGCCAGCGCCACCAGCGCAGAGCGCAGGTCGACCTGGCCATCGACACCCGGCACTACCAGGCATTCGGGGCCACGAGGGAATTGGTTTTCCGCGGTCACGCAGGTGATGACCAACGCCGGGCCGGCCTTGAAAAACGGTGCATTGAGCGGCACCCGCAGGCGCCCGTCGATCAGCACGCGCAACGGCGGGCGCGACATAGCCAGGGCGGTGGTGGCTTCATCCAGGCCGAGTTCGGCGGCGCGCACCGTCAGGCGGGCGCCGTCGGCCAGCACGGTGTCGGCGCCAGTCAGCACCACACTGGCCTCGGCACGCACGCGTTGCACAGCGGCGCGGGCAGCCGGACCGGTGATCCACTGGCTTTCGCCACTGGCCATGGCGGTGCGGCCATCCAGGCTCATCGCCAGCTTGACCCGCACGAAGGGCAGCCCGTGTTCCATGCGCTTGAGGAAACCCGGATTCAGCGCGCGTGCTTCAGTTTCCAACACACCGCTGCGCACCTCGATACCGGCTTGAGCCAGGCGCTGCATGCCGCGCCCCGCCACTTCCGGGTTCGGGTCCTGCATCCCGGCCACAACGCGAGCGACACCCGCGGTGACCAACGCATCAGCGCAAGGCGGCGTGCGCCCGTGATGGCTGCACGGTTCGAGGGTCACGTACACCGTGGCACCTCGGGCCTTGGCACCGGCGGCGCGCAGGGCATTGGGCTCGGCATGCGGTTCGCCGGTCCGCTCATGCCAGCCTTCGCCGACAATCTGCCCATCACGCACAATCACGCAACCCACACGTGGGTTGGGATGGGTGGTGTACAGGCCCTTGCGCGCCAGTTCCAGGGCGCGGGCCATGTAATGGGCGTCGAGCACAGCTTGTTCGGCAGACGGTGGGTTCATTCTTTGGCAGGCTCACGGGCCAGGCGGTCGATCTCTTCGCGGAACTCATTGAGGTCCTGGAAGCGTCGATACACCGAGGCGAAACGGATGTAGGCAACTTCGTCGAGCTTTTGCAGCTCGCCCATCACCAGCTCTCCAACCACCAGGCTCTTGACCTCGCGCTCGCCAGTGGCGCGCAGCTTGTGCTTGATATGCACCAGCGCCGCCTCCAGCCGCTCGACACTCACCGGGCGTTTTTCCAGGGCGCGCTGCATACCGGCGCGCAGTTTTTCTTCGTCGAAAGGCTGGCGGCTGCCGTCGGACTTGATCAGACGTGGCAATACCAGTTCGGCGGTTTCGAAGGTGGTGAAACGTTCACCGCAGGCCAGGCATTCGCGCCGGCGACGCACTTGATCGCCCTCGGCGACCAGACGCGAGTCAATGACCTTGGTGTCGTTGGCACCGCAGAAGGGACAGTGCATGGTAGGCAGGCAACAAATAAAGGGAGGGCCATGGTAGCGCATCCCTGTGGCAAGACAAGCCATAGCCTTTACGGTATATAGGCTGACTATTATGTTTCATATTTTTAAAGCCACGGATTTTGTCCTTTCTGGAGCCGTACATGCAGTTACGACCACTTGTTTTGCTCACCCTGTTCAGTTTCCTGGTCGCCTGCAGCAGCGAAGCCCCCAAGCCCGCCGCACCTCAGCCCACACCGGCACAAGAGAAAAAAGTCCCCGGCATTGAAGACATGGGCCCCCTGCCCGCCTACCAGCGGGAAATCAGCGGCAGCCTGACCAATATTCCGGCGGGCGCCGAAGTCGAGATGGCCCTGCTGGTGATCGACGATCGTTCGCGCCCACAACAATTGCTCGCCAGCAGCGTGCTGACCGGCAACGGCCAGCCCCTGGCTTTCCGCCTGCGCTTTAACCCAGAGGCCTTCCCGGCCGGTGCGCGGGTTGAATTGCGCGGTCGCGCCAGCCAGTCCGGCCAACTGATCCTGCACCTGCCCGCCGTGCGCATCACCCAGGCGATCACCCAGACCACCGGCCCCCTGCAACTCGTCAAGGCACCATGACGCCACCGCTGGGCCTGCAAGCCGCGCTGAGCGAACTGATCGGCGACGCGCACCTGGTGCCCTGCCCGCTGCCGGGCACCGCGTTGTCGTTGTGGCTGCTGGATGCGGAAAACATGGACCGCGCCTTCAGCCCCGACGAAACCCGGCGCATCCTGCATGAACCGCCCTACTGGAGCTTTTGCTGGGCCAGTGGCTTGGCGCTGGCACGGTACCTGGCGGCGAACCCGGAGTGGGTCGCGGGCAAGCGCGTACTGGATTTTGGCGCGGGCTCCGGCGTGGCCGCAATTGCGGCGGTCAAGGCCGGCGCGCTGGAAGTGGTGGCTTGTGACCTGGACCCGCTGGCGTTGGCGTCCTGTCGGGCGAATGCCGAACTCAATGGAGTGGAGCTGGGTTATTCGGCAGACTTTTTTGCCGAAGCTGATCGCTTCGACCTGATCCTGGTGGCCGATGTGCTCTACGACCGGGCGAACCTGCCGCTGCTGGATCAGTTCCTCACGCGAGGCCGCGAAGCGTTGGTGGCGGATTCGCGAGTAAGAGATTTTCAGCACCCGAATTATCAAAGGCTGGAGATCCTGGATGCACTGACCTTGCCGGACTTGGCGGAGCCTTGGGAGTTTCGCAAGGTGAGCCTGTACCATTCGCGGCGCCAGCCCTTATAGTTGCCCCATTCCCGCTTTATTCGAGACGTCCCATGAGTCAGCCCACGCCGTATATCTTCGATGTCACCACCGCCAACTTTGACCAGGCAGTGATCCAGAACTCCTTCGAAAAACCCGTGCTGGTGGATTTCTGGGCCGAGTGGTGCGCGCCGTGCAAGGCGTTGATGCCGATGCTCGCGAAAGTTGCCGAGAGTTATCAGGGTGAGTTGCTGCTGGCCAAGGTCGATTGCGAGGCCGAGCAGGATATCGTTGCGCGCTTTGGCATTCAAAGCCTGCCGACGGTGGTGTTGTTCAAGGACGGCCAGCCCGTGGATGGGTTTGCCGGGGCGCAGCCGGAGTCGGCGGTGCGCGCGATGCTGGAGCCCCATGTGCAGATGCCGCCACCGGCGGCGGCGGATCCGTTGGAGCAGGCCCAGGCGTTGTTTGCCGAAGGTCGCATCACCGATGCAGAAGCCGTGCTAGTGACAGTGCTGGGCGAGGACAACACCAACGCTGCGGCGCTGATTCTCTACGCACGCTGCCTGGCCGAGCGCGGTGAACTGGGCGAAGCCCAGACCGTGCTGGACGCGGTGAAAAGCGACGACCACAAAGCCGCCCTCGCCGGGGCCAAGGCACAGATCACCTTCCTGCGCCAGGCTGCCGACCTGCCGGATGCCGCCGAGCTGAAAAGCCGCCTGGCGCAAAACCCGCAGGATGACGAAGCGGCCTACCAATTGGCGATCCAGCAACTGGCGCGCCAGCAGTACGACGCGGCGCTGGAAGGTCTGCTCAAGCTGTTCATCCGCAACCGCAGCTACAGCGAAGGCCTGCCGCACAAGACCTTGCTGCAGGTGTTCGAACTGCTGGGCAATGATCACCCGCTGGTGACCGTGTACCGTCGCAAGTTGTTTGCCGCGTTGTACTAATCGCCAACCCAGCGGTACAGCGGCGTATCGGCGCCGCTGGCCACTTTTACGTTCGAGCTGTGGCGCAGGCGCACCAGCAGGCGCTTGCCTGACGCCGCATCGCCGGCCAAGCCTTCCAACTGATCCAGCAACTCCAGGCCGCTGAGCTGGCCGGCCTTGCGCAACAGGTCCTGGGCGTTCTGCCACAGGTCGTCATTCTGCTTGACCGGTGCCACTGTCGCTGCGGCGGGGACAGGCGTCGCCTGCAACTGCGCGCCCAGCCGTGCCCAATCGCCGTCGTCCAGCTCCAGGGTCAAGTCCACCGGCAAGTCGCCGACCGTTCCACGAATTCGCAACATCGTCCTTACTCCTGCACTTTTCTGACAAGCATGCTCCCATGCGGCTTGCGCAACGCCAAGCGGGCGGTCAAACTCAGCGGAAATTGTTATAAGATCACATAACAAAACTTTCATCTTCTGGAGCCTTCCCATGCGCCGTCTGTTGCTTGCTTTGCCGTTTGCCCTGCTGCCACTGGCGGTTGCTCACGCTCATGATGATCACGACCATGAACACGGCAGCCTTGGCGCCCACGAACATGGCGTCGGCCGTCTCAACGCAGTGCTCGACGGCCAGGCCCTGGAGCTGGAACTGGACAGCCCGGCGATGAACCTGGTGGGTTTCGAACACCTGGCCACCACCCCGGCGGACAAAGCCAAGGTCGCCGCCGTGCGCAAACAGCTGGAAAACCCTGTCGCCCTGTTCAACTTGCCCAGGGCCGCCGGTTGCGTGGTCAGCAGCCAGGAACTCAACAGCCCGTTGTTCGGTGACAAGCCGGAAGCCGATCATGACGACGATGATGATGACCACGCCACCGACGGCAAAGGCGCGGCTGCCCACGAGCATCATCACGACCACAGTGAAATCCACGCCCACTACCAGTTCACCTGCGCCACGCCGACGGCCCTGAGCAACCTTGACCTGACCCAGGTGTTCAAGACCTTCCCCGCCACCCAGAAAGTTCAGGTACAACTGATCGGTCCGAGTGGCCAGCAAGGTGTGGAAGCCACGGCCACAGCAGCCACCTTGAAGTTCTGAGTTCCCATGACACACGCATTGATCGAACTGTCTGACCTGGGCTTCAACTGGCCCGGTCACCCCCAGTTGCTGGACATCCCCGCGTTCCGCCTGGAAGCTGGGGAAACCCTGTTTCTCAAGGGCCCGAGCGGCAGTGGCAAAACCACGCTGCTGGGCCTGCTCGGCGGCGTGCAGACACCCAACCAGGGCAGCATCCGCCTGCTCGGCCAGGAGCTGACCGAGCTGTCGGCCGGCGCCCGCGACCGCTTCCGCGTCGACCACACCGGCTACATCTTCCAGCAGTTCAACCTGCTGCCATTCCTGTCGGTGCGCGAGAACGTCGAGCTGCCCTGCCACTTTTCCAAGTTGCGTGCACAGCGGGCGAAACAGCGCCACGGCAGTGTCGACCAAGCCGCCGCTGCTTTACTTGCGCACCTTGGGTTGAAAGACAAAAACCTGCTGGATCGCCGCGCCGACTCGCTGTCCATCGGCCAGCAACAACGCGTCGCCGCCGCCCGTGCGTTGATCGGCCAGCCGGAGCTGGTGATCGCGGACGAGCCCACTTCGGCTCTGGACTACGACGCCCGCGAAGCCTTCCTACAGCTGTTGTTCGCCGAATGCCGCGAAGCCGGCGCCAGCCTGCTGTTTGTCAGCCATGACCAGAGCCTGGCTTCGCTGTTCGACCGCAACCTGTCGCTGGCCGAACTCAATCGCGCCGCCACGCCCGCAGAGGTTTGAGATGTATCTGTTCCGTCTAGCCATGGCCAGCCTGGCTAACCGCCGCTTTACCGCGATCCTCACCGCGTTCGCCATCGCGCTTTCAGTCTGCTTGTTGCTCGCGGTGGAACGTGTGCGCGTTGAAGCGCGCAACAGTTTCGCCAGCACTATCAGCGGCACCGACTTGATCGTCGGCGCGCGCTCCGGCTCGGTGAACCTGCTGCTGTACTCGGTGTTCCGCATCGGCAACGCCACCAACAACATTCGCTGGGACAGCTTCGAACATTTCGCCGCCAGCCCCCAGGTGAAGTGGGCGATCCCGATTTCCCTCGGTGACTCCCATCGCGGCTACCGCGTGATGGGCACCAACGAATCCTACTTCGAGCACTACCAATACGGCCGCAAGCAAAACCTTGAACTGGCCAGCGGCCGCGCCTTCGCCATCGACCCGTTTGAAGTGGTGCTCGGTGCCGAAGTGGCTGACGCGCTGCATTACAAACTTGGCGACAAACTGGTGCTGGCCCATGGCGTGGCGGTGGTCAGCCTGGTGAAACACGATGACAAACCCTTCACCGTGGTCGGCATTCTCAAGCGCACCGGCACGCCGGTAGACCGCACGTTGCACATCAGCCTCGGCGGCATGGAGGCGATCCATATCGACTGGCACAACGGCGTACCGGCCCAAGGCAAAGGCCGCATCAGTGCCGACCAGGCGCGCAACATGGACCTCACGCCGCAGGCCATCACCGCGTTCATGCTCGGCCTGAACAATAAGATTTCCACGTTTGCCCTGCAGCGCGAGATCAACGAATTCCGTGGCGAACCGATGCTGGCGATCCTGCCCGGCGTGGCGCTGCAAGAGTTGTGGAGCATGATGGGCACTGCCGAGAAGGCGCTGTTCGTGATCTCGCTGTTCGTGGTGCTCACAGGCTTGATCGGCATGCTCACGGCGATCCTTACCAGCCTCAACGAGCGCCGCCGCGAAATGGCAATTTTGCGCTCGGTGGGTGCGCGGCCGTGGCATATCGCAACGTTGCTGATCTTCGAAGCCTTCGCCCTGGCACTGTCCGGCGTAATCGCCGGGGTGGGTTTGCTGTATGTGTGCATCGCCGCCTCGCGCGGGTATCTGCAGGCCAATTACGGCCTGGACCTGCCGATGGCCTGGCCGAGCGAATATGAATGGACGCTGCTCGCCGGTATCCTGGCCGCCGCGCTGTTGATGGGCAGCGTGCCCGCGTGGCGCGCCTATCGGCAATCCCTGGCCGATGGCCTGTCCATACGTTTATGAGGAAGGTTGCGATGCGTCGTGCGCTGTTTGCGTTGTTGCTGCTGGTGGCAGTTCCCACCTGGGCGGAAGATCAGCCCAAGGATTTGTCCTGGCAGGAGATGATCCCGCCAGACGCGCCGCCGGAAATCCCCAACATGAAACCGCTGCACGACTTGTCGAACATGGCCGATGCGTTAGCGGTCGAGGCAGCGCCAGCGGCCAAGCAGGACTTGCCCAACGCCCCAGTGGTGCAAAGCCTCGACGGCCAGCACATCCGCTTGCCGGGCTACATCGTGCCGCTGGAAGTCAGTGAGGAAGGCCGCACGACGGAGTTCTTGCTGGTGCCGTATTTCGGCGCGTGCATCCATGTGCCGCCGCCACCCTCGAACCAGATTGTGCATGTCAAAAGCGAAATCGGCGTGAAGCTCGATGAGCTGTACCAGCCGTACTGGATCGAAGGCGCGATGCAGGTCAAACCGTCCACCAGCGAACTGGCCGACGCCGGTTACCAGATGGACGCTGAGAAAATTTATATGTACGAGCTGCCCGAATAGCGCTGATCGCCCTTTCATTGAGCTGAGTCAAAAGACCGGACGGAACGATCTTTACCATTGGACGTACAACTTTTAAACGTCCTTTGGAGCTCCCATGAACAAGTCTCTGCTTGGCGCGTCCCTCTTCGCGCTCGCCCTCGTCGCCCCCGTTGCACACGCTCACGAAGCGGGCGACATTCTGGTGCGCGCCGGTGCAATCACCGTGAACCCGAAGGCGGACAGCGGCCACGTCAAAGTTGACCAGGGCCCATTGGCCGGCGCCAACCTGGGCGGCAAGGCGACCATGAGCAGCGATACCCAACTGGGCCTGAACTTCGCCTACATGCTGACCAACCACGTCGGTATCGAACTGCTGGCCGCCACGCCGTTCGAGCATGATGTGAAGATCAAGAACACCGCCCTCGGCGCCGCGAACGGCAAGCTCGGCACCCTGAAACACCTGCCGCCGACCCTGAGCATCGTGTACTACCCGCTGGACAACAAGTCGGCCTTCCAACCGTACGTCGGCGCCGGTATCAACTACACCTGGATCTACGACGAACACGTTGGCAGCCGTGCCCAAGGCGCAGGCTTCAGCAACTTCAAGGCCGAAAACTCCTGGGGCTGGGCCGCGCAGATCGGTGCGGACTACATGATCAACGACAAGTGGATGATCAACGCCCAGGCGCGCTACATCGACATCAGCACCAAGGCAACTGTGGACAACAACGCCCTGGGCCAAGGCACTCGTGCCAAGGTCAATGTGGACGTGGACCCGATGGTTTACATGGTGGGTATCGGCTACAAGTTCTAACTAGGCGCCAATAAACGCAGCCAACCAAACATGTGGGAGCCGGCTTGTGTGGGAGCTGGCTTGCCTGCGATAGCATCGCCTCGATGCAATGGATAGACCGAGGCGACTGCATCGCGGGCAAGCCCGGCTCCCACACAAGCCGGCTCCCACATTGGTTTTGTGCGCGCGATCAGCCGTGGCGGTAGAACCGATCCAGCAATGCCGGCAACCCCGCCCGCCATGCCCGTGGCTTGATGCCGAAGGTGTGAAGGATTTTCTTGCAGGCGAGCACCGCGTGTTGCGGTTCTTCGCTCGCATCCGGCCGGGCCGCGTGGGCCTGGGCGGTAGGGGATTCGATCGCCAGCGGATGGTAGTTGCGCGCTTCAGTGAGAATCGCCTGGCCCAGTGCCAACGGTGTAGTCGCCTCCTGGCCGGCGTAGTGATAAGTGCCCCACAGCGGTGCCGCGCAATCGAGCTGCTTGAGCACCGAGATGATCACCCGCGCCGCATCGTCCACCGGCGTGGGGTTGCCGCGACGGTCGTCGGCCATCAGCAATTCATCCGGTTTCTCTGCCCGGGCCAGGAAGCGCCCCAAGGTACCGTCGACACTGTCATCCAACAGCCAGCCAAACCGCAACAGCACATGTTGCGGGCAGGTGGCGCGCACGCTCTGCTCGATGCGCCACAACGCTTGGCCGCGCAGGCCTAGGGGCACCGGCTCGTCCTTTTCGCTGTAGGCGGTGGCGCGGGAGCCATCGAACACGCGGTAGCTGGACGGTTGCAACAGGGTGATGTTGTGGTGCTGGCACAACTCGGCCAGGCGCTCGATGGCAAATTCCTGGGCAGCCAGGCGGGTTTCGCTGACCGCTTCGGCCTGGAACCAGTCGAAATAGTAGGCGAGGTTGATCAACGCATCGGGACGGGTGTCGTCGAGCAATTGGGTGAGGCTCGCGGCATCCCAGCCGTCTTGGGGCGGTTTGGGTGCGAGGAAACCGATGTCTTCCTCTGCACCGAGGCGAATCAGCGCCTGCCCGAGGGCATTCCCGCCGCCCAGTAACATAAGGCGCATTCGCATAGATTGAGCAGGCCCGGTCTGTTTGGAACGAAGGTTTTCTGGTCTTGGCCAGAATCGTTGCATTTTGCGGGTTTGTAGCGCAACCGTCACGGATTAACTATCTTCGCGCCAGCCTCGGTAGGTTCATGCTCAAGGGCCGTCCGCGCAGGCACCATGACCTGCTGTGGATAAGTCTGCGCGAAATGCACCTCGTCACAGTTATCCACAAGCTTTTTCAGGCGCTGGTTGAATGCCCGGCTTACTGCATACTGCCCGCCTGACACCGTGCGGAACTGCGCCGTGAGCACCACGCCGTTGAGGTCCATCTTGTCGACGCCGAATACCTCCAGCGGACCTTGCAAGTTGTACTTGAGGAAAACGTCGTCACGGATCGACTGCCCTGCCTCGCGGATCAGTTCGACCGCCCTGTCCACATCCGTGTCGTAAGTGAACTGTACCGAGAAAAACGCATAGGCAAATTGCCGCGACTGGTTGGTGACCGCCTTGATCTGCCCGAACGGCACCGAGTGCACAAAACCCTTGCCATCGCGCAGGCGCAGAGTGCGGATGGTCAGGCCTTCGACGGTGCCGGCGTGGCCGGAGTCGAGTACCACCCAATCGCCAATGGACAGGGTGTCTTCAATAATGATGAACAGCCCGGTGATTACATCCTGCACCAATTGCTGCGAGCCAAAACCAATGGCCAGGCCGACCACGCCGGCACCGGCCAGCAGCGGTGCGACGTTGATGCCGAGGTTGGCCATGGTGGTGATTGCGCAGATCACCACCAGGATGATCTTCACCGCATTGCGCAGCAGCGGCAGGATGGTTTTCACCCGCGTGCTCGGTTGGCGACTGGAGCGTTTGTTGACCGGCGGTTTCAGCGCTTCCTGGATCGCCGTGTCGAGCACCACCCAGAACAGCCACGTCATCAGCAGGATCAGGCCGATGCTGCTGAGAGAATCGCTGATGGCCCGGCCCACCGAGTTGCGCTGGGCGAACTCGAACAGCGACACGCCCCAGATCCGCCCGAGAATTTCGATAAACGCGATGGCCATGACAATGCGCAGGATCGCGTGCAACAGGCTGAGGAAGCGTTCCTTGTACGCACTGCTGCGCTGGATCGCCACTTGGCTGCGGGACTTGAACAAGTGTTGCAGCACCGTGCTGAGGAACACCGTGCCGATCAGCAGGATCGTGGTGAACAGTGCGCAGCGCAAGACTTTCTGGTTGTCGTCACCAGCACCGATCAGGTTGATCGCCGACACCAGCACCATCAACAGGATCGGCCAATACCACAGGCCGGAAAATATCCGCAGCGATTGTTGCAACGCCGGGTGTTTGAGGCGCTGGGCCAGGGGTCGATTGCGGATCAGATGGGCGACCGGACGACGCAGGCGGATCACCAGCATGCCGAAAATCACCGCCGCAAACAGCCCGGTAAACACGGCAATGCTGCTGGTGATATTGCCGCCCAGCTGACGGGCGATTTGCGGGCTGGTCAGCGCATCGCTGAGGGCGGCGAGGAAGCCGATCAGGAACAGCGGTTTGGGGCAGTAGTCGCGAATAATCTGCACCGCCGGGCGTTTGTGGCCGACATTGAACATGACAATGACGCACAACAGCATCGAGGTGGAAAAGATACCGCTACTGGTGGCGTAGGCAAAACACAGCGCCAGCGCACGACCTACAGAGGTGGGCAGAAAGTGGCTGACATACAGCGTCAGCGGCAGACAGATAAGCGCGGGAATCGTATAGGGAATCACATACCCGAGCACCGCCAGCAGACGTTTGCGCCGCTCGAAGAACGAGCGACGGCCCAGGCGCTGTACGATAAATCGCCCCAGCAGCGTCATCGCCACAAAAGCGCCAACCCACACGCCGGACAGCAGCAGGAAATCCCCCGCCACGCTCCAGGGTGAGCGCGCAGCGGTCTGGTTGACCAGCCGCCCGACCTCGTCGGCGGCTCGGTCCGCGCGCAGGCGCCATTCATCGATCAGATTCTGATTGAGGTCGAGCTTTTGCTGTACATCATCAATGCTGGAACTGATTGCCCCCAGCAGCCCGCCCTCCACCAGCAATTCCGGCTTGGCCGGCGCTTCAGGTTCCGGCGCGGTGGCCGCCGCTTGCAGTGCGCCACTGCCACAAAACAGCAGTGCGCCGAGCAGTAATGCGGTCTTTAGATTCAGCAAAACACCGATCTCCTTCAGAAGGGTCTGTAAGGAACTGACGGGTTTGCGCGTTGATCGTTCCCCTTCAGCGGCATCATTGTGCCGTCTGTAGGACGTTGGAAACTTTCAGCCAAAAATCAGAGTCAGCCATAAACGGGGGCCAGGCCCCCACTTCTTTCACAGGAGCAATCATGGCTGCGATTCCCGACTGGGTGCCCATCACCCCCAGCGTCGCCATCACTCGCTTCACGGTGCTGACGGTCAATATCCACAAGGGTTTTACCGCCCTGAATCGACGTTTCATCCTGCCCGAGCTGCGTGAAGCGGTGCGCAGCGTGGGCGCGGATATGGTGTTTTTGCAGGAAATCCACGGCACCCACGAACGCCATCCACAGCGCTTCAGCGACTGGCCGAACATGCCGCAGTACGAATTCCTCGCCGACAGTATTTGGCCGCAGTTCGCCTACGGCCGCAACGCGGTCTACCCCCACGGTGACCACGGCAACGCGCTGTTGTCGAAATTCCAGATCGTGCGCTACGACAACCTCGATATCTCCCAAAGCGGCCATGAAAACCGTGGCCTGCTGCATTGCGTGCTGCGCCTGCCGGGCACCGGCCAGGAGATCCATGCGATCTGTATCCACCTCGGCTTGCGCGAGGTGCACCGCCAGCAGCAACTGCGCTTGATCGAGCAGCGAATCAGCGAGATCCCAGCCGACGCGCCGCTGGTGGTGGCCGGTGATTTCAACGATTGGCGCCAGAAGGCCAACCTGAGCAAGGCCGGTTTGAAGGAAGTGTTTATTGAATCCATGGGCAAACCCGCACGCACCTTCCCGGCGCGCCTGCCGTTGCTGCCGCTGGACCGGATTTATGTGCGCAATCTGAAGGTGCATAACCCTAGGGTGCTAACGACGCGGCCTTGGTCGCACCTGTCCGACCATGTGCCGCTGTCAGTGGAGGTCGAGCTATGAACGTGGCCGTGGAACATATCTCCACCGACCAGCCGCCGGACGAAGCCAAGGCCCGCGACCTGGACTACGGCTGGCAGCGTGGCAACCAGGTTGAGTTACTGGAGAATGGCGAGGCGTATTTTCCCAAGGTGTTCGAAGCCCTGCGCGCGGCCCGCCGGGAAATTCTGTTGGAGACCTTCATTCTTTTCGAAGACAAGGTGGGCCATGAGCTGCATGGCATCCTGATCGAGGCCGCGCAGCGTGGAGTCAAGGTGGTGGTGAGCCTCGATGGCTTTGGCTGCGGCGAACTGAGCCCGTCATTTCTGGGCGAGTTGGCGGACGCCGGCGTGACGGTGCAGATGTTTGACCCGGCGTCCAAGACCCTGGGCTTTCGCACCAACTGGTTTCGTCGCCTGCACCGCAAGATTGTGGTGGTGGATGCGGAGGTGGCGTTTATCGGCGGGATCAACTTTTCCGCCGATCACCTGGGAGATTTCGGCCCCGAAGCCAAGCAGGACTACGCGGTGCAGGTGGTAGGCCCGGCGGTGACGGACTTGCATCATTTCGCCCTGGCGCAAAGTGGCCGCCAGGTGCGTACGCGTCGCGGTTGGCGGCGTCGCCAGCAGCGGCCTTCGTTATGGTCCACAGACGAGGGTGATGGCCTGGTGCGCCTGATTTACCGGGACAACGTGCAGCATCGCGATGACATTGAAGAAGCCTACATCCACGCGCTGAGCAAGGCGCAAACACGCGCGGTGATCGCCAACGCCTACTTCTTCCCCGGCTACCGCTTGCTGCGGGAAATCCGCAATGCCGCGCGCCGTGGCGTGCAGGTGCAACTGATCATGCAAGGCCAGCCCGATGTGCTACTGGCCAAGCTGGCGGCGCGGATGCTCTACGACTATCTGCTCAAAGATGGCGTAGTGATCCACGAATACTGCCAGCGCCCGCTGCACGGCAAAGTCGCGTTGGTGGATGACGAATGGAGCACCGTGGGTTCGAGCAACCTGGACCCGTTGAGCCTGTCGCTGAACCTGGAAGCCAACGTGTTGATTCGTGACCGCGCGTTCAATCAACAACTTTACGAACGCCTGGAAACACTCGCCAAAGACCATTGCCAGACCATGCCGGAGAACCGCAAGCCGCGCCTGTGGCTGTGGCGGTTGACCGTGGGTTTCCTGGTGTTTCATGTAATGCGCCACTTCCCGGCCTTGACGGGATGGTTGCCGGCGCACAAGCCACGGTTGAAACCCATCGAGAGCCAGGCCAATGACCGCTGAATCCCGATTCAAGCGCTGGAAGAAACCGCTGACCATCGTCTTCTTCCTGATGCTGATCGTGCTGTTCACCCTGCTCGCTCGGCGTATCGATTGGAGCGAAGTGGTGCAGACCCTGGGCGATTTCAAGGTGCGCACACTGGTGATCGCAGGCGCGCTGACGCTGTGCAGTTTTCTGGTGTACGCCAGCTTCGACTTGATCGGCCGCACCTACATTCGCCAGAACCTGGTGTGGAAGCAGATCCTGCCAGTGGGCATCATCAGCTACGCGTTCAACCTCAACCTGAGCGCGTGGGTCGGCGGCATCGCCATGCGTTATCGGCTGTATTCGCGCTTGGGCGTGAGCACCGGCAATATCGCCAAGATCCTCGGCCTGAGCCTGGCCACCAATTGGTTTGGCTACATGGCGATTGCCGGGGTGGTGTTCAGCAGCGGTTTGGTGACTATGCCGCCGGGGTGGAAGGTCAGTACCACGGCCTTACAGGGCATTGGCGCGTTGTTGGTACTGGCCAGCCTGGGTTATCTGGTGGCCTGCCAGTTTTCGAAGAAACGTGCGTGGACGATTCGCGGCATGGAAATCAACCTGCCGTCGGTGCGCATGGCGTGCTTGCAGTTGCTGCTGGGCGCGTTGAATTGGTCGCTGATGGCGGCGGTGATTTTTACCCTGTTGCCAGCCAAACTGGACTATCCGCTGGTGCTGGGCGTGTTGTTGATCAGCGCGATTGCCGGAGTGCTCACCCACATTCCGGCCGGGCTGGGCGTGCTGGAGGCGGTGTTTATTGCGTTGTTGCAGCACGAGGCGTCGCGGGGCAGTTTGCTTGCCGGGTTGATTGCGTATCGGGCGATTTACTTCATCTTGCCGCTGCTGATCGCGCTAGTGATGTACCTGGGCGTAGAGGCCAAGGCGAAGGCGTTGCGGGTGAAGAAGACACCCGCCTGAACGCTTTACCGGGACTGGATGATGCTCAACCGCTCGCCCACCACCATCTCGGTGATCCAGTCCACCAGGATTGAGGTGTAAGCCTGCTGGGACACTGGGTCGCTGAGGGAATGGTCGGCGCCGTCGATGATTCGGTGGGTCAGGGAGTGGGTCTGCTGGCACGCCGCGCGGTAGCTCATGATGGTGGCATGGGGCACGTGGTCATCGGTTTCCGATTCGACGATCAGCACATCACCGGTAAACGCCGAACACGCGTGCAAGGCGCGATTGGTTTCGGCGTGGACCAACGTGCTGCGGTAATCCATCAGGTCCATCTTGTCCAAGTCACGCTTGGGCTTGAGCCATTCGTCATCCCGATACAGCGCCGGCACGCGCAGTGCCAGCCAGCGCACCGGGCGCAATGAGGTGAGAATCGCCGCGAGGTAGCCGCCGTAACTGGTACCCACCACTGCCACTGCCGAGGTGTCGATGGCCGGGTGGGACAGCAGTCGGTCATAGGCCGCCAGCAGGTCGCGCAGGTTGTCTTCGCGGGTGACGCGGGACAATGGAATACCGGTGCCGGCGTGCCCGCGCAGATCGAAGGTCAGGCATACACAGCCCAAGCCGGCGATGCCTTTGGCCCGCTCGAGGTCTCGCTCCTGGCTGCCGCCCCAGCCGTGCACAAACAACACGCCGGGGACTTTGGATTTGGGGCTCAGGAAGGTGCCGCTCATCTGTTCGTCGTCGATATCGATCGCAATGCTTTCACTTCTAGCCGTCATAAGAGGTAACCGTCACATACTTGAGAAGAAACTCGCTGCTTTCCGCCGGGCCGCGATACACCTCGATGGCATTGGCCGGCAGCGGTTGGTCCACATAGGTTTCCACCGAGGACACATGGATCGCACGCAGGCCAGGGTTGTTGATAAAACTTTGCAGCGCTGCGACTTCCGCGCTGCTGGCCCCGCCCATGCGCCAGGATTGTTCGAGCACGCCGCTGCGGCGTTGGCCATTACTGTCCTGGCCTTGGGCGATGTCGTAATTACGCCGCGAGGCATAGAAGCCGGGGTAGGCCTCATCGGCGGCCGTGTCGAACACCTGGGCTTGCTCGATGGCTTCGCGTACGTCGTCGGCCAGTTCGAGTTGCAACAGGTCTTCGTAATAGCCGGGCACGACCAGCAGGTCGGAACCGCCGTAGACCTCTTCGCCCTGCCCGTCCTTTGTCAGGTATTGCTCGCCGCAGTAGCTGAACACGTGGCCGCCAATAAAACTTTGGCCAACACTGTGAGTGACCACATCGTGCAGGTCCTGCTCCAGAACAACCCCTTCGTTGAAGAGTTTTGCGGCGTCGGATCGCGCCAGCACGGCCTCGAATTCATCCAGGCTGTGGATAACTTCCTGGCCTCGGCCCGCGCAGGCGTGCACGGGTTTCAAGCGGATGGGGCCGCTGTGCAGCAAGCGTGCGGCTGCGAGCCGCGCGTCTTCCAGTGCGAAGACGCTCAAGCCGTCCAGCACGACATTGCGTACACGCTCGCAGAACAACGCCGACCAACCTTCCGGCGCTTTAGCGTCAGGGCCGAGCAAGCCATGACTGATGGCTTTGGTGCAGATGAAGTCGTGGTCGACGTAACCGCCCCACAAATCCTCCGGCCCTTTGATATTCAGCGCTCGCGCCTGGGCCGGGCCGACCAGGGTTTGTGTGGGCAACAGGTACAGCGCCCGCCGCGCGTGCAGATCAGCGTCGTAGCTGCCGCCGAATTTGAGCCCGAGAATCTGCGCCAACCAGCGCGCCAGGGCGCGATTGGTTTCGACCTCATGCAGAGGCGCGCCCTCACGTGTGGAGTGAGCTACCACCAGCTTCTTGCGTTGAGTCGGGGTCATGCGTCCCCCTTGGCCATCCCGCCATGTGTGTAGAGGGAACGTTGCAGAGATCAGGCCAAGGCGCGTTCGGACGGGATTGCATTCAAATCAACCAGTTGCCGAAAAACCGATGGCAGTTGGCCTGTTTTATTCTGCACGACGAAGCGTTAACGCGGCGGCGTTCTGCACGATTCACACGCCGAAACGGCTGCGGTAGTCGCTGGGCGAAAGGCCGGTGATCTTCTTGAAGGTGCCGCGAAAGGCACCGGGGTCCTGGTAACCCACGGTCCATGCGATATGGTCGATGGTGCCGTTGGTGAACTCCAGCATCTGCCGCGCCTTGCCCACCCGCAAGTGCTGACAGTACTCGGTGGGTTTCAAGCCCGTCGCGTTGCGAAAGCGCCGCAGGAAAGTGCGCTCTTCCAAACCCGCTTCCTGGGCCATTGCCGTAAGGGAAACATCCACCGCGCCACTGGCTTGAAGCCAGTGCTGAACCCTGAGGATGGCCGCGTCGCCGTGGCCGAGTATCGGCGCGAAGTTGCTGCCGCATTGGCTGGCGCTGTCACTGTGCTCGATCACCAGGAAACGCGCGGTATCGGCCGCGATGCTCGGGCCCATCAGGCGATCGACCAGGCGCAGGCCGAGTTCGGACCAGGCCATCAAGCCGGCGGTGGTGATCAGGTCGCCGTCATCGACGATGGGTTTATCCGCCTCCAGTCGCACCGCAGGGTAACGGGCGGCGAAGGATTTGGCGGACGACCAATGCGTGGTGGCACTGCGTCCGTCGAGCAAGCCACTGCGCGCCAGCATGATCGAGCCAATGCACACACCGCCCAGCACCGTGCCTGCCGCGTGTTGCTGGCGGATCCATTCCAGCAGCGCGGGCGGCGCCTGGTCTTCGGTGAATTCACCAATCGACGGCGGCACCAATACGGCCATCATCGGCTGGTCAGGGCCGGGATGGCTGCTGAATACGCGCGCCGGTTTGCCGGTAACATCCACCTGCCAATGGCTGACCCGCAGCAACGGCAATTGCGCGGACTGATGCTCGGCGGCGATGCGGTTAGCCACGCCGAACAAGTCAGTCAAGCCATGCACGGCCGCCAACTGCGCACCTTGGTAGATCAACACGCCCAGCTCGACAACCGCCATTGTCAGTTTTCCCCCTGTTATTGTCGGTGCAGCCAATCCCCGGTGCAGGCGCCAGCTAAGATACTGGGCCCATCAACCCATCACGAGACAATACACATGGCCAAGCAAGCGCTCATCCTAATCGATATCCAGAACGACTACTTCCCTCAGGGCAAGTGGCCACTCGACGGCGTGGACGCCGCAGCAGACAAGGCCGCGCAGGTGCTGCAGGCGTTTCGCCAGGCGGGTGATGCGGTGATTCATGTGCGTCACGAGTTCACCTCCGAGGACGCGCCATTCTTCACGCCGGGTTCCGAGGGTGCGCACCTGCACAGCAAAGTGCTGAACGAAGGCAATGAGCCGGTGGTGCTTAAACACTTTGTGAATGCGTTTCGCGAAACCAACCTGCGCGCACTGCTGGAACAACGCAGCATCACGGACGTGGTGGTGGTCGGTAGCATGAGCCATATGTGTATCGACGCGGTGGTACGTGCAGCAGCGGACCTCGGCTATAAGGTCACGCTGATCCATGACGCCTGCGCCACGCGGGATCTGGAATTCAATGGCAAGGTGATCCCGGCTGCGCAGGTGCATGACGCTTATATGGCATCACTGGCGTTCGGCTACGCAACCGTAGTATCGACCGATGAGTTCCTCGCCCCCGTGTAGGAGCCGGCTTGCCGGCGATAGCGTCACCACGGCCTACGCAGTGGCAATGATGAACAGGCGCGGAAACGGCAGCAACACCGTGCCATCAGCCAGGGCTGGATAGGCCTGGGTAATCCGCGCCAGGTATTCCTGCAGGAAGGCGGCTTTCTCGCTGTCGGTCAAAGGCGCGAGGAACGGTCTCAGCGCCGATGCCTTGAACCACTCCACCACCGCTGCGTGATCCACCAGCGGGTGCTGATAGGTGGTGCGCCACACATCGACCGTACTGCAATGCTTGCTCAGCAGTTCGTAGTAGTAGCTCGCGGTGTGGCGCTCGTTGTGTTTGACCGTTCCGATCTTGGCCGACCATGGACCCTCTGCCGCGACTTCGCGGGCAAGCCGGTGGGCGGGCTCATCGAGGTTGTCCGGGGTTTGCACCGCTAGCGTACCGCCGGGCGTCAGTTGGTGGACCAAGTGGGGGTAAAGCGTGGCGTGATCCGGTAGCCATTGCAGGGACGCGTTGGCCAGGATCACATCGAATGCTTGCGCCGGGTTCCAGGCGCCGATATCCGCCAGCTCGAAGTTCAGCGCCGGCAGCCGCTTGCGGGCGTCGGCCAGCATGTCGTCGGAGCTGTCCATGCCCGTGACGTGGGCTTGCGGGAAGCGTTCGGCCAGCACCTCGGTGGAGTTGCCGGGGCCGCAGCCCAGGTCCACGGCGGTGCGGACGTCAGTGTTTGGAATGGCCGCCACCAGGTCGCGAACGGGACGGGTGCGCTGCTGTTCAAACATCGTGTATTGCTTGGCAGACCAGGTCATCACGGCTTTCCTTCTTTTTGAGGTTGGCCACAGCCTAAATCTTGTGAGCCATGAGAACAAATGCCAGGATTGAAGCCCTCCCATACCTGAAAAGTATTCCTATGCTGGAGCTTCGCCAACTCAAGGCCTTTGTTGCCATCGCTGAAGAAGGCTACATCACCCGCGCGGCGGAACGCCTGGGCATGCAGCAGCCCCCGTTGACGCGGATGTTGCAAAACCTTGAGGCCGAATTGGGCGTGGTGTTGATGGAGCGCCTGCCCCGTGGTGTACGCCCCACCACCGCCGGGCTCGCGTTGCTGGATGAGGCGCGGGAGATCCTTGCGCACGCTGAAGGGATTGCAGAGGTGGTACGCCGTGCCGCACGCGGTGAACGTGGGCGCCTGGCGATCGGCTTCACCAGTTCGGCGGCGCTGCATCCTTTTGTGCCGAGTGTGCTGCGGCTGTTTCGCGAAACCTTTGTCGGCGTCACCGTGGTGCTGGAGGAAGCTGGCACCGGCGAACTGCTGGATGCCTTGTTACACGAAAAACTCGACGCGGCGTTTATCCGCTCGCCTCTCAGTGGGCTTCAATCGCTGCAGGACGAACCCATCCTGGTGGAACCGATGCTGCTGGCGCTGCCCACCGAGCATCCGCTGGCGCTTGATGCAGGCTCTCCCCTACCCTTGAAGGCACTGGCGACCGAATCCTTCGTGCTCTATCGCCGTCGCGTGGGCTTGGGGTTGTATGACGCGATTCTGGTGGCGTGTCGTGAAGCGGGGTTCAGCCCGCAGGTGGTCCAGGAAGCACCGCGCATGACGGCGACATTGAGCCTGGTGGCGGCAGGACTTGGTGTGTCCATCGTGCCAGCGTCGATGCAGCGGCTGCGCGGGGACGGCATCGTGTATCGGGAACTGACGGAGTGCCAGAGCCTGGTGGCGCCGCTGCATTTGGCGACGCGTATCGATGACGGTTCGGCCGTGTTAGGCCGGTTCAAGGATATGGTTGTCATCGCCGCTTCGACTGACGCTGATCACGGCCAATAAAAAACCCCCGAGGCCTGAGCCAAACGGGGGTTTTGCGTGTTCCGGACTTTAGAATCCTAGAACGGGATATCGTCATCAAAGCTGTCGAAATCCGGAGCCGGCTGCGGAGCGGCCTGCTGTGGCGCTGGACGCGACTCACGCTGTGGCTGCTGGCTTGGCTGTGGACGCGACTGTTGTGGACGCGGTGCCGAGTTGGACATGCCGCCCTGGCCCTGTTGGTCGCCCTGTGGACGGCCGCCCAGCAGTTGCATGGTGCCTTGCATGTCGACCACGATTTCAGTGGTGTAACGCTTGATGCCGTCTTTTTCCCACTCGCGGGTTTGCAGCTTGCCTTCGATGTACACCTGCGAACCTTTACGCAGGTACTCACCAGCGATCTCAGCAACCTTGCCGAACATCGACACACGGTGCCATTCGGTTTTCTCGACCTTCTGGCCGGTCTGCTTGTCGGTCCACTGTTCGCTGGTCGCCAGACTCAGGTTGGTCACGGCGTTACCGTTAGGCAAGTAGCGAACCTCGGGATCCTGGCCGCATGTACCGACCAATATGACTTTGTTAACCCCACGGGCCATAACGTTCTCCTAGGCTGGGCGCGCTGTCGGCACTGGGTTGACCAGTTGCTCGAGCGTCGCGCGATCCAATAATTCGGTGTCCAATTTGATGTAAATGGCCGCTTCTTCCGCGACCACGACTGCATCTGTTACCCCTACGACTGCCCTGAGGCGCTCTACCAGACCACTTTCGCGGATCGCCTCAGGCGATAGCGGCAAACGCAGGCTCGTGACGTAGGGAGGTTCGCGCATGGTAACAGCAAAGGCCAGCCAAAGTGCAGCCAGCCCGGCGCATCCAAGGAACACAACCGACAAACCGCCATGCTGGAACATCCAGCCCCCCATGATGCCGCCCAGTGCGGAACCGAGGAACTGGCTGGTGGAATACACCCCCATCGCCGTGCCCTTGCCACCGGCCGGTGAAACTTTACTGATCAGCGAAGGCAACGAAGCTTCCAGCAGGTTGAACGCGGTGAAGAACACCACCGTGCCGATTACCAGCGCCCGCAGGCTATCGCCGAACTGCCAGAAGAATAGCTCAGTGAGCATCAGCGTCGTGACGGCGCCGAGCAGGATTCGTTTCATTTTGCGTTTTTTCTCGCCATAGATGATGAACGGGATCATGGCGAAGAACGAAATCAGCAGCGCAGTGAGGTAGACCCACCAGTGCTGCTCCTTGGGCAGGCCGGCTTTTTCAACCAGCGCCAGGGGCAAGGCGACGAAGCTGCACATCAGCATCGCGTGTAATACGAAGATACCTAAATCCAGGCGCAGCAGGTCCGGGTGCTTGAGCGTCGGCAAGAGCGCCTTGCGTGCGACGCCCGACTCGCGATGCTGCAGCGTGCCGGTGGAGCGCGGCACCATAAAGGCAACGATCACGATGCCAAACAGCGCCATACCGCCGGTGGCAAGGAATAGGCCATGCAAGCCGAACGCACGGGTCAGCAAGGGACCGACCACCATGGCCACGGCAAACGACAGACCGATAGTCATGCCGATCATGGCCATGGCTTTGGTGCGGTGTTGTTCGCGGGTCAGGTCCGATAGCAAGGCCATCACCGCTGCGGAAATCGCGCCGGCGCCTTGCAGGATCCGTCCGGCAATCACACCCCAGATAGAGTCGGATTGGGCCGCGAGCACGCTGCCGAGGGCGAACACGATCAGCCCGAGGTAGATCACCGGACGACGGCCAATGCGATCGGAAATAATCCCGAACGGAATCTGGAAAATCGCCTGGGTCAGGCCATAGGCGCCAATGGCTAGGCCAATCAATGCGGGGGTCGCGCCTGCGAGATCCATTCCATAGGTCGCCAGCACCGGCAACACCATAAACATGCCCAGCATACGGAAGGCGAACACCAGGGCCAGACCGCTTGCCGCTCGGGTCTCGCCGCTACTCATGCGTTCGCTGTGGGGATCGTGCATGGAAAAACCTCGTGTGAACCGGCGGCGATTCTACCAGTCCCATCGATTGAGAGGGTATATGCGGCGGTTTGCCGCGCAGCTTTCATCTAAGGCTGCAAGCGGCCTTTTGACAGTGTATATTCATCCAGTCTTTAGCCGTATACTCCGGCATTATTTACGCCCGCCGTGCGAGGCCATCTTGGACAAGATCCTGATTCGTGGGGCTAGAACCCACAACCTGAAGAACATCGACCTGACCCTGCCCAGGGACAAACTGATCGTCATCACCGGCTTGTCCGGGTCCGGCAAATCGTCCCTGGCGTTCGACACGCTGTATGCCGAAGGCCAGCGTCGCTATGTGGAATCGCTGTCGGCCTACGCTCGCCAGTTCCTGTCGATGATGGAAAAACCCGACGTCGACACCATTGAAGGCCTGTCGCCAGCGATCTCCATCGAACAGAAATCGACCTCCCATAACCCGCGCTCCACCGTGGGCACCATTACCGAAATCTACGATTACCTGCGCCTGCTGTATGCACGCGTGGGTATTCCGCGTTGCCCGGACCACGACATTCCCCTGGAAGCCCAGACCGTCAGCCAGATGGTCGACCTGGTGCTGGCCCAGCCGGAAGGCGCCAAGCTGATGCTGTTGGCGCCGGTGATCCGTGAGCGCAAGGGTGAACACCTTTCCGTCTTCGAAGAACTGCGGGCCCAGGGTTTTGTGCGCGCACGCATCAACGGCAAGCTGTATGAGCTGGATGAAGCGCCGAAGCTCGACAAGCAAAAGAAGCATTCGATTGATGTAGTAGTCGATCGCTTCAAGGTGCGCGCCGATCTGCAGCAGCGCCTTGCGGAATCCTTCGAAACCGCGCTGAAGCTGGCCGACGGCATTGCATTGGTTGCACCGATGGACGACGAGCCGGGCGAAGAGATCATCTTCTCCGCGCGCTTTGCCTGCCCGATTTGCGGCCATGCCATCAGCGAGCTGGAACCCAAGCTGTTCTCCTTCAACAACCCGGCTGGCGCCTGCCCGACTTGCGATGGCCTGGGGGTGAAGCAGTTCTTCGACATCAAGCGCCTGGTCAATGGCGACCTGACGCTGGCGGAGGGCGCGATACGCGGCTGGGACCGGCGCAACGTCTATTACTTCCAGATGCTCGGGTCGTTGGCCTCGCATTACAAGTTCAGCCTGGAAGTGCCGTTCAACCAACTGCCGGCGGATCAGCAGAAGGTCATCCTGCATGGCAGCGGCTCGCAGAACGTCGACTTCAAATACCTGAACGACCGTGGCGATATCGTCAAGCGCTCCCACCCGTTCGAAGGCATTGTGCCAAACCTGGAGCGTCGTTACCGAGAGACCGAATCGGCCAGCGTGCGCGAAGAGCTGGCGAAATTCCTCAGCACCCAGCCGTGCCCGGATTGCCGCGGTACTCGCCTGCGTCGCGAGGCGCGGCATGTGTGGGTGGGCGAGAAGACACTGCCGGCGGTGACCAACCTGCCAATCGGCGATGCCTGTGAGTACTTTGGTGTGCTCAAGCTGACCGGTCGCCGTGGCGAAATCGCTGACAAGATCCTCAAGGAAATTCGCGAGCGCTTGCAGTTCCTGGTCAACGTTGGCTTGGATTACCTGTCGCTGGATCGCAGTGCCGACACCTTGTCCGGCGGTGAAGCCCAGCGGATTCGCCTGGCCAGCCAGATTGGTGCTGGCCTTGTGGGTGTGTTGTACATCCTCGATGAACCGTCGATTGGCTTGCACCAGCGCGACAACGATCGCCTGCTGGGCACGTTGAAACACCTGCGGGATATCGGCAATACGGTAATCGTGGTCGAGCACGATGAAGATGCAATCCGCCTGGCGGATTATGTGGTCGACATCGGCCCGGGGGCGGGTGTGCATGGCGGGCATATTGTCGCTGAAGGCACGCCGGCCGAAGTCATGGCTCATCCGGACTCACTGACCGGCAAATACTTGTCTGGTCGCGTGAAGATTGCAGTGCCGGCCAAACGCACGCCACGTAACAAGAAGCTGGCGTTGCACCTTAAGGGCGCGCGTGGCAACAACTTGCGCAATGTCGACCTGGAAATTCCACTGGGTCTGCTGACCTGCGTGACCGGTGTTTCCGGCTCGGGTAAATCGACGCTGATCAACAATACGTTGTTCCCCTTGAGTGCCACCGCCCTGAACGGCGCGACCACCCTGGAAGCCGCTGCCCACGACAGCATCAAGGGACTGGAACACCTGGACAAGGTGGTCGATATCGATCAAAGCCCCATTGGTCGTACACCGCGTTCCAACCCGGCGACCTACACCGGTTTGTTCACGCCAATTCGTGAGCTGTTTGCTGGCGTTCCGGAATCCCGCTCACGGGGTTACGGGCCGGGCCGGTTCTCGTTCAACGTCAAGGGCGGTCGCTGTGAAGCGTGCCAGGGCGATGGCCTGATCAAGGTGGAAATGCACTTCCTGCCAGACATCTACGTGCCGTGCGATGTGTGCAAGAGCAAGCGCTACAACCGCGAAACCTTGGAGATCAAGTACAAGGGCAAGAGCATCCACGAAACCCTGGAGATGACCATCGAAGAAGCACGCGTGTTCTTCGACGCTGTCCCGGCGTTGGCGCGCAAGCTGCAGACGCTGATGGATGTGGGCTTGTCGTACATCAAGCTGGGGCAATCGGCGACCACGCTGTCAGGTGGTGAGGCGCAGCGGGTGAAGTTGTCTCGCGAGCTGTCCAAGCGCGATACCGGCAAGACCCTGTACATCCTCGATGAGCCGACCACCGGCCTGCACTTCGCGGATATCCAGCAACTGTTGGACGTGCTGCACCGCTTGCGCGACCACGGCAACACCGTGGTGGTGATCGAGCACAACCTTGATGTAATCAAGACGGCAGATTGGCTGGTAGACCTGGGGCCGGAAGGCGGCTCCAAAGGTGGCCAGATCATTGCCGTGGGCACGCCGGAGCAAGTCTCCGAAATGCCGCAGTCGCACACCGGTTACTACTTGAAACCGTTGTTGGAACGCGACCGGGCCTGACTTTTTCGGGCCCAATGAAAAGCCCCTGTCACTTTGCGGTGACAGGGGCTTTTTTGTAGCCGGGCATCAGAACTGCGATTGCAGGTAATTCTCCAGGCCAATCAGCTTGATCAGGCCCAACTGCTTTTCGAGCCAGTAGGTGTGATCTTCTTCGGTGTCATTCAACTGTACCCGCAGGATTTCCCGGGTGACATAGTCGTTGTGCTGCTCACAGAGCTCGATGCCTTTGCAGAGCGCGGCACGGACCTTGTACTCGAGGCGCAGGTCAGCAGCGAGCAT
The DNA here is from genome assembly GCF_003970195.1 of Pseudomonas sp. C 49-2. NCBI lineage: Bacteria > Pseudomonadati > Pseudomonadota > Gammaproteobacteria > Pseudomonadales > Pseudomonadaceae > Pseudomonas > Pseudomonas sp. C 49-2. The sequence goes on from NZ_RXYG01000008.1 coordinate 279,958, forward strand.
GTCAGGCACCGTAGTACCCACATCCAGATCATCAGGACGCATACGCGGCGTGCCTTCGAGCATGAGGATACGGCGCATCAGTGCGTCGGCGTGCTGTGCCTCTTCTTCCATCTCGTGGTTGATACGTTCGTAGAGCTCGGTAAAGCCCCAGTCTTCGTACATGCGCGAATGGATGAAATATTGGTCACGAGCAGCCAGTTCGCCCGTCAGCAACGTGTTGAGGTAATCGATTACGTCGGGGTGACCTTGCATCGCCCTACATCTCCCTGCTTGAAAGTCTGTAGTTTGAACCATGATGACTTGAAGGTCACGGGATCAACGGCAGAAAAGTGATGTTTTTCGGAGAAAAGTAGCTGAAATAACGCAAAAACCGCCCAAATGAGGGCGGTTCTGCTTATCGTTTAGAGTCAGTTAAGCGATACACCCAACGCCTTTGCGATTGCTTCTCCATAAGCCGGATCGGCCTTGTAGAAGTGCTGCAGTTGGCGCTGAACCACATCACTGGAAACGCCACCCATCGCGCCGGCAATGTTGTTGGTGAGCAAGGCCTTCTGCTCATCGTTCATCAAGCGGAACAGCGCACCGGCGTGGCTGTAGTAATCCGTGTCTTCACGGTGATCGTAACGGTCAGCCGCGCCACTCAGGGCCAATGCAGGCTCCGCATACTGGGGGGCTTGCTTTGGTGCATCGGCGTAGCTGTTTGGCTCGTAGTTAGGCGCTGCGCCGCCGTTGCTGCCGAAGGCCATCGAACCATCGCGCTGGTAGCTATTCACCTGGTTACGCGGCGCATTCACCGGCAGTTGCTGGTGATTAGTGCCAACACGATAGCGATGCGCATCAGCGTAAGCGAACACACGACCTTGAAGCATGCGGTCTGGCGACAGACCAACACCAGGAACCATGTTGCTTGGGCCGAATGCAGCTTGCTCCACTTCAGCGAAGTAGTTCTGCGGATTGCGGTTCAGTTCCAACTCGCCGACTTCGATCAACGGGAATTCCTTCTGCGACCAGGTTTTGGTCACATCGAAAGGGTTCTCGTAATGAGCGTTGGCCTGGGCCTCGGTCATGATCTGGATGCATACGCGCCATTTCGGGAAATCACCGCGCTCGATCGCGCCAAACAGATCACGCTGGGCGTAATCAGGGTCAGTACCAGCCAAGCGAGCAGCTTCAGCCGGCGCCAGGTTCTTGATGCCCTGCTTGGTCTTGTAGTGCCACTTGACCCAGTGACGCTCACCCTTGGCGTTGATCAGGCTGTAGGTGTGACTGCCGAAGCCGTGCATGTGACGGTAGCCGTCAGGGATGCCACGGTCCGAGAACAGGATAGTGACCTGGTGCAGCGCCTCGGGGGAGTGCGACCAGAAATCCCACATCATTTGCGCGCTTTTCAGATTGCTTTGCGGCAAGCGTTTCTGTGTGTGGATGAAATCCGGGAACTTCAAAGGATCGCGAATGAAGAACACAGGGGTGTTGTTACCCACGATGTCCCAGTTGCCTTCTTCGGTGTAGAACTTCAAGGCAAAACCACGTGGGTCGCGCTCGGTATCAGCCGAACCTCGCTCACCACCAACGGTGGAAAACCGCAGGAAAGTAGGGGTTTGCTTGCCAACGGACTCGAACAGCTTGGCGCTGGTGTACTGCGTAATGTCTTGGGTAACGGTGAAGGTGCCATAGGCGCCCGAGCCCTTGGCGTGTACACGGCGCTCAGGAATGTTTTCACGGTTGAAGTGGGCGAGCTTCTCGATCAGATGAAAATCGTCGAGCAGCAGCGGGCCACGCGGGCCAGCGGAGCGGGAATTCTGGTTATCCGCAACGGGAGCGCCGCTGGCGGTGGTAAGGACTTTATTCTGACTCATGCTCAATTTCCCTCAGGTCGGACTTGAAACTGCCGGCTAATCGGCTTGGAGGAAGTATTGATCATCAATATGACGCCTACAAATTCATTAAATTGTAGGCGTCGATAGAGAATAACTACCAGACTCCCCGACTTTCATAGTGCCGACCACAACCCGTGGGCGCTTGTACAAATCGCGCTTTTATTACGCGCACAAAAAACCGGGCACTAGGCCCGGTTCTTCGATACAGCTTGTCGTCTTACTCGGCGCTTACAGCTTCGCCGGCAGTAGCACGATCAACCAACTCGACGTACGCCATAGGCGCGTTGTCGCCAGCGCGGAAACCGCACTTGAGGATGCGCAGGTAGCCACCCTCACGGGTAGCGTAACGCTTGCCCAGGTCGTTGAAGAGCTTACCAACGATAGCTTTCGAACGAGTACGGTCGAAAGCCAGACGGCGGTTAGCCAGGCTGTCTGTCTTGGCCAAAGTGATCAGCGGCTCAGCAACGCGACGCAGTTCTTTAGCTTTCGGCAGTGTAGTTTTAATCAGCTCGTGCTCGAACAGCGACACCGCCATGTTTTGGAACATGGCCTTGCGGTGCGAGCTGGTACGGCTCAGGTGACGACCACTTTTACGATGACGCATGGTTCATTCCTTACCAAACTCACGTTCGGTGATTACGACGATCAGGCAGTCGCCTTGTCGTCCTTCTTAAGACTTGCAGGCGGCCAGTTGTCGAGGCGCATGCCGAGGGACAGACCGCGGGAGGCCAGAACGTCCTTGATTTCAGTCAAGGATTTCTTGCCCAGGTTCGGAGTCTTCAACAGTTCTACTTCGGTACGCTGAATCAGGTCGCCGATGTAGTAAATGTTTTCCGCCTTAAGGCAGTTAGCCGAACGTACAGTCAGTTCCAGATCGTCAACCGGGCGAAGCAGGATCGGATCGATCTCGTCTTCCTGCTCGATTACCACTGGTTCGCTGTCACCTTTGAGGTCGACGAACGCAGCCAACTGCTGTTGCAGGATGGTTGCAGCGCGGCGGATAGCCTCTTCAGGATCCAGAGTACCGTTGGTTTCCAGATCAATAACCAGCTTGTCCAGGTTAGTACGCTGCTCGACACGGGCGTTTTCCACCACGTATGCGATACGGCGAACCGGGCTGAACGAAGAGTCAAGCTGCAAGCGACCAATGCTGCGGCTTTCATCTTCATCGCTCTGACGCGAGTCGGCCGGTTCATAACCACGACCACGAGCTACGGTGAGCTTCATGTTCAGGGCGCCGTTAGACGCCAGGTTAGCGATTACGTGATCGGGGTTAACGATCTCGACATCATGATCCAGCTGAATATCGGCAGCGGTAACCACCCCCGAACCCTTCTTCGACAAGGTCAGCGTAACTTCGTCACGGCCGTGCAGCTTGATAGCCAGACCTTTAAGGTTCAACAGGATTTCAATTACGTCTTCCTGTACACCTTCGATGGCGCTGTACTCGTGGAGCACACCGTCAATCTCGGCCTCGACTACTGCACAGCCGGGCATTGAGGACAACAGGATGCGGCGCAGCGCGTTGCCCAGGGTGTGGCCAAAACCACGCTCGAGAGGCTCGAGAGTAATTTTGGCGCGGGTTGGACTGACAACCTGCACATCAATGTGGCGGGGTGTCAGGAACTCATTTACCGAAATCTGCATGGATGCACCTATTTTCTAGCCCTTACTTGGAGTAGAGCTCGACAATCAGGCTTTCGTTGATGTCGGCGGACAGATCACTGCGAGCAGGAACGTTCTTGAAAACGCCCGACTTCTTCTCAGTGTCTACTTCTACCCATTCTACGCGGCCACGTTGGGCACACAGATCGAGAGCTTGGACAATGCGAAGTTGGTTTTTTGCTTTCTCGCGAACTGCGACCACGTCACCAGCACGAACCTGGTAGGACGGAACGTTTACGGTCTGACCGTTAACGCTGATCGACTTGTGCGATACCAGCTGACGGGATTCGGCACGAGTCGAACCAAAGCCCATACGGTATACAACGTTGTCCAGACGGCATTCGAGCAGTTGCAGCAGGTTTTCACCGGTTGCACCTTTCTTGCCAGCAGCTTCTTTGTAGTAGCCGCTGAACTGACGCTCGAGAACGCCGTAGATACGACGGACCTTCTGCTTTTCACGCAGTTGGGTGCCGTAATCGGACTGGCGACCGCGGCGTTGGCCGTGGATACCAGGTGCTGCTTCAATGTTGCACTTCGATTCGATCGCGCGCACGCCGCTCTTCAGGAAGAGATCGGTGCCTTCGCGACGAGCGAGTTTGCATTTTGGACCAATGTAACGAGCCATTCTTTACAATCTCCTGGATTACACGCGGCGCTTCTTCGGCGGACGGCACCCGTTGTGCGGGATTGGCGTCACGTCGGTGATGCTGGCGATCTTATAGCCACAGCCGTTCAAAGCACGAACAGCAGACTCACGACCTGGACCTGGACCCTTGACGTTAACGTCGAGGTTTTTCAGGCCATATTCCAGCGCAGCTTGACCAGCACGTTCAGCAGCTACTTGAGCAGCAAACGGGGTGGACTTGCGGGAACCGCGGAAACCCGAACCACCGGAGGTAGCCCAAGAAAGCGCGTTACCTTGACGGTCGGTGATGGTCACGATTGTGTTGTTAAAAGAAGCATGGATGTGGGCGATGCCATCAACCACTGTCTTTTTAACTTTTTTACGAGGACGAGCAGCAGGTTTTGCCATGATAATTTTCCTGTCGATTCGCTGGGGCGATTACTTGCGGATCGGCTTACGCGGACCTTTACGGGTACGCGCGTTAGTCTTGGTACGCTGACCGCGTACTGGAAGACCACGACGATGACGCAGACCGCGATAGCAACCGAGGTCCATCAAACGCTTGATTTTCATGTTGATTTCGCGACGCAGGTCACCTTCAGTGGTGAACTTCGCCACTTCGCCACGCAGCTGTTCAATCTGCTCGTCGCTCAGATCCTTGATCTTAGCGGCTGGGTTTACCCCAGCAACTGCGCAAATTTTCTGCGCAGTAGTGCGACCAACACCATAGATGTAGGTCAGCGAGATAACAGTGTGCTTGTTATCTGGAATGTTAACGCCTGCAATACGGGCCATTCAGTGGGACTCCAATTGACAGCTACCTACGCCCCGGAAGCCAAGAAATAGGGCGCGAGATAATATCGCTGTAATAACAAATAATCAACCCGGCAGCGCACTAGCTGCCGGGCTTCAAGCGGATCACACTCAGCCTTGGCGCTGTTTGTGACGCGGTTCCGCGCTGCAAATTACTCGAACAACACCTTCGCGGCGAATAATCTTGCAGTTACGGCACAGCTTTTTCACCGATGCACGAACTTTCATCACCAACTCCTCGAACCTTATGGGGTACTCAGCGCAACATGCCGCTGCCGTAGCCCTTCAGGTTGGCTTTCTTCATCAGGGATTCGTACTGGTGCGAAACGAGGTGCGATTGTACTTGGGACATGAAGTCCATCACAACCACGACCACGATCAGCAACGAGGTCCCGCCAAGGTAGAACGGAACGTTTGCTGCAACCACCAGGAACTGGGGCAACAAGCACACGGCCGTCATATATAGAGCACCGAACAGGGTCAAACGAGTCAGAACGCCATCAATGTAGCGTGCAGACTGCTCACCTGGACGGATGCCCGGAATAAAGGCACCGGACTTCTTCAGGTTTTCCGCTACGTCTTTCGGATTGAACATCAACGCCGTATAGAAGAAGCAGAAGAAAATAATCCCTGCACTAAACAGCAGAATATTCAACGGCTGACCAGGAGCGATCGACTGAGAGAGGTCCTGCAGCCAGCCCATGTTTTCGGACTGACCAAACCAGGTACCCAACGAAGCCGGAAACAGCAAAATGCTGCTCGCGAAAATTGCCGGAATAACACCGGCCATATTCACTTTCAGCGGCAAGTGGCTGGTCTGCGCAGCAAAAACCTTACGGCCCTGCTGACGCTTGGCGTAGTGAACAGCAATACGACGCTGGCCACGCTCAATGAACACCACAAAACCGATAATCGCTACTGCCAGCAAACCGATGGCAACCAGGGCGAAAATATTGATATCACCCTGACGTGCAGACTCGAAAGACTGCCCGATCGCTCTCGGAAGACCGGCGACGATACCTGCGAAAATCAACATCGAGATACCGTTGCCAACACCACGCTCAGTAATCTGCTCACCCAGCCACATCATAAACATCGCACCAGCCACAAATGTGGATACCGCGACGAAATGGAAGCCAAAGTCACCAGTGAACGCAACGCCCTGCCCTGCCAGGCCAACGGACATGCCGATAGCTTGAACCAGGGCGAGGACGACAGTGCCGTAGCGGGTGTACTGGCTAATCTTGCGACGGCCAGCTTCACCTTCCTTCTTCAACTGCTCCAGCTGCGGGCTGACGGCGGTCATCAGTTGCATGATGATCGATGCCGAAATGTACGGCATGATCCCCAGTGCAAAGATGCTCATCCGCTCCAGCGCGCCGCCGGAAAACATGTTGAACAAGCTAAGAATGGTCCCCTCATTCTGTCGAAACAGGTCTGCGAGTCGGTCCGGATTGATACCTGGAACCGGGATGTGTGCGCCTATTCGGTAGACGATAATCGCCAGGAACAGAAAACGCAGACGAGCCCAAAGTTCAGACATACCGCCTTTGCCGAGCGCTGAGAGAGCACCTTGCTTAGCCATTTATTCCTCGAACTTGCCGCCAGCTGCTTCGATAGCCGAACGCGCACCTTTGGTGGCGCCGATTCCCTTGCCGATAGTGACAGCGCGAGTCACTTCACCGGACAGCATGATTTTCACACGCTGTACGTTGACGTTGATCACGTTGGCATCTTTCAGGGTCTGCACAGTAACGATGTCGCCTTCCACTTTAGCCAGCTCGGACAGACGCACTTCTGCGCGGTCCATGGCCTTCAGGGATACGAAACCGAACTTAGGCAGGCGACGATGCAGCGGCTGTTGACCGCCTTCAAAGCCTGGAGCGATGGTGCCACCGGAGCGGGAGGTTTGACCTTTGTGGCCACGGCCACCAGTCTTACCCAAACCGCTACCGATACCACGGCCCGGACGATGCTTTTCGCGACGGGAACCCGGCGCTGGACTCAGATCATTGAGTTTCATCGATTAACCCTCTACACGCAGCATGTAGTAAGCCTTGTTGATCATCCCGCGATTCTCGGGAGTATCCAGGACTTCTACAGTGTGACCGATGCGACGCAGACCCAGACCTTTAACACACAGTTTGTGGTTAGGGATGCGGCCGGTCATGCTTTTGATCAGCGTTACTTTAACGGTAGCCATGATCAGAAGATCTCCTTGACAGTCAGACCACGCTTGGCAGCGATGGACTCAGGAGATTGCATAGCTTTCAAACCTTTGAAAGTGGCGTGAACCACGTTTACCGGGTTAGTCGAGCCATAGCACTTGGCCAGAACGTTCTGAACGCCAGCAACTTCGAGGACAGCACGCATAGCGCCGCCAGCGATGATACCGGTACCTTCAGAAGCAGGCTGCATGTACACCTTCGAAGCGCCATGGGCGGACTTCATTGCGTACTGCAGAGTGGTGCCGTTCAGATCAACTTGGATCATGTTGCGACGAGCAGCTTCCATTGCCTTCTGGATCGCAGCAGGCACTTCACGTGACTTGCCACGGCCGAAGCCAACACGGCCTTTACCATCACCTACCACGGTCAACGCGGTGAAGGTGAAGATACGGCCGCCTTTAACGGTTTTGGCTACGCGGTTAACTTGAACCAGCTTCTCAATGTAGCCTTCGTCGCGCTTTTGGTCGTTATTTGACATAACTTAGAACTCCAGCCCAGCTTCACGAGCAGCATCAGCCAGCGCTTTCACGCGACCGTGGTACTTGAAGCCAGAGCGGTCGAAAGCCACTTGCGAGACGCCAGCGGCCTTAGCACGCGTAGCGACCAGCTGGCCAACCTTTGTGGCCGCGTCGATGTTGCCAGTGGCACCATCACGCAGTTCTTTATCCAAAGTCGAGGCGCTTGCCAGGACTTTGTTGCCGTCGGCCGAGATGACCTGGGCGTAGATGTGCTGCGACGAGCGGAACACGCAGAGACGCACGACTTCGAGTTCGTGCATTTTCAGGCGTGCTTTGCGAGCGCGACGCAGTCGAGTAACTTTTTTGTCGGTCATTTGCTATGCCCTACTTCTTCTTGGCTTCTTTACGACGGACGACTTCGTCCGCGTAGCGCACACCTTTGCCTTTGTACGGCTCTGGTGGACGGAAGTCGCGGATCTCAGCGGCCACTTGACCTACTAGCTGCTTATCGATGCCCTTGATCAGGATATCGGTCTGGCTAGGGGTCTCAGCAGTGATGCCCGCTGGCAGTTCGTAATCCACAGGGTGCGAGAAGCCAAGGGCCAGGTTCAAAACCGTGCCTTTTGCTTGCGCTTTGTAACCAACACCGACCAGCTGGAGCTTACGCTCGAAGCCTTGGCTTACGCCTTGGACCATGTTGTTTACCAACGCACGCGTGGTACCGGCCATTGCGCGAGTTTGTTGATCGCCATTGCGAGCAGCGAAACGCAGCTCACCAGCTTCTTCAACGATCTCAACGGACGAATGGATGTTCAGTTCAAGAGTACCCTTGGCACCCTTCACCGAAAGCTGTTGGCCTGCGAATTTGACTTCGACACCGGCTGGCAGCTTAACGGGGTTCTTAGCGACGCGAGACATGCTTATCCCCCCTTAGAACACAGTGCAAAGAACTTCGCCGCCGACACCGGCAGCGCGCGCAGCACGATCCGTCATCACACCTTTGTTGGTGGAGACGATAGACACGCCCAGACCGCCACGAACTTTCGGCAGATCTTCAGCGGACTTGTACTGACGCAGGCCTGGACGGCTAACGCGCTTCACTTCCTCGATGACCGAACGGCCTTCGAAGTACTTCAGCTCGATGGACAGCAGTGCTTTTACATCGCTGCTGATCTGATAACCCGCAATGTAGCCTTCGTCTTTCAGGACTTTGGCAACAGCTACCTTCAACTTGGAAGATGGCATGCTTACGACGGACTTTTCAGCCATCTGGGCATTACGGATACGAGTTAGCATGTCCGCTAACGGGTCCTGCATACTCATGGGCTAGACGCTCCTAATACAAAAAAATTAGCCTTGCGGCTACATATGTCGCCGAGAATCTCCGGGTAAAAAACACGGGCTCAGGCGAGCCGCGTATTTTAGACACACTCCGGAAATGAAACAAGCCCCAAAAGGGGCTTGTTCCAGATTCAAGGTCACCGGTGGTCAGTATCTTGCGATATTGAGCACCTGGACGTTGAAAGCACTTACCAGCTGGCTTTAACCAGACCTGGTACGTCACCACGCATTGCCGCTTCACGCAGTTTGTTACGGCCGAGGCCGAACTTGCGGTAAACGCCGTGTGGACGACCGGTCAGGCGGCAGCGGTTACGCATGCGCGAAGCGCTTGCGTCACGTGGCTGCTTCTGCAGGGCAACTGTAGCTTCCCAACGTGCTTCTGGACTTGCGTTCAGATCAACGATGATTGCTTTCAGTGCTGCACGCTTCTTGGCGTACTTGGCAACCGTGAGCTGACGCTTCAGCTCGCGGTTTTTCATGCTCATCTTGGCCATGGTCCTACTCCAATCAGTTGCGGAACGGGAATTTGAAAGCACGCAACAGGGCGCGACCTTCATCATCGTTCTTGGCAGTGGTGGTCAGGGTGATGTCCAGACCGCGGAGAGCATCGATCTTGTCGTAGTCGATTTCCGGGAAGATGATCTGCTCTTTCACGCCCATGCTGTAGTTACCACGACCATCGAAGGACTTGGCATTCAGGCCGCGGAAGTCGCGAACCCGAGGCAGGGAGATCGACAGCAGACGATCCAGGAACTCGTACATACGCTCACGGCGCAGGGTCACTTTGACGCCGATCGGCCAACCTTCACGGACCTTAAAGCCAGCGATGGATTTCCGAGCGTAGGTCACAACGACTTTCTGGCCGGTGATCTTTTCAAGGTCAGCAACAGCGTGCTCGATGACTTTTTTGTCGCCGATCGCTTCGCCCAGACCCATGTTCAGGGTGATTTTGGTAACGCGCGGAACTTCCATCACGTTCCCAAGCTTAAGTTCTTCCTTAAGCTTAGGGGCGATTTCCTTCCGGTAAATCTCTTGTAGTCGTGCCATGGTCTAATCTACCTAGCAGTGTTCAAGCATCAACCGCTTTTTGGGTCGACTTGAAGACACGAATTTTCTTACCGTCTTCTACTTTGAAACCAACGCGGTCAGCCTTGTTGGTTTCGCCGTTGAAGATGGCGACGTTAGAAGCATCCAGCGGAGCTTCTTTCTCGACGATACCGCCCTGCACGCCCGACATCGGGTTAGGCTTGGTATGACGCTTGACCAGGTTCAGACCACCGATAACCAGACGGTTATTAGCGAGAACCTTAAGCACCTTACCGCGCTTACCTTTGTCTTTGCCGGCGATCACGATGATCTCGTCGTCACGACGAATCTTTTGCATGTCGGATCTCCTTACAGCACTTCTGGGGCGAGCGAGACGATCTTCATGAACTTCTCAGTACGAAGTTCACGGGTCACTGGCCCAAAGATACGGGTGCCGATCGGCTCTTGCTTGTTGTTCAGAAGAACAGCAGCGTTGCCATCAAAGCGGATAATGGAGCCATCAGCACGACGTACGCCGTGACGAGTGCGGACTACAACAGCAGTCATCACTTGGCCTTTTTTCACTTTACCGCGAGGAATTGCTTCCTTCACGGTAACTTTGATGATGTCACCGATACCAGCGTAACGACGATGGGAGCCACCCAGCACCTTGATGCACATAACGCGGCGAGCGCCGCTGTTATCGGCCACATCGAGCATGGATTGAGTCTGAATCATATAATTTCTCCGACCCCTAGTCCTTAGACTTCCACAGCGCGTTCGAGAACATCAACCAGTGCCCAAGACTTGGTCTTGGCCAGCGGACGAGTTTCACGAATAGTGACTTTGTCGCCGATGTGGCACTGATTGGTTTCGTCGTGCGCGTGCAGCTTAGTCGAACGCTTAACATATTTACCGTAGATCGGGTGCTTAACGCGACGCTCGATCAGAACGGTGATGGTTTTGTCCATCTTGTCGCTGACAACACGGCCAGTCAGCGTACGGACAGTCTTTTCGGCTTCAGCCATGATCACTTACCTGCCTGCTGGTTGAGCACAGTCTTCACGCGAGCGATGTCACGCTTAACTTGCGAGAGCAGATGAGACTGCCCCAACTGGCCAGTTGCTTTCTGCATACGCAGATTGAACTGGTCGCGCAGCAGGCCGAGCAGTTGCTCGTTCAGCTGCTGTGCGGATTTTTCACGAAGTTCATTCGCTTTCATCACATCACCGTCCGTTTAACAAAGGAGGTGGCGAGCGGCAGCTTTGCAGCAGCCAGGGCGAAAGCCTCACGCGCCAGCTCTTCAGAAACACCCTCGATTTCATACAGGACTTTGCCTGGCTGAATCTGGGCTACCCAGTATTCCACGTTACCCTTACCTTTACCCATCCGAACCTCGAGAGGTTTTTTGGAGATCGGCTTGTCCGGGAATACACGGATCCAGATCTTGCCGCCACGTTTTACGTGACGGGTCAGAGCACGACGCGCTGACTCGATCTGACGAGCGGTGAGACGACCACGAGCTACAGACTTCAGCGCGAACTCGCCGAAGCTGACTTTGCTACCGCGCTGAGCCAGACCACGGTTGTGGCCTGTCATCTGCTTGCGGAACTTCGTACGCTTAGGTTGCAACATTTGGCGTACCCCTTACTTAGCAGCTTTTTTACGAGGCGCTGGTGCTTGTGGTTTCAGTTCTTCTTGGCGACCACCAATTACTTCGCCTTTGAAGATCCAAACCTTTACACCGATCACACCGTAAGTGGTGTGAGCTTCGTAGTTGGCATAGTCGATGTCGGCACGCAGGGTGTGCAGTGGCACACGACCTTCGCGATACCATTCAGTACGTGCGATTTCAGCACCGCCGAGACGACCGCTCACTTGGATTTTGATGCCTTTGGCACCAATGCGCATGGCGTTCTGTACAGCGCGCTTCATAGCGCGACGGAACATTACGCGACGCTCCAGCTGCTGAGCTACGCTCTGCGCAACCAGCATACCGTCGAGTTCCGGCTTGCGGATCTCTTCGATATTGATGTGCACAGGCACACCCATTTGCTTGGTCAGGTCCTGACGCAGTTTCTCAACATCTTCACCTTTCTTCCCGATAACGATACCTGGACGAGCGGTGTGGATGGTGATACGTGCAGTTTGGGCCGGACGATGGATATCGATACGGCTTACGGACGCGCTTTTTAGTTTGTCTTGGAGATACTCACGCACCTTCAGATCAGCGAACAAATAGTCCGCATAAGTCCGACCGTCTGCGTACCAGACGGAGGTGTGCTCCTTGACGATTCCCAGGCGAATGCCAATGGGATGTACTTTCTGACCCATCTCTTCGACTCCGTTACTTGTCAGCAACCTTGACAGTGATATGGCAAGACCGCTTGACGATGCGATCAGCACGGCCTTTGGCACGTGGCATGATGCGCTTCAGCGAACGCCCTTCGTTGACGAAAACGGTGCTGACCTTCAGGTCATCAACGTCTGCGCCTTCGTTATGCTCGGCGTTGGCTACGGCCGACTCCAGCACTTTCTTCATGATCTCGGCGGCTTTCTTACTGCTGAAAGCCAACAGGTTGAGCGCTTCGCCCACCTTCTTCCCGCGGATCTGGTCGGCGACCAAGCGGGCTTTCTGGGCGGAGATTCGAGCGCCCGACAACTTAGCGGCTACTTCCATTTCCTAACCCCTTAACGCTTGGCTTTCTTGTCTGCCACGTGCCCACGATAAGTGCGGGTACCGGCAAACTCGCCTAGTTTGTGGCCGACCATGTCTTCGTTCACGAGAACTGGGACGTGCAAGCGACCGTTGTGTACAGCGATGGTCAGACCGACCATTTGTGGCAGGATCATCGAACGACGCGACCAGGTCTTAACTGGTTTGCGATCGTTCTTTTCCGCCGCCACTTCGATCTTCTTCAGTAGGTGAAGATCAATAAAAGGACCTTTTTTCAGAGAACGTGGCACTGTCGTATCCCTCTATTTACTTGCGACGACGGACGATCATTTTGTCGGTACGCTTATTACCACGAGTCTTCGCGCCCTTAGTCGGGAAGCCCCATGGCGATACCGGATGACGACCACCAGAGGTACGACCTTCACCACCACCGTGTGGGTGGTCAACCGGGTTCATGGCAACACCACGAACGGTTGGGCGAACGCCACGCCAGCGTTTGGCACCAGCTTTACCCAGCGAACGCAGGCTGTGCTCGGAGTTCGAGACTTCGCCCAGGGTCGCGCGGCATTCAGCCAGCACTTTACGCATCTCACCAGAACGCAGACGCAGGGTCACGTAGACACCTTCACGAGCGATCAGCTGAGCCGAAGCACCAGCGGAACGAGCGATTTGCGCGCCTTTACCTGGCTTCAATTCGATGCCGTGTACGGTGCTACCAACTGGAATGTTGCGCAGTTGCAGAGCGTTGCCCGGCTTGATCGGTGCCAAAGCACCTGCGATCAGCTGGTCGCCAGCGCTCACGCCTTTAGGGGCGATGATGTAGCGACGCTCGCCATCTGCGTACAGCAGCAGAGCGATGTGAGCAGTACGGTTTGGATCGTATTCGATACGCTCGACAGTGGCAGCGATGCCATCTTTGTCGTTGCGACGGAAATCGACCAGACGATAATGCTGCTTATGGCCACCACCGATGTGACGAGTGGTAATACGACCATTGTTGTTACGACCACCAGACTTCGATTTTTTCTCGAGCAGCGGTGCGTGAGGAGCGCCTTTATGCAGCTCCTGGTTGACCACCTTGACCACAAAACGGCGGCCAGGGGAAGTCGGTTTGCATTTAACGATTGCCATGATGCACCCCTTCCTTACTCAGCACTGCTGCTGAAATCGAGATCTTGGCCTGGCTGAAGGGAGATAACTGCCTTCTTCCAGTCATTACGCTTGCCCAGACCGCGAGCAGTGCGCTTGCTCTTACCCAGAACATTCAGGGTAGTAACACGCTCTACTTTCACGCTGAACAGGCTTTCGACGGCCTTCTTGATTTCCAGCTTGGTTGCGTCAGTTGCAACCTTGAAAACGAACTGGCCTTTCTTGTCAGCCAGAACCGTAGCCTTTTCGGAAACGTGCGGGCCAAGCAGAACTTTAAATACGCGTTCCTGGTTCATCCCAGCAGCTCCTCGAATTTCTTCACGGCCGACACGGTGATCAACACCTTGTCGTATGCGATCAGACTAACTGGATCGGAACCTTGCACGTCACGTACATCAACGTGTGGCAGGTTGCGAGCAGCCAGGTACAGGTTCTGATCAACAGCTTCCGACACGATCAAAACGTCGGTCAGGCTCATGTTGTTCAGTTTGCCCAGCAGATCTTTGGTTTTCGGGCTTTCAACAGCGAAGTCCTGAACCACGACCAGACGGTCAGTACGCACGAGTTCAGCAAGGATGGAGCGCAGAGCTGCGCGATACATCTTCTTGTTGAGCTTCTGCGAGTGATCCTGCGGACGAGCTGCGAAAGTGGTACCACCGCCACGCCAGATTGGGCTACGGATAGTACCGGCACGAGCACGGCCAGTACCTTTCTGACGCCAAGGGCGCTTACCGCCACCACGAACGTCGGAACGGGTCTTTTGCTGCTTGCTACCTTGACGGCCGCCGGCCATGTAGGCCACGACTGCTTGGTGAACCAGCGTCTCGTTGAACTCGCCGCCAAACGTCAGTTCGGAAACTTCGATCGCTTGAGCGTCATTTACATTTAATTGCATGTCAGCTTCCCCTTAACCGCGAGCCTTGGCCGCCGGACGTACAACCAGGTTGCCGCCAGTAGCGCCAGGAACAGCACCCTTGACCAACAACAGATTGCGTTCAGCGTCGACGCGCACTACTTCGAGGGACTGCACGGTCACGCGCTCAGCGCCCATATGACCGGACATTTTTTTGCCCTTGAATACACGACCAGGAGTCTGGCACTGGCCAATAGAGCCCGGGACGCGGTGGGAAACGGAGTTACCGTGAGTGTTGTCTTGGCCACGGAAATTCCAACGCTTGATCGTACCCTGGAAGCCTTTACCTTTGGACTGACCGGTTACATCAACCAGTTGACCAGCAGCGAAGATTTCAGCGTTGATCAGATCGCCAGCCTGGTAGTCGCCGTCTTCGAGACGGAACTCCATAACAGTGCGACCAGCTGCAACGTTCGCTTTAGCGAAGTGACCTGCTTGAGCAGCAGTCACGCGCGAAGCACGACGCTCGCCGACAGTGACTTGCACTGCACGATAGCCATCGGTCTCTTCAGTTTTGAACTGGGTGACGCGATTCGGCTCGATCTCAATGACCGTGACCGGAATGGAGACACCTTCTTCGGTGAAAATACGGGTCATACCGCATTTACGACCGACTACACCAATAGTCATGTTGTAAACCTCATGAGTGTACGGGGCTTTCACCCGCTATGGCCGCCCATTTCAGAGCGTTACACGACTAAGACCCAAGTCTTAGCCGAGGCTGATCTGTACTTCCACACCGGCCGCCAGATCGAGCTTCATAAGTGCATCAACGGTTTTATCCGTTGGCTGGACGATGTCCAGTACGCGCTTATGAGTACGGATCTCGTACTGGTCACGCGCGTCTTTGTTGACGTGCGGGGAGACCAGAACGGTGAACCGCTCTTTACGGGTAGGCAGTGGAATTGGACCACGCACTTGTGCACCAGTACGTTTCGCGGTTTCCACGATTTCCTGGGTGGATTGGTCGATCAGGCGATGGTCAAAAGCCTTCAACCTGATACGGATTTGCTGATTTTGCATTGGATTTCAGACTCCGGCTGCTATTCCCAGCGAGCGCAATACGCCCGTTAAAAGGAGGCGCAATTCTATAGACGGCCCTGATAGGTGTCAACCCAATAAAAAAGGCCCCCGCTGAGCGGGGGCCTTTTCAAAACATCAGAGCTATCTCAGAAGAGATAATTACTCGATGATTTTAGCTACAACGCCAGCACCAACGGTACGGCCGCCTTCACGGATTGCGAAACGCAGACCGTCTTCCATAGCGATGGTTTTGATCAGGGTGACAACCATTTTGATGTTGTCGCCTGGCATTACCATTTCTACGCCTTCCGGCAGTTCGCAGTTACCAGTTACGTCGGTAGTACGGAAGTAGAACTGTGGACGGTAGCCTTTGAAGAACGGAGTGTGACGACCGCCCTCTTCTTTGCTCAGCACGTACACTTCAGCTTCGAACTTGGTGTGCGGCTTAACCGAACCTGGCTTAACCAGAACCTGGCCACGCTCAACGTCGTCACGCTTGGTACCACGCAGCAGAACGCCGCAGTTCTCGCCAGCACGACCTTCGTCGAGCAGTTTACGGAACATTTCAACACCGGTGCAGGTGGTGACGGTAGTGTCACGCAGACCAACGATTTCCAGTGGATCTTGAACCTTAACGATACCGCGCTCGATACGACCAGTTACAACAGTACCGCGACCGGAGATCGAGAATACGTCTTCGATTGGCATCAGGAACGGCTTGTCGATAACACGGACTGGATCTGGGATGTAGCTGTCCAGAGTCTCAACCAGTTTACGAACGGACGTGGTGCCCATTTCGTTGTCGTCTTTGCCTTCCAGAGCCATACGAGCAGAACCGATGATGATCGGAGTGTCGTCGCCTGGGAAGTCGTAAGTGCTCAGCAGATCGCGCACTTCCATCTCAACCAGTTCCAGCAGCTCAGCGTCGTCTACCAGGTCAGCCTTGTTCAGGTAAACCACGATGTACGGAACGCCTACCTGACGGGACAGCAGGATGTGCTCACGGGTTTGTGGCATCGGACCATCAGCGGCCGAGCAAACCAGGATAGCGCCGTCCATTTGAGCAGCACCGGTGATCATGTTCTTCACATAGTCAGCGTGACCTGGGCAGTCAACGTGAGCGTAGTGACGGATCAGCGAGTTGTATTCAACGTGCGCGGTGTTGATGGTGATACCACGAGCTTTCTCTTCTGGCGCGCTGTCGATTTTATCGAAATCAACGATTGCGGAACCGAAAACTTCGGAGCAAACGCGAGTCAGAGCAGCAGTCAGAGTGGTTTTACCGTGGTCAACGTGACCGATGGTGCCAACGTTGACGTGCGGTAGGGAACGATCAAATTTTTCTTTAGCCACGACAATTAACTCCTTGCCTAAAGGACTGAATCAGCCTTGTTTTTTGGATACAGTTTCAGCGATGTGCGCCGGAGCTGTGTTGTATTTTTTGAATTCCATAGAGTAGCTTGCGCGACCCTGGGACATGGAGCGAACGTCGGTCGCATAACCGAACATCTCACCCAGCGGAACCTCGGCGCGAATCACTTTGCCGGAAACCGTGTCTTCCATACCCAAGATCATGCCGCGACGACGGTTAAGGTCGCCCATGACATCACCCATATAGTCTTCAGGTGTAACAACTTCTACCGCCATGATTGGCTCAAGCAACTCACCACCGCCCTTCTGGGCCAGTTGCTTGGTTGCCATGGAAGCAGCCACCTTAAACGCCATCTCGTTGGAGTCGACGTCGTGGTAAGAACCGTCAAAAACGGTTGCTTTCAGGCCGATCAGCGGATAGCCGGCAACAACACCGTTCTTCATCTGCTCTTCGATACCCTTCTGGATAGCAGGGATGTATTCCTTAGGAACAACACCACCCACTACTTCGTTCACGAATTGCAGACCTTCCTGACCTTCGTCAGCAGGAGCAAAACGGATCCAGCAGTGACCGAACTGACCACGACCGCCGGACTGACGAACGAACTTGCCTTCGATTTCACAGTTCTTCGTGATGCGCTCACGATAGGAAACCTGAGGCTTACCGATGTTGGCTTCGACGTTGAACTCACGGCGCATCCGGTCAACCAGGATGTCCAGGTGCAGCTCGCCCATGCCGGAGATGATCGTTTGACCAGTCTCTTCATCAGTCTTGACGCGGAAAGATGGATCTTCCTGAGCAAGCTTGCCCAGAGCGATACCCATTTTTTCCTGGTCATCCTTGGTCTTAGGCTCTACGGCAACCGAAATAACCGGCTCCGGGAAGTCCATACGAACCAGGATGATTGGCTTGGCAGCGTCGCACAAAGTCTCACCAGTGGTGACGTCCTTCATGCCGATCAGGGCCGCGATGTCACCAGCGCGCACTTCCTTGATCTCTTCACGGGCGTTTGCGTGCATTTGCACCATACGACCCACGCGCTCTTTCTTGCCTTTAACCGAGTTGATCACGCCGTCGCCGGAGGCCAACACGCCCGAGTAAACGCGGACGAAGGTCAAAGTACCCACGAATGGGTCAGTTGCGATCTTGAACGCCAGAGCCGAGAACGGCTCGCTGTCATCGGCGTGACGCTCCATCTCTTCTTCCTCGTTATCAGGGTTGGTACCCTTGATAGCAGGAATGTCGGTTGGAGCCGGCAGGTAGTCGATAACGGCGTCGAGAACCAGGGGAACACCCTTGTTCTTGAAGGAAGAACCGCAAACAGCCAAGACGATCTCACCAGCAATAGTACGCTGACGCAGAGCAGCCTTGATTTCCACGTTGGTGAGTTCTTCACCTTCGAGGTACTTGTTCATCAGCTCTTCGCTGGCTTCGGCAGCAGCCTCAACCATGTTGTTGCGCCACTCGTCAGCCAGTTCCTGCAACTCTGCAGGGATAGGCTTACGAACAGGAACCATACCTTTGTCGGAATCATTCCAGTAAACAGCTTCCATATTGATCAGATCGATCTGACCCTGGAAGTTGTCCTCGGAACCGATAGCCAATTGAATTGGCACCGGGGTGTGACCCAGACGCTGCTTGATCTGACCGATCACGCGCAGGAAGTTGGCACCAGCACGGTCCATCTTGTTTACGTAAACAAGACGTGGAACGCCGTACTTGTTGGCTTGACGCCATACGGTTTCCGACTGAGGCTCAACACCCGAGGTACCGCAGAACACAACGACAGCGCCGTCGAGTACGCGCAGGGAACGTTCAACTTCAATGGTGAAGTCTACGTGGCCTGGGGTATCGATTACGTTGAAGCGATGCTCGTCTTTGTACTGCTTCTCGGAACCTTTCCAGAAGGCGGTAATAGCAGCAGAAGTAATGGTAATACCACGCTCCTGCTCCTGAACCATCCAGTCTGTGGTCGCGGCGCCGTCATGCACCTCGCCCATTTTGTGACTTTTGCCGGTGTAAAACAGTACGCGCTCGGTGGTGGTGGTTTTACCAGCATCCACGTGAGCAACGATACCGATGTTACGGTAGCGGCTAATCGGAGTAGTACGAGCCATAAAGCCCTCGCAAAATTAGTGAAGCTAAGATTAGAAGCGGTAGTGCGAGAAAGCTTTGTTAGCTTCAGCCATACGGTGCACGTCTTCACGCTTCTTAACAGCAGCACCTTTACCTTCAGCAGCGTCCAACAGCTCGCCGGCCAAACGCAGAGCCATAGACTTCTCGCCGCGCTTACGGGCGAAGTCTACCAACCAGCGCATTGCCAGAGCGTTACGACGGGACGGGCGAACTTCGACCGGAACCTGGTAAGTAGCACCGCCTACACGGCGCGACTTCACTTCGACCAGCGGAGCGATGGCGTCGAGAGCTTTCTCGAAGATTTCCAGGGGGTCGCTGTTCTTGCGTTCTTTAACCTTTTCCAGCGCGCCATAAACGATACGCTCGGCAACGGCTTTCTTGCCGCTTTCCATCACGTGGTTCATGAACTTGGCCAGGATTTGGCTTCCGTATTTTGGATCGTCAAGCACTTCGCGCTTGGCTGCTACGCGTCTTCTTGGCATGGATAAGCCCTCAAACGGTCTTCAGGTTCGTTCGGAATCGGTGCCCTTACGGGACGCCTCCGACCTTACTCTTATCGACTCAGAAAATAAGATGATTCAGTTTTACAAAAAGCCGCTACTACTTAGGCTTCTTGGTACCGTACTTCGAACGACCCTGGTTACGACCTTTAACGCCGGAAGTATCCAAGGAGCCGCGTACGGTGTGGTAACGAACACCTGGCAAGTCTTTTACACGACCGCCGCGGATCAGTACCACGCTGTGCTCTTGCAGGTTGTGACCTTCACCACCGATGTACGAGGAAACCTCGAAACCGTTGGTCAGGCGCACACGGCATACTTTACGCAGTGCCGAGTTAGGTTTTTTCGGCGTGGTGGTATACACACGGGTGCATACGCCACGACGTTGCGGGCAGTTCTGCAGCGCAGGCACGTCGGATTTCTCGACGATACGCTTACGCGGCTGACGTACCAGCTGGTTGATAGTTGCCATCTACTAGCTCCACTGTTGTCTTGCGACGCTATTGTCTTGCAAGAAAAGCAAAATGGCAGGAACGAATTCCCGCCAAATTTAGGGGTACAAGAGTCTAAAGAGGATCTTGCCCCCAGTCAAGGCAAGGCCCCGACATCCCCACTCACCGAACCGGGGCAAAAATGCCTCGATCCGACGAGTGGGGCTGCCGGGGCCCAGACTTATCTAGTGCAGAACTCAGTTACCGCTAGAGTTCAGCGCTTCGGTCAGTGCAGCTTCCACTTCACTGGCGCTTACGCGCAGCGGCTTGTCAGCATCACGGCGACGCTTACGCTCGCTGTGGTAAGCCAAACCGGTACCGGCTGGGATCAGACGACCCACAACCACGTTCTCTTTCAGGCCGCGCAGGTAATCGCGCTTGCCGGTTACCGCTGCTTCGGTCAGTACACGAGTGGTCTCCTGGAAGGAGGCCGCCGAGATGAACGACTCAGTGGACAACGACGCCTTGGTGATACCCAGCAGCACGCGAGTGAACTTGGAGACAAATTTGTCTTCCGCGCCCAAACGCTCGTTCTCTACCAGTACGTGAGTCAGTTCCATCTGGTCGCCCTTGATGAAACTGGAATCGCCGGATTCAGCGATTTCAACTTTACGCAACATCTGACGCAGGATGGTCTCGATGTGCTTATCGTTGATCTTCACGCCTTGCAGGCGGTAAACGTCCTGGATCTCGTTAACGATGTACTTGGCCAGCGCACTCACACCCAGCAGACGCAGGATATCGTGTGGATCGCTCGGGCCGTCGGAGATAACTTCGCCGCGGTTTACCTGTTCGCCTTCGAAGACGTTCAGGTGACGCCACTTCGGAATCAGCTCTTCGTACGGATCGGTACCGTCGTTCGGAGTAATGACCAGACGGCGCTTGCCCTTGGTCTCTTTACCGAACGCGATGGTGCCGCTGACTTCAGCCAGAATCGACGCTTCTTTCGGACGACGCGCTTCGAACAAGTCGGCAACACGCGGCAGACCACCGGTGATGTCTCGAGTTTTCGAAGTTTCTTGCGGGATACGCGCGATAACATCACCGATCGCGATCTTCGCACCATCCGCTACACCGACCAGGGCGTTGGCTGGCAGGAAGTACTGAGCGATTACGTCAGTGCCTGGCAGCAACAAGTCCTTGCCGTTGTCATCGACCATCTTCACGGCAGGACGGATGTCTTTACCGGCAGCTGGACGATCTTTCGCGTCGAGTACTTCAATGTTGGTCATACCGGTCAATTCGTCAGTCTGACGCTTGATCGTGATGCCTTCTTCCATGCCCACGTAGGTCACGGTACCTTTCATTTCGGTAACGATTGGGTGAGTGTGCGGATCCCACTTGGCCACGATTGCGCCAGCGTCGACCTTGTCACCTTCTTTAACCGAAATCACAGCACCGTACGGCAGCTTGTAACGCTCGCGCTCACGACCGTAGTCATCAGCGATTGCCAGCTCACCGGAACGGGACACAGCAACCAGGTGGCCATCCACTCGTTCAACGTGTTTCAGGTTGTGCAGACGGACGGTACCGCCATTCTTCACCTGAACGCTGTCGGCTGCGGAGGTCCGGCTTGCCGCACCACCGATGTGGAACGTACGCATGGTCAGCTGGGTACCCGGCTCACCGATGGACTGGGCAGCGATAACGCCGACCGCTTCACCGATGTTCACCTGGTGACCACGAGCCAAGTCACGGCCGTAGCACTTGGCGCAGATGCCGTAGCGGGTTTCGCAGCTGATCGGCGAGCGAACGATCACTTCGTCGATGCTGTTGAGTTCGATGAACTCGACCCACTTTTCGTCTACCAGGGTGCCGGCAGGAACAATAACTTCCTCGGTACCTGGCTTGAATACGTCACGGGCAATAACACGACCCAATACGCGCTCACCCAGCGGCTCTACAACGTCACCGCCTTCAATGTGCGGTGTCATCAGCAGGCCATGCTCGGTGCCGCAATCGATCTCGGTTACAACCAGATCTTGTGCAACGTCTACCAGACGACGAGTCAGGTAACCGGAGTTAGCAGTTTTCAACGCGGTATCCGCAAGACCCTTACGAGCACCGTGAGTCGAGATGAAGTACTGGAGTACGCTCAAACCTTCCCGGAAGTTCGCAGTAATCGGCGTTTCGATGATGGAGCCGTCCGGCTTGGCCATCAAGCCACGCATACCGGCGAGCTGACGGATCTGCGCAGCAGAACCCCGTGCGCCCGAGTCAGCCATCATGTACATCGAGTTGAAGGACTCTTGGTCAACTTCGTCGCCGTGACGGTCGATGACTTTCTCTTTCGAGAGGTTGGCCATCATCGCCTTGGAAACTTCGTCGTTCGCCTTCGACCAAAGATCGATTACCTTGTTGTACTTCTCGCCCTGGGTTACCAGGCCGGAGGCGTACTGGCTTTCGATCTCTTTCACTTCATCGGTTGCAGCCGCGATGATGCGAGCTTTTTCATCCGGGATAACGAAGTCGTTAACACCAATGGAAACGCCGGAGATGGTCGAATAAGCAAAACCGGTGTACATCAACTGGTCAGCGAAGATCACGGTCTCTTTCAAACCAACCACGCGGTAGCACTGGTTGATCAGCTTGGAGATCGCTTTTTTCTTCATCGGCAGGTTGACGACATCGTACGACAGACCTTTTGGCACAACTTGATACAGCAGCGCACGGCCGACAGTGGTGTCGACGATACGAGTGTTGCTCACGCTGCCGCCGTCACGGTCGTTGACGGTTTCGTTGATCCGCACTTTGACCTTGGCGTGCAGTGCGGCTTCGCCGGCACGGAACACACGGTCAACTTCTTGCAGGTCAGCGAACACACGACCTTCGCCTTTGGCGTTGATCGCTTCACGAGTCATGTAGTACAGACCCAATACAACGTCCTGCGACGGAACGATGATTGGCTCACCGTTGGCTGGCGACAGAATGTTGTTGGTCGACATCATCAACGCACGCGCTTCCAACTGGGCTTCCAGTGTCAGCGGTACGTGCACGGCCATTTGGTCGCCGTCGAAGTCGGCGTTGTACGCAGCACAGACCAGCGGGTGCAGCTGGATAGCCTTACCTTCGATCAGTACCGGTTCAAACGCCTGGATCCCCAGACGGTGAAGGGTCGGTGCACGGTTGAGAAGAACCGGGTGTTCGCGGATCACTTCAGCGAGAACGTCCCAAACCTCAGGCAGCTCGCGCTCGACCATTTTCTTGGCCGCTTTGATGGTGGTCGCGAGACCGCGCATTTCCAGCTTGCCGAAGATGAATGGTTTGAACAGCTCAAGTGCCATCTTCTTAGGCAGACCGCACTGGTGCAGACGCAGGGTCGGGCCTACGGTAATTACCGAACGACCGGAGTAGTCAACACGCTTACCGAGCAAGTTCTGACGGAAACGACCTTGCTTACCCTTGATCATGTCAGCCAAGGATTTCAGAGGACGCTTGTTCGAACCGGTGATAGCGCGGCCACGACGACCGTTGTCGAGCAGGGCATCGACAGCTTCTTGCAACATACGCTTTTCGTTGCGCACGATGATGTCCGGAGCGGACAGATCAAGCAGGCGCTTCAAGCGGTTGTTACGGTTGATCACGCGGCGGTACAGGTCGTTGAGGTCGGACGTCGCGAAACGACCACCGTCCAACGGTACCAGCGGACGCAGGTCTGGCGGCAGAACCGGCAGAACGGTCAGCACCATCCACTCTGGCAAGTTGCCGGAACCCTGGAAGGCTTCCATCAACTTCAGACGCTTGGACAGTTTCTTGATCTTGGTTTCGGAGTTGGTTTGCGGAATTTCTTCACGCAGGCGGCCAATCTCGTGTTCCAGGTCGATAGCGTGCAGCAGTTCGCGGACAGCTTCAGCACCCATGCGGGCATCGAAATCGTCACCGAATTCTTCCAGCGCTTCGAAGTACTGCTCGTCGTTCAGCAGCTGACCTTTTTCAAGGGTGGTCATGCCTGGATCGATAACGACATAGCTCTCGAAGTAGAGAACGCGTTCGATATCACGCAGGGTCATGTCCATCAGCAAGCCGATACGGGACGGCAGCGATTTCAGGAACCAGATGTGAGCAACCGGCGAAGCCAGTTCGATGTGCGCCATGCGCTCACGACGAACTTTAGCCAGTGCAACTTCAACGCCGCACTTCTCGCAGATCACACCACGGTGCTTCAAGCGCTTGTACTTACCGCACAGGCACTCGTAATCCTTAACCGGGCCAAAGATCTTGGCGCAGAACAGGCCGTCACGCTCAGGTTTGAACGTACGGTAGTTGATGGTTTCCGGCTTTTTAACTTCACCGAACGACCACGAACGGATCATCTCAGGCGATGCCAATCCAATACGGATGGCGTCGAACTCTTCGACTTGACCCTGGTTTTTCAGCAAATTCAGTAGGTCTTTCAAGGCCTTTCCTCCTGGCGGAGCAGAGAGCGGGCTAAACGGCCCCGCTCTCGATTCGCGTCACGTGTTATTCGGTTTCCAGATCGATATCGATGCCGAGGGAACGAATTTCTTTGATCAACACGTTGAAGGACTCGGGCATGCCCGGCTCCATACGGTGATCGCCGTCCACGATGTTTTTGTACATCTTGGTCCGACCGTTCACATCGTCCGACTTCACTGTGAGCATTTCTTGCAGAGTGTAAGCAGCACCGTATGCTTCCAGTGCCCAGACCTCCATCTCCCCGAAACGCTGACCACCGAACTGAGCCTTACCACCCAGCGGCTGCTGGGTAACGAGGTTGTACGAACCGGTAGAACGAGCGTGCATCTTGTCGTCTACCAAGTGGTTCAGCTTCAGCATGTACATGTAGCCAACAGTAACCGGGCGCTCGAACTTGTTGCCGGTACGGCCGTCGAACAGCTGCATCTGGCCGCTTTCTGGCAGGTCTGCCAGTTTCAGCATGGCCTTGATTTCGCTTTCCTTGGCACCGTCGAACACCGGGGTAGCCATTGGAACACCGCCGCGCAGGTTCTTCGCCAGATCCAGGATTTCCTGGTCGGTGAAGGTGTCCAGCTCTTCGTTGCGACCGCCGATCTCGTTGTAGATCTCGTGCAGGAACTTACGCAGGTCTGCGACCTTGCGCTGCTCTTCGATCATACGGTTGATCTTCTCGCCCAGACCTTTGGCCGCGAGGCCCAGGTGGGTTTCAAGGATCTGACCAACGTTCATACGCGAAGGTACGCCCAACGGGTTGAGGACGACGTCGACCGGGGTGCCATTGGCATCGTGCGGCATGTCTTCAACCGGCATGATCACGGAGACCACACCTTTGTTACCGTGACGACCAGCCATCTTGTCGCCCGGCTGGATGCGGCGACGGATTGCCAGGTAAACCTTGACGATTTTCAGCACACCTGGAGCCAGGTCATCGCCCTGCTGCAGTTTGCGCTTCTTGTCTTCGAACTTGTCGTCCAGCAGACGGCGGCGATCAACGATGTAGGCCTGAGCCTTCTCGAGCTGCTCGTTCAGAGCGTCTTCAGCCATGCGCAGTTTGAACCACTGGCCGTGCTCAAGACCGTCGAGGATTTCGTCGGTGATGTCCTGACCTTTCTTCAGACCTGCGCCGCCTTCAGCCTTGTGGCCTACCAGGGCGGAGCGCAGACGTTCGAAGGTCGCGCCTTCAACGATACGGAACTCTTCGTTCAGGTCCTTGCGGATCTCGTCGAGCTGGGTCTTCTCGATGGACAGTGCACGAGCATCACGCTCAACGCCGTCACGGGTGAAGACCTGTACGTCGATGACAGTACCTTTGGTACCGGTAGGTACACGCAGGGAGGTGTCTTTAACGTCGCTGGCTTTTTCACCGAAGATGGCGCGCAACAGCTTCTCTTCCGGAGTCAGTTGGGTCTCGCCTTTCGGAGTGACCTTACCGACCAGGATGTCGCCTGCGCCTACTTCAGCACCTACGTAAACGATACCGGCTTCGTCCAGTTTGTTCAGTGCAGCTTCACCCACGTTCGGGATGTCTGCAGTGATTTCCTCTGGCCCAAGCTTGGTGTCACGGGCCACACAGGTCAGTTCCTGAATGTGGATCGTGGTGAAACGGTCTTCTTGAACAACACGCTCGGACAGGCAGATGGAGTCTTCGAAGTTGAAGCCGTTCCATGCCATGAACGCGATGCGCATGTTCTGACCCAGTGCCAGTTCACCCATGTCGGTGGACGGGCCGTCGGCCATGATGTCGCTACGCTGAACGCGATCACCCTTGCTCACCAGCGGACGCTGGTTGATGCAGGTATTCTGGTTCGAGCGGGTGTATTTGGTCAGGTTGTAGATGTCGACACCGGCTTCGCCAGTTTCAACTTCGTCATCGGCAACACGAACCACGATACGGCTGGCATCAACGGAGTCGATCACGCCGCCACGACGAGCCACGACGCAAACGCCGGAGTCACGGGCTACGTTACGCTCCATGCCGGTACCTACCAGCGGCTTGTCAGCGCGCAGGGTCGGTACAGCTTGACGCTGCATGTTGGAACCCATCAACGCACGGTTGGCGTCATCGTGCTCCAGGAACGGGATCAGCGACGCTGCAACCGAAACTACCTGCTTCGGCGAAACGTCCATCAAGGTGACGTCTTCCGGCGCCTTGACGGTGAACTCGTTCAAGTGACGAACAGCTACCAGCTCGTCGATCAGGACTTTCTTGTCGTTCATCGTGGCCGAAGCCTGAGCGATCACGTGATCAGCTTCTTCGATGGCGGACAGGAAAACGATCTCGTCGGTGACCAGGGCGTCTTTCACCACGCGGTACGGGCTCTCGAGGAAGCCGTACTGGTTGGTGCGCGCATAAGCGGCCAGGGAGTTGATCAGACCGATGTTCGGACCTTCCGGCGTTTCGATCGGGCAAACACGACCGTAGTGCGTCGGGTGTACGTCACGCACTTCAAAGCCAGCACGCTCACGGGTCAGACCGCCCGGGCCCAGTGCAGAAACACGGCGCTTGTGGGTGATCTCGGAGAGCGGGTTGTTCTGGTCCATGAACTGCGAGAGCTGGCTGGAACCGAAGAACTCTTTCACCGCTGCAGCCACTGGCTTGGCGTTGATCAGGTCTTGCGGCATCAGGCCTTCGCTTTCAGCCATCGACAGACGCTCTTTGACCGCACGCTCAACACGTACCAGGCCAACGCGGAACTGGTTTTCGGCCATTTCGCCTACACAGCGAACACGACGGTTACCCAGGTGGTCGATGTCATCGACGATGCCTTTACCGTTACGGATGTCGACCAGGGTCTTCAGTACCGCGACGATGTCTTCCTTGCACAGCACGCCCGAACCTTCGATTTCGGTACGACCGATACGACGGTTGAACTTCATCCGGCCGACCGCAGACAGGTCATAGCGCTCAGGGCTGAAGAACAGGTTGTTGAACAGGGTCTCGGCAGCGTCTTTGGTTGGTGGCTCACCAGGACGCATCATGCGATAGATCTCGACCAGCGCTTCCAATTGGTTGCTGGTGGAGTCGATCTTCAGTGTGTCGGAGATGAACGGACCGCAGTCGATGTCGTTGGTGTACAGGGTCTCGATACGAACGACCTGAGCCTTGGCGATTTTGGCCAGGATCTCGGTGTTCAGCTCGGTGTTGCACTCAGCCAGGATTTCGCCTGTAGCCGGGTGAACGATGACCTTGGCGGTAGTACGACCCAGGACGTAGTCCAGAGGCACTTCCAGCTCTTTGATACCGGCTTTTTCGATCTGGTTGATGTGGCGCGCAGTGATACGGCGGCCAGCTTCAACAATGACCTTGCCTTTTTCATCCTGGATGTCCAGGACGGCAATTTCACCACGCAGACGCGAAGCGATCAGCTCCAGCTTGAGGGTTTCATCCTTCAGGCTGAACACGTTGGTGGTATAGAAAGCGTCCAGCACTTGCTCAGTGGTGTAGCCGAGCGCGCGCAGCAGTACCGAGGCCGGCAGCTTGCGACGACGGTCGATACGCACGAACACGCAGTCTTTCGGGTCGAATTCGAAGTCCAACCACGAACCGCGGTACGGAATGATCCGCGCGGAGTACAGGAGCTTGCCGGAGCTGTGCGTCTTGCCGCGGTCGTGGTCGAAGAACACGCCCGGGGAACGGTGCAGCTGGGAAACGATCACACGCTCGGTACCGTTGATAACGAAGGTACCGTTCTCGGTCATCAATGGGATTTCGCCCATGTAGACTTCTTGCTCTTTGATGTCCTTGATCGCTTTGTTCGACGATTCTTTGTCGAAAATGATCAGGCGCACTTTTACCCGCAAAGGTACGGCGTAAGTAACACCGCGCAACACGCATTCTTTGACATCAAATGCCGGTTCGCCCAGGCGATAACCGACGTACTCCAGCGCAGCATTGCCGGAGTAGCTGATGATCGGGAAAACGGATTTGAAGGCCGCATGCAGGCCCACGTCGCGGAACTGATCTTTGGTCGCTCCCGCCTGCAAGAATTCACGATACGAATCCAGCTGGATAGCCAGAAGGTACGGGACATCCATGACGTCCGGCAACTTGCTAAAGTCCTTGCGGATACGTTTTTTCTCAGTATATGAGTAAGCCATCAGCGTTCCCCAGCTTGGTCACCTGCTTGTTTGGCCCTCCCGACGGGAGCAGCCAGAAAATCTCGCAAACCCCATGGTTTGCACCACCGCATCGGGTGGCTACAGCGCGTTAATGGCGGCGACCGAGTCGACAGCCAAGAACGGAAAAAGGCCGGTGGCAAGAGCCACCAGCCATCAGCCTTCAGCTTAACGCTTGGGCTGGAGACGCAAGGTCGATGCTTACTTCAGCTCGACTTTAGCGCCTGCTTCTTCCAGTGTTGCTTTGGCTTTATCAGCTGCGTCTTTCGACACTGCTTCCAGAACCTGGGCAGGAGCGCCGTCAACTACAGCCTTGGCTTCTTTCAGGCCCAGACCGGTCAGTTCACGTACTGCCTTGATCACGTTTACTTTCTTCTCGCCAGCTTCCAGCAGCATGACGTTGAATTCGGTTTGCTCTTCAGCAGCAACAGCAGCAACAGCTGGGCCAGCGGAAGCAGCGGCAGCGGAAACGCCGAATTTTTCTTCGAAAGCTTTGATCAGCTCAACAACCTGCAGAACCGACATTTCAGCTACGGCGTTGAGGATATCGTCTTGGGAGATAGACATTGCTGTATTTCCTGAATTGGGGGACGGCCTACTCGGCCATCGAAATAAACAAAAAACCGCGAGAGAAGTTGCTCAGCCTTAGGCTGCGGCAGCTTCTTTTTGCTCGCGAACTGCGGCCAGAGTACGAGCCAGCTTGCTGGTAGCGCCTTGAATCACGCTCATCAGCTGCGAAATAGCTTCGTTACGGGTCGGCAGTGTTGCCAGTACGTCGATTTGGTTAGCTGCGAGGAACTTGCCCTCGAACGCAGCTGCCTTGATCTCGAACTTGTCCTGACCCTTGGCGAACTCTTTGAACAAACGGGCAGCAGCGCCAGGATGGTCGGTGGAGAACGCAATCAGGGTCGGGCCGGTGAACACGTCGTTGAGGACACTGTATTCAGTGTCAGCAACAGCGCGCTTGAGCAGGGTGTTACGTACAACACGTACGTATACGCCAGCTTCACGAGCCTCTTTACGGAGTCCGGTCATAGCGCCTACTGTCACACCACGGGCATCAGCCACGACAGCGGACAGAGCAGCTTTGGCAGCCTCGTTGACTTCAGCGACGATGGCCTTCTTGTCTTCGAGATTAATTGCCACGGGTTTAACTCCTGCTTGTTACCGTTTCATCTGGCCGGAGCCGGATGTCGTTTTGGTGTCTGATTCGGTAAGGAACCGGGAGCACCATCTGCGTAGGCTTGTGGTTTAAGACTTGCGTCGCCTACGGTCTTGGATAGCCCCCGCCAGGCAGGGACCCCAATTTTTTCAATTGGCGCGATCTCTCGCACCAATCTGTGTCTTATACGTCCAGCGAGCCTTGGTCGATGACCAGACCTGGGCCCATAGTGGTGCTCAGGGTAACGCGCTTGACGTAGATACCTTTCGAGGAAGCTGGCTTGATACGCTTCAGATCAGCGATCAGGGCTTCAACGTTTTCCTTCAGCTTGACGGCATCAAAGCCGACTTTGCCAACGGAGGTGTGAATGATGCCGTTTTTGTCGGTGCGATAACGAACCTGACCAGCCTTGGCGTTTTTAACCGCGGTAGCTACGTCTGGAGTTACGGTGCCGACTTTAGGGTTAGGCATCAGGCCACGTGGACCGAGGATCTGACCCAACTGACCTACAACGCGCATTGCATCCGGGGAAGCAATAACTACGTCATAGTTCAGGTCGCCGCCTTTCATTTCGGCAGCCAGGTCGTCCATGCCAACGCGATCAGCGCCGGCGGCCAGGGCAGCTTCAGCTGCTGGGCCTTGAGTGAAGACAGCTACACGTACAGTCTTGCCAGTACCGTGTGGCAGCACAGTTGCGCTACGAACGACCTGGTCGGATTTACGCGGGTCAACACCCAGGTTTACAGCAACGTCAACGGACTCGCTGAACTTGACAGTCGACAGCTCGGTCAGCAGGGCAGCAGCGTCTACAAAGTTGTAGGACTTGCCCGCTTCGATTTTGCCAGCGATAGCCTTTTGGCGCTTGGTCAGCTTAGCCATTACACACCCTCCACGTTAAGGCCCATGCTACGAGCAGAACCGGCGATGGTACGCACGGCTGCATCCATATCAGCTGCAGTCAGATCCGCGTTTTTGGTTTTCGCGATTTCTTCCAGCTGAGCACGAGTCACGGTGCCAACCTTAACGGTGTTAGGACGAGCGGAACCGCTAGTCAGACCAGCAGCTTTCTTCAACAGAACCGAAGCCGGGGTCGACTTGGTTTCGAAGGTGAAGCTACGGTCGCTGTATACAGTGATGATCACTGGAGTCGGCAGACCTGGCTCAAGACCCTGAGTACGGGCGTTGAAGGCCTTGCAGAATTCCATGATGTTCACGCCGTGCTGACCCAGAGCCGGGCCGACAGGTGGACTAGGGTTGGCCTGAGCGGCCTTCACTTGCAGCTTGATGTAAGCGGTAATCTTCTTGGCCATGAGGCACTCCAATTACGGGTTCAAACGCCTCGAAAGGCTCCCCGGTTACTTGCGCGTTTATCCCAGTGACGACAAAACCCCACAGCCTAAGGCTGCGGGGTTGGGATGCTTGCTCAGCTAGACCTTCTCGACCTGGCTGAACTCTAGCTCTACCGGAGTAGAGCGACCGAAAATGAGCACCGCCACTTGGATCCGGCTCTTTTCGTAGTTAACTTCTTCGACAGTACCGTTGAAATCAGCAAACGGACCATCTGTGACACGAACAACCTCACCCGGCTCGAACAACGTCTTCGGCTTAGGCTTGTCGCTACCATCAGCAACGCGACGCAGAATCGCTTCTGCCTCTTTGTCAGTGATAGGAGCAGGCTTATCAGCGGTACCGCCGATGAAACCCATGACACGAGGGGTATCCTTGACCAAGTGCCAAGTACCTTCATTCATGTCCATCTGAACCAGCACATAGCCAGGAAAGAACTTGCGTTCGCTTTTGCGCTTCTGGCCATTCCGCATTTCAACCACTTCTTCAGTGGGAACCAGAATTTCGCCGAAGCCATCTTCCATGCCTGCCAGCTTTACGCGCTCTAGCAAAGAGCGCATAACATGCTTCTCGTAACCCGAGTAAGCATGCACAACGTACCAACGCTTAGCCACGGGACACCCTTAGCCAACAATCAAGGAAACAAGCCAGCCGAGCAGGGAATCAAGCCCCCACAACAGCAACGCCATAACCAGAACAACAGCCACAACGATCAACGTGGTCTGCGTGGTTTCTTGGCGAGTCGGCCAAACGACTTTACGAATCTCGGTGCGAGCTTCCTTTACCAGGACCGCGAAAGACTTGCCTTTAGCAGTCTGCAGGCCTACAAAGGCAGCTACAGCAGCAAGGGCAAGCAAAGCGAGGACGCGGTACAGGATCGGCGAAGCAGAATAGTACTGATTGCCAACAACGCCTACGACCACCAAGGCAACTACAGCGAGCCACTTGACCAGATCGAAACGAGAGCTTTGAGCTTCAGCCTTAGGAGTCATCTATGAAGATCCTGTGAAAAGAAAGCCAGATACACCACGTGAATCTGGCAGGTCAGGAGGGAATCGAACCCCCAACCTACGGTTTTGGAGACCGTCGCTCTGCCAATTGAGCTACTGACCTAAAACAAAATCAGGCCGACCATTATGCAGGCCTGAAAAAGACTTTACAACAACCAACCCCACTAGACTTGAAATCACCCGACGATAAAGCCAGACGCAACACCAACAAGCCGAGGTAGCTGTTAAAACAAAGGCAGATATTTTCATATCTGCCTTGTCATATGGAGCTCTTGAGCGGATTTGAACCGCTGACCTCACCCTTACCAAGGGTGTGCTCTACCAACTGAGCTACAAGAGCGAAACACCTTGCACAACCTGCAAACTTGGAGCGGGTAGCGGGAATCGAACCCGCATCATCAGCTTGGAAGGCTGAGGTTCTACCACTAAACTATACCCGCGGAGCTTGCAGCTCACGCTAAAAATGGTGGAGGGGGAAGGATTCGAACCTTCGAAGTCGTAGACGTCAGATTTACAGTCTGATCCCTTTGGCCGCTCGGGAACCCCTCCTAAGCGAGCCGGCATTTTACATTACGCCGACCTTCTGTCAAGCATTTTCTCATTTAAAAATATGAGGTTAGCTGCATTGACCTTCGCTTCACGCTGTAGACCTTAAAGGTCTTCACTGCGAAGCGGGCGCCATTCTATGCAAACTATTCGAGAGATGCAACGCCTTCGCACAACATTATTTTATGTTTTAACTCATTGAATTCCTTAGCAAGGTTTTCAAAAGGCAGATCCTCAGCCAGGCGTCGGCTTTCAGGGGCTACGCGCAGCCAATAGCCGGAAGCTTCAGCCGTATTCAGCAATTGAAGCTTGGCCTTTATATCCAGGCTTGTGAGCCGCTGCTCTACAGACTGAGCCTGTCGCTGATCCGCGAAACCACCGATGTACAAACAGGTATTTTGCGCCTCTGCTGCTTTTGCACGATCTCTGCGCACCACAGCATCAGAGGACTCACTGAGCAAGCGGATGTCCTGCTGCCCGCCCTTATAAAGACTTAAGGGCGTGACATCTTTAGCGCGCAACGGCGCTTCTTGCTGATGCCAAATGTAGTAGAAGGCGTTGAGGACAAGTAAGAGCAAAAACAACCAACGCATAATCACCTCAGGACAAAGGACAAGCCATCGCCAAACCGACAAAAACCAGATCTGGAACGAGTCGGGCCTGCGGCACTGCACCTGCCACCAAATCGGCGTCTCCTCCGGTGAGAAACACAGTGAAATCATCGCCCCAGTAGCTTTGCGCCAACTCCAACTGAGTCATTACAAACCCTCTGAGCATAAGCGTACAACCTCGCTCCACCGCCTCTACAGTCGTGCGACCTGGAGATAGGCGCTCCAGCGCCCTTTCAGCCGCAGCGTCGTCGTAGCGTATCTTGCGTGTATGAGTTCGCAGCTGGTTGCGCATGAGGGGCATACCAGGACAAATGAAACCGCCGAGGTGCGCACCATCCGCCGCAATAAAATCCGCCGTGGCTGCCGTGCCGAAATCAAGCACCAGGCAAGCGCCGCGCGCCAGCTTGAATCCGCCCAGCATTGCCAACCAGCGATCAAGACCCAGACGCTCAAAATCTTCGTAGCCGTTGCGTACTCCGCCCATCTCGCGTGCTGGTGCAGCGCAGGAAACGGCAACTCCGAAAGCCTCATGCAGAGCCGCAACGAGCTTGCTTGTTTCTTCCAAGGCACGAACACTCACCAATCGGCAGCGCGTCAGCAACAGCCCGGGAAGCGCCACAAGACTGTCAATCAATGCCAGATCAGAACCGACAACCCCTTCCGCCGATGCACTCGTACCACCCAAATCAAGCACACGCCACTTGATAAAGCTATTCCCACAGTCGAGCTCAAGAATCATCACGCAACCTCAGGCTTAACTCACCACCACTGTATATTTTCTCAACACCATCAACGCTTAAGCGCAACGCCCCCTGGTGGTCTACACCCAGTACAACGCCATCGACTTGACTGACACCCGCGATAAGAGACACCGGCCGCCCCTGCCAGGCGTGACTCTGCTCCCACTCATCTTTGAGTGCGACAAAACCACCCTGCCGGTGCCGCTCAAGATAGCCTTGCAGTTGCAGCCCCACCTGCGCCACCAGCGCATTGCGATTCACCGGAGAACTCGTCTGCAACTGCACCGAAGTCCATTGCTGGTCCACCTCGTCAGCCCTTTGCATATTCACGTTGATGCCTATTCCGAGGACAACGTGGCAGATATCAGCGGGGTCTCCTACCAACTCCAGCAAAATCCCGGCAATTTTCTTCTGCCCTACCAGAACGTCGTTTGGCCACTTCAGAGTAGCACCCTGCACACCCGACTCGCGCAAGGCCTGCATGACCGCCAAGCCCACAACCAGGCTCAGCCCCTCCAACTGTCGCAGGCCCGACTCGATGCGCAATACGAGGCTGTAATACACATTTTGTGCGTATGGACTTACCCACTTCCGACCTCTCCTACCCCGGCCGGCCGTTTGTTGCTCCGCAAGCACCAGGAACGGCGCCGCGTGACCGGCATCAACAAGACGCAAGGCTTCGGCATTAGTGGAGTCAACGGAGTCAGAGACACAAATGGGCCACGTCAAGGAGGGCGCATTCAACGCAATATCTTCAGCAGCCAAGAACACCAGCGGTGACGCCAACTGATACCCCTTACCTCGCACCTTATGTATGGGCAGATTGAGTTCTGCCTCCAGGTGCTGGAGTTGCTTCCAGACAGCACTGCGGCTGACACCCAGGGCCGCGCCAAGCGCTTCCCCCGAGTGGAATCGGCCATCTTTCAGAAGTTTTAACAGCGTCAGCATGCAAATATCGCCTCACAATGAGGCACGCATGATAGCCATGCGCAGGGTCATTGCATAGAAACGGGGGACTTTAGTATTGAAGGTCGTCGAAATGGACGCCTTTTGCTTTTCGACCGCCCAAAACAAAACCCCATCTGCTTTCGCAAATGGGGTTTTGGAATTTAATCTTGACGATGACCTACTCTCACATGGGGAAACCCCACACTACCATCGGCGATGCATCGTTTCACTAC
>NZ_RXYG01000009.1:0-307266 GCF_003970195.1 Pseudomonas sp. C 49-2
GATTCAAGCCTGCGTTCGGCCAGCGTGTTTGACGGGGCGCCTAAGATCAAGAGCGACTCGCTTCGCATCGTGGATACGCTTTTCGTTTTCTGTAGGAGCCGACTTGCCGGCGAAAAACGTGAGAGCGCCGCGTTCATTCTGGTTTCCCGCGTCATCGTTGAAGACCATCGCCGGCAAGCCGGCTCCTACAGTACCGCGTTTGCCTTTGCCTTTGCTTCACACCACTCAAGCCGGCTGTCAGGCCGCTGTGCTCTTGCTTTTGATTTTGATCTTAGGCGGCCCCCCAAATCACTGTCGGATTACGGGCACACCGAGCCTAGGCGAGGTGCCGAGTGTTGGGGCAAGAGCGTTTTGCTTACTTTTGCGCTTTTCAAAAGTGAGCCGCTGTAAGAGCGGAACCATAAGCGGCCGTGACCGCAGCAACGGATATGTACCCCCCCCCCACATGACAAGATGAACTCCCCTCAGGTTTACTACTCTCTGAGTAAGCTTTTACCGACTCCCCCGGGTCGGTCCATCTAGGTCACCGAATGAACAAATACACCCCCCACACCTGGGAACCCCACGAGCGCCCAAGCCTCCCAGGTTCACCGTCCACCCCGCTGCACCCCACGCACAAGCGTTGGCTGTTCGCGCTGGTCGGCGTGCTGGTGGCAATCACCGGGGGCCTGGGTAACGCGCTGGTCATCGCCAACCTGCAATACCTGCAAGGCGCCCTCGGCGCGACCACCGCCGAAATGGCCTGGCTCCCCGCCGCCTACGTCATGACCAACGTCTGCATGAACCTGCTGCTGGTGAAGTTCCGCCAACAGTTCGGCCTGCGCGCCTTCACCGAAGTGTTCCTGGTGCTGTACGCGCTGGTCACCTTCGGCCACTTGTTCGTCAACGACCTCAACTCGGCCATCGCCGTGCGCGCAGCCCATGGGATGGTCGGCGCGGCGCTGAGTTCGTTGGGCTTGTACTACATGATCCAGGCGTTCCCGGCCAAGTGGCGCTTAAAGGCGCTGGTGCTGGGCTTGGGCACCGCGCAGCTGGCTTTACCCTTGGCACGCCTGTTCTCCGAAGACCTGCTGCAAATCGCCGAATGGCGCGGCCTGTACCTGTTCGAGCTGGGCATGGCGCTGATCTGCCTCGGTTGCGTCTTCCTACTTAAACTCCCGCCCGGCGACCGCTTCAAGACCTTTGAAAAACTCGACTTCCTCACCTTCGCGATCCTCGCCACCGGCGTCGCCTTGCTTTGCGCGGTGCTGTCCCTGGGCCGCATCGACTGGTGGCTGGAAGCGCCCTGGATCGGCATTGCCTCGGCCTGTTCCCTGGTGCTGATCATGGCCGGCCTGGCCATCGAGCATAACCGTGCGAACCCGATGCTGATGACCCGCTGGCTGGGCAGTGGTGTGATGATCCGCCTGGCGCTGGCAGTGATCCTGATTCGCATGGTGCTGTCCGAGCAGTCCACCGGCGCGGTGGGGTTCATGCAGATGTTGAACATGAGCTACCAGCAGATGCACACCCTGTACGTGGTGATGCTCGCCGGGGCGATTGCCGGGCTTGTGGTCAGTGCGTTGACCATCAACCCGGCGCACCTGTTGATGCCGCTGGTGATTTCCCTGGCGCTGATGGCTACCGGCTCGGTGATGGACAGTTTTTCCAGTAATCTAACCCGCCCACAGAACCTGTACATCAGCCAGTTCCTGCTAGGCTTCGGCGGCACGTTCTTCCTCGGCCCGACCATGGTGTTGGGCACCAAGAACGTGCTGACCAACCCGCGCAACCTGGTGAGTTTTTCGGTGATGTTCGGCATCTGCCAGAACCTCGGCGGCCTGATTGGCGCGGCGTTGCTGGGGACGTTCCAGATCGTGCGCGAGAAGTATCACTCCAGCATGATCGTCGAACACCTGACCTTGCTCGACCCGCGTGTGGCCGCGCGGGTGCAGAGCGGCGGCTCGGCCTACGGCGGTATTGTCGCTGACCCCGAGCTGCGCAACCTGATGGGCATTCGCAGCCTGGCCACGGCGGCGACCCGTGAGGCGAACGTGATGGCCTACAACGATGTCTTCATGTTGATCGCGATCATCGCGATACTCACCATGATCTGGATCTTTATCCGCAGTCTGTGGCTGATGAGTACCACTCGAGCAGCAGCCACTCCCGTTCAACCCAGCGGCGCACCTTCATGACCGAACCTTCGACCACCACGACCACTGCCATCGCCTCCACCCCGGAGGGCAGCACCCCACCCGGCGCGGTGCCCACCGAGCTGCGCCCGTTACGGGTGCGGATCATCTCGTCCCTGGGCTTTGCCGCAATCGCCATCGTCGGCGTGCTGATTGTGCTGTACGCCTGGCAATTGCCGCCGTTCAGCAGCGCGGTGGAAACCACCGAGAACGCGCTGGTGCGCGGGCAGGTCACGATTATCGGGCCGCAGCTCAGCGGCTATGTGTTCGAGGTGCCGGTGCAGGATTTCCAGCACGTGAAGGCCGGCGACCTGCTGGTGCGCCTCGACGACCGCATCTACAAGCAGCGCCTGGACCAGGCGCTGGCGCAGTTGGCGGTGCAGCAGGCGTCGTTGGCGAATGTGGTGCAACAGCGCAACAGCGCCGAAGCCACCATCAAGTTGCGTCAGGCAGCCTTGGCGGACAGCCAGGCGCAGGCGCGCAAGAGCACGGCCGATTTGCGCCGCAACGAAGAGCTGATCAGCGATGGCTCGGTGTCCAAGCGCGAGCTGGACGTGACCCGCGCCGCCAACGCACAGACCATCGCCGCTGTGGCGCAAGCCCAGGCCAGCCTGGAAATCGCCCGGCAGGACCTCCAGACGGTGATCGTCAACCGTGGTTCCCTGGAAGCAGCCGTGGCCAGTGCCGAGGCGGCAGTGGAGTTGGCGCGCATTGACTTGTCCAACACCCGCATCACCGCGCCTCGCGACGGCCAGTTGGGGCAGATCGGCGTGCGGCTTGGGGCCTACGTCAACTCCGGCGCACAGTTGATGGCGCTGGTGCCGCCGCAGTTGTGGGTGATCGCCAACATGAAGGAAACCCAGATGGACAACGTGCAGGTCGGCCAGCCGGTGACTTTCACGGTGGATGCGCTGAACCACCGCAAATTCCGCGGCACGGTGCAGCATATTTCCCCGGCCACGGGCTCGGAGTTCAGCCTGTTGCAGGCGGACAATGCCACCGGCAACTTCGTCAAGATCGCCCAGCGCGTGCCGGTGCGGATCATGGTGGACCCGGACCAGGCCGAGAGTGAACGGTTGCGACCGGGGTTGTCGGTGGTCGTCAGTATTGATACGGCGGGGCGGTTAAACAACAGCCCGCCTTGAGAGGGGTTGATACTTGAGGGTAAAGGCCAGCTCCGCGGACTGGCCTTGCTCCAACAGCTTCAGCCCAGGCCGCCCTGGCAGGTGATGGGCATTCACCGGGTGACTCACCGGCTCAATGCAAAAAAATCCCAGCCCCGGCGGGCAGTAGAGGAGGAAGTAATCACTCCCCGTGGCCTGGCATTCCAGGGTGTAACCCAGCTCCGGTTGCTCGATCAGGCAATGGCCGTCCCAGTCGCCAAAACCGTTGTCGACCAGGCCGTCAGGCAGGCTTTTCAACTGCTGGAAATCCCAAGCGGTGGGCACCGGCGCCAGCTCTGTCGGTAACTTGGCGGCGTCGCTCATCCACACCTGTGACGCCTTGGCCTGCAACCGCGTACTCGCCGTGCGCGGCAGATACGGATGCAATCCCAGCCCATGCCACGCGGGCTTTTCCGCCAGATGCGTCACGCGCAAAGTGATGCTCAGCTCACCGTTCTCCAACCGAAACCGCTGCTCGGCGCGATAGGCAAACGGCACGTCGCACACCACTTCCAGCACAACTTCATCCGCTGCTTGGCTGACCACCTGCCATGCCTGTTGCCAGGCCGAACCGTGAATCGGCAGCGGGTCGGTCAAGCTATTGGGCGCCAGCGCCAGCCAGCCGTCGGGGTTGTCGAAGCCCCCTTCGGCAATCCGGTTGGACCAGGGCGCCAAGGGATAGCACCCCAGCTTGCCTGGCAACCCGGTGTTGATCGCGTGCGCATCGCTGGGCCGCAACAGCGGCTGGCCGGTGGCGAGCACCGTCCAGTTGACGATGCTGCCTCCCGTGGCCGGCGCGAGGGTAAGGTGGGTCTGGTTGTCTTGCAGTTCAATCAGCATCAGAGCACCACGCTTGGCAGCCACAACGACAGCGCAGGAACGTAAGTCACGGCCATCAGTACCAGAAACAGCACGGCATAAAACGGCAGCAGCGCCTTCACGGTTTTCTCGATACTGACCTTGCCCACCGCCGCGCCGACGAACAGCACCGCGCCCACCGGCGGCGTGATCAGGCCGATACCGAGGTTGACCAGCATGATCAT
The DNA here is from genome assembly GCF_003970195.1 of Pseudomonas sp. C 49-2. NCBI lineage: Bacteria > Pseudomonadati > Pseudomonadota > Gammaproteobacteria > Pseudomonadales > Pseudomonadaceae > Pseudomonas > Pseudomonas sp. C 49-2. Next base: position 4,381 of record NZ_RXYG01000009.1, read on the forward strand.
GCCGAAGTGCACCGGATCGACGCCGATACCCAGCACCACCGGCAGCAGGATCGGCGTGAGGATCAAGATCAGCGGCGCCATGTCCATCACCGTGCCGAGCAACAGCAGCATGGCGTTGATGCACATCAGGATCACGTAGCGGTTGTCCGACAGGGTCAGGAACATCGTGGTGATTTTTGCCGGGATCTGCATCAGGGTCATGATGTAGCCGAAGCTGGCGGCGAAGGCGATCAGGATCATCACGATGGAAATGGTGCGCACCGTGCGGTGCATCAGCTTGGGCAACTCGCTCCATTTGTAGTCGCGGTAGATGAACATGGTCACGAAAAACGCCCACAGCACCGCAATCGCTGCGGATTCGGTGGCGGTGAAAATCCCCGAGAGGATGCCGCCCAGGATGATCACCATGGCCATCAGGCCCCAGAGCGCATCGGCGCAGATTTTCAGCGCCTGCTTGAGCGGAATGACTTCACCCTTGGGGTAGTTGCGCTTTTTCGCGAAGATCAGGCACAGCACCATCAGGCACGCGCTCATCAGCAAGCCAGGCACCACACCGGCCATGAACAACGAGGCAATCGACACCGTACCGCCGGCCGCCAGGGAGTAGAGCACCGAGTTATGGCTGGGCGGGGTTAAAAGAGCCTGCACCGAACCGCTGACGGTCACGGCCGTGGCGAATTCCCGGGGGTAGCCACGGCGTTCCATTTCCGGAATGAGCACCGAGCCGACCGAGGCGGTGTCCGCCACCGACGAGCCGGAAATTGCGCCAAAAAACGTCGAGGCCATGATGTTCACCAACGACAGGCCGCCGCGTACAAAACCCACCAGTACGCCGGCAAATGCCACCAACCGCCGCGACATGCCGCCCTCGGCCATGATCGCCCCGGCCAGCACAAAGAACGGAATCGCCATCAGCGAAAACTTGTTCACCCCGCCGGCCACCTGAATCATCAGGGCCTGGAACGGGATGTCGATCCACCACGCGCCGATCAGCGCCGACAACCCCAGGGCGTACGCCACAGGCATGCCGATCAGGATCAAGGCGATAAAGCTGCCCAACAGAATCAATGCGTCCATATCAAGCGGCCCCTTCGCTTTCTTCAACCAGGTCGAAGCGCACGACCCGACGGTTGCTCTGGTCACCGAGCAAGAGTTTTTCCACGACAAAGATCAGGGTCAGCAGCCCGCCGATCGGGATCGGCATATAGGTGATGCCCACACGCAGGGTAGGGATGGCACTCATGAACTGGTTCCAGGTGGACAGGCACAGTTTGGTGCCCCAAATGGCCATGAACAGGCAGATGGTGCCCATCAGCAATTGCGAGACGACGCCGATGATCTGGCGCTGACGGGGCGGCAGGCGGTCAGTGACCATGGCCACCGACATATGCGCGCCGGCGCGGTAACTGGCGGCGGCGCCGATAAAGGTGAACACCAGCATCAACAGGATGGCGGTGGGCTCCGGCCAACTGGAGCCGGTGCCGAGGACGTAGCGGGCGAAGATGCCCCAAGGGATGATCAGCGCGACCCCCAATACCGAGAGGCCGGCGACCCAGATGCAGGTCATGTAGATGCGGTCGTTGATGCGCAGCAGTAAATTCTTCATGGCGTTCACCGTAACCGGGCGCGTCGATGCCGACCGCGCCGGGCCTTGCTAGAGAAGGAGGGCGTTACTGAACGGCGTCGATACGCTTGATGATGTCGGCGTAGGCCGCGCCGTACTTGGCGCGAACCGGCGCGGTGGCGTCATAGAAGGGTTTTTTGTCGACGGTGATGAACTCGACACCGGCGGCCTTGAGCTTGGTTTCACTGCTGGCGGACTTGGCGTCCCACAACACGCGCTCGTCAGCCTGGGCGGCCTTGGCGGCTTTTTTCACCATGTCCTGCTGCGCGGGGGTGAGCTTGTTCCAGGTGATTTTCGACATCACGATGGGCTCGGGCAAAATCAGGTGCTCGGTGAGGGTGTAGTACTTGGCGTTCTGGAAATGGTTGTGTTCCAGCAGGGTCGGCGGGTTGTTTTCCGCGCCGTCGATTACGCCGGTCTGCAGGGCGCTGAAGATTTCGCCGGTGTCCATGGCGATGCCGTTGGCCCCCATTTCATTGAAGGCTTCGATGAACAAGGGGTTACCTTGTACGCGGATTTTCATGCCCTTGAGGTCTTCGATCTTGCGCACCGGTTTCTTGGTGTAGAGGTTGCGCGTGCCGCCGTCCATCCAGGCCAGGGCGACCAGGCCGAATTCGGAATCGGTGATCTTGGCGAGGATCTCGTCGCCGATCTCGCCGTCGATGACCTTGCGCATGTGCGCCTGGTCGCGGAACACGAACGGCAGGTTGAACACGTTCACGTCCGGCACCACCGGGCCGACAATGCCGAGGCTGACGCGCGTCATCTGGATAGCGCCGACCTGAGCCTGTTCGACCACTTCTTTTTCGGACCCGAGGACACCGCCCGGGAAATACTTGAAGGTCAGTTCGCCATTGCTTTCCTTGGTCAGGGCCTTGCCCATGTTCTCTTCGGCAACGACGGTGGGGTAGCCGGCGGGATGGATATCGGCGAATTTGATTTCCAGCGCGTGGGCGGCGCTGCTGAGGGTGAAGAATGCAGCGGCGAGCAAGGTGCGTTTGAAGTCCATGGGGGTTCATTCCTGTCTTGTTATTGTTGTATTCAAGGCACAGCGATGCAGCTAGAGGGTGAAGGTGGGCTCCGGCAATCCGACTACGCCGGGGTTAAGGGCGAACACGCCGCCGGACAGTGACTGTTCACTCTGGTCATCGCGGATCGAGGTGACAAACAGGGTGTCCAGGCGACTGCCGCCAAAGGCGCACATGGTGGGTTTTTTCACCGGTACGGTGAGGGAGCGATCGAGGCGACCCTCCGGGGTAAAACGGTGGATCAGCCCGGCGTCGTTGGCGCAGATCCAGTAGCAGCCATCGGCATCCACGGCTGCGCCGTCAGGGCGGCCGAGGTGCTTGTGCATGTCCACGAACACGCGGCGGTTGGACGGCGTGCCAGTGTCAATGTCGTAGTCGAACGCCCAGATTTGCTGCACCAGCGGGTGTGAGTCCGAGGCGTACATCGTGCGGCCGTCAGGGCTGAAGGCCAGTCCGTTCAACGTGATGAAACCGTTCAACTGCGCATGGGGCGCCGCACCTGCTGCGTAGCGATAGAGGGTGCCCTCGGCCGCATTCAAACCCATGTTCAACACCATGCTGCCGGCCCAGAAACGGCCCTGGCGATCACACCGGCCGTCGTTCAGGCGCATGTCCTGGCGTGGGTGCTCGACAGCCGCCAGAGGCGTTGTATCAAGGCTGCCGTCGTTGTGCGCGGTGAGCTGGAAGAACCCGGTTTCCATCCCGGCGACCCAGTTGCCCGCCTCGGTGCGGGCGATGCAGGCAAGCATCTGCGGGGCTGTCCAGGCGGCAACATGACCCGTGGCGGCGCTCCAGCGTTGCAGGCCGCCCTTGGGGATATCCACCCAGTAAAGGGCGTTTTCCTCGGGCACCCACACGGGGCATTCGCCTACGGCATTGCGGGCATCGACGATCAATTCAGCGGTCATGGTCAGTCCCCGAAAGGGCCGGCCGCGCAGAACGCGCCGCCCTGGTAGACCTTGGCCGGGTCATCGGCGGCCACTGGTGGCTGGGTTTCGACCTGGGCGCGAAACACTTCGGAGCTGTCTTTGGGGGCAAAGCCCAAGTGGGCGGCGTAGCGGTTGTCCCACCAGGTGTCGAGGTTATCCGACATACCGTAGACCACCGTGTGGCCGACGTTGGGGGTGTACAGCGCGCGCTCGAGCAATTGAGTCAGGTCATCGAAACTCAGCCAGGTGTGCATCATGCGGCGGTTCTGTGGTTCCGGGAACGACGAGCCGATACGGATGCTCACGGTCTCGATGCCGTAGCGGTCAAAGTAGAAACTGGCCATGTCTTCGCCGTAGGACTTGGACAGGCCGTAGTAGCTATCCGGGCGGCGCGGGGAGTGAGCGTCGAGTTTTTCACCTTGTTTATAGAAGCCGATCACGTGATTGGAACTGGCGAAAATCACGCGCTTCACACCGTGGCGGCGCGCAGCTTCATAGATATGGAAAATGCCGCTGATGTTCGCGCCGAGCACTTCTTCGAACGAGCGCTCCACCGAGACGCCGCCGAAGTGCAGGATCGCGTCGACGCCTTCCACCAAGTGGTGCACGGCTTGTTTGTCGGCGAGGTCACAGGGTTGCACCTCTTCGGACGCGTCGGCAGCCGGGGCCATGTTGGCGATGTCCGACAGGCGCAGTACCTGGGCGTAAGGGCGCAGGCGCTCGCGCAAGACTTTACCCAGGCCGCCAGCGGCCCCGGTGAGCAGCAGGCGATTGAATGGAACGGGCGTGGTTGTGGTGGTGGTCATGAGGGTTCCATTGTTGTTGTAGGTTGTCGTATGACTATGCCGAAGTATCGTTAGGGATTCTTGTGCTTGTCAACGCCCTTCTGTAGTGAACGGGTTTGTCTGTGGTGAGCGGGCTTGCCCCGCGCTGGGGGCGCAGCCGCCCCAATCCAGACAGCCCCTTCTGTCTGATACAACGAGGTGTTTTTTTGGGGGGCGGCTTCGCCCCCCAGCGCGGGGCAAGCCCGCTCACCACAACAAGCCCGCTCACCACAAAGTCATTCAGTGGCCTTTAGAGCAGTGAAATCGGATAGCTGATAAACAGCCGATTTTCATCAAACTCGTTATTGCTGAAATCCCGACGCATGGTCGAATTGCGCCAGCGCACATTCAGGTCCTTCAGCGCACCGCTTTGCACCGTGTAAGCCAGTTCCGACTCGCGCCCCCATTCCTTGCCATCGGTGATGGCCCCGGTGTGTACGTTACTGCCGCTGATATAGCGGTTCATCATGGTCAATCCCGGAATGCCCAGCACCACGAAGTTGAAATCATGACGCACCTGCCAGGACTTTTCCTTGGCGTTATCGTAGCTGGCGTTGTAGCTGTCGTTGGCCAGGGTGCCGCCACTGGTGCCGTTGACGCGCATCCACACGCTATCCCCGGTGAGTTTCTGCAGGCCCACATAGAAGGTGTTGCCGTTGTACTTGGCCGAGAGCAGGGCGAAGGCGGTCTTGTTGTCGAGGTCGCCGGCCAGGGCGCTGCCATCTTCCTTGCCGGTGAAAAACCCGAGGTTGGCGCCCAGGGTCCAGTCGCCCACGGGTTGGCTGTGGGTCAGGTTGAAATACTGCTGCTGGTAGATGTCGGTGAGTTCGGCGTACCACACACCCACTTGGGTACGTTTGTCGTTGAAGCTGTACTCGCCGCCGCCGAAGTTGAAGCGGTCAGAGGTGAACGCGGCTTTGCCGTTCATGAACATGTCTTCCATGCTCGCGTCGTTGCGCGGGCTGTTGCCGCGGAACTGGCCGCCGTAGAGGGTCAGGCCGGCGATTTCATTGGACGTGACCTGGCCGCCACGGAACGTTTGGGGCAGGGAGCGGCCGTCGTCGGAGCGCAGGATCGGCAGCACCGGCATCCATTCGCCGACCTTTAATTCGGTCTTCGATAACTTGGTTTTCAGTGCCACGCCGAGGCGGCCAAAGTTGTCGGCCGGGCGGCCGTCGCTGTGAATCGGCAGCAACTGCGTACCGCCAGTGCCTTTACCTCCATCAAGTTTTTGCGAATACAGGCCCAGCACGTCAATCCCAAAGCCCACGGTGCCTGTGGTGTAGCCGGACTTAGCGTCGAGAATGAAGTTCTGCGTCCACTCTTCGGCTTTGCCCTGGGGGTTTGTCGGGTTAGTGAAGTTGCGGTTGAAGTAGGCGTTGCGCAGGTTAAGCGTGGCCTTGGCGTCGTCGACGAAGCCTTCGGCCGAAGCGGCGAGGGGCAGGGTGAAAGCCAGGCTGCCGAGACCGATAAAACCGCGGCGAATGGAGGAATTGCGGGCGAGTGAACTCACAGTGAAGCTCCCTTTCTTTTGTTGTTTTTATTTTTTGTTATACGTTGTCGTACAACATTGGAGCGAATATTTGCGAGGTTTTCCGGGATTGTCAATCAGAAGTTATACGATGACCTGCTCGGGCCGGAGGCGGGAAGTTATTCAGCCCGCCATCACCATGGGAGGCAAGGTGCCAAGAAGGGAAACGGCGGCCACCGCTGCAACACCCAGCAGCCACTCCAGCATCACACTGGACTTCAAACTGCCCAGGCGTTGTTCACAGCGCTCGATACGCAGCCGGTTCAGCAGCGCCAACGCCAGCATGCCCAGCACCAGAAATACTTTGATCAACAGAATCAGCGCGAATCCGTTGAACAACGGCGTGGGCCAGAATTGCCCGGTGAGTACGCGCACGTTGATCAAGCCAGTCACCAGCAACCCGGCGACCAGCCCATAACCCACGCCGCTGAACCGCCTTAGGATCGGCTCCAGTACCAGGGTTGGCGATTGCCTGAGGATCAACACCAGCAACAGCAAGCCGCCGAGCCAGGCCCCGACGCACACCAGGTGCACCACCTGATTGAGGATCAGCAACTGGCCGCTGAGCCCATCGAGCATGGCGCCATGGCCCACCGGCGCCAAGGTCGCCAGCAGCAGCGCAATGACCGGCAGGCGCAGCATCCGCCAGGGTTTGGCCAGCACGATCACCAGCAACAGGTTCAGCAACAGGTGCCACACCCACACCTGGCCAAAAAAGGTCTTGCCCAGCACCAACTGCACGGTGGCCGGTTGCAGCGCCGCGTCCCAGCTGCCCGCCATGCTGGCGGTAATCAACAGCAGCCAGGTCACGCCAGAGAATAACGCCAGCCAGGCCAGCCCGCGGGTGATGCGCTCAAGTTGCCGGTCCAGCGCCGGTTGCGCTTCAGCGCCGAGCAGCCAGGGCCTGAATGCACAGGCCCCGAACATCAGCAGCACGACGATGAAATGCAGGAAACGGCACAGCACCAGCAGCGGTGCCATGGGTTATTGGCCGACCTTGAAGCTGTATTCACCGTTGCTCTTATGAGTGTCGACCGAGACCGCGTTCCACACCACTTTGTAGTTACCGGCCGCCAAGGGTGCGGCCGGAGTGACGACCAGGACTTTTTTGTCGGCGTCCGGTGTTTCCAGGCCCTTGATGGCGACTTCGGTGCCGTCCTTGCTCAGGGACACCTTGGTGAAGGTGGCCTCGACGCCTTCGCTGAAGGTCAGGCGCAGGTCTTTAGGCGCGGTGACGCTGCTGTCGGCCGCCGGTTCAGCGCTCTTGAGGTGCGCGTGGGCAAATGCAGCGGAGGCGCCCAGCAGGGAGGCGAGCAGGGCGACGGTGGTGAGGCTTTTCTTGATCAACATTGTTCAATACCTTCAGGGTCAGGGAGTCGGTAGAGCCATGTGCAGCAAGGGAAAGGGCTTGCCTTCGCCATCCAGCGGCGAGCGCGCAACCTGGATAAAACCATAATGCAGGTAGAAACCCACGGCCTGGGGGTTTTGTTCGTTCACGTCCACCGTGAGGGCGTCGTGACGGGCGCGGGCGTGGTCCAGCAATTGGCGGCCGATGCCCTGGCCACGGCGGTCGGGCTCGATAAACAGCATTTCCACGTTGTGCCCGCCAGTGCCGATGAAGCCGGCGATGCCGTTCTGGTCTTCATACACCCACACATCGAGTGCGGGCATGGGCAGGTAGGTGTCGCGCACCAGGGGTAGCAGACGTTGAATGTCATCCTCGGGGAGGAAGTCATGGGTGGCCCGCACCGAGCGCTCCCAGAGTGCGCCCAGCACGGGGTCGTCGGTGGCCACGCGAGGTCGAATAGTCATTGCAATGATCCTTCATGGGGACCGCGATCCTAACCAATCCGATTTCCAGGGGAAAGGTTCGCGTCAGAAGTTTCATTATGGCCTGTCGCCGCGATCTAGAGCCGATGGTAGTCTTTAAGCCAAGTTGTTGTCAGGGAGCCCTTATGGGCAATCACAAGATCGGAATTCGTCGGGTCAACGTCGAGAAAATCCTGCTGGCGGCGGAGAAAATCTTCGCCGAAAAAGGCTACGGCAGCACTGCCATGGCGGATATCGCCGAAGAAGTGCAATTGCCGCGCTCCAACCTGCATTACTACTTCACCACCAAGAGCGAGCTGTACAGCGCGGTACTGTTCGACCTGCTGGAAGTGTGGAAGCAGGATGCCCTGAGTTTCGAGACCTTCGACGATCCACGGGTGGTGCTCAGCAGCTACATCCGCGCCAAGATGCAGCGCTCGCGCACGCGGCCATATGGTTCAAAAGTCTGGGCCAATGAAATCATCCACGGCGCGCCGACGCTCGGTGAGGCGCTGGATGAGAGTCTGTACGACTGGGCCAAGATGAAGGAAGCGAAAATTCGCCAGTGGGTGGAAGACAAACGCATCCTGCCGGTGGAGCCGTCGAGCCTGCTATACATGATCTGGGCCTCGACCCAGCACTATGCCGACTTTGATCATCAGGTGAAGATCTTGAATGAGCACCAGCCGTTGTCGGATATGCAGTTCGAGAAGGCGATTCAGACGGTGACGAGTGTGATTTTGCGGGGGATTGGGTTGGAGCCTTGATATCGGTGAGCTGATCCCATTTTTGTGGTGAGCGGGCTTGCCCCGGTACAAACCGGGGACATCGTTTACATATCTAACCGGGGACATGGTTTACAGGTTAATACGCATGATCAGGAGGTAACTGATCATGCCCTGGAACCAAGAGTCTCCTATGGATCAACGAATCAAGCTGGTCATCGACTGGCTGTCTGGCGATTTCACCAAGAGCCAGTTAGCTCGGCGTTTTGGCGTCAGTCGACCGACTGTAGATAAATGGATCTCCCGTCACGTTGAAGGCGATTTAAAGTCGTTGGCAGAGGTGTCTCGACGGCCTCACACCAGCCCAAATAAGACTGATGATGAGATTTTGGCTCGCATAGTGGCGATGAAAGAAGCCCACAATAAATGGGGGCCGAAGAAGCTTGTCGAGCTATTACGAATCGATGACCCGTCTGTCGCCTGGCCATCGCCAAGCACGGCTGGCCAATGGCTTGACAGGCTTGGGCTGGTCAATAAACGGCGTTTCAAGCGACGGCACAGTAGCGTTCACAGGGTAATGCGAGAAGCCAACGAACCCAACAAGACGTGGTGCGCTGACTACAAGGGGCAGTTCAAGATGCTCAATGCCCAGATGTGCTATCCCCTGACCGTTACGGACCATGCTTCACGGTTGATTTTGGCATGTAGAGCCCACTCCAAAATCATGACCCAGCCTGTCAAACAAGCATTCGAGAGGCTTTTTCAGGAGTACGGGATGCCGGAAGTCATTCGCTCTGACAACGGCGTTCCCTTTGCTTCTCCAGGCCTGGCAAGAATGTCCACGCTGGCAGTTTGGTGGATCCGCCTGGGTATATATCCCGAACGAACCATGCCGGGACGACCTGCCCAAAATGGCCGCCATGAAAGGATGCATCGCAGTTTGAAGCTTGAACTGCCACTGGGGGAAAACCTGATCGAGCAGCAGCTTTTACTGGAGCACTTTCGACATGAATTCAATTACATACGCCCCCACGAGGCGCTCGGTATGAAACGTCCAGGAGATCTGTACGTACCGTCTACTCGAGCTTATCCAGGATGCCTGCCGGATGTGGAATATGCAGCGGAAATGGAAGTACGAAGCGTCAGACAGAACGGCTCGATCATGTGGAAAGGAAAGTTGGTGTTTGTTAGCGAAGCGCTGTCAGGAGAACGGATCGGGCTCAAAGAGGTTGAAGATGATGTTTGGGATCTGTACCTGTGTGACTATCCCCTGGGGAGGCTTGGACGAGGCATGAATCGCGTCCAAGCTTCAAATGTGTAAACGATGTCCCCGGTTTCAGATGTAAAGGATGTCTACGGTTCTACACCCGCGCGAGGCAAGCTCGCTCACCACAATATTTCGGGTTACACAGCCTCCCTGTATGGATTCCTCGGATCCTGCGTCCAATTCAAAAACGGCTTGCCCGTGTCCATCGGCACCATCTCGATACAGTCCGCCACCGGGCAGGTGATCTGGCACAGGTTGCAGCCCACGCACTCGTCATCGATCACTTCGTATTTATGCGTGCCATCCGTCTGTTTCAAACTGGAGATGGCCTGGTGCGAGGTGTCCTCACAGGCAATATGGCAACGCCCACAGCCAATGCACGCCTCCTGATCGATCTTCGCAATCACCTGATAGTTGATGTCCAGGTATTTCCAATCCGTCGTATTTCCCACCGCCCGCCCGGAAAAATCCTGCAGGCTTTTGTATCCTTGACTGTCCATCCATCGTGACAGCCCGTCCTTCATCTCCTCCACAATCCGAAACCCATGCAGCATCGCCGCCGTGCACACCTGCACCGCACCGCAGCCCAGGGCGACAAACTCCGCCGCGTCACGCCAATTGCCGATGCCGCCAATGCCGCAGATCGGCAGGCCCTGGGTCTGCGGGTCGCGGGCGATTTCGGCGACCATGTTCAGCGCGATCGGCTTGACCGCCGAGCCGCAATAACCGCCGTGGGTGCTTTGCGTGCCGACGACGGGCAGCGCGACCATGCGTTCCAGGTCGACGCTGGTGATGGAGTTGATGGTGTTGATCAGCGACACCGCATCCGCGCCGCCGCGATACGCTGCCCGCGCCGCCACGCGGATGTCGGTGATATTCGGCGTGAGCTTGACGATCACCGGCAGCGAGCAATACGTCTTGCACCAGCGCGTCACCTGTTCCACGTATTCCGGTACCTGGCCCACCGCCGCGCCCATGCCGCGCTCCGGCATGCCGTGGGGGCAACCGAAGTTCAGTTCGATGCCATCGCAACCTGTGGCTTCCACCAGCGGCAGGATGTTTTTCCAGGATTCCTCGACGCACGGCACCATCAGCGACACGATCAGCGCGCGGTCGGGCCAATCCTTTTTCACCTGGGTGATTTCCCGCAGGTTGATCTCCAGCGAGCGGTCGGTGATCAGCTCGATATTGTTGATGCCCAGCACTTCACGGTTGGCGCCGTAGTGCGCCGAGTAGCGCGACGACACGTTGACCGCCGCCGGGTCCTCGCCCAGGGTTTTCCACACCACGCCGCCCCAGCCGGCTTCGAAGGCGCGCACCACGTTGTAGGCCTTGTCGGTGGGCGGCGCGGAGGCCAGCCAGAATGGATTGGGGGCTTTGATACCGGCAAATACAATCGAGAGATCGGCCATTACGCAGCCTCCACATTCAGCATGAGTTGGGCATGGATGGCCTCGGCGGCCAGCTTGCCGTGTTGCACGGCTTGCACGGTGAGGTCCTGGCCGAGGCTGACGCAATCGCCGCCCGCGTACACCCCGGGAATGCTGGTGCGCAACTGTTCATCGACAAAGATCCGTTCACCGACACGCTGCAGTTGCTGGGCCAGCGGATCGTGCAGTGCCTCGCTGTCGAAGCCCTGGCCGATGGCCTTGAAGATCGCATCGGCCGCCAGTTCGAAGGTTTCGCCGGTCGAGTGCAAACGGCCGTTTTCCATGCGTGTGCGCAGGAAGCGCATGCCACGCACACGGCCCTGATCGTCCAACAGCACTGCCTCCGGCTGGGCCCAGGTCAGCAGGCGGACCTGGTTGGCCTTGGCGATGTCCTGTTCGTGATGAGTGGCGCCCATGTCCGTCAAGCCACGCCGGTAAACGAGGTTCACATCGCGGGCACCGAGACGGGCCATCTGCACGGCCATGTCGATGGCGGTATTGCCGGCGCCAAGCACGATGCAGCGGTCGGCCAGGGGCAGTTGGGTGAGGTCATCGGCCTGGCGCAGCTCACGGATGTAGTCGGTGGCGGCGAGCAGGCCGGGGGCGTCCTCGTGGGGCAGGCCGAGTTGTTTGCTGGCGGCGAGCCCGAGGCCGAGGAACACTGAGTCGAATTGCTGGTGCAGTTCACTGAGCGTGAGGTTGTCGCCCAGGCGCTGGCCGTGGCGAATCTCGATGCCACCTATCTGCAGCAGGAAATCCAGCTCCTTCTGCGCGAAGTCATCCACCAGCTTGTACTTGGCGATCCCGTATTCATTCAGGCCGCCGGCCTTTTCCCGGGCTTCGAAGATCACCACGTCATGGCCGTGCAAGGCGCTGCGGTGAGCGCAGGCCAAACCAGCGGGCCCGGCGCCGACCACGGCGATGCGCTTGCCGGTAGAGGCGGCGCGGTGGAAGGGGTGTTCGGTGAACTGTGCATTGTCGACGGCATAGCGTTGCAACAAACCAATCAACACCGGGGCGCATTCTTCAGCGTTGTTACGCACGCAAGCTTGCTGGCAGAGGATCTCGGTGGGGCAGACCCGGGCGCAACTGCCGCCGAGGATGTTGGCCGAGAGGATTTTCTGCGCGGCGCCTTGTACGTTTTCGGTGTGGATATTGCGGATGAACGATGGGATGTCGATTTCGCTGGGGCATGCGTTTACGCACGGCGCGTCGTAGCAATACAGGCAGCGCGAGGCTTCAAGCTGGGCTTGCCGGGCGTTGAGCGGTGGCGCCAGGTCGGTGAAATGGCTGGCGAGCGTCGGTCCATCCTCGGCGGGATGGGGGAGGTGGGTCAGGGTCTGGATCACGGTGTTGGCCTCACGGTTATTGAGGTACTGCCTCTGATGGGCATTGGTTTTTGTGTTGCCTTTGCTGGCCTTTTCGCAGGCAAGCCAGCTCCCACATGGGATCGGGTTCACATCGTTCAAATGTGGGAGCTGGCTTGCCTGCGAAAAGGCCGAAGGCCGCTTTTAGCGTTTCACAGCAGTAGGCCTGGAACGCTCCGCCCGCTTGCTCAACTGCTCGAACACCGGCGGATAGGTCGGCCGCTCCACATATCGCCCGGCACCCCGCTCGGCGCGCAGGTCGCCATCGGCCCACACAAGCTTGCCCTGGCTGATGGTGTGGCTCGGCACGCCGCGCACGGTCTTGCCTTCGAAGATGTTGAAGTCGACCTGCTGATGGTGGGTCTTGGCGGAAATGGTTCGCGTACCTTCGGGGTCCCACAACACCAGGTCGGCATCCGCACCCACGCGGATCGCGCCCTTGCGCGGGTAAAGGTTGAAGATCTTCGCGGTGTTGGTGGAGGTCAGCGCGACAAACTCCTGCATCGACAGGCGCCCAGTGTTGACCCCTTCATCCCACAGCAGCGCCATGCGGTCTTCGATCCCGGCGGTACCGTTGGGGATCTTGCTGAAGTCGTCCCGGCCAGCGGCTTTTTGCTCGGCGCAGAAGCAGCAGTGGTCGGTGGCGGTGGTGTGCAGGTTGCCGGATTGCAGGCCATGCCACAGCGCTTCCTGATGCCCGCGTGGACGGAAAGGCGGGCTCATCACGTAGCCAGCGGCGGTTTGCCAGTCCGGATGCTGGTAGACGCTGTCGTCCAGCAACAAGTGGCCGGCCAGCACTTCGCCGTAGACCGGCTGGCCTTTGCTACGGGCGTAGGTGATTTCATCCAACGCTTCCTTGGTGGACACATGGACCAGGTAAAGCGGCGTGCCGATGGTCTCGGCGATGCGGATGGCGCGGCTGGCCGCTTCGCCCTCCACCTGGGACGGACGCGACAGCGGGTGCGCTTCCGGCCCGGTGATGCCCTGGGCCATCAGCTTGCGTTGCAGGTGGTACACCAGCTCGCCGTTTTCCGCGTGCACGGTGGGCACCGCGCCCAGTTCCAGGCAGCGTTCGAAACTGGCGACGAGGGTGTCGTCCGCCGCCATGATCGCGTTCTTGTAGGCCATGAAGTGCTTGAAGCTGTTGATGCCGTGGTGGCTGACTAACTCGGCCATTTCCTCGCGCACCTGTTCGCTCCACCAGGTGATCGCCACGTGGAAGCCGTAGTCCGCAGCGGATTTCTCCGCCCAGCCGCGCCACTGGTGAAACGCTTCCAGCAGTGATTGCTGCGGGTTGGGAATCACAAAGTCGATGATCGACGTGGTGCCGCCCGCCAGGCCTGCCGCGGTGCCACTGAAAAAGTCTTCACTGGCCACGGTGCCCATGAAGGGCAGTTGCATATGGGTATGGGGATCGATGCCGCCGGGCATCAGGTATTGGCCGCTGCCATCGAGTATCTCAGTGCCGGCGGGAATATCCAGATTCGTACCAATAGCCCGGATTAGACCGCCTGCGCATAACACATCGGCGCGGTAACTTTCATCATGGGTAATAACGGTGGCGCCACGGATCAACAGCGACATGTCGAATTCCTCACAGGCTTGACCGGCTTGTGCCAGTTCTAAGTGTTGTAATGCTGCTTGCCGATGGCGTGATTAATTCCTGTCATCGGTGACAGGAATAGAAACTAGCCCGAGTTTTTAGATTGGGCAAGAAGATTTTTCATAAGCTTATATTTATATTAACTAGTTGATTAATAAGGGTAAAAATAGAAAATCACCAAAATGTAGCGCGCGCTCACCATTTTGACGCACTTGACAGGTTCTTAAATTGAGCAACATTTCTTATTGCAAATCAGACGCTTGAGACTTGCCTCTTGACGGGGCAGGGAAATAAAAATAATTGTGTTGCACCAGATTGAGTCCTGACAGTTCGGGCAACTTTCACGTTATCTAGCCTGAGTAACGTGGCAAGTACCGAAGGCTCACTCGGAAAGCTGATAAACATCAGCGAGTTATATAAGCGGTGCGGGTGTGGTAACGGTTGTCGGCACGGATATTGAGTGCAGTGGCGGCTGGCCGGGCCCGTGATGTCATGTTGTTTACGAGGTACTCCGGCCACCGGCACACACCGTGCAGGTGAGCAAAAATAATTCGAAAAAACCGTGGAGCGGCCATGCAACAGAACAGATCGCAAGTCATTGAACGCAACGGCCTGTACGAACTCGACGCCGGCCCCGACGTCCTCGACAGCCCGCGCTACAACCACGACATGGCACCGACCAAGGTGCACGAACGCACCTGGAACAAGTGGCACATCACCGCGCTGTGGGTCGGCATGTCGATCTGCGTGCCGACTTACACCTTGGGCGGGGTGCTCACCGCGTATTTCGGCTTATCGGTGGGCGAGGCGCTGATAGCGATCCTGCTGGCGAACATCGTGGTGCTGATCCCGCTCACGCTTAACGCCTTCCCCGGCACCAAGTACGGCATTCCGTTTCCGGTGCTGCTGCGCTCGTCGTTCGGCATCCTGGGTTCCAACGTGCCGTGCCTGATCCGCGCGCTGGTGGCCTGTGGTTGGTTTGGTATCCAGACGATGTTTGGTGGGCTGGCGATCCACCTGTTCCTCGGCTCGATTTTCGAGGGTTGGAAGTCCCTCGGCGGCACTGGTGAAGTGATCGGCTTCATGATTTTCTGGTGCCTGAACCTGTGGGTGGTGCTGCGTGGCGCCGAGTCGATCAAGCGCCTGGAAACCCTGTCGGCGCCGTTGCTGGTGGCGGTGGGCATTGGCTTGCTGGTGTGGGCGATGCCCAATGTGTCGATCAGTGAGTTGATGGCGATCCCACCGAAACGCCCGGAAGGCGCGAGCCTCACCGGTTACTTCATGGCCGGCCTCACCGCGATGGTGGGCTTCTGGGCCACCCTATCGCTGAATATCCCGGACTTCAGCCGCTACGCCAAAAGCCAGAAGGACCAGATCCTCGGGCAGATCTTCGGCCTGCCGCTGACCATGTTCCTGTTCGCCGCCCTCGGCGTGATCATGACCGCCGCCTCGGTGAAACTGGTGGGCGTCAGCGTGTCAGACCCGGTGACCCTGATCGGGCATATCCAGAGCCCGGTGTGGGTGGCTGTGGCGATGGCATTGATCATCGTCGCGACCTTGTCTACCAACACGGCGGCGAACATTGTGTCGCCCACCAATGACTTCCAGAACATCGCGCCCAAGCTGATCAACCGCACCACGGCAGTGATCCTGACCGGCCTGGTGGGGCTGGCGCTGATGGGCCATGAGCTGCTGAAAAAGCTCGGCCTGATCGTGTCCGACGTGAGCCTGGAAACTGTGTATTCGAACTGGTTGCTGGGCTATTCAAGCCTGCTGGGGCCCATTGCCGGGATCATGGTGGTGGACTACTTCATCACCCGCAAACAGCAGCTTGATCTGGCCGGCCTGTACCGCGACGACATCTACCCAGCGTGGAACTGGAGTGGATTCATCGCGTTTGGCGTTCCAGTGGTGCTGACCTTGCTGTCGCTGGGCAGTGATGCGTTCAGCTGGTTCTACAGCTATGGCTGGTTTACCGGTTCGGCGTTGGGCGGCTTGTTGTATTACGGCCTGAATGCCAAGCGCGGGGCCAGCCCGGTCGCGGTGAAAACACCACTGTAGATAATTTGAAATGCAATCCACATGTGGGAGCGGGCTTGCTCGCGAATGCGGTCTTTCAGGCGACATTTGCAGCGACTGACACGGCCTCTTCGCGAGCAAGCCCGCTCCCGCATGTATGACCGCATTCCATTGATGGAATTGAGTCAATCCATAAGAAATGTAGCTTGAGGAGATCACCCATGAACGCTGCCCTCGACGTCCTGCAAATCAACCGCGACCGCCTATGGCAGTCGCTGATGGACCTGGCCAAACTCGGCGCCACACCCAAGGGCGGCGTCTGTCGCCTGGCCCTTACCGACCTGGATCGCAAGGCCCGCGACCTGTTCGTGCAGTGGTGCGAAGAGGCCGGCTGCACCGTGACCGTGGATGGCATCGGCAACATTTTCGCCCGTCGTCCGGGGCGCGATCCGAACCTGCCACCGGTGATGACTGGCAGCCACATCGACACCCAGCCCACCGGCGGCAAGTTCGATGGTTGCTTCGGTGTGCTGGCCGGTGTGGAAGTACTGCGCACGCTCAATGACCTGAACGTGGAAACCGAGGCGCCGCTGGAAGTGGTGGTATGGACCAACGAGGAAGGCTCGCGCTTCCCGCCGTGCATGATGGGCTCCGGCGTGTTCGCCGAGAAATTCACCCTGGCGGACACACTGGCCAAGGTCGATGTGGACGGCGTCAGTGTCGGCGATGCATTGAATGCGATTGGCTACGCGGGCTCACGGCCGGTCAGTGGGCATAAGGTGGGTGCGTATTTCGAAGCACACATCGAGCAAGGCCCGATTCTTGAGGACGAGAAGAAAACCATCGGTGTGGTGCTTGGCGCACTGGGGCAGAAGTGGTTTGACCTGAAGCTGCGTGGGGTTGAAGCGCATGCAGGGCCAACGCCAATGCACCTGCGCAAGGATGCCCTGGTGGGCGCGGCGGCCGTAGTGGCGGCGGTGAATGCGGCGGCGCTGGGTCATCAGCCTCACGCGTGTGGCACGGTGGGTTGCCTGCAGGCGTATCCCGGCTCGCGCAACGTAATTCCGGGTGAGGTGCGCATGACGTTGGACTTCCGCCACTTGGAACCGGCGCGATTGGATTCGATGATTGCCCAAGTGCGCCAGGTCATTGAAGACACCTGTGCCAAACACGGGCTGAGTTTCGAAATGGAACCCACGGCTGACTTCCCGCCGTTGTACTTCGACAAAGGCTGCGTGGATGCGGTACGCGATGCCGCTAATAGCCTGGGCTTGTCGAACATGGACATCGTCAGCGGGGCAGGGCATGACGCGATTTTTGTCGCTGAGCTGGGGCCGGCGGGGATGATTTTTGTGCCCTGTGAAGGTGGCATTAGCCACAACGAAATCGAGAATGCCGCGCCGGATGATCTGGCGGCGGGGTGTGCGGTGTTGCTCAGGGCAATGGTCGCCGCGTCGGCGGCAATCGCCAGCGGCAAGCTTGCCGCCTGAAATGCGGAGCTTCAGTTACTTACTTACTGATCCACCGCTATCGCAGGCAAGCCCATTTTGAAAGGGTTCACACATCAAAAATGTGGGAGCCGGGCTTGCCCGCGATGAGTCCCTGACGGACGACGCTGTACACTGCGTTGCGGATCGTCGACTTCAAAAGCCAGGTTCGCGGCGATGGCATTGATGGATTCAAGATCCTGATAGGCATTGACCAGCAGGGTTTCGTTGTCGAGGTCGGGCCGGAGGGTGAAGAGGAGGTTTGAATTGGAAGGGAGATTGAGACTGTCTTTAATCATGACGTTCTCCTAGGTAAATAAAGCTGTCGCCCTGTCTTCTCACGGACTTAGGTGGCAGCCGTACGCGGGGTGAGAACCAAGCTCCTAGATAGCCCGGCCACGCGTAAGCGTGCCCGCGGACAGCCGCCATAACATCAAGCCCAAAAATGCGCCTGCACTGTATACGGTGGGCGCCTGCGCGCCTAGGTAAGTCAACGGATTCTCACGTCCGGTCGCTGAATTGGCAACGACTGGCGAAGATTAGTCAGAGGATTTCCGAGAGGTAAGCCTAAAAGGTTGTCGGAAAAAACGCTCTACCTACTCTGGAATGTTTATTCTAAATAGTTATTGCAGATGTAATTTTTGAAGGCAGAAAATTATATGCTGCCTTGGCATGTAGCTGTAAATTTTTTGAAACATTTGCGTACGCAGGAAATGATTTCGAAAAATGGCGTTCTCGGTGTCTCGGGCTATAGTGGCTTATCGCCTTATGGGCAGGGGGTAGTGATGGACGAGAAGAAAATAAAAATATCTCGAAATCTTAGAGTTGGCGCGTTAGACGCTGAAGCTGATACAGAGTTATTAAGCCGTTGTTTTGTTGATAATGGACATTTGCGCCAGCTATTAGATGTCGATTCCCCTGAGTCGATTGTTCTAGGAAGGACAGGGTCTGGAAAAAGCGCACTCCTTTATAAGGTTGCTTCTACCGCTCAGAAATATGTAAAACTTGATCCCAATGATATTTCAATTAGGTTTTTAGAATATTCTGATATTATTCAATTTTTTGATGCTTTAGGTATTAATCTAGATCTGTTTTACCGGTTGTTGTGGAGGCATGTATTAACTGTTGAGTTATTAAAGCTTCGGTATGACATTAAGTCAGAGTGTGATAGTCGAGGCTTTGTTGAGAGCTTGTTGAACTCTTTTAGTCGGGATCTTGCAAAGAGGAAGGCGATAGAGTATTTCAATGAGTGGGGTAATAAGTTTTGGCTGGATACGGAAGAGCACTTAAAAGAAATAACGAAAAAATTAGAGTCTGATACAAAGGCTTCTATTGGTGCTGCATATTCCGGGCTTAGTTTGACTTATGCTGGAGTTGAAAGACTTAGCGAAGGAGAAAAGGTAGAGATTCGGCAACGGGCTAGCCAGGTTGTTAGTGGTCTTCAGATTAAAAAGTTGAATGAAGTTTTAGATCTGCTTTCTGAGTATTCATTTTCTGACCCTCAAAAAAAGTTTTATTTGCTTATTGATCAGCTCGACGAAGAATGGGCAGCTACTGAAACCAGAGTTCGTTTTATTAGGGCGTTAATAGAAGAAATAAAGACGTTTCGAAAAATTAGACAGATCAAGATAATTGCTGCACTCCGGAAAGATCTACTTGATCTTGTTTTTGATATGACTCGAGACTCTGGCTTTCAGGAGGAAAAGTATGAGTCATACATTTTGAATTTGACGTGGTCGCCGGAAGAGCTGACCAAACTGGTAGAGCTTAGGATTAACGAGGTCTTCAAGAGTCAATACACCAAAGCATTAGTGACGTTTGATGACGTTTTTCCTAAACCCCGTAGAGGTGGCGGACAGACGTCGATGGATTTTATTATAGAACGTACTCTTCGTCGTCCAAGAGATGTATTGCAGTTTGTTAATGAGAGTTTTTTAATTGCTTCCGAGCGAGAGCGTATTTCTTGGCGAGCTCTACTGGCTGCAGAGGCACAATACTCTGGCAAGAGACTTAAATCTTTGAAGGAAGAGTGGGGGGAAATATATCCAAACTTTGATGATACAGTTGAAGTTATTCGAGGTGTTAAGGCGACTTTTACAAAGTCTATGATTAAAGAGTCAAAGCTGGAAGACGTCATGATGTCCTTGGATGATGGAAAGATTGTTGATCCATGTGTTGTCATGGTTAAGAAATACTATGGCGCTAGTGGTGCTAAAGAGTCTGATGTTCTAATAAGTCTATTGTCCTGTTTGTATCGAGTCGGTGCTATTGGGATAAAGGCTAGTGCGGGGGAAACCTATATTTGGTCCTATGTTGACCAGACGTCTGCAACTAGGGGCGAAATTAAACGCGCGGAGCATCTTAAAGTTCATAAAATGCTTCATCGTGCACTAGATATTATTGCAGATCAGCATGAAATTTATGAGGCCGAAGCTCTAGACTAATAATTTACCCTCTATGGCCTCCCTGTTTCCTTGTTCGGGAGGCCTCTTCACATTTCATTACTCCATATTTATCAAATGCCAGGTTGCCAGCCACCACCGAGGGCAGTCACCAGCCCGACACTCGCCTGCAACTGCCGCGTCTGCACCGCCTGCAATGTCCGCTGCGCCTGTAACGCCGCCGTCTGCGCCGTCACCACATCCAGATAACTTACGGCCCCCGCCTGATAGCTGTTCATCGCCAGTGCTTGCGTGTGCTGCGCTGCATCCGCTGCCGCTTGTTCATCCTGTGCTTCCTGCTGCAGATCCCGCAGTTGCGCCAGGTTGTCCTCGACTTCGCGCACGGCTTTCAGCACCTGGCTGCGGTACTGCGCCGACGCCTCTTCAAACTCGGCCTTGGCCTGGCGTTCGTTGGCGCTTAGACGACCGCCATCGAAGATCGGCAAATTGACCAACGGCCCCAATGCCCAATAGCGATTGCCCGCGGACAGCAGGTTGCCGACCCCCTGAGTCTGCCCGCCAATCAACCCCGTCAAACTGAAATCCGGATACCACGCCGCCTTGGCCACGCCGATGTTGGCGTTGGCGGCAAATACTCGTCGCTCGGCCGCTGCAATATCCGGACGACGTTGCAGCAGGTGGCTAGGCAATTGCGAGGGTATCCCCGGCAAGGCGATCAATTGCGTGCTCGGCGGTAATGAAAAATCGCTGGCTGCCACACCCACCAGTTCTGCTATGGCGTGCTCGGTCAGATTGCGCTGCCCGCGCACTTCATCCCATTGCGCCTTGGCCTCGGCCAGTTGATTCTGCGCGCGGGTAAGGTCCAGCTCCGACGCAATCTGCCCCTCATACCGGCTACGGGTCAGCTGCAACGCCTGGCTGAAATCCTCCAGTGAGCTGTTGAGAATCCGCGCCTGCGCATCCAACCCGTTGAGCTGCACGTACAACGTCGCCAACTGATGTTGCAGGCTCAAGCGCGCCACCGCCAAATCATCGCCGGACGCCTGTGCCTGGGCATCACCGGCCGCCACCTGGTTGCGGATTTTGCCCCACAGGTCCAGGTCGTAGCTCAGTGAAAACCCTGCGGTATTGCTGTTGTAGACCGACGGCTGCGTATCGCCTCGCAGTGGCCGCGAGTCCGATTGGCGCTGGCGCAACGGCTGCGCACTGGCGGTGATCTGCGGGAACAACCCCGCATGCAACTGGCTGGCATAGGCCTGGGACGCGTCGAAGTGCGCCAGTGCCGCCGCCAAATCCGGGTTGGCCTTGAGCAGTTGCTGTTGCAGGTCATTCAGGCGCGAATCGTGGTAGAGCGTCCACCACTCAGGCGCCAGTTGATCGGACGGTTGCGCGCTGTGCCAGGGGCCATCGCTGGTCTGTTCGCGGTAGCCGGCCGGCAAATCAACGCTCGGCACTTTGTAGGTCGGCGCCATCGAGCAGCCCTGCAACGCCAGCAGCATCAGCGCTGCCAGGGGTTTAAGCCTTAGGCGCATGCGCACCTCCGGCAGCATCGGCCAGTTGTACCGGGTCGCCTTCACGCAGGGCGTCCGGCGGGTTGTCGACCACGCGGTCGGCGGGTTTCAGGCCTTGGTCGATGACCAGGCGTTCGCCCAGGTCGAGGCCGATGTGAATGTCCTGCAGGTGCACGTGATTCTGCGCATCCAACACCGCCACTTGCGTGCCTTGGGCGCGGAAGATCAATGCGCTGGCGGGGATGCTCACGCCATGGGTATCCGCCGGAATCGGCAGGGTGGCTTCGGCGTAATCACCGGGCAGTAATTCGCCGTTGGGGTTGTCGGCCACGAACTGCGCGAGCAAGGTGCCCGAACGGCGGTCGATGGCGGTGGAATCACCGATCAGGTGCGCCTTGAAGTGTTCGCCGGGGTGCTCGGGCACGGTCAGCTCGGCTTCGAGGCCTGGGTGGATGACCGCCGCGTAGTTCTGCGGCACAGGCACATACAGGCGCAGTTGGTGGGTGTCGGCGATGTTGAACAGTTCCGGATCACTGTCGGTGTCGGCCTTGATCAACTGGCCGATATCGGTGTTGCGCGCGGTGATGGTGCCGGCGAATGGCGCGCGGATCGTCTTGTAGCTTTCCAGCGCGGACAGCCGCGCATAGTCGGCAGCGGCGGCTTCGGCGTTGGCTTTTGCGGCAGCGGCATTGGAGGTTTTTTCATCGGCCTCCTGGCGCGATACCGAATGGCTGGCGAGCAGGTTTTGCCAGCGGGTGGCGGTGGTTTCGGCCAGGCGTGCGTTGGCCTGTTCCTGTACCAGCCGGGCGTGGGTTTGCGCCAGTTGCTGGTCCAGGTCGGGGCTGTCGATCTCGGCGAGGATTTGCCCGGCTTTGACCTGGGTGCCGATGTCGGCTTTCCAGTCCTTCAAGTAGCCGCTGACACGGGCGTGAATCGGCGCCTTGCTCCAGGCTTCCAAGTGCGCCGGCAAGCGCAGGGTATCGCCGGCGACATTCTGCTGCGGTTGGAACACCATCACCTGCGGGATGGCGGCGGTTTCGGTCCAGGCGGTGACCGATTGTTCGTGCAGCGTGCGGGCATGCAGGCCGTTGGCGACCAACAGGGCGGCCAGGGTCAGGCCGCCGACACCCATGAGCATCAGACGCTTGCGCGAGGGTTTGTGATCAGACGACATGAGGCGTTTCTCCAGCAGTGGCGCGAGTAGGGTGACGGCCGTGGACCAGGCTGAAGACCACGGGGACAAACAACAGGGTGGCGGTGGTGGCGAGGATCAAGCCACCGATCACCGCACGGCCGAGCGGGGCGTTCTGCTCCTCGGAAATCGCCAGGGGCAACATGCCGATGATCATCGCCAGGGCGGTCATGCACACCGGGCGGAAGCGCGTGTAGCCGGCTTCCAGCGCGGCCTTCAGTGCATCACCATGTTCGGCCAGGCGTTCGCGGCAGAAACTCACCACCAGGATCGAGTTGGCCGTGGCCACGCCCATGCACAGGATCGCGCCGGTCAAGGCGGGCACCGACAACGAGGTGCCGCTGAGGAACAGCATCCACACGATCCCTGCCAGCGCCGCAGGCAAGGCGGTGATGATCACGAACGGATCGACCCAAGACTGGAAGTTGACCACGATCAGCAGGTAGATCAGCACTACCGCACCGAGCAGGCCAAGGCTCAAGCCGCTGAACGCTTCATGCAGCGCATCGATCTGTCCGTGCAGGCTGATCACTGCGCCTTTGGGGCGCATGGAGGCGGTGTCATCCAGCACTTTCTGCACATCACGGGCCACGCCGCCGAGATCGCGGCCTTGCACGTTGGCGTACAGGTCCAGGGTCGGTTCGATGTTGTAGTGGGTCACCACCGCCGGGCTTTGCACGCGGGAGATAGTGGCCACGCCGCCGAGGATCTGCGACTGGCCGTCGGCGCCGGTCACCGGCAGCGCTTCCAGCGAAGGCAGGCTGTCGAGGCGGTATTGCGGGGTGGCGGCGACGATGGAGTAGGACACGCCGTTGGCCGGGTTGAGCCAGAAGGTCGGTGCCACTTGGGAACTGCCGGCGAGGGAGGCGACCATGCTGTTGGTCACGTCCCGCTCGGTGATGCCCAGGCCATTGGCGCGCAGGCGGTCGACGTTGACCTGCAAGGACGGGTAGCCGGTGGACTGCTGGATGCGCAGGTCGGCGATGCCCGGTACGTGTTGCAGGCGCCGTTCCAGTTCCACCGCATAGGCGCGGTTTTCTTCATCGCTGCGCCCGGAGATTTTCACGTCCAGAGGGGCCGGGGCGCCGAAGTTGAGGATCTGGCTGCTGATGTCTGCCGGCAGGAATGCGAAATGGCTGCCGGGGAAACTTTCTGGCAGGGCTTCACGCAATTTCTTTACGTAGTCGGCGGTGGGCGCGTGGTCTTTTTTCAGCGTGACCTGGATATCGCCGTCCTGCGGGCCGATGGTGCCGCTGCTGCTGTAGGCCATGTCGATACCGCTGAGCGGGATGCCGATGTTGTCGACGATGGTGTCGAGTTCTTCGGCGGGAATCACTTCACGAATCCGCGCTTCGATACGGTCGAAGGCGGCGGCGCTTTCTTCGATGCGCGTGCCCAGTGGCAGGCGCACGTGCAGGGCCAAGGCGCCCGCGTCGGTGGCCGGGAAGAAGTCCTGGCCAAGGCTTGGCAGCAGCAGGAACGACGCCAGCACACAGGCCAGGAAACCGACGATAAAACGCTTGCGATTGCCCAGTGCCAAGGTCAGCAGGCCGTGATAAGTGTCGCGGATGTTCGAGAAATGCCGCTCGAAACCCTGTTGGAAATTCAGCACCGATTGCAGCACGGCATTGCGCTGTTTCTGATGCTGCTCACCCTCGTGATGATTGATGAATTCATCTTCTGGGTGGTGCCCTGCACCTTGCTCCGGGGTGTGCGGCTTGAGCAGGAACATTGCCAGCGTCGGCACCAGCGTACGCGACAGAATGAAAGAGCTGGCCATGGCAAAGATCACCGCCAGGGCCATCGGCCGGAACAGATAACCGGCGATGCCTTGCAGCAAGAACATCGGCACGAAAACGATGCAAATACACAGCAGCGAGACGAACGCCGGGCCGACGATCTGTGCGGCGCCGTCGAGAATCGCGGTCTTCACCGCCTTGCCTTGTTCCAGGTGCCAGTTGATGTTTTCGATGGTCACCGTGGCGTCGTCCACCAGGATCCCCACCGCCAACGCCAGCCCGCCGAGGGTCATCACGTTGAGGGTTTGCCCGCTGACCGCCAGCAGCGCGATGGCCGACAGCACGGCCAGGGGAATCGAGGCGGCAATAATGATCGTGGAACGCCAACTGCCGAGGAACAGCAGGATCATCGCACTGGTCAGTAGCGCGGCGATGATGCCTTCCTGGGCCACGCTGCCCACTGACTGTTTCACGAACACCGAGGCATCCCCCAGCAGCGAGGTCTTCAGCGACGGCGGCAGGGTTTCGTTGATGCGCGGCAGCATCTGGCGGATGCCGTCGATGATCGACAGGGTGGAGATGCTGCCGTTTTTCAATGCTGGCATGAGGACTGCGCGGTGGCCGTCGACGCGTACGATGTTGGTCTGCGGCGGCGAGCCGTCACGCACGTGGGCGACCTGGCCGATGGTGATCAAGGCTCCGTCGACCGTTTTGATCGGCAGGTCATTCAGCTCGTCGATGGCTTTGGGGCTGTTGTTGAGCAAGATGGTGTATTCGTTGGGACCGAGTTTGGCGGTGCCCACCGGGATGATCTGGTTCTGCAGCGCCAAGGCATTGCCGACGTCCTGGGCCGATAAACCTTTGGCGGCCAGCGCCTGCGGGTCGAGGTCCAGGGTGATCTGGCGTTGCTTGCCGCCCATCGGTGTGGGCATGGCCAGGCCGGGCAGGGCGCTCAGGGGCAGGCGAATGTTGTTCTGCACCAGGTCGCGGATCTTGGCTTCCGAGAGGCTGGGGCTGGAGAACGCCATCTGCAAAATCGGCACCGTGGAGGCGCTGTAGTTGAGGATCAGCGGCGGCGTGATGCCCGGTGGCATCTGCTTTAGCACGGTTTGTGATACCGCCGTCACCTGGGCGTTGGCGGTGCGGATATCCACGCCGGGTTGGAAGAAAATTTTGACAATGCCCATGCCGGGCAAGGATTGCGACTCGATATGCTCGATGTCGTTAACCGTGGTGCTCAGGGAGCGTTCATAGGTGTAGATCACCCGGCCGGCCATGGCGTCCGGCGACAGACCGTTGTACTGCCAGACTACGGCGACCACGGGAATACCAATGTCCGGAAAAACGTCAGTGGGGGTACGCAGGGCCGCCATCGGCCCGA
Organism: Pseudomonas sp. C 49-2; assembly: GCF_003970195.1. NCBI lineage: Bacteria > Pseudomonadati > Pseudomonadota > Gammaproteobacteria > Pseudomonadales > Pseudomonadaceae > Pseudomonas > Pseudomonas sp. C 49-2. The sequence continues at coordinate 30,249 of NZ_RXYG01000009.1, forward strand.
TGATGCAGATGAATATGGCCAACACGATAAACGTGTACGGCTTTTGCAGTGCGGTCTTTACCAGCCCGAGCATGCGTGAAACCTCCGGAGGGAGCAGGATTGCAAACCCCGGCAGTCTTGCCCGACCCACCTAACACGCACCTTTCAGCCAGGTGAAGGAACATTTAGGTAAGGGCTGAAGATCGTTTCATCTGTATTCATTTGTTCTACAAAGGGTGGCTCCCCAAGCTTGTAACCCATCGGACACATCGTCCTTCTTTGGAGCCCTGCCATGTCACTCAAACCCTTGTTATTGATCCCGGCCCTCGGTGCTGTGCTGTTGTTGTCGGCGTGCGCCGGCCCGATTCCCAAGGCCGACCCGAGCGAAGCGTGGATCGGTTTGAAAGAAGAAGCCCCTAACGACCTGATGGCCGAACGCGTGGACGGCAAGCGCGTGGATGACGGACGTTTCTTCGAGGTGACGCCGGGGGATCATCGCCTGGATGTGACGCTGTTTGAGGAGGAGCCAGGCGACGACAACCAGCAGGACTGCCAGGGTCGGGTCGAATACAAGGATTTCAAGGCGGGTGAGCACTACACCCTGGTGGAGTCGAGCTTGGGCACCACCGTGCGCGCATCCTTGATGGATGGTCACGGCAAGGAGGTCGCGGCGACTCAGGACTTCAATTGCATGCCTGGCTAGGCGTGATGTACCGCGACCTTATGGGGTTTGGCGGGTGCAGCGGGTTTGACGTGGGGGTGATGGTGCCGACGGGTGATGCGTAACACCCCCCACAACATGGCGCCGGCTACCGCCAGCCAACCGCATATCAACAGGACAATCGTTGTTGCAAGGCTCATTCCGGCCTCCTTTCGCCCCCAGGGGGCACACACAGTCTTCTCAATGGACAGTCTAGCTAGCTGACGGTTGCCTGCTATTGACCAATGGTCGTGTCTGTCCAACTTCTTTGCTCTATCCGCGTCCTTTACTAAGCCTGCGGGCTATACCCGCGTGGCAGAGCGTCCTATGATCAGGGCCCTTACCGGCAGTTGATCAAGAGAGTAGAAAATTGCGGTTACGGTCGAACCTGAAAACATCCTTGTTCCTCGCGTGTGCCTTGGGCCTTGCGGCGTGTTCCTCCACTCCGTCGAGACTGGCGGGCCTGCCGGAGCGCGTCGAGCTCAATGGCGTGCCGACCTTTCGCAGCGAGGCTTATCAGAGTGGTCCTACGTCTTTAGCCAGCATGCTGTCGCAACAAGGCATTGTCATGACACCGGGGCTATTGGATAAACCGCTGCATTTGCCGGGCGGCGAAGCGGACCTTGAGCGCAACATGCAGGTGCTGGCGCGCGAGTACGGGCTGATGGTGTACCCGCTGGACGCCAAGCTGACAGCGGTGCTGGCACAGGTGGCAGCGGGTTATCCAGTGATGGCGCGGATCGGTGGCGGGCTGTGGTCGGACGCGCACTACGTGGTCGTAGTGGGGTTCAATCAGCAGAAAAGTACGGTGTTGTTGCGCTCTGGCATGGATCGACGTTTGTTGATGAGCTTCAGCGACTTTGAGTCCAAATGGAAAAGCGCCGGCAGTTGGGCAATCCTCACTCAGCGCCCGAGCCAGTTGCCGGCGAATGTAGATGCACAACGTTGGCGCGACTCGGCGAATGCGACGGCCCAGGCCGGGCAGGAGCGGGCGGCGGCGCAGGCACTGAAGGTGTTGGCGGAACGCAAATAAAAAACGGCGCTATCGAAGCGCCGTTTTTTATATCGTTTAGCGACGGGCTTCCGCAGCGTTAGGACGATTCTTCAGGTTCTTGTCGGCCTTGTAGCGCAACGCCACATCCGGCACCGAACCGCTCTTGCCGGTCTCGACCCAATTGCGGATACGGCTGGCATCGGCAAAGTGGGTGAATTTACCGAAGGCATCCAGGATCACCAACGATACCGGGCGGTTGCCCATGCTGGTCACCAGCACCAGGCAGTGGCCGGCCTGGTTGGTGAAACCGGTCTTGGTCAGCTTGATGTCCCAATTGGCGCGGTTGATCAGGTGGTCAGTGTTGGAGAAGCCCAGGGTGTAGTTGGGCTTGCGGAACGACACGGTCTTTTCCTTGGTGGTGCTCAATTGGCTCAGCAGCGGGTAGTGACGCGCGGCGGCCAGCAGTTTGCTCAGGTCGCGGGCAGTGGACACGTTGTGGATCGAAAGGCCAGTGGGTTCTACATAATGAGTGCTGGTCATGCCCAACGCCTTGGCCTTGGCGTTCATCGCGGCGATGAAGGCTGCATAGCCACCCGGGTAGTGGTGGGCCAGGCTCGCGGCGGCGCGGTTTTCCGAGGACATCAGAGCAATCAGCAGCATTTCCTTGCGCGGCATCTGGCTGCCGATCTTCACGCGCGAGAACACGCCTTTCATTTCCGGCGTGTCGGTGATGTTGATATCGATGTACTCATCCATATTCTGCTTGGCTTCGAGCACGATCAGGCCAGTCATTAATTTGCTCACCGAAGCGATGGGCACCACCACATCCGGGTTGCTGGAATAAATGACCTTGTTGGTCTGCAGGTCGACCAACATGGCGCTGCCAGAAGCGATTTGCAGCTTGGACGTATCACGCGGGGTCTGGGTGGTTTCGGCGGCGTGCGCGAAGGTGCCTGTGAAAGCAAAAAATAGGCTGACAATAGAAAGACGAATTTTCACGCGGATGAACTCGCTAAAAGTAAGGAAATACCGTTCTGGAACGGGTTGTATGACAAATGCCGTTACATTTTAGGAGTATGGATCAGAAAGCGATAGAGGCCTTTAAATAAAGGCCGTAAGCCGATGATTGGTTAGGGTTGTACCGATTTTGAACCCACCTTGGGGGGCTCAAGTAACAGAAGCGTTCCAAGGTCATTTTTTGCATTGACCGGATAGTGCGAGATGAGCGCCGCGTCATCGATCTTCGCCAGGGTTTGCGAAGAGGGGCCTATTCCTAGGTAAATGCACGGTAGAGGGGTCGCGAGTGCCCCAGCCATGAGCGCGTCGAGGTCGCTCTGCAGCAAGGTTTCGATCATGCCGGGCCCAGGCAAAGGCGAGGAGGTTTGCAGTTGCGCATGATAGATAGCCTGTCGTTGTGCCAGGATCAAGCAGTTACGCCCCTTGTAGGTTGCGCGTAGAAACGCCAGTTCGTTCGCTACCACAGAGTCCCTGGGCGTGTGGAAGTCGGAGAGCGTGTCGATGCCAGTTGTTACAAGGTTGCGACTCGAAAAGGCCAGGGTCACCGTGCCGAGGCTCACGAAGACAAGAAACGGGACAGCCAGCACGTTGGATAGGGCAGATGTAGAGCGTTTGCGGATTGATCGCAGGATCAAGTCTGTCAGCACCGCACCTGTTACCAGTGCGGGCCATAGCACCATCATCAGGCAGAAAATGTGTGAACGCCCCTGGTAGTAGGTGAACAGTCCAAGTCCCATCAGGGAGGTGCAGAAGAGCAAGTCATACACCGGCTTGTCGCTATGTCGCCGCCATGCCGAAAGCGCTGTGACGGCCGCCGCTGCATAAACAAGCAGAATGACTTGCCAGGGATGGAAGGTGAGGGGCATTGGCAGCATCATGAAACCCGCTCCGTAGAACAGTTTCTGGGACGCAAGGGCTTCCTGAATGCCGAGTGGGGCGCCAGCCTTGATTCGCAGGGTAATCATCAGGATACACAGGCTCAGCACTGCAAAAAGTGAAAAGCCGAGCGCGGGTAGCAGACTTTTCCATTTCGGGCGCTGACTAAAAAGAGGTTTCACCAAAAGCGTTGCGCCTATGGAAATCAGCACTGGAATTCCAGAATCTATGTTCCAGAAAACCGCGATACCTGAGGCTATTCCCAGCGCGCCAAGGCGCATGCGTGAAGGGCGGGAGCAGTAGTGTGCGAACAGGAGCAGCGACACGGCAGGGCAAATAAAGCGAATAGGGTAGTACTGCAGATAGATTTCCTGCGCGAATCCGTTCAGGTACAGAAACAGGCTTGTAGGTATCAGCAGGCACAGGAACGTCAATATCCTCAGGCCGTGGTTGCGTACGTGAAGGTGCAAGATCACGGCGAGGCAGACAAGGCCGACGAGCTGGAGCACTGCAAAAAAAGTGCTGACGGAGAAGACACTCACTCCGACAAGTTTGAAAAATGGGGCGATCAGTTCCGGGAATAAACCATATTGCGAAGGTAATTCGCTGAGTAACGTTTTGCCTGCGACGACTTGGGTCAGCGCATAGGTGGCGGCGTCATAGCTGACAGACCATTGGCTTGCGAGGGTGACCGTGTCAATGGAAGCCAACCTGTAAGGGACTATCTGGAAGATGAGGGTCGCTATACAAGCCAGCGCAATGGTAAGCGCCATCGACGAGCGGCTTGGCTTGCCCCCGGTCCAATTCTGTACCAGCACGGCTATCGAGAGGATTACGGACAGCGCCAGCATGATCGTCCGGCTGGTACCCGACACGCTCTTGGGGAAGAACATCACGCTGGTGAAGTCCGAGGCGATGAATGGGCCTGCCAATGCGAGGGATAGCAGGGCTAGCGTCAGGCCCGCGAGCCAGGGTGGCGGGTTGAAGCCTCGCAGGAACCTGAGCGCGGCAACCAGGCCAATTGGAGCCAGTGCGGCGAGAATTATGAAAACCGCGCGTTCAACTGGCTCGGGATTCAACTGAGAGGGGGTTGTTATGCGCTCGGCTGCAAAAACCGGCACCTGAACATTGCTTCCTATTTGGAAGTAGATTGCCAGCAGACTCAGCCCAACGGCAGCAAGCGTGACGAATGCGGCGAAAATAATCAGGGTAAGCCCTTGGCCGGGGATAGCATCGTGCCTTGCCTGCGTAACGCTGTTCTTGGTCATTATCAACGCGCCGGGGTCAAGCGAATCGGGAGGGGAAGGCAACTGGCCAATAAAAAGCCCTGCCGATGGCAGGGCTCTTTGTTGGAGCGCTTGTTAGCTGTGCAGGGTTTCTGCAGCGTATAACGTGTTTTCCAACAGGCAAGCACGCGTCATCGGGCCGACGCCGCCTGGCACTGGCGTGATCCAGCCGGCGCGGGGCAGGGCGGTTTCGTACACCACATCGCCCACCAGCTTGCCGTCGTCCTGACGGTTGATGCCCACGTCGATGACGATGGCGCCTTCCTTGATCCACTCGCCTTTGACCAGCCCCGGCTTGCCGGCAGCGACCACGACCAGGTCGGCGCGGCCGACGTGGCCGGCGAGGTCTTTGGTGAAGCGGTGGGTGACGGTCACGGTGCAGCCGGCCAACAACAGTTCCATGGCCATCGGGCGGCCAACGATGTTGGAGGCGCCGACGACCACGGCGTCGAGGCCGTACAGGTCGACACCGGTGCTTTCCAGCAGGGTCATGATGCCTTTCGGCGTGCACGGACGCAGCAGCGGGATACGCTGGGCCAGGCGGCCGACGTTATAAGGGTGGAAACCGTCGACGTCTTTGTCGGGGCGAATGCGCTCCAGTAGTTTTGAGGCGTCCAGATGCTCGGGCAATGGCAGTTGCAGCAGGATGCCATCGATCTTCGGGTCGTCGTTGAGGCTGTCGATCAGGTCGGTAAGGGCCTGCTGGGTGGTCTCGGAAGGCAAGTCGTAGGCCTTGGAAATAAAGCCGACCTCTTCACAGTCTTTACGCTTGTGCGAGACATAAACCTGAGAGGCAGGATCGCTGCCGACCAGGATCACCGCGAGGCCAGGCGTGCGCAGGCCCTGCTGGCTACGCTCGGTGACTCGTTTGGCGATCTGCTGGCGCAGGCTGGCGGCGATTGATTTGCCGTCGATAAGTTGTGCAGTCATTACGCGTGATTAACCATCGAGAGGGGGAAGAAAAGTGCGCGCATTCTCGCATGCCAAGACGTGAGGGCAAAGGCGCTTGGTCTGCAAATTGCCCTAACCCCTTAAATAAAATGAATTTTTTTCAAAAAAGATTTGACGGGTTTCGAGGGCGTCTATACTATTCGTCGCACTTGTCGGGCACAGCCTAGCACTGGTTAAGAAGGTCGAGCAGAATAGCGTGTTGTTCTGCAAGGCTGGAAGCACTTAGTTTGTAATCCTCCAAGAGTACAGATTAATCAGGCGCCCGTAGCTCAGCTGGATAGAGCATCCGCCTTCTAAGCGGATGGTCGCAGGTTCGAGTCCTGCCGGGTGCGCCATTAGGCAGCTTTGGCACAAGTAGCGCTATATGGTGGGCGTAGCTCAGTTGGTAGAGCACGGGATTGTGACTCCCGTTGTCGAGGGTTCGATCCCCTTCGTCCACCCCATATTTTAAAAGGCGCCAGATTAATCGTCTGGCGCCTTTGCTTTAAGAGCTTCAAGCGCGGATGTGGTGGAATTGGTAGACACACTGGATTTAGGTTCCAGCGCCGCGAGGCGTAAGAGTTCGAGTCTCTTCATCCGCACCAAATAAAGCTTGGCCCCGTCGAAAGGCAGGGCAGGGCTCAACAAAGAAGTGGTTTGGTTTCTTTGTTAACGCAATATGGTGGGCGTAGCTCAGTTGGTAGAGCACGGGATTGTGACTCCCGTTGTCGAGGGTTCGATCCCCTTCGTCCACCCCATATTCGAAAGGCGCCAGATTTAACAGTCTGGCGCCTTTTTTGGTTTTAGCGGTTCGAAATATCCAGCGCCTGCAGGTAATGGGGTGCGACGGCGTGGCGTTTCATCGTATTTGTGTATCTCGATGATGCTGCGCTGCCAGCCAGTCCTGTTTGCGGGGTTGGCCGTCAGGGCGATGGATGACGACTTCTTCTATATATAGAAGGGGCGGCGCAGAGCCCTGGCGTGATGGGTTGTATTTGTCACCGGGGCGAAGTGCATCCGTGCCTTCGTACCGATAAATTGCCGGCTGTTTTCGGGCGTATTTGCAGTAGGGTGACTTCTTGAGTTTGACCCACTAGAATGCATGCCCTTGATTGGGGTCGGAAATGGCCGGCTAACGTCTGTGCAACGAGGAATATCCATGCAAGTTTCTGTTGAAAATACTACTGCTATCGAGCGTCGCCTGAGCATCACCGTGCCGGCCGAGCGTATCGAGACTGCGGTCAACAAGCGTCTGCAGCAGACTGCCCAGAAGGCCAAGATCGCTGGTTTCCGTCCAGGCAAAGTGCCAATGAGCGAAATCAAGCGCCGTTTTGGTGCCGATGCGCGCCAGGAAGCTGTCGGTGACGTGATCCAGGCTTCTTTCTATGAAGCTGTTGTTGAGCACAAGCTGAACCCAGCAGGTTCGCCGTCGATCGAGCCTAAGTCCCTGGAAGCTGGCAAGGACCTGGAATACGTTGCCGTATTCGAAGTGTTCCCTGAATTTGAAGTGGCCGGTTTCGACGGTATTGCCATCGAGCGTCTGAGCGCCGAAGTGGCTGATTCGGACCTGGACAACATGCTGGAAATCCTGCGCAAGCAGAACACCCGTTTCGAAGTGGCCGACCGTGCTGCCCAGAACGAAGACCAACTGAACATCGATTTCGTTGGCAAGGTTGACGGCGAAGTCTTCGCTGGCGGCTCCGCCAAGGGTACTCAGCTGGTGCTGGGTTCCAACCGCATGATCCCTGGTTTCGAAGATGGCCTGGTTGGCGCCAAAGCCGGCGAAGAGCGCGTTCTGAACCTGACTTTCCCTGCTGACTACCAGAACCTGGACCTGGCTGGCAAAGCCGCCGAGTTCACCGTGACCGTCAACAGTGTTTCCGAGCCTAAGCTGCCAGAGCTGAACGAAGAGTTCTTCGCTCAATTCGGCATCAAGGAAACCGGCATCGAGGGCTTCCGCACCGAAGTTCGCAAGAACATGGAGCGCGAACTGCGTCAGGCCATCAAGTCCAAGGTCAAGAACCAGGTCATGGACGGTCTGCTGGCCGCCAACCCGATCGAAGTGCCCAAGGCCCTGCTGTCCAACGAAGTGGATCGCCTGCGCGTACAAGCTGTTCAGCAGTTTGGTGGCAACATCAAGCCTGACCAACTGCCAGCCGAGCTGTTCGAAGAACAAGCCAAGCGCCGCGTCGTGCTGGGTCTGATCGTGGCTGAAGTGGTCAAGCAGTTCGACCTCAAGCCTGACGAAGATCGCGTTCGCGAAATGATCCAGGAAATGGCTTCGGCCTACCAGGAGCCTGAGCAGGTCGTGGCTTGGTACTACAAGAACGATCAGCAACTGAACGAAGTGCGTTCGGTTGTGCTGGAAGAACAAGTTGTGGATACTGTTCTGCAGAAGGCTAAGGTGACCGATAAAGCGGTCTCTTACGAAGAAGCAGTCAAACCGGCGGAAGCAGCACAAGCCGACTGATTGTCCAACTCGTTGGAAATACAACCATAAGCCAGCCTCGCGCTGGCTTATGCGTTTTCAAGACATGACTATTTGGGAGTAACTGCAGAGCATGTTCCGTAATTCCTATATTCAGCAGAACTCTGATATCCAGGCCGCTGGCGGCCTGGTCCCGATGGTTGTCGAGCAGTCCGCTCGTGGCGAACGCGCCTACGACATCTACTCGCGCCTGCTCAAGGAGCGAGTGATCTTTCTGGTGGGCCCGGTAGAGGACTACATGGCCAACCTGATCTGTGCGCAGCTGCTGTTCCTTGAAGCGGAAAACCCGGACAAGGACATCCATCTCTACATCAACTCCCCAGGCGGCTCGGTCACTGCAGGCATGTCGATTTACGACACCATGCAGTTCATCAAGCCGAACGTGTCGACCACCTGCATTGGCCAAGCCTGCAGCATGGGCGCATTCCTGCTGACCGCCGGTGCAGAAGGCAAGCGTTTCTGCCTGCCGAACTCGCGTGTGATGATTCACCAGCCACTGGGCGGTTTCCAGGGCCAGGCGTCGGACATCGAAATCCACGCCAAGGAAATCCTGTTTATTCGCGAGCGCCTCAATACGTTGATGGCCAAGCACAGCGGGCACACCTTGGAAGAAATCGAGCGCGATACCAACCGCGACAACTTCATGAGTGCCGAAGCTGCGAAAGCATACGGGTTGATCGACGACGTGATCAGCCAGCGCCCCGCTTAATATAAGCTGCTCAAAATAGGGCTGGTCGGCATGTCCGACCACTGGCGGGCTTGAAAAAGCCCGCATAAGCCTTCATCTTGTGTTGCAAGCCTATCGGATTTGGATCGAACGAATGACTGACACCCGCAACGGCGAGGACAACGGCAAGCTGCTCTATTGCTCCTTCTGTGGCAAAAGCCAGCATGAAGTGCGCAAATTGATTGCCGGCCCCTCGGTCTTTATCTGCGACGAGTGCGTCGACCTGTGCAATGACATCATCCGTGAGGAGGTGCAGGAAGCCCAGGCCGAAAGCAGCGCGCATAAATTGCCTTCGCCCAAAGAAATCAGCGGCATCCTTGACCAGTACGTGATTGGTCAAGAGCGTGCAAAGAAGGTTCTGGCCGTAGCGGTGTACAACCACTACAAGCGCTTGAACCAGCGTGACAAGAAAGGCGACGAAGTTGAACTCGGCAAGAGCAACATCTTGCTGATCGGTCCTACAGGCTCGGGTAAGACCCTGCTTGCAGAAACCCTCGCTCGCCTGCTGAACGTTCCGTTCACCATCGCCGACGCTACCACCCTCACCGAGGCTGGCTACGTGGGTGAAGATGTCGAGAACATCATTCAGAAACTGCTCCAGAAGTGCGACTACGACGTAGAGAAAGCCCAGATGGGTATTGTCTACATCGACGAAATCGACAAGATTTCCCGCAAGTCGGACAACCCGTCGATCACCCGGGACGTTTCCGGTGAAGGCGTGCAGCAGGCCCTGTTGAAACTGATCGAAGGCACGGTCGCTTCCGTACCGCCACAAGGTGGTCGCAAGCATCCGCAGCAGGAATTCCTTCAGGTTGATACGCGTAACATCCTGTTTATCTGTGGTGGTGCGTTCTCCGGTCTGGAAAAAGTCATCCAGCAGCGTTCGACCCGCGGCGGCATCGGCTTCAGTGCCGAAGTGCGCAGCAAGGAAGAAGGCAAGAAGGTTGGCGAGTCCCTGCGTGAAGTCGAGCCTGACGATCTGGTCAAGTTCGGTCTGATCCCGGAATTCGTGGGCCGTCTGCCGGTCCTGGCCACGTTGGACGAGCTGGATGAGGCTGCTTTGATTCAGATCCTCACCGAGCCGAAAAACGCCCTGACCAAGCAATACGCCAAGCTGTTCGAGATGGAAGGTGTCGACCTCGAGTTCCGCACCGACGCCCTCAAATCGGTGGCCAAGCGGGCACTGGAGCGCAAGACCGGTGCACGTGGCCTGCGTTCGATTCTTGAAGGCGTGCTGCTCGACACCATGTACGAAATCCCCTCGCAGTCCGAGGTGAGTAAAGTGGTGATCGACGAAAGCGTTATAGAAGGTAAGTCCAAGCCACTGTATATCTACGAAAACAGTGAGCCGGCTGCCAAGGCTGCGCCCGACGCGTAAGCGTTTCGCAGTTTCGGTATAAACAAGGGGCCTCCAGGGGCCCCTTTGTTTTTACGGCGTTTTTTACCCCAAAGCGTTTACTGCGTTTAACTGCTGGCAATAAGCTTGTTTTTTTTGCATGCAGCCCCCATCTTGGTTTCAAGCTTATTTTTCATCTGTCATAGAGGCGAAATCATGAAGACCACCATCGAATTGCCTCTCCTGCCGTTGCGTGATGTCGTCGTCTATCCGCACATGGTTATCCCGCTGTTCGTGGGGCGCGAGAAGTCTATCGAAGCCCTCGAGGCCGCGATGACGGGCGACAAGCAAATCCTGCTGTTGGCCCAGAAGAATCCTGCTGACGATGATCCAGGCGAAGACGCCCTGTATCGTGTCGGCACCATTGCTACCGTACTGCAACTGCTCAAGCTGCCTGATGGCACCGTCAAGGTGCTGGTGGAAGGTGAGCAGCGTGGTGCGGTCGAGCGCTTTATGGAGGTGGACGGCCACCTGCGCGCCGAAGTGGCGCTGATCGACGAAGTCGAGGCCCCTGAGCGCGAATCCGAAGTGTTTGTACGCAGCCTGCTTTCGCAATTCGAGCAGTATGTGCAGTTGGGCAAGAAAGTCCCGGCTGAAGTCCTGTCTTCCCTCAACAGCATCGATGAGCCAAGTCGCCTGGTCGACACCATGGCCGCGCACATGGCGCTGAAGATCGAGCAGAAGCAGGACATCCTCGAAATCATCGACCTGTCGGCGCGTGTCGAGCACGTGCTGGCGCTGCTGGATGCCGAAATCGACCTGTTGCAGGTTGAGAAGCGCATCCGTGGTCGCGTGAAGAAACAAATGGAGCGCAGCCAGCGCGAGTACTACCTGAATGAGCAGATGAAGGCCATTCAGAAAGAACTCGGCGACAGCGAGGAAGGCCACAACGAAATCGAAGAGCTGAAAAAGCGCATCGACGCCGCCGGTCTGCCGAAAGACGCCCTGACCAAAGCCACTGCCGAGTTGAACAAGCTCAAGCAGATGTCGCCGATGTCGGCCGAAGCCACTGTGGTGCGCTCCTACATCGACTGGCTGGTACAGGTGCCGTGGAAGGCCCAGACCAAAGTGCGCCTGGACCTGGCACGCGCTGAGGACATCCTTGACGCCGACCACTATGGTCTTGAAGAAGTCAAAGAACGCATCCTCGAATACCTCGCCGTGCAAAAGCGCGTGAAGAAGATTCGTGGTCCGGTGTTGTGCCTGGTGGGTCCGCCTGGCGTGGGTAAAACCTCCCTGGCTGAGTCGATTGCCAACGCCACCAACCGCAAATTCGTGCGCATGGCCCTCGGTGGTGTGCGTGATGAAGCGGAAATCCGTGGTCATCGCCGCACTTACATCGGTTCGATGCCAGGAAGATTGATTCAAAAGATGACAAAGGTGGGCGTGCGCAACCCGCTGTTCCTGCTCGATGAAATCGACAAAATGGGCAGCGACATGCGTGGCGATCCGGCCTCTGCCTTGCTGGAAGTGCTCGACCCCGAGCAGAACCACAATTTCAACGACCATTACCTGGAGGTCGACTACGACCTGTCCGACGTAATGTTCCTGTGCACCTCCAACTCCATGAACATCCCGCCGGCGCTGCTGGACCGGATGGAAGTGATTCGTCTGCCGGGTTACACCGAAGACGAGAAGATCAACATCGCCGTCAAATACCTCGCGCCCAAGCAGATTTCGGCCAACGGCCTGAAGAAGGGCGAGATCGAATTTGAGGTCGAGGCGATCCGCGATATCGTGCGCTACTACACCCGCGAGGCCGGTGTACGGGGCTTGGAGCGCCAGATCGCGAAAATCTGCCGTAAGGCGGTCAAAGAGCATGCACTGGAAAAACGCTTCTCGGTGAAGGTCACGGCCGATTCCCTGGAGCACTTCCTGGGCGTGAAGAAATTCCGCTATGGCCTGGCCGAGCAGCAGGATCAGGTAGGGCAGGTGACTGGCCTGGCGTGGACTCAGGTGGGCGGTGAATTGCTGACCATCGAAGCCGCGGTGATCCCTGGCAAAGGCCAACTGATCAAGACGGGTTCCTTGGGTGACGTGATGGTTGAATCCATCACTGCCGCGCAGACCGTGGTGCGCAGCCGCGCCAAGAGCCTGGGGATCCCCCTGGACTTCCATGAGAAGCACGACACCCATATCCACATGCCGGAAGGGGCGACCCCGAAAGACGGCCCTAGCGCTGGCGTAGGTATGTGTACGGCCTTGGTGTCGGCATTGACTGGCATTCCAGTGCGCGCCGATGTCGCCATGACGGGGGAAATCACCCTGCGTGGCCAGGTATTGGCCATCGGTGGTCTGAAAGAGAAATTGCTTGCTGCACACCGCGGTGGTATCAAGACGGTGATCATTCCTGAAGAGAATGTTCGCGACTTGAAGGAAATTCCAGACAATATCAAGCAAGATCTGCAGATTAAACCGGTTAAATGGATTGACGAGGTCCTGCAAATTGCGCTGCAATACGCGCCGGAGCCCTTGCCGGATGTGGCTCCAGAGATAGTTTCCAAGGACGAAAAACGTGAGTCTGATTCCAAGGAAAGAATTAGCACGCATTAATGTGTTAAAGCCTGGGGGCTTCCTTGACAGCTTTTTAGAGCCCTTGTTATAAAGCGGCTCTTAAGTGTCTGTAGGCCATTCAGCACTGGTTTTTGCTTTCACCAAAAAACTTAGAATCATACTCAATAGATATATAAGGGGACTTAGAGTGAACAAGTCGGAACTGATTGATGCTATCGCTGCATCCGCTGATATCCCGAAAGCTGCTGCTGGCCGTGCGCTGGATGCAGTAATCGAATCCGTCACTGGCGCTCTGAAGGCCGGCGACTCCGTGGTACTGGTAGGCTTCGGTACTTTCTCTGTGACTGACCGCCCAGCTCGCACTGGCCGTAACCCACAGACTGGCAAAGCACTGCAGATCGCTGCTGCCAAGAAACCAGGTTTCAAAGCCGGTAAAGCCCTGAAAGAAGCCGTTAACTAAGCTTCGATACAGCCTTTACCTACCCAGGTCGAACCCAGGTTCAACCTGGGAGCGGAGCGGCAGCAGACCCGTGTATGCATCGGGTCGCCAAGCCGGGGGGAGAACCAAAGCCCTCGTCCGCTCCGCCAGTTGCGAGAAGGCGCATCCTTGGATGCGCCTTTCTTATATCCGTACTCTACCCACGCTCCACGGTTGCCAATTTCTGAAGTTCAACCGTTTCTGGGGGACGCATGCTGCAAAATATCAGGGACAATTCACAAGGCTGGATTGCCAAGACCATTATCGGGATCATCGTCGCATTGATGGCGTTCACCGGTATCGAGGCCATTTTCCAGGCTTCGGGTAACAGTAAGCAGGACGTGGCCAAGGTCAACGGTGAAGAAATCACCCAGACCGAGCTGAGCCAGGCCGTCGACATGCAACGTCGCCAGCTGATGCAACAGCTGGGCAAGGATTTCGATGCTTCCCTGCTGGACGAAAAACTGCTGCGCGAAGCGGCCCTCAAGGGCCTGATCGATCGCAAGCTGCTGCTGCAAGGCGCCGCCGATTCCAAGTTTGGCTTCTCTGAAGCCGCGCTTGACCAAGTGATCCTGCAGACGCCGGAATTCCAGGTGGACGGCAAGTTCAGCGCCGAACGCTTTGACCAGGTGATCCGTCAACTCGGCTACAGCCGTATGCAATTCCGTCAGATGCTGACCCAGGAAATGCTGATCGGCCAGGTTCGCGCAGGTATTGCCGGCAGCGGTTTCGTCACCGATTCCGAAGTGCTGGCATTTGCGCGTCTGGAAAAACAGACCCGCGACTTCGCCACCGTCAACATCAAGGCCAACCCTGCCGCGGTGAAACTCACCGACGATGAGGTCAAGGCTTACTACGACCAGCACGCCAAAGAGTTCATGACTCCGGACCAGGTGGTCATCGATTATCTGGAACTGAAGAAGTCTTCCTTCTTCGACCAGGTCAGCGTGAAGGACGAGGAGCTGCAGGCGGCCTACCAGAAAGAAACCGCCAACCTCGCTGAACAGCGTCATGCCGCGCACATTCTGATTGAAGTCAACGACAAGGTCACCGACGCGCAAGCCAAGGCCAAGATCGAGGAAATCCAGGCACGCCTGGCCAAGGGTGAGAAGTTCGAAGCCCTGGCCAAGGAGTTCTCCCAGGATCCGGGTTCGGCCAACAGTGGCGGCGACCTCGGCTTTGCCGGCCCAGGCGTCTACGACCCGGACTTCGAAACCGCCTTGTACGCGTTGAACAAAGACCAGGTCTCGGCACCGGTGCGCAGCACCTTCGGTTGGCATCTGATCAAGCTGTTGGGCGTTGAGGCACCGCAAGTGCCGACGTTTGCCAGCCTGAAAGACAAGCTGACCAAAGAGCTGAAAACCCAACAGGTTGAGCAGCGTTTTGTTGAAGCGACCAAGCAATTGGAAGATGCGGCATTCGAAGCCTCCGACCTGGCCCAGCCGGCGTCCGACCTGAAGCTGACCGTTCACACCTCCGCGCCGTTTGGCCGTGACGGTGGCGAAGGTGTTGCGGCCAACCGTGCCGTGGTTACTGCTGCGTTCAGCCCGGAGGTGTTGGATGAAGGTGCCAACAGCACCGCCATCGAGCTGGACCCGGAAACCATCATCGTGCTGCGTGCCAAAGAGCACCTGAAGCCTGCGCAATTGCCGCTGGAAAGCGTCAATGCGGCGATTCGCACGCAGATGGCCAAGGAGCGCGCCAGCGCGGCTGCCAAGGCTCATGCTGACGAGCTGATCGCCAGCCTGCGTGATGGCAAGACCCCGCTGAACCAGCCGGTCGACGGCCAGGCGTGGAAGGTCACTGAAGCGGCTACCCGTAGCCAGGAAGCGATCGACCCTGCCGTGCTGCAAGCCCTGTTCCGCATGCCCAAGCCTGCGGCCAAGGACAAGCCGACCTTCACCACTGTGAGCCTGGCGGATGGTAGCCTGGTGATCGTGCGCTTGAACGGCGTCAACGAAGCCGCGGCGCCAACGGACGAAGAAAAGGCGCAATACCGCCGCTTCCTCGCCTCCCGTGTCGGTCAGCAGGACTTCGCGGCGTACCGCAAGCAGTTGGAAACCAAGGCTGACATCAAGAAGTTCTGATGTCGGTTTGAACAAGAAGCCCCCGGCCTGAAAAGACCGGGGGCTTTTTTATGGGCGCTGGAGTGGGCTGCTCGCTTGTGAGGCCCCCGTCGTCCTGCTCCTTTTCAGTCTGCCTGCGGCGACTTTTAGCAGACGCTGGAAGTTCGGGCATTGGCCATGGTCAGTCGCGGGGCACTCTGCAGCGTGGCGCAACCCGAGGCTCATCGCTTTCAGGCGCTTGATGGTCGCGTCTATGCTGTCGGCCTTGTCCAGCAACAGCTGCCTGTCCACCTGCAATGGGCCCTCGAAGGGGAGCATGCTGCGGATCTCGTCCAGGGACAGGCCGCCAGCTTGCCCAAGGGCAATCAGCGCCAACTGATCGAGCACATCGGGTTTGAAGTGCCGTCGTTCACCGGGCGCGCTGGTCGCGGCGATCAACCCGGTCTTTTCATAGAACCGCACGGTGGAAGAGGGTAGTCCGGTACGTCGGGCCACTTCTGAGATATCCATTATGCATCCCTTGACTTGAAGTTGACTTCAACTTCTATCCTGCCTGTGAACGAGAGTCTCATCAATCAGAGGGCAGGCAATGTTGTCGATGGCAGAAGGCGTCAGGTTGGTATTGGTCGGAGTGGGTGCGACCGTCGTGATGGACGCGTGGTCGCTGCTCCTGAAAACCTTGGGAGTTGCGACGCTGGACTACGCCATGGTGGGTCGATGGGCGGGCCACCTTGGTCGTGGCACGTTCGCCCATGCCAGTATCGGCAAGGCGACGCCGGTACGTGGGGAAGCCTCCTTGGGGTGGGTGATTCACTATGCCGTCGGCATCGCCTTTGCGGCGCTGCTGGTGGGCCTCTACGGCGTGCAATGGTTGCATGTGCCTACGGGATGGCCTGCGCTGATAGTGGGCACGGTCACGGTGGTGATTCCTTACTTCGTCCTGCAGCCGGCCATGGGCGCGGGTGTGGCGGCGTCTCGCACGGCCACGCCTTGGAGAAATCGCCTGCGAAGCTTGGTGTCTCATGGCGTGTTTGGTGGCGGTTTGTACCTTTCGGCTGCGACGCTTGCGCAAACAGTGGGGTAGGTAAGGCAGCAGTACTGTGCGATGAGGACTTGTAACCAGTTGTGTTTAACAGGGATGCTGGAGGGCCACTGACGAAGGAGTGTTCAAACATGTGGACTCAAGGAAGCGACAGTTTGGCGATCCGCCGTGCCAGCGCGAAGGACGCTGTGGCCGTATTGCAGGTGTTCGACGAGGTGATTGCCTGGTTTGTCGCCATCGGCAACCATGGCCAATGGGGCACTGAGCCCTGGTCGACGTCGCCCCGGCGCGTCGTGCAGGTGACTGAAGCTTGCGCATTGCCCGGCGCTTGGGTCGTGGAAGGCCCTGACGGGCGCATTCACGCAGCATTGGTCCTGGGTGAGCCTATGCCCTATGTGCCTGCGGCAACTGAGCCGGAGGTGTACGTGCGTCTGCTGATCGCCGCACGCGATAGCGGTGTACGTGGCCTGGGCCGGCGTCTCATGGCTTTCGCCGATGAGCGCGCCCGTGCCTTGGGAGTGCAGCGTTTGCGGGTAGATTGCTACGGTGGTGGGAGCGGCGATCTGGTACGGTTTTATGAGTCTTGTGGGTATGAGCGCCTCTCAACGTTCGACGTGGAGGGGTGGCCGGGCCAGTTATTGGGGCGCAGTCTTTAGCGCACCGGCAAAGGCCAGCAACATCAGCAGCATGACCGCCCAGGCAAATGCGCCGACGCCCCAACCCTGCAGCAACACCCCGCCTGCCACGCCGCCGCCCGCTATGCCCAGGTTCCAGAAGGTCACCAGCATCGATTGCGCGGCATCGGCCGATTTGCCCGCCGATTGGGCCAGTGCCGTTTGCAGCAATGCGGGCAACCCGCCGAACGCCAGGCCCCATAACGCCACGGCGACGTAGATGACCGCTGGCAGGTTGATCCAGAACGCCAGCGCCAAGGCAATCAGGCCAAACATCGCGCAACTGATCAGCAGCAGCACGCGCAGCCATCGATCAATCAGCACGCCAGCCAGCCATATGCTCAATAACGCCGCAAGGCCGAACACCAGCAGCACCTGGTCGATATCGGCAGCCATTCCTGCTGGCGCCAGCAGCGGTGCGATGTAGGTGTAGAGAATGTTATGGGCCAGTACGTAGGTGAACGTCACCCATAGCACCGGACGAATGCCCGGCAACTTCAGCACTTGATGCAATCCCAAGCGTTTTCCTGCCGGTTCGCCTGCGAAGTCTGGGAGTTGCCAGCGCGCCCATGCCAACAGCACCAGCGTCAGTCCGGTCATGATCGCAAAGCTCAGGCGCCAGCCAACGGCGGCCCCGAGGAAGGTGCCTGCGGGTACACCCAGCGACAGCGCCAGCGGTGCGCCAAGCATGGCCACTGCAATTGCCCGGCCTTGCAGGTGTGGCGCAACCATCCGGCTGGCATAACCGGCCAGCAGCGCCCACAGCAGGCCGGCAAATACACCGGCAAAAAAGCGCGCCACCAGGGTCAGCCCGTAGTGACTGGAAACGGCGGTCACGCTGTTGACCAAGGCGAAGCCGCCGATGGCCAGCAGTAGCAAGGGGCGACGTCGCCAGCCTCGGGTCAACAGCGTCAGTGGAATGGCCGCCAGCAGTGACCCCAGTGCGTACAGCGTGACCATTTGACCGACCAGTGCGGGCGATACGGCCAGTCCTTCGCCTATTTGCGGTAGGAGCCCGGCGGGCATGGCTTCGGTGAGGATAGTGATGAAGCCGGCGCTGGCCAGGGCAAGCAGACCGCCCAGCGGCAGTGTTTCGGGTCGGGCGTTTACGGGGGAATCGGTGAGGGCAGTCATCGTGCTCTGTCCATGCAAGAGGGCAAGGCGCCAGAGTAGGGGGCTGTGTCTGGCGGAAAAACAGGCTAAGGTTCCGAACTTATCGGACTTGAATGTCCGCAATCATCGAGGACCCTTTCATGGACAGCCTGGGCAGCCTTTCCGTATTCGTGCAGGTCGCGGAGACCCGCAGCTTCACCGCCGCCGGGCGGGTGCTGGGCGTATCGTCTTCGGCCATCGGCAAAAGCATCGCGCGGATGGAAGAGCGCCTGGGTGTGCGGTTGTTTCACCGCAGCACCCGCAGCATCACCTTGACCAGCGAAGGCGCGCTGTTCCTTGAGCGCTCGCGACGCATCCTGGCCGAGGTCGAAGCCGCCGAGCGAGAGTTGAGCGAAGCCAGCGCCACCCCTCGGGGCAAGTTGCGTATCAGCCTGCCGCAAGTGCGTGGCTTGCTGATGCCGGTGCTCAGCGATTTCATGCGCGCCTACCCGGACATCGAGCTGGATGTGGATTTTTCCGACCGCATGGTGGACGTGATCGAGGAAGGGTTCGACGCGGTGATTCGCACCGGCAAGCCAGAAGATTCGCGGCTGATGGCCCGTCACCTGGGGCATTACCAGTTGGTGCTGGTGGGCACGCCGGGCTATTTTCGCGAATATGGCACTCCGCTACAGCCGCAGCACTTGCGCGAGCATGCCTGCCTGCGCCACAAGTTCTGCGCGACCGGCAAGCTGGAACCTTGGCCATTGCGGCTTGCACCGGGTGCCGCCGAGCCCATCTTGCGTGCGCCGTTGGTAAGTACCACCATCGAGTCCCTCAACCACGTGGTGCACGAAGGCTTGGGCATTGCCTGCTTGCCGGACTACATGGTCAACCAAGCCGTGCGCGAGGGACGCCTGCAAAGGGTGCTGGATGATTATCTGGAGCACCGCGGCAGTTTCTGGATGCTCTGGCCATCCAGTCGCCACGCTTCGGCCAAACTGCGCGTGTTTATTGATCATATATGTGCCGGGCTGTTTCCTACGGGCAGTGTCGTGTAAGGCAGTGACGTTTTACCGACAGGAATGCGCGCGCCAAGGCCGTGTTCTGTTGCACAATACCGCCCGGACCGTTTTCCTCAGGATTTTCAATGTCGACATCATTTCACTTGCGTAGCCTCGGGCTGGCGCTGGTGCTGGCGGGCGCCGCGGGCTGCTCGTCACCCAAGACCGCCATTTATGAACATGAGAATTTCGACGACTCCGGCACGTTTTCCAGGGATTACCCGGTCACGGACGTCGCAGCGTGTGAAGCCGCGCGGCGTGCCTTGCTGAGCCAGGGCTACATCATCACCAGCAGCGACCCGAAACTGGTGGTGGGCAACAAGAGCTTCCAGCAGACCGGTGAGACCCACTTGCAGATCAGCTTCAATGTGGTGTGTGCCGATGATGGCAAAGGCACCCACCATTCGACGATGTTCGCCAACGCCTTGCAGGATCGCTACGCGCTGAAGAAGGTCAACAACTCCGCGAGCCTGGGTGTGGGCGTGCTGGGCTCGGTGTCGATGCCGATCGGCTCCACCGATGACTCCATGGTGAAAGTGGCGAGCGAGACCGTGTCCGCGCCGAAGTTCTACGAGCGTTACTTTGCGCTGGTGGATGTGTTCCTGCCGCAAGAGGTGAAGAAGGCCGAGAACATTCCTGAGAAGCCCAAGGCTGAGCTTGGCGTGCCGGAGCCTAAGGCCGCACCCGTCGCCGAGCCCGTCGCCGAGAAAGTCGAGCCGCCGAAGGAAGAGCCCACTGTGTCACAGCCGGTGGCACCTCCTGTCGAGGCTGCGCCGATTGCACCGCAGGCCGAGCCTGCACCTGCGCCAACCAATCCCGAGCTGCCACCGCCGACAGAAGCCATTCCGCCGCTGCCGACGCCTGCGCAGTAACTCAGACCGCTACGGGATTCGCCTTGTCGACGTTGATCCCGTAGCGGCTGATGGCTTCACTGACTTTTTCACGCCCTATGACGCCGTCATCCGCCAATGCCTTCAAGGCCGCCAGTACGATGAAGTGCCGGTCCACTTCAAAGAACGCCCGCAGGGTTTCACGGGTATCCGATTGCCCGAAGCCGTCCGTGCCCAGCGCTACAAAACGCCGACCGGGAATGAAGGCGCGGATCTGATCGGCGAAGAGCTTCATGTAGTCGGTCGCCACCACCACCGGCCCGGTTTGCCCGGCCAGGCATTGCTCCACATAGCTCATTCGTGGCTCGCTATCCGGGTGTAGCAGGTTCCAGCGCTCCACCTCTTGCCCCTCACGGCGCAATTCGGTGAGGCTGGTTGCGCTCCATACATTGCTGCGCACGCCGAAGTCCTTTTCCAGCAGGTCAGCCGCAGCCATCACCTCGCGCAGGATTGAGCCACTGCCCATCAGTTGCACCTGCGCCTGGTTGCTTCCACTCAGCCGGTACATCCCCTTGAGAATGCCGTCTTCCACCCCTTCTGGCATTGCCGGGTGCGGGTAGTTTTCGTTGAGCAGGGTGATGTAGTAGTAGATGTCCTCCTGTTGCACATACATGCGCCGCATGCCCTCGTGAATGATCACTGCCAACTCGTAGGCAAACGTCGGGTCGTAGGACACGCAGCACGGGATAACCGACGACAGGATGTGACTGTGCCCATCGTCGTGCTGCAAGCCTTCACCCATCAGCGTGGTGCGTCCGGCCGTAGCGCCCAGCAGGAAACCACGCGCACGCGCATCGCCTGCCGCCCAGGCGAGGTCGCCGACCCGCTGGAAGCCGAACATCGAATAGAAAATATAGAACGGCACCGTCATCAGGCCGTGGTTGCTGTAGGACGTACTGGCCGCAATCCAGGAGGAAATGGCGCCGGACTCATTCAGGCCTTCCTGCATGATCTGCCCGTCTTTGCTTTCCTTGTAGTAGCTCAGTTGCCCTGCATCCTGTGGGGTATAGAGCTGGCCGACGGCGGAGTGGATACCGATCTGACGGAACAGGCTTTCCATACCAAAGGTGCGTGACTCGTCTGGCACGATGGGCACGATCAGTTTGCCCAGATGCGGATCTTTGAGCAGGGTGCCGAGGATACGCACAAAGGCCATGGTGGTGGAGATCGAGCGCTCGCCCGTGTCCTTGAGCTGGGTAGAAAAGGCGCTCAGCTCAGGGATTTGCAACGATTCGACCGCGCTGTGTCGTGCTGGTACATAGCCGCCCAAGGCCTGGCGGCGTGCAGCGAAGTAGCGGGCTTCTTCACTGTCAGCGGCAGGTTTGATGTACGGAATGTCGGCAAGCTGGTCGTCGGCCACTTCCAGGCCGAAGCGGTCGCGGAAAGCTCTTACTGCCTCTGCGCCCATCTTCTTGAGCTGGTGGTTGATGTTCTGGCCTTCACCGGCTTCACCCATGCCAAAACCCTTGACGGTTTTCGCCAGGATCACAGTGGGCTGGCCAGTGTGGCGTACGGCAGCGGCGTAGGCGTTGTAGACCTTGTCCGGGTCGTGCCCGCCTCGTGAGAGTTTCCATATTTCGTCGTCGGACATATCTGCAACCAACGCTAGTAATTCCGGGTATTTGCCAAAGAAATGTTCGCGCACGTAAGCGCCGTTCTGTGATTTGTAGTTCTGATAGTCGCCATCCACGCATTCCATCATGCGTTGGCGCAGCAGCCCGGTCGTGTCTTTGTCCAAGAGCGCATCCCAACCACCGCCCCAGATCACTTTGATCACGTTCCAGCCGGCGGCGCGGTACAGGCTTTCAAACTCTTGGATCACCTTGGCATTGCCGCGCACGGGGCCGTCCAGGCGTTGCAGGTTGCAGTTGACCACGAAGATCAGGTTGTCGAGTTTCTCGCGTCCGGCCAGGGAGATGGCCGCCAGTGATTCCGGTTGGTCCATTTCGCCATCACCGAGGAAGGCCCAGACCTTGCGCCCCTGGTGTTGCTTGAGGCCACGCAATTCCAGGTAGCGCATAAAACGCGCCTGGTAAGCGGCGGTGATGGGCCCGAGCCCCATGGACACGGTGGGAAATTGCCAGAAGTCCGGCATCAGTCGTGGGTGCGGGTAGGATGAGATGCCCTCGCCACCGGCCTCGCGACGGAAGTTGTCGAGTTGCGTTTCGCTGATGCGGCCTTCCAGGTAGGCGCGGCCATAGATGCCGGGGGAGGAGTGGCCCTGGATGTACACCAGGTCGCCGTCAAAGGTATCGGTACGCCCACGGAAGAAGTGATCGAAGCCTACGTCATACAGCACCGCGGCTGACGCATAGGTCGCAATATGCCCGCCGACACCAGAGTGTTTACCTGCGCGGAGCACCATCGCCATGGCATTCCAGCGGATATAGGCGTTGATGCGACGTTCGATGGCCAGGTTGCCGGGGTAGGGCAGTTGCCGGTCCACCGGGAGGGTGTTGACGTAAGGGGTGGTGACCCGCCCGTAGAAGTCGCCATGCCGCGCCACGTCGAAATCCAGCAACTGATCGATCAGGTAGTGCGCGCGCGGGCGGCCTTCGGTGGACAGCACCGATTCGATGGACTCGAGCCATTCGCGGGTTTCCTGTGGATCATCGTCGCGTCTGACTGCGTTGTTCGGGGTCATATGAGGCTCCAGGGTAGGCGGATTTCAAGTGGCGGGCTCCTTGTGGGAGTACCGGCCAAAGTAATTGCAATTGCAACTATATGACCGAATCTAGCGCGAGATGAGCTACTATTGCAACCTTCTTGAAATGTCCCGGATGGTGTTGCATGTCGTCGAAAGAGCCTGATGTATGGTTCCGTTTTGTCAGGGCTCACAGGACGGTCATCCGTGAAATCGAGCGTCGCCTGGCCGAGGCGGACCTGCCGCCGTATGCCTGGTATGACGCTCTGTGGGGCTTGGAAAGCGGCCCCGACGGCACTCGCCGCATGCACGAATTGGCTGATGTGCTGGCCATCGAACGCTACAACCTCACGCGTCTGGTCGACCGCCTGGAAAAAGACGGCCTCGTGGTACGTTCGCGCTCCGACGGGGATGGCCGGGCGGCATTCGCCTCGATCACCGAGGCCGGTCGGGTGCTGCGTAAAAAGATGTGGAAGATCTACGAAAGCACGGTGGATGAGCTGTTCCTGTCACAGATCGAGCCGGGGCAGCGCCAAGGGTTTGCCGATGCGCTGGAGCGCACAGCGGGGCTGGCGATGGAGGCTGGGGTACAGACCCGCAGCCGGCGCAAAACCTGAAATGTGCTGAAGATCTAATGTGGGAGCGAGCAAGCCCGCTCCCACATTTTTAATCGTGTTCCCGTTCATATGAGTGGATACCGGTTCATCGCTATCTGCACTTGCTGCGGATCGATACGCCCTTCATCCGCCAACGCCCGCAGCGCCATCACCACAATCCAATACCGATTCGGCGCCGCCGCCTGCACCGACCCCGCGCCCAGCGCCACAAAGCGTGCATCCACGTGCGCCGCTAACTGATCGACAATCGCCTGCGGATAGCCGGTCACTGCAATCACTGGCGCTGCATTCCCGGCCAGGCAATCGCGCAGGTGGCAACTGCGCTTGGGCCCCCCGGGGTGCAGGCGATTCCAGCGTTCAGCCACTGCACCCTCACGCGCCAGTCGTGTGTAGCTGGGGCAGCTCCACAGTTGCGCGGTGATGTCCCAGTCCTGTTCCAACAGCTGCTTGGCCTGCAGTACCTCTTCAAGCGCCCGGCCTGCGCCGAGCAGTCGCACATCCGCAGGGGTGTCAGGTTGGAGTCGGTACATGCCCTTGAGCGCGGCTTCTCGGTCCTGTTCACTCAGGGGCGCCGCGCTTTCATGATCATGCAGGGCCAGGTAATAGAACCCGGGTTTGCCGTCGACATACAGGCCACGCAACGCCGCCAGTACAATCGCTCGGGCTTCCTCGCCGGAGGCCGGGTCATACGGCGTGCAGCGCGGGTGGGTGGCGAGCCATAACGGCAGGGAAGGCTGCGCGCCCTTGGGCCACCGGGAGGGTTGGTTTTCGATGTCGTTGCACAGGATGCCGCGCTGTTGTGTGGCGTCCGACAACGCACTCAACTGCGCCGACGAGTGCGCGCTGTGCAGGTACAGCAAGGGTTTTTCGGCAGTATTGCGTGCAAACCAACTGGGCCAGTTACCCACACGCCGGGAGTGTGACTGGCCGCGAATCACCCAGGCTTGGCGGCTGAATTCCAGGGTGTTGGCCATGCTCATCACGGTATACAGCGGTGAGCTGTCGACGGTGGCGGTGGTGTTCAATGCGTCGATACAGAGTTGCGCGGCGTGTGCAGTAGTGGCGGACATCGGGAGGTTCACCTGGCGACGAATGCCATTACCCTAAAGGAAATTTGTACATAATTGCAATTGCAATCATTGCAATAGTTCCTCAAAGCCCAGGTGCTAAATCCCGGTAACGCTGCTACGTTTAATCCTTAAGTGCAGGAACGTCATGGCGTAGACATTTTTTCGTCATGACGGCACTTTAGGCTGGCTGTGCAGGTCATTTGTTCACAGCCGCTTTTAACGTCAAGAAGGAGTCCACCATGGACGATTACCAGGAAGAACTGCTTGAGTACCACGCGATCGAGTTGGACCCGCTGGAACCCGCAGACGATGCAACAGAGCTGTAACATCGGCTTCAGGCGGAATGCCGCTGACTGCGGCGAAATTCCCCTGGGGTCTGGTTGTTCCAGCGCCTGAAGGCCCGTTGAAACGCTTGGGCCGAAGCAAAACCGAGCAAGTAGGCGATCTCGCCGAACGCCAGTTCCGTATCGCGGATGTAGGTCATGGCCAGGTCGCGGCGGGTATCGTTGAGAATCGCGCGGAACTGTGTGCCTTCGTCGGCCAGTTTGCGGCGCAGCGTCCAGGTAGGCAGCTTCAAGCGTGCCGCCACTTCTTCCAGGTCGGGTTCCCGGCCGCCATTGAGCATCGGCCCGAGCAACCGGGTAATGCGCTCGCGCAGGCTGCGGGTGCGCGTCAATTGCTCTAACTCTCGCTCACACAGTTGTAACAACAGGTTCCAGGTGCTGGGGCAATGCTGTGGGTTGCGCAGGGCCAGGGTCTGCTGGTTGAGGCGTAATTGGTTGGCCTCGGCGCCGAAGTGGATGTCTCCCAGCATGCTGTAGTGATCGCTGTATTCCGGCGTTTCAAATTCGATGTCGATGCGTTGTGCCTGCACCGGCTGCTGGGCCAGGCTCGACAGTTGATGCAGCCAGCCGGCGATGATCGAGTCCACCACAAAGCGGTTGTAGGCGTTATAGGGGCTGATGGAATAGAAGCGCAGCCAGGCGCCTTCAGCATCTTCGACAAAGCTCGACTGCCCGCGATAATTGGATCCGTACAGCGCTTCGAAGCGGGTGAGTGCACGCGCCGCTTCGCGCACGTTGGGGGCCTGGGCGGCGGTGACGCCCGCCAGTCCGCCTTGGCTCAGGCGGCTGAGTTGGCCCATGCGCAGTCCCAGGCCCGGGTCGCCGGTCAGTTGGATGGCCGCATGGCCCAGGCGCATGTAGCGCGGGATCGACAAACGGGCACCCGCTTCGGCGAGACGTGCCGGGTCGAGGCCGTATTGCAGCAGCAGTGGCTGCGGGTCCAAGCCATGGCTGTGGATGGCGTCGGCCAGGGCGTGCACGAAGCCCACCGACAAATCCCCCAGCCGTACGGGCTTCACAGCCAGACATTCAACAGGCGTGCGCCACGGGCTTCGCCATCGGCGTTGATTTGCCCGTTGCTGCTGAGAAAGCTGTGCCCGGCAGTGCCCAGGTCCCAGAATTGCCCGCGCAGGAACACGCTCATGCCGGCGCTGGCCTGGCTGATGGGTTGCTGGCTGATCAACGTGAGGCGACGCCAGGCTTCGCCCTCACTCAGTTCTTCGGGCTTGAGGCTGATTTCGGTCGGGGTCGACACGCTTTTGAAGCCGCGCCAAGGGCGATCCCAGGTATCCCGACCCAGTACCAAGGCCGGCACTGCGATCAACTGTGCGCCTTGTTCGTTGAGCTTGCGGTAGTTGTCCGGGTACCAGCTGTCGCTGCCCACCAGTACGCCCAAGCGGCCAGCCGGAGTGTCGACCACGCTGACGACATTTTCGTCACCGGGCTCGATAAAGCCACGTTCGTCGTAGATCGGGTAAAGCTGGCGTTGCGGGTTGCCGATCGGCAAGCCATCGGCGGCAAACACCACGCTGGCGTTGTACAAGGCGCCATGGCCAACCCGCAGTTGGCCCTGGCTCACCCTTGGGTTTGGCAGGGTGATGGAGCCGGCGACCAACGTAACGCCGAACTCCTTGGCCAGGCCGCCGAACAGCACTTGGTAGTCCCTCGCCATGCCGTCGGCTTTCATGCGCAGGTAGGCGTCATCGGTGCGGTTGTCACCGGTGGCACTGATCCAGGCGCGGGCGAACAGCAGCGGATTGCTGACCGACAACCAATTCATTGCATCTTTGGCGTGGAGGGCCTGGTACACCTCGTTCTTTTCGCCAGTGAGCATCAACCAGGTACCGATGTGTTCGGGCAGAACCACAATGGTCTTGTCGTTGATCAGCCCTTGGTCGCGGGCTTCTTGCAGGTAGGCCGCGAGCTTCAAGTGCAGGCGTTCCAGGCTCTGGTAGTCGGCCGGGAACAGCTCCGGCTGGATGCCCAGCAAGTTGCCACGGTCGGCTGGCAGGCCTTCGTTGACGGCGAGGGTGATACGCAGGTCCGACAGGTAATGCGCCACGGGGCGCTCCTGGGTCCAGACCAGATACGCGGCGACGGCGGCAACCAGGGCCATGGTGACGGTAAAAGCGAGAAGTTTACGCATGGGGGAACAGACAACAGACCGTGTGCAGGGTTCGCGACTAGGGTAGGGCCCATAAGCCGGCTTGCCAAGGGGCGCTGTGCATTTGGATCAATAACTTGTCAGTTTCGGTCATTGAGCCGTCGTCCACCGCCTCTTAGTCTGTGGGACATAAACCGATGGCAGGCCATTCGAGCCTTCCACGTCCCGTGATGATCCGTTGTGGAGCTTGACCATGACCGCTGCTGCCTACCCGCACCTGCTGGCCCCGTTGGACCTGGGTTTTACCACCTTGCGCAACCGTACCCTGATGGGTTCGATGCACACCGGCCTGGAAGAAAAGCCCGGCGGTTTCGAACGCATGGCGGCTTACTTTGCCGAGCGCGCCCGTGGCGGCGTGGGCTTGATGGTCACTGGCGGCATCGGCCCGAATGATGAGGGCGGTGTGTATGCCGGTGCGGCCAAGCTGACCACCGACGAAGAAGCGCAGAAACACAAGATCGTGACCCAGGCCGTGCACGAAGCAGGCGGCAAGATCTGCATGCAGATCCTCCACGCCGGCCGGTATGCCTACAGCCCCAAGCAGGTAGCACCGAGTGCGATCCAGGCGCCGATCAACCCGTTCAAACCCAAGGAACTGGACGAAGAGGGCATCGAAAAGCAGATCCAGGATTTCGTCACCTGCTCGTTGCTGGCCCAGGTCGCCGAGTACGACGGCGTGGAAATCATGGGCTCCGAAGGTTATTTCATTAACCAATTCCTCGCCGCTCACACCAACCACCGTACCGACCGCTGGGGCGGCAGCTACGAAAACCGTATGCGCCTGGCCGTGGAAATCGTGCGCCGTGTGCGCGAGGCCGTGGGCCCGAACTTCATTATCATCTTCCGCCTGTCGATGCTGGACCTGGTGGAAGGCGGCAGCACCTGGGAAGAAATCGTGCAGTTGGCCAAGGCCATCGAAGGTGCTGGCGCGACGATCATCAACACCGGGATCGGCTGGCACGAAGCGCGCATCCCGACCATCGCCACCAAGGTGCCCCGTGGGGCGTTCAGCAAAGTCACCGCCAAGCTGCGCGGTGCGGTGCAGATTCCACTGATCACCACCAACCGTATCAACACCCCGGAAATCGCCGAGCAGATCCTCGCCGAAGGCGATGCCGACATGGTCTCCATGGCGCGGCCATTCCTGGCCGACCCGGACTTCGTCAACAAGGCTGCCGCCGGGCGTGCCGATGAGATCAACACCTGCATCGGCTGTAACCAGGCGTGCCTGGACCACACCTTCGGCGGCAAGTTGACCACCTGCCTGGTCAACCCGCGGGCGTGCTACGAGACTGAACTCAATTACCTGCCGGTCAAACAGATCAAGAAGATCGCCGTGGTGGGCGCCGGTCCTGCGGGCCTGGCGGCTGCCACGGTGGCGGCAGAGCGCGGGCATCAAGTGACCCTGTTCGATTCCGCCAGCGAAATCGGCGGCCAGTTCAACATCGCCAAGCGTGTGCCGGGCAAGGAAGAGTTTTTCGAAACCCTGCGCTACTTCAAGCGCAAATTGCAGACCACCCATGTCGAGCTGTGCCTCAACACCCGCGTCGATGTGGCGCAACTGACGGCAGGCGGTTACGACGAGATCATCCTCGCCACCGGCATTGCGCCGCGTACCCCGGCGATTCCAGGCGTCGACAACGCCAAGGTGCTGAGCTACCTGGACGTGATCCTCGAACGCAAGCCCGTGGGCAAGCGCGTTGCGGTGATCGGCGCGGGCGGTATCGGTTTTGACGTGTCGGAATTCCTCGTGCACCAGGGCGTGTCCACCAGCCTTGACCGCGAAGCGTTCTGGAAGGAGTGGGGCATCGACACCCAACTGCAAGCCCGTGGCGGTGTGGCTGGGATCAAGGCCCAGGTGCATGCCCCGGCGCGCGACGTGTTCCTGCTGCAGCGCAAGACCTCCAAGGTCGGCGATGGCCTGGGCAAGACCACCGGCTGGATCCACCGTACCGGCTTGAAGAACAAGCAGGTGCAGATGCTCAACAGCGTCGAATACCTGAAGATCGACGATGAAGGTCTGCATATCCGCATAGGTGCCGAGGGCGAACCGCAGGTGCTGGCGGTGGACAACATCGTCATTTGCGCCGGCCAGGACCCGCTGCGCGAATTGCAGGATGGCTTGGTCGCGGCCGGCCAGAACGTGCACCTGATCGGCGGTGCCGATGTGGCGGCCGAGCTGGACGCCAAGCGCGCCATCAACCAAGGCTCGCGCCTCGCCGCCGAGCTGTAAGACCCGGAACGGGGCGGTGTTAGACTACCGCCCCGTTTTTCACGCAGACTCCCTCCGATGGGCCCCTTCGATTGGCTTCCCCATGCACCGCTTGAACCTGTGCGCCTGGATTGGCTGAAAGGCGTCGAGCTGGCCGTGTTGCGCCTGGACCGCATCGACCCGCTGATCAGCGGCAACAAGTGGTTCAAGCTCACCGGGCACTTGGCGCAGACGCCAGATGCGTGCGGCATCATCAGCCTGGGCGGTGCCTACTCCAACCATCTGCATGCGCTGGCGGCGGCGGGGAAGCGTTTCGGTTTTCCCACGGTGGGCCTGCTGCGGGGGCATCCTCAAGACAACCCCACAATCCAAGACCTGAAAGCCTTCGGCATGCAGCTGCATTGGCTGGGCTATGGCGGCTATCGTGCGCGGCATGAGTCGGGTTTTTGGCAACCTTGGCGCGAGCGATACCCGCATCTTCATCCCGTGCCCGAAGGCGGTGGTGGACTCGCCGGTGCGATTGGCTGTGGTGTGCTGGTCAATCAGGCTCGCGCGCAGTTGCCCGCACTGGGCTGGGCGGATTACGACGCGTGGTGGTTGGCGGCGGGTACGGGGACCACCTTGGCGGGGTTGGTGTTGGCAGAGGCGGGCGCGCACCGGGTGTATGGCGCCATGGCGGTGCCGGACGACCACGGCGTGGCACAGAACGTCGATGCCCTCGTGCAGGGCGGCTATGAGCTGGTGAACGCCAGCCGAGGTGGCTTCGGCAAAGTCGACCCGGTGCTGCTCGACTTCATCGACGCCACGCAACAGGCTTGTGGCTTACCCCTGGAGCCGCTCTACACCGGTAAGGCGTTACTGGCCTTGAAGGCGCAGATCGAGGCCGGGCGCTTCACCCCCGGCACTCGCCTGATCTTCGTTCACACCGGCGGCCTTCAGGGCAACCGGGGCTTCACGGGTTAGCGCGCTTGCCCGGCATCATGCGCAACGCCGTGTTGTCCCGCAGGATGTAATGGTGGGCAATCCCCGCCAGCGCATGCAGCCCGATCAGCCAATAACCGACCTTGCCGAACCACACATGCCAGCCTTCGATCTCCTTGGCCAGTGCCTTGTTCTCACCGATCAACGGCGGCAATTCCATCCCGTAGAACATCACCGAATGCCCCTCGGCACTGACGATCAGCCAACCGGCAATCGGCATGCCGATCATCAACGCGTAGAGTGCGAAGTGCATCAGGGTCGCCAACAGGCTTTGCCATTGCGGCGGCGCCGGTACGATCTTCGGCGCCACTCCCAGGCTGCGTGCGAACAACCGCAGCCACACCAGCACAAACACGGTGAGGCCGAACATAAAGTGCATCTCGACGATCAACGTTCGTGCACCGCTGCCTTTGGGAAATTGGCCGCGTAACTCAATGCAGGCGTAGACCACCGCCAGCAGCACCACCATCAACCAGTGCAACGCGATTGACATGGTGCTGTAACGTGTATCGGAGTTTTTCCACGGCATCGCTGGGTTCCTCACTCATCAGGGCAAACCTCCATTCTTTGGTGATGGAGTCCTTTAACTGTATGCCGGTTTTGCGCGGTTTGCCTGGCGTAAGTGCCCTGGTTTTGACCTCGGTCAGTGGCTCTGCGGCATTTCCCCACGGGCCAGCCGTGCGTTGATGTCGGTGATGACCGCAGGCAGGTCATTGATCGTGTCGATCAGGTAGTGCGGGCGCGAGCCTTCGAACATCGCCTCGATCCGTTTGCGCTCGCTGGCCAGGGTCGCGGCATCCAAGCTGCGAAACTGCTCGTAGGTCAGGCCCAGCGCATTGCCGGAGCAGGTCAGGGCCACGGTCCACATGCCGGCGCGCCGTCCTTCGAGGATGCCCGGCACGGTGTCGTCGACCTTCACGCACGCCGCCACATCGTCAATGCCCAGGGCGATGACGTTGGCCAGAGCCTGGGCCGGCCATGGGCGACCGTTGGGCACTTCGTCGGTGGCGACCACATGGTCGGCGATATAGCCGTTGGTGGCGGCCAGGGCGACGACTTTATCCATGACTTGCTTGGGGTAGCCGGAGCAGGAACCGATCTTGATGCCTTGCACACGCAACCGGGCGATGGTGTCGAGGGCGCCAGGGATCAGCGCCGAGTGTTCGGCGATCTTCTCGATCTGCAAGGGCATGAAGCGCTGGTAGATAGCTGTCACGTCGTCATCGGTCGGCGTACGGCCAAAAGCCTTGCGGTAGCGCTCGGCGACCTGCGGCTGGTCGCAAAGGGTGCGGATGTGGTCCCACTTGCCCATGCCCATTGGGCCACGGGCTTCTTCGATGGAGACTTGCACGTCGAATTCGGCGAAGGCTTCGACAAAGATCTGCGTGGGGGCGAAGGAGCCGAAGTCGACCACGGTGCCGGCCCAGTCGAGGATCACCGCCTGAAGGGTGTTGGGGTTCTGATAGTTCATACACAAATCCTGTAGGAGCTGGCGTGCCAGCGATGAACGAAAATGAGGTTTTACAGAATGACCGCGTCGCCGGTGATTGCCGGCAAGCCGGCTCCCACAGGTTGGAGCACATTCATGTCCTGCAGTACTTGCCCGATCACGGCGACGGCTGCTTGCATGTCCGTCGCATCCACATGCCCGATGCAGCCCACACGGAAGGTTTCCACCTGGGTCAACTTGCCCGGATAAAGGATGAAACCCTTGGCCTTGACCCGTTCGTAGAAGTCCTTGAACTGGTAGCGCGGGTCCTGGGGGGCGTGGAAAGTGACGATGATCGGCGCCTGGATTTCAGTCGGTAGGAAGCTGCGCAGGCCCAGTTCGGCCATACCGTCGAGCAGTGCCTGGCAGTTGCGTGCATAGCGTTGATGGCGGGCGGGCAAGCCGCCTTCCTCGGCGTATTGCAGCAGCGCTTCGTGCAGGGCTGCGACTACATGGGTCGGCGGCGTGAAACGCCATTGGCCGGTCTTGGCCATGTAGGCGTTCTGGTCGAACAGGTCCAACGCCAGGGAGTGGCAATTGCCTTGGGCTGCGGCCAGTGCCTGTTTATCGGTGAAGACAAAACCCATTCCCGGCACGCCTTCCAGGCACTTGCCTGACGCGGCGATCAGCGCATCGAAGGGTACTTCGCGGGCATCGATCGGCAGCGCTCCAAACGAACTCATGGCGTCGATGATCAGGCGCTTGCCGTGGGTTTTCACGACCTGGGCGATCTCGGCCAGGGGGTTGAGAATGCCGGTGCTGGTTTCGCAGTGGATCAGTGCGACGTGGGTGATGGCCGGGTCGGCTTGCAGCAGACCGTCCACATCGGCGGCGGTGGTGGGGGCGTCCTCGGCGGTTTCAAAGGTGCTGAAGTCGCGGCCGAGCACTTCACAGATTTTTGCCAGGCGCTTGCCGTAGGCGCCGTTGATCAGCACCAGCACCTTGCCGTTACGCGGCACCAAGGTGCCGATGGCGGCTTCGACGGCGAAGGTGCCGCTGCCTTGCAACGGCACGCAAAGGTGGCTGGCCGCGCCGTCGATGATTGCCAGTAGTTGCTCGCAGACGCTGACGGTGAGGCGGTTGAAGCGGTCGTCCCATGAACCCCAGTCCACCATCATGGCCTGGCGGGTGCGGGCGGAGGTGGTCAGCGGGCCGGGCGTGAGCAGGATGGGCGTCGTCATTACAAGTCCTTGCGAAGCATCGGATGAATCTACGGCGCCTAAATTGCAGTTTGGCTTGTCATCAATCAAATTGTTTGTTGTTATGCGAGCTATCAGTGAGGCCGATAGCTATGAACCTGTTTCAACTGCGTGCATTTGATGCCGTGGCCCGCGAGGGCAGTTTTACCCGTGCGGCGGCGCGGTTGTTTATCAGCCAGCCGGCGGTGACCGGGCATATCAAGGCGCTGGAAGAGCACTATCAGATCCCGTTGTTGCGCCGCACCGCCAGACGCGTGGAATTGACGGAGGAGGGCGCGCGGTTGGCGGCTATCACCCGGGCCATCTTCGGCCTGGTGGACGAAGCGCAGACGATGCTCGAGGCCAACCGCCAATTGCTCATTGGGCACCTGGAAGTCGCGGCCGACGGCCCGCACCTGGTGATGCCGATGATCGCCAGTCTGCGTGCGCGCTACCCCGGCATCACCGTCAACCTGCGTTTGGGCAATGCCCAGGAAACCCTGGCTGCGTTGCTGTCTGAGCATGCGGATGTGGCGGTGCTGACGGAGGTGGAACCGCGCAACGGCCTGCATCTGCAGCCTTTGAGCGAATCACGGATTTGCGCGCTGGTGCCGGCCAGTCACCCGTGGGCCGCGCTGCCCAAGGGGATCCGCCTGGAGCAACTCAATGAGGTGATCATGGTGCTGCGCGAGCCGAGTTCCATCACCCGGCGTACGTTCGATGACGCTTGCCTGGCTGTCGGTGTACAGCCCAAGGTGCTGCTGGAACTGGACAGCCGCGAGGCGGTGACCGAAGCCGTTGCCGCTGAATTGGGCGTAGGCGTGGTGTCGTCGATGGAGGTCAGCCCGGACCCGCGCGTGCGCGCCGTGCCGATCCAGGGCAACGGGCTGGTTAACCGGCACATGCTCGGTTGCATGGAGCGGCGTCGGTCGTTGCGCTTGATTCAGGCGTTTTTCGAGTTGGCGCCCTGACGGTTTTTTGGTGGAACGTTGCGTTTTTGCGCTATAAACTCTGCCCCCAAAGCGCCGGCCAGTAGACGTTTGGGCGCGATGGACAGAAGAGAGTGAGTCATGGGCGCACAGTGGAAAGTCAAACATAAAGAAGCGGCAGCCAATGCCAAGGGCAAGATCTTCGGCAAGCTGGTGAAAGAAATCACCATCGCCGCCCGCAACGGCGCCGACACCTCCACCAACGCCCACCTGCGTCTGGTGGTGGAACAGGCCAAAAAGGCCTCGATGCCCAAGGAAACCCTGGACCGCGCCATCAAGAAAGGCGCCGGTCTGCTCGGCGAAACCGTGCAATACCACCGCGTCACCTACGAAGGCTTTGCGCCGCACCAGGTGCCGCTGATCGTCGAGTGCGTGACCGACAACATCAACCGCACGGTGGCGGAAATCCGCGTGGCCTTCCGCAAAGGCCAACTGGGCGCTTCCGGTTCCGTGGCCTGGGACTTCAACCACGTCGGCCTGATCGAAGCCTCGCCGGACAGCCCGGACGCCGATCCGGAAATGGCCGCCATTGAAGCTGGCGCCCAGGATTTCGAAGACGGCGAAGAAGAGGGCACCACCTTGTTCATCACCGAGACCACTGACCTCGACGCCGTACAGAAAGCCTTGCCCGAGCAGGGTTTCACCGTGCTGTCAGCCAAGCTGGGCTACCTCTCGAAGAACCCGGTGAGCGGTTTGAGCGATGAGCAGATGGCTGAGGTTGAAGCCTTCCTCGAGGGCTTGGACAACCATGATGACGTGCAGGATATGTTTGTCGGGTTGGCGGGCTGACGCTTACCTGCTGACTGACAATGCCTTGTAGGCGTCCGGCTTGCCGGCGATGGTGGTTTCAAGGACGCCATCGCCGGCAAGCCGGGCTCCTACAGGATTTGTGTTATTTCGTTGAAGCTCGGCCGTGCCAGCACATCGCGCTGACAGCATCTTTTCTGCAGCTCGACTAATTCGCTGCTCACCTGTCCTTCAACCCGCTCCAGCAGTTCCCCCAGCAAAATTCCGAACGCCCGCACTTCAATCCGCTGCAATGCCCTGGTTTCCACGCTATCCGCCGTGGCATGGAACGATGCCGCGCCAAAATCCCCCAGCAAGCAGTCGCCGGCTGCATTCCACAGAATATTGTGGCCATACAGGTCACCGTGGGTGATGCCGTGCCGGTGCAGGTGCGCGGCGACCGAAGCGATGCCCCGCGCCATGCGCAGCGCCACTTCCAGGCTGAAGCGAGTTCCCGATTCATAAATGTCGCGAGTGCACGACGCCAGGCTCGGCAGGGCCGCGAGGTTGCGGTAGCTCGGGTCGATCAGGTCCATGACCAGTGCGGCTTGGTCATCCGGGTGGCCGACCACGCGGCCCTCTACCTTGATCAGGTTGGGGTGCAGCCCGGCAGCGATGCAGGCCTGCATTTCGTGCAGCGGCGAGCCATCGCTGGTGATGGTGCCTTTGTAGAGTTTGACCGCGACGGGCTGGCCTGACGGTTTCCACAGGGCCTTGCGGATAATGCCGGAAGCGCCTTCGCCAAGGACTTCGGCCAGTTCCAGCTCTGGCCAGGGAATATTCGGCGTAGCGTCATCACCCGTTACGTCCACGGCCATTTCCACAGGGTTGCCGGCATAGGCCAGCCAAGTCAGGCTTGGCAGTGTCAGTAGCCATTCCGGCAGTTGGGTGAAGCGGTTGGAGGCGATGCGCAGCAATTCGAGGTTATGGCAGTTGGCCAGGCTTTCTGGCAAGTGCGCCAGTTGGTTGCCGGCCAGCATCAGCTTTTGCAGGAGCGGTCGCTTGCCCAGTTCATCGGGCAACTGGCTGATCCGGTTATCGGTCAGGATCAACCAGCGCAACAACGGCGGCAGCGCGGCGGCAGGCACGTGGCTGATCTGGTTGGCCTTGAAGCCGATCATGCTCAGTTTGGCGCATTGGCCCAAGCAAGCCGGCAGCTCGGTGAACAGGTTGTCCGAGCAGAACAGCACGCGCAGGTGGGGCAGCCGGTGCAGGTCGTCGGGCAGGCTGCTCAGGGCGTTATCGCTGAGGTTGAGGATCTCCAGGGAGTCGGCCAGTTCGAAGATTTCCCGGGGGAATTCGGTCAGCCCGCAGGACAGGTCCAGGCGGGTGATACCGGCCAGTTGGCCGGCCTTGAGTTGGGCGAGGGTATGCATGAACGGGGTGGTCACTCGGCAAAGGGGCATCAATGGCGCTCATGATACCGGGTCGGGTGCCGGTTGCGGGTCAGCCTGTTGCAATTGTCCCAAACGGCTGGCGGTGCGGGCGAGGTCGATGGCCTGGCCGCTCAGGGCGAGGTCTAGGGGCTGCGCGCCGATCAGGATCAGGTGCTTGTCCCGGTCATAGAGCACGTCCACCAGGTTGATAAAACGTTGCTGCACGGCGATTGGGCAGTCTGCCAGTTGAGGCAGGCCGTCGATGATCCAGTGATCGTAGTCCTGGCACAGCAGCAGGTAGTCCATTACTGCGGTCAACTGCTCGCAAAGATCGCTGAAGGTGAAGGCGATGGAGCGGCCTGCGCGGTGACGGCAGATCAACGTCCGATTGCCGACGGCCAGGGGCTGTGGTGGGCAGTCGGCAGCGGGAAGACCCAAGGCTTCGCGCTGGCGCGCAGTCCCCGGCCAAACGTACTGACCGCTGGTAAAGCGTTGTGTGCTTTGGGCCTGGGGCAGGCTGCGAAAATCCTGGGGCGAACTGACTTCCAATACCTCCATGCGCGCATCGATCAGGTCGATCACCGGCTTGAAACGCTCGTGGTACAGCGGGTTGGGCAGCAGCCCCTGTGGCGCATAATTGGACGTCACCAGCACCAGCACACCGCGTTGGAACAAGGCTTTGAACAGCCGCGTGATCAGCATCGCGTCGCCGATGTCGTGGACGTGAAACTCGTCGAAACACAACACCCGGCAGTCCGTCAGCAGTTCGTCGAGGGTCACGGCTAGCGCATCGTCTTGCTCACGATGCGTGAACATACCGCGATGCAGGCGCGCGAAAAAGTCATGGAAATGCACGCGCTGCTTCTCGGTAATCGGCAACGCTTGGAAAAAACCGTCCAGCAACCAGCTTTTGCCGCGCCCCACCGGCCCGTGCAGGTACAGGCTACGGGTGGGCCGGCCGGCGAGCAGATGCTGGGTTTCTCGGGCCAGGGCAGCAATGGCTCGGGTTTGTCCGGCACTGAGGGTATAACCCTGTTGCTCGGCTTTTTGCTGGAAGAACGCGGGGATAGGTGAGGCGTCGAGGGCGTCGGTTTTCTTGCCGAGCAGGCGACGGATCAGGGAAAGCGCGGCCAATGCGAGTCACTCTGTATTTCAGTGGTCGCTCACTTTAGGGCGACTGCTGCATTTTGACCAATAGAGAAGGGCGTTGCGTGCTATCTCGAAAAGGCATGTCACGCTTGCAAGCCTGCCCAGACTGGCAGTTTCTCGTTGAGTGACTAACCTTCTACACAGCAGTCACCCCTGTACAAGGATTTGGGGCAGTGAAGGGACGAGCAGTATTGGCAGTCATGGGCGCGATGCTCTGCAGCACGGCTTTCGGGGCGCAACTCCAGGTGGAGGTGCGTATCGACGTGCAGCGGGGCTGCCAGTTGGTGGGCACCACCCGCAGTGCTGGCATCGAGCAGCTTGGCGTATTGGATTTCGGCAGCGCCGCGCGTCTGGATGACCCGGCCGGGCCCCTGAGTGCGGCACTGATCAGTCAGCGCCAGCCACGGCTGGAATGTAACCCGGACACACCGTATCAGGTGCGTGTGGATGGTGGCCTGCATGGCGGCACCGGTGAAGTGCGTTACCTCAGCGCTGCCCCTTTGATCAAACCTATTCCCTATCGAATTTATGCCGACGCCGCGCGGCGCGTGCCGTTGCCGGTGGATGTGCCGATCAGTGGGCGCGTGCCGGACGCAGGCTTCGTCGACCTGCCGCTGTATGGGCGCATCGAGCCGCTCAAGGACATCCCCGCCGTCGGCCGCTACACCGACCTGCTCAAGGTCACTGTCACATGGTAAGCCGCTATCTGGCCGTGATGGCCATGGGAGGCCTGCTGGTGCTGGCGGATGACGCGCAGGCGGCTGTCGCCACCGGGTTTATCCAGGCGCGACTGGTGATCACCGCCAGTTGTGAAGTGAGCAAAGGCGTCGAACGCGCGCCGGTCAACCCCACGGGCGGTACGGCGATGCTCGACTTCGGCAGCCAGGGACCGACTTGGAACAACACGCTGGGCGCAGCGGTCTCCGACGGCGACAAGGCGCCGCTGGCGGTGTCGTGCAACCCCTCGGTCTCAAGCTTCACCGTGACTATCGACGGCGGCACCAACGGCGATGGCACTACGCGGCGCCTGAGCAATGGGCGTCAGATGATTCCGTATCGGCTGTCCGCCGATCCACAGGGCCGCAGCACCTACAGCATCGGCCAGCAACGCAATTTTGTCGTGGCCAAGGGCACCCAGATACCGATCCCGGTGTTTGGCTCCGTGGTGGCAAATACCAGTGCCTTACCGGCAGGGATCTACACCGACACGTTGACGGTGACACTGGACTGGTAACTCAAGAGGATGAACACCATGCATGTACTTGTTTCGCGATTAGGCGCTTGTGCGCTGGGGCTGGCAATGGCCTCCAACCTCAATGCGGCAACCACGGTCACCGGCCAGATCACATCGAGCCTGATATTGATCGCCAGTTGCCAGGTCAACGGTTCCGGTGCCGCGACCGGGCTGAACTTCGGTAGCTTGAACTTTGGCACTACCAACAGTCTGTTCACCAACGCCGATGCCCAGTTGCTTGGCGGCACTGGCACCGGCGGGGCGCTGTCGATCCTGTGTTCCAGCGGCACCACGCCAGCGGTCAAGGTGCGTGCCGGTGCCCATGACGGTGCGTCCCCGGGTGGCAGTCGTGCGTTGGCCGACGGTGCAGGCAACTTCGTGCCCTACGACTTCTACACCGACAGCGGCCACTCCGCGCTGTTGGCGATTGACGGCGTGATCACGCTCGCCACCAGTACCGGCGTGGCGCAAACCGTCAACCTCTACGGTCGGGCGGTGGGCAAGGCGGGGCTGCCAGCCGGCACCTACACCGACACCGTGGCCGTGGAACTGACGTTCTAGCGATGTGGCTCAGAGTGTTGCTGGCCTGTGGGCTGGCGGTGCCGCTGCCGTTGTCGGCGGTGACCAGCCAGAGCTTCCAGGTGAGCGCGACTATCACGCCGGGTTGTCTGATTGTGGGCGGGGGCTCCAATTACGGCGCGTTGACCTACGGCAGTTACTCGGCGCTGGCCACCAGTACGGTCACGGCGGCGCTGACCGGGGGTGTCACCTTGCAATGCACGCCGGGGGTGACATTGAGCATGAGCGTCGACGGCGGCCTGCACAGCAGCACCGGGCGCAATCTGCAGCTCAACAGCGGCAGCGCGCGGGTGGCTTACCAGTTGTTTCGGGATGCGGCGTTCAGCCAGAGCCTGGGGATCGGCCAGAGCGTCAATGTGGCGTACAGCGATGCGAACAACATCAGCCTGCCGATCTACGGGCGGGTGCAATTGCCGGGCAATCAGCCTGGGGGGACATACAGCGACACGCTGCAGGTGCAGCTGACGTGGTAAGGCAATCGGTATAAGGAGTGGGGTTATGCGTTCACCTTCCCGGCGGCTGTGGGCCGCGGGTATTGCCTTGAGTGCGGTGTGCACGGCGGGGTTCGTACAGGCGGCCAGCTCGGTGCTGATCTGGCCCATCGACCCGGTGCTGGAGGCCGATCAACAGGCCAGCGCACTGTGGTTGGAAAACCGTGGAAGCGAAACCGCGAGCCTGCAGATTCGTGTGTTCGCTTGGAGCCAGAGCGGCTTTGACGAGCAATACCAGAACCAGCGCGATGTGATCGGCAGCCCGCCGGTTGCGCGAATCGAGCCTGGGCAGAAACAACTGGTACGCCTGACCCGCACCCGCGAAGTCCCGCCGGGGCAAGAGTTGGCCTACCGCATCATCATCGATGAAATCCCTTCGCCCTTGCAGGTGCCGACACCGCCGGAGGGCAAGAACACTGCGGCGGCGATTCGCTTCCAGATGCGTTACTCGGTGCCGCTGTTTGCCTATGGCGCCGGCCTGTGGAGCAAGGAAGACAGCACACGCCAGCGCGACCCCAAGGGAGCAGGCAAGCCAGACTTGAGCTGGCACAAGGTTACGGTGGCGGGGCGCAACTACATCGAGGTGCGTAACCAGGGCGCCGTGCATGCGCGCCTCACCGATGCCTCATTCAAACAGGGCGGCCAGACCAAACCCCTGGTGGATGGCCTGTTGGGCTACGTGCTACCGGGCGCGACCATGCGTTGGCCAGTGCCGGATGCGCTGTCGGCTGATCAGCCCCTGCAAGTCAGGGTCAACGGTGCGCAACAGTTGGAGAACCTGGCGCCGAAGCGGTAACCGATTGTAGCGGGGCGGGACGCTCCGGGATTTAAACGGATGGAGATGTCCATTGAAGGACACAACGCCATGTGTGAGTCGTGGTCGGGCTCGTCGTCTATGGCCGTCGGTGGCAGTGGTAAGCGGGCTATGGGCCGCAATGGTTGCGCCCCAGGGCGTGGCTGGCGACCTGCCACCGCCGCCGAGCAGTATGGAGGCTGTCGCCGATGCACAGTTGTTTCTGGAGCTGGTGGTCAACCAGATGGACACCGGTCGCGTCATCGCGGTCGATCAACGTGCCGGGCAACTCTATGTCCCCGCCAGTGCGTTGCAGGATGTAGGCATGAAGCTACCCGGTGACCTGAGTGGCAGCGTGGCGTTGGACACCATCCCAGGCCTG
This sequence comes from Pseudomonas sp. C 49-2, assembly GCF_003970195.1. Lineage (NCBI taxonomy): Bacteria > Pseudomonadati > Pseudomonadota > Gammaproteobacteria > Pseudomonadales > Pseudomonadaceae > Pseudomonas > Pseudomonas sp. C 49-2. The sequence continues at coordinate 70,940 of NZ_RXYG01000009.1, forward strand.
CACAGTGACTACGACAGCAATGGTCAACGCCTGCTGCTGGATGTGCCGCCTGCCTGGCTGAAGGAACAGTTCATCGGCAACCGCAACACCTACCCGCGCACCCAGGCGATGAGCAGTTTCGGCGCCTTGCTCAACTATGACCTGTACTTCAACGATACCGACGAAGGCGGCAGCTACCTCGCCGCCTGGAACGAAGTGCGGCTGTTCGACAACTGGGGCACCTTGTCCAATACCGGGCAATACCGCCAGACCTTGGCCGATGGCGTCAGCAGCAGTACCTTCAACAACGGCTACCGGCGCTATGACACCACCTGGCGTTTCTCCGATGACGAACGACTGCTGACCTACGAGGCCGGTGACGTGATCAGCGGCGCCTTGCCCTGGAGCAGCTCGGTGCGTCTGGGTGGGGTGCAATTTTCACGGGACTTCGCCGTGCGCCCGGACCTGGTGACCTACCCCTTGCCGCAATTTGCCGGTGAGGCCGCGGTGCCGTCGTCGGTGGACCTGTTTATCAACGGCTACAAATCCGACAGCGCGTTGCTGCAACCAGGGCCTTACACCCTGACCAACGTGCCATTTATCAATGGTGCCGGTGAGGCGGTGGTGGTGACCACCGACGCGCTGGGTCGCCAGGTGTCGACCACGGTGCCGTTTTATGTGACGAGTTCGCTGCTGCAAAAAGGCCTGACGGATTTCTCGGTGGCCGCCGGTTCCTTGCGCCGGGAATACACCTTGAAGGATTTCGCCTACGGGCCTGGCGTTGCCAGCGGCACCTTTCGTTATGGTTATTCCGACAACCTGACTCTGGAAAGCCACGCCGAAGCCTCCAGTGACCTGACCCTCGGCGGCCTGGGTGGCAACCTGCGGCTGGGCAACTTCGGCGTGCTCAACACTGCCGTCAGCCAAAGCCAGTTCGAAGGGCGCAGCGGCCAGCAACTGAGCCTGGGGTATTCATACAACAGCACGCGCTACAGCCTGTCGTACCAGCGGGTCGAACGGCGCGACGAGTACGCCGACCTGACTCTGGTCGACACTCCCTATGCCAGCCTCAGCAAACGCAGCGAGCAAGTGACCTTGAGCCTCAACCTTGAGCGCTTCGGCAGCCTGGGCGTAGGTTACTTCGACGTGCAGGCAGCGGACGATTCGCGCACGCGCTTGCTCAACCTGAGCTGGAGCAAACCCCTGTGGCACAACACCAGTTTCTACCTGTCGGCCAACCGTGAGATCGGCGACAGTAACTGGGCGATGCAGGCGCAGTTGGTTATCCCGTTCGACCTCAACGGCAGCCTGGCCGTGAGTACCGAGCGCAGCAAGGATGGCGCCAGTCGCCAGCGCCTCAACTACAGCCACGCGGTGCCGAGCGAAGGCGGTGTGGGTTACAACCTCGGTTATGCCCAGGGCGACGGACCGGCGTACCGCCAGGCCGACCTGACCTGGCGCTTGCAGTCGGTGCAGTTGCAGGCCGGCGTGTACGGCAGCAGTGACGCCGAGACGCGTTGGGCGGATGCCAGTGGCTCGCTGGTGTGGATGGGCGGCGATATGTTTGCCGCCAACCGTATCAATGATGCGTTTGTGGTGGTGAGTACTCAGGGCTTCGCCGGGATCCCGGTGCGCTATGAAAACCAGCTGGTGGGTGAAACCGACCGTAATGGCCACTTGCTGGTGCCGTGGAGCAGCGCGTACTACCGCGGCAAGTACGAAATCGATCCGCTGAACCTCCCGCTCAACGTGCAAAGCCCGAATGTGGAGCAGCGTGTGTCGGTGCGCCGTGGCAGCGGCTACCTGCTGGAGTTTCCATTGCGTCGGGTGCTCGCAGCCAGTGTCACGCTGGTGGACACCCAACATCAGGAATTGCCCCTCGGCAGCCTGGTGGTGCATGAGCAAAGCAGCCAGCAGGCGGTGGTGGGCTGGGATGGCCTGGTGTACCTGGAAAACCTCTCGGCCCATAACACGTTGCAGGTCACGTTGGGTGAAGGGCGTACTTGCCAGGCGCGGTTCGAGATGGACGAGCAGCAACAGGGCGTGCCGTTGATTGGGCCGTTGGTGTGCCAATGAGAGGGCGCGGCATTGCGTTGATAGGCAGTTTGCTGCTCTGCGGTAGTGCGTCGGCCGCTTGCTCGGTGGTGGCGACCGCGCCGGTCAGTTTTGGCTCCGTCAGCTCAATGACGGTGAACACGACGGCGCAAGGCAGTTCCACTGCCAATGCTGGGCTGCGCTGCACGCCGACCCTGATCGCGCTGGTGCCGGGCAGCGATCACTTCATTGCCACAATTACCTCTGCCACGTCAGGTATGGTGGGACCGACCGGAGACGTGATCGGTTACACGATCTATGGCAATAACAGCGCCAGTTTCCCTATCAATCGCGGGGTGGCTTTCGATTTTGGTACCAATGGCATTGCCTCGTCCTTTGGCTTGGTCGCCGGGCCCGGTGCCAAAACCCTGCCGTTGTATGTCGGGAGCATTACCGGCAGCAACGTGGCAGCGGGGGTCTATACCGAGACCTTGAACATTGTCTGGAGTTGGGACTATTGCTCACTGCTGAGCCTGGGCAATGTGTGCCTCGCACGCGACAAGAGTTCCAACCCGCCGGTGGCGACCCTGACAGTGAGCATGACGGTCACCAACGACTGCCAGATCACCGCGCCCAATATCAGCTTTGGCAGCGCCCCGGTCATCAGCGGATTTACCGCCGTGACCGGGCAGACCATCAATATCGCCTGCACCAAGGGCAGTGCCTACAGCGTAGGGTTGAGCGACGGCCAGAACGCCGTCAGCGTGGGCGGTCGGCGGCGGATGATTTCGGGCAGTAACTACCTGGCCTATGACATCTTCAAAAGCGCTGGCACTACGCGCTGGGGTAGCGTCGGCGCTGCACGGCGCGCCAGCTCCACCGCCGAGATCAACCCCGGCAATGGCTTGGGCACCGGCAGCCAGGTGTTCAACTACAACGCCAGGATCTACACCGATCAGACCACGCCACCCGCCGGCACCTACCTGGACAATGTGGTGCTCGACGTCGGTTTCTAGAACTTCAGCAGCGGCGGGCCGGGCTGATCCACCGGGCTGACCACCGCATAGTTGTAGCCGGCACCCGACCAGTACTGCGCCTGCAAACCATCGGCACTGCGGCTGCCCCTTGGCAGGAAACCGTTTTCCGGTCCCGGTGGGCGGATATAGAAACTGATGCGCCGGCCTTGCGGGTCCTCATACAGCACCATGGCCGCGGCGCCTTGCTCGGTGGTCAGCAGGCGCCCGCTGACCGGTGTGAACCCGGAAGCACTCAGGTCCGGCAGGCGGTGTGCCTGGTTGAAGTAGCGGTCGAGCCAGGCCTGCATCGTGCCACTGCCCTGCACTTTGTAGTCGGCGGGCATGATGCCGTCCTGGGCGAATAAGCGGAACGCCTGCATCGCGTCGGCCATGGGCAGTTGGGCGGGTTGGGTGGCTTCACGGGCGTGCCAGCCACCGATACCGCCGAGGCTGATAGCGATCAGCAGCACGGCAGCCGTAGCAAAATGGCGCTGTGATTGACGCTTGATGCGCTGGCGGATCAGCGCCGGGTCCAGGTCCGGGTTGGCCGGCAGTTGCAGGGCACCGCCCAGCGCGGCACGCAGCAACTGCGCGTCGTGTTGCCAGGCGTGGACCTGGGCGGCGACATCCGGGTGGGCGGCCAAGTAGGTTTCAAGCACGCGGCGATCACTCTCCAGCAGTTGGTGATCGACGTAGGCATGCAAATCGCGTTCGCTGGGGGGCAGGCTGATCATTTGAGTATCCGCAGGGAAGGGCTGGCAATTTCGCCATCACTGAGTTGACGCAAGGCTTGGCGCGCCCGGGACAGGCGCGACATCACGGTGCCGATGGGCACCTCAAGAATCTCGGCGATTTCCTTGTAGCTCAGGCCTTCGACCGACACCCACAGCAGCAGCGCGCGCTGCTCGGTGTTGAGTTGATCGAAGGCTTGCAGGGTCGCTTGGGCGATCACCGTACGTTCCACCGACGGCTGCGCATCGTCGCGTCCGGTGAAGAATTCCAGCATGCGCGCGTAGCGCCGGGTGCGACGGTGGGCATCGAGGAACTGCCGGTAGAGGATCGAAAACAGCCAGGCGCGCAAGTCGCCTTCAACGCGTTTGTCGGCCCAGCTGATGATCGCCCGCTCCAGGGTCGACTGCACCAGGTCGTCGGCGCTGCTGGCGTTACGGGTCAGCGACACGGCAAAACGCCGCAGCCTGGGGATGAGTTCACGTAACTGTTCGTCGAGTTCATGCATGGGAATCTGGCTGGTCACTACGCTGGGACTAGAGAGACGTGCGGCGTGAACGGTTATTCCCGATCCTGGGAAATAAATCAAAGGCCAGGGAATAGAGCCGATCGGCGTTCGTCTTAATGCTCCGACCTTATGTTCACCTCTCCTTATGTTCACCCCTAAGGCCTTCGGCCCTGGAGTTCCTTCATGGTAGATCACTCATCACCGCCCCGTCCTCCGCTGAGCACTGCGAGCCTGATCGCGCGCCTGGCAGGTATCGGTGCCGTGGTTGCGGTTGTGGCGGGGGCTTTCGCCTACGTCAATGGCACCCTCGACCCACAGCGCCTGCGTCCTAAAACCCTGGTCAATGCCCTGGAAACCAACAACGGCGTGCACCCTGGCTTCCGGCGTAACCACGCCAAGGGTGTGTGCGTGGCCGGGTATTTCGAGAGCAGTGCCGAAGGCCGTGCCTATTCCAGCGCCCAGGTATTCAGCGAGGCCAGGACGCCGTTGATCGGTCGGTTCGCCTTGCCGAGCGGTAACCCCTACGCGCCGGACAGCAGTGTGCCGATCCGCAGTTTTGCCGTGCAATTCAGCCAGGCCAACGGCCAGCAGTGGCGCACCGGCATGAACAGCATGCCAGTGTTTCCGGTGGGCACGCCCGAGGCGTTCTACCAAATGCTCAAGGCCGGTGCGCCGCAGCCTGCCACCGGCAAGCCGGACCCGGCGAGCATGCCGGCATTTTTTGCCGCCCATCCCGAGACTGCGCCGTTCCTGGCGTGGGTCAAGACCGCCAAGCCTTCGGCCAGTTATGCGACCGAAACCTACAATGGGATCAACGCGTTCTTCCTGGTAGGGGCCGATGGCAAGCGCCAGGCCGTGCGTTGGGGCGTGGTGCCGCAGCGTCAGGATGCGGCGGGCGATCTCGCCGCCGCCGGCAGTGATTTCCTGGAAAAGGACTTGGTCCAGCGCCTGGCAATCGGGCCGTTGCGCTGGCAGTTGAACATGACCCTGGCCAACCCCGGCGACCCCGTGGACGATGCAAGCAAGGCCTGGACTGGCGAGCATAAAGTCATCAACGCCGGCACCTTGGTGCTGCAAAGCAGCCAGCCGCAGGCTGATGGCGATTGCCGTGATATCAATTTTGATCCACTGATTCTGCCCAGCGGCATCGAAGCCTCCAATGACCCGTTGCTGGCCGCTCGTTCGGCGGCGTACGCCAGTTCGTACCTGCGTCGTGCCGGTGAAGTCAGCCCGTTGCACAGCGCCCCTCAGGAGTCGAAACCATGAATGCTCAACCGCGGTTTTTCGCACCCCTGGCGCGCCTGCTGCACTGGCTGATGGCGCTGATGGTCATCGCCATGCTGTTTATCGGTGCGGGCCTGGCGGCTTCTGTTTCGGAGCGCCATGAATGGTTGATCCACCTGCACAAGCCGTTGGGGATCGCGATCCTGGCCTTGGTGATCGTGCGCTTGGTCGTGCGCTTCGCCACACGCCAACCGCCGTTGCCTGCCGACTTGCCGCTGTGGCAAGTACTGGCGGCCAAGGCGTCCCATCTGGTGTTGTATGCCCTGATGCTGGTGTTGCCGCTGCTGGGCTGGGCGATGATTTCGGCGGCCGGCGACCCGGTGATGCTCAGCAGTTCGGTGCAGTTGCCGGCGCTGGTGGGGGCGAATGCGCCGTTGTTCGCGGTGCTGCGCAGGGCCCATGGATTTCTGGCGTACCTGCTGTTCCTGACCGTGCTGTTGCACTTGGCGGCGGCGCTGTTCCATGGGTTCATCCGCCGCGATGGTGTGTTGCAAAGCATGACTGGGAGTAAACGCTGAGTGTGTAGGAGCCGGCATGCCGGCTCCTTGGGGTTAGCGTAGGGCTGTCACGATATCGGCGACCGTGCTCAATACGTCCTTGCCCAGTTGCTTGGAGCGTTCACCGGACCAACCGGTTGTAACGTTGGGGGCGTCGTCGTTGTCCTTGAAGGGCATCTCCAGGGTCAGTGACAGGCAGTCGTATTGCTGGCCTACCGCGTTGCACGCCAGGGTCATATTGGCCTCGCCGGGCAGGTCGCGGGTGTAGCCGTAGGTGGTCTGGAAGTCGCGGGTCAGGCCGCTCAAGTGGCTGCGGAAGTGTTTTTCCAGCGTCTCGATGCGTGGGGTGTAGCCGGGATTGCCTTCGCAGCCGGCGGTGAAGACGTAGGGGATTTCTTCGTCGCCATGGATATCGAGGAACAGGTCGACGCCGTATTTTTCCATCTGTTGTTGCACGAACAACACTTCCGGGCTGATCGCTTGGCTGGCGCTCTGCCATGCGCGGTTGAGGTCCTGGCCCATGGCGTTGGTGCGCAGATGGCCGTGGAACGCGCCGTCCGGGTTCATGTTGGGCACCAGGTACAGGTCGGCGACTTTCAGCAGGTTTTTCAACTCATCATCACCGTCCTGTTGCAGGCGTTCGATGATGCCTTCCATAAACCATTCGGCCATGTGTTCGCCAGGATGCTGTTGTGCGATGATCCAGACCTTGCGTCGACCGGCGCCGCCTTTGCCGCGACGCAGCAGTTGGATATCACGGCCTTCAACACTTTTACCGGTTGCCAGCAGTTGGGTACCGGCGCGGTTCAAGGCTTGCTCGATCAGCCAGTCGTGACGCTCACGGCTGTAGGGTTCGAAATAGGCGATCCAAGCGTGCTTCTCACGGGTCTCAAGGCTGATATGCAGGATTTCCCCATCAAAGCGCGAGGGCACCCGAAACCAGTTGATATGGTCGTATGACGCCACGGCGTTGTAGCCGCTCCACGCGTGTGGGTAGGAAGACTTACCCGCGTTACTCAGGCGAAAAGTGTGGGTGTGACCCACGTGCATGCCTTCGGCCTTGAAGTGGAACCATTGGAAATGTTGGCTACGGGTGTCGGGTTTGATCGCCAGCAACAACTGGTGGGAATCGTGGGCATCCAGTACCTGGATATTGCCACTGTCGAAGTCGGTGCTGATCTTAATGGAGGTCAAGGCCACGGTCATAGTCTGGTTGCCTGAATATGAGTGTTGTGGCGGCTATATTACACAGGAGTCAGGTAAAGACTGGACGCAAAATTATTGCACGGGGGAGGGGGGCGTCATCCTTGACGCCGCAGCAGCTTAGAATCTATGAGATTGATTCTCAAGCGCTATTTCGCAAAGGTTTGGACTAGAGCGTTCGACTGGCTTTCTTTTGACGATGGTCTTTTGCTACCATGCGCGCCATCGAGCAACACACAGTCTTCATTAGCCTGAAGCCATGCCAGGGAAACTGGCAAAAAAAAGACCCGGCCAAAGAGCCGGGTCAAAAACCGTGATTAGCCTGATGAGGAGATATTCCAAGAGTCCGACCTAAGGTCCCTTGGTCTATCGACTGATCTCGCGATCAGCTAGGCCCAATAATAATCATTATCATTTGCAAGTCAAATGTTTTTATCCGTGAGATAGAAATATTTTTCTTCTGCGCCTGTTATCCGTTCGCTCGAGCCGCTGGCGCCTGCAACGACCGCTCCACCATCGCCTTCGCCATATCAATCAAGTACACCACCGAAAACGCCAGGTCGCGATGGTTGCCCTGGTGGCTGCTCGCAGATTCATAGGCCGTAGCTGCGGCACTGCGCAACAGGTCCGAGGCGTGCACCAGGGCTTCCTCCTGGCTGATGCCTGGTTTGATGGCGAACAGGGTGTCGTCAGGGGCTGTCGTCGACATATCTTCTTTCAAGTAAAAGTCCAATGCGCGCCGGATGGCACCGCTGCTACGCAGGTCGTGGTCTTCAGGGGTTTCGGGTAGGGGATACGGGCTGGTCGTCATAAGGGGCGGTACTCTGTCGTGGGTGGCAAAAACCTTATGTCCGATGATAGTACGTATCGTATTCATGTCATTTTATGGATTACTACAAACTGTTTATTGCCCTGAAAACTGCGTGACGTATTGTCAGCGCCCATGGATAACTGGATAGCGTTGGTCAAGGCCAACATGGAAGACCGCAAGGTCACGCAGGGTGAATTGGCTGAGCGCTTGGGCATGTCTCAAGGCGGCGTGGGGCATTGGCTCAATAAACGCCGTGCGCCTAGCGTAGTGGATATGAATCGGGTGTTGGCGGCGTTGGGGTTGGGGTATCTGGAAGTCGCGCTGGACATTCGCGAGCGGGCCGAGGAAGTGCCTGTGCAGAAGCACTACACCCCGTATTTCCGCTACCCGGTCAGCGATTGGAGCGGGCTGTGCGAGGTCCGTGAAGAGCGTGCGGCCTATGGCGCTGCCCGCTTTGAACTTACCGATTACCATGCCCAGGGCGAAGCGTTCTGGCTGCCGGTCAGCGGCGACGCTATGACCGCGCCCAGCGGGCTGAGCGTCAGCGCGGGCATGCTGATCCTGGTCGACCCGGCCATTCAGGCCGAGCCTGGCAAGCTGGTGGTCGCCCAATGGGCCGCGAGCCCCCAGGCGACCTTCCGCCAGTTGCTGGAAGAAAGCGGCCAGCTCTACCTGGTGCCGCTCAATCCCACCTACCCAAAGCAGCCATTCACTGATGACTGCCACATCCTGGGCGTCGTTGTGCAAGCCACGGCAAAGTTCTAGCCGGCCGGTTCGAGTTCCACCAACGCGCAACCTTCTGCAACCATTTCACCTTCCTTGCAGAACAGCGCCTTGATCACCCCGGCTTGAGGCGCGCGGATGCTGTGTTCCATCTTCATGGCCTCCAGCACCACCAGTTGCGTGCCGGCCTCAACGTTTTGGCCGACTTCCACCAGCACCCGCACGATACTGCCGTTCATCGGCGCCGTCAGGCCGCCTTGATGGGACTGGTTGGCCTCAACCGCCGCAATCGGGTCGAACACTGTCACGCCCTGCATCTCGCCGTCCCAGCGCAAAAACACGCGGGTGCCGCTGCGAACTGCCAGATGGCTGCGACGCACGCCTTGTTGCTCGATCAGCAACTGTTCGCCTCGCAAGTTCGGCGCATCCGAGGCCAGCGTGACTAACCGATCCTGGCCATTGCAGCTCAAATGCAGCGAAACTTCGGCAGGCAACCCGGCACGAAACCCTCGCGTCTCCCCCCAAGGTCCATCACCCTTCGGCAAGCTCTGAATGAAGGCCGCGCCCGCCGCTTGCCAGAATTCATCACTCAATTCCCCAGGCGCCGGCAGCAACTGCTCCTGATAGCGCGGAATGAACCCGGTATCCAACTCGGCTGCCGCAAATGCCGAGTGTCCGATAATCCGCCGTAAGAAGCCCAGGTTGGTCTTGAGCCCGCCGATGGCAAACTCCTCCAGCATGGCCAACAATCGCAACCGCGCCTGTTCACGGTCTTCACCCCAGGCAATCAGCTTGCCGAGCATGGGATCGTAGAACGGCGACACGCTGTCGCCTTGCTCCACACCGCTGTCCACCCGGCGCCCAGGGCCCGGTGCGGATTCGCGGTACAGCGCCAGGTGACCGGTGGCGGGCAGGAAGTCATTGGCCGGGTCTTCGGCATACAGCCGCACTTCGATCGCATGGCCGACCAGCGGCACCTGCTCCTGGGTGATCGGCAACGCCTCTCCCTGGGCGACACGGATTTGCCAGGCCACCAAGTCCAGGCCGGTGATCGCCTCGGTCACCGGGTGCTCCACTTGCAGCCGAGTGTTCATCTCCATGAAGAAGAACTCACCGCGTGCGTCCAGCAAGAACTCCACGGTGCCTGCGCCGACATAGCCGATGGCCTGGGCGGCGCGCACGGCGGCTTCGCCCATGGCCTTGCGCTGTTCAACACTCAGTCCCGGTGCTGGCGCCTCTTCGACAACCTTCTGGTGACGACGCTGGATCGAGCAGTCACGTTCATTGAGGTACAGGCAATGTCCATGCTGATCGGCAAACACCTGGATCTCCACATGGCGTGGCTTGAGCAGGTACTTTTCCACCAACATCTGCCCATTGCCGAAGGACGACAGTGCCTCGCGCTGTGCCGAGGCCAGGGCTTCGGCCAACTGGCTGACATCCTCGACCACCTTCATGCCCTTGCCGCCGCCACCCGCCGTAGCCTTGAGCAGCACGGGATAGCCGATACGCTCGCAGGCTGCGCGGAAGGTCTCCAGGTCCTGGGCTTCGCCGTGGTAACCCGGTACCAAGGGGACCCCGGCGGTTTCCATCAAGGCCTTGGCGGCCGACTTGCTGCCCATGGCATCGATGGCCGAGGCGGGCGGGCCGAGAAAGATCAATCCGGCCGCTTCAATCGCGCGGGCAAAACCTGCGTTCTCCGACAAAAAACCGTAACCCGGATGGATCGCCTGGGCACCGCTGGCCTGGGCTGCAGCGATCAGTTTGTCGATTTGCAGGTAGCTGTCAGTGGCCTTGCTGCCGCCCAGGTCGACGCGGATATCCGCCTCACGGCTGTGGCGCGCATCGCGGTCAGTGGCGCTGTGCACCGCCACGGTGGTCAGGCCCATGGCCTTGGCGGTGCGCATCACTCGGCAAGCAATCTCGCCCCGGTTGGCCACCAGTAGGGTCGTCAACGTGCTCATGAACGCGGCTCCTGCGATTGCCAGCTGGGTGGACGTTTTTGCAGGAAGGCGCGCAGGCCTTCCTGGCCTTCGGCGCTGACACGAATGCGCGCAATGGCGTTTTCGCAATAGCGGCGCAGGGCCGGGGTGAGGGCGCCGTGGCCCACTTCGCGCAGCAAGTCCTTGCTGGCGCGCATGGCCGCCGGGCTGTTTTGCAGGAGGTTGGCAATCCACTGTTCGACCTGTTGATCCAACTCGCTGATCGGATAGCTTTCCGCCAACAAACCGATCTCCCGAGCCCGCTGGCCACCAAAGCGCTCAGCGGTCAACGCATAGCGCCGTGCTGCACGCTCGCCGATGGCTTGCACCACGAACGGACTGATCACCGCCGGCGCCAGGCCAATGCGCACTTCCGACAGACAGAACTGCGCATCGTCCGCACCAATCGCCATGTCACAGCAACTGATCAAGCCCAGCGCACCGCCGTAGGCCGCGCCTTGCACCACCGCCAGGGTCGGGATTTTCAACTTGGCCAGGTTGTACATCAACTCGGCCAACTCACGGGCATCGTCCAGATTGGTGTGGTAATCCAGCTCGGCCGATTGCTGCATCCAGGCCAGGTCGGCCCCGGCGCTGAAATGCTTGCCGCGCCCACGCAGCACCAGAAAACGCAGGGAAGGATCGCCCTGTACGTGGTCGAGGGCAATGATCAGTTCGCGGATCATTTCGGCGTTGAACGCGTTGTTCTTGGCTTCACGACTGAGCCACAGCGTGGCAAAGCCACGGCGGTCGGTGATCAGTTCGAGGGTGTTGAAGTCGCTCATGGGATACAGCTCCATTTACATGCGGAACACGCCGAAGCGGCTCGGCTCGATGGGGGCATTCAGCGAAGCGGACAAGGCCAGGGCCAGCACGTCACGGGTCTGCAACGGATCAATCACACCGTCGTCCCACAGGCGCGCGCTGGAGTAGTAGGGGTGGCCCTGGGTTTCGTACTGGTCGAGGATCGGCTGCTTGATGGCGGCCTCTTCTTCGGCGCTGAACCCCACGCCGGCGCGTTCGGCCTGCTCGCGCTTGACCTGCACCAGCACGCCGGCCGCCTGTTCGGCGCCCATCACGCCGATGCGTGCATTCGGCCACATCCACAGGAAGCGCGGGTCATAGGCGCGGCCACACATGCCATAGTTACCGGCGCCAAAGCTGCCGCCGATGATCACCGTGAACTTCGGTACCTTGGCGCAGGCCACGGCGGTGACCAGCTTGGCGCCGTGCTTGGCGATGCCACCGGCTTCGTATTTCTGGCCGACCATGAACCCGGTGATGTTCTGCAGGAACAGCAGCGGAATGCCACGCTGGCAGGCCAGTTCGATAAAGTGCGCGCCTTTTTGCGCGGCTTCTGCAAACAGGATGCCGTTGTTGGCCAGGATCGCAATCGGGTAGCCATGCAGGTGTGCAAAGCCGCATACCAGCGTGGTCCCGAACAGCGCCTTGAACTCATCGAACACTGAACCGTCCACCAGCCGTGCAATCACTTCGCGCACATCAAAGGGCTGCTTGGCATCGGCCGGGATCACGCCATACAACTCTTCGCTGCTGTACAACGGCGCCACGGGCGGGCGTTGCAGCAACTCGCCCTGTTTGCGCCAATTGAGGTTGGCCACACTGCGCCGGGCCAGGGCCAGGGCGTGTTCATCGCTGTCGGCATAGTGGTCGGCGACGCCAGAGATCTTGCAGTGCACATCGGCACCGCCGAGGTCTTCGGCGCTCACCACTTCACCCGTCGCGGCTTTCACCAGCGGCGGGCCGGCAAGGAAGATGGTGGCCTGGTTGCGCACCATGATCGCTTCGTCGGCCATGGCCGGCACATAGGCGCCACCGGCGGTGCACGAGCCCATTACCACCGCGATCTGCGGGATGCCTTGGGCGCTCATGTTGGCCTGGTTGAAGAAGATCCGCCCGAAGTGTTCGCGGTCGGGGAACACTTCATCCTGACGCGGCAGGTTGGCGCCGCCGGAGTCCACCAGGTAGATGCACGGCAGGCGGTTTTGCTCGGCGATCGTCTGGGCGCGCAGGTGCTTTTTCACGGTGAGCGGGTAGTAAGAGCCGCCTTTCACCGTCGCGTCGTTGGCGACGATCATGCATTCGACGCCTTCCACCCGGCCGATCCCGGCAATCACCCCGGCGGCAGGCACGTCTTCGCCATACACCTGATGGGCGGCCAGTTGGCTGAGTTCAAGGAACGGCGAGCCGGGGTCGAGCAAACGGTTGATGCGCTCGCGGGGCAACAGTTTGCCGCGTGAGGTGTGCCGCTCCTGGGCCTTGGCGCCGCCGCCTTGCTGCACGTGAGCGAGCAGGCTGTGCAGCGCGTCGACCTGTTGGCGCATCGCCGCGCTGTTGGCGGCAAACTCCGCCGAACGTGGGTTGAGTTGGGTATGCAAGGTGGCCATGGTGCGCTCCTTCAGCGGGTTTCGTTGAAGAGTTCGCGACCGATCAGCATGCGGCGGATCTCACTGGTGCCGGCGCCGATTTCATACAGCTTGGCGTCCCGCAGCAGCCGACCGGCAGGGAATTCATTGATATAGCCGTTACCGCCCAGGATCTGGATCGCGTCGAGTGCCATCTGCGTGGCGCGTTCGGCGCTGTAAAGGATCACCCCGGCCGCATCCTTGCGCGTGGTCTCGCCACGCTCGCAAGCCTGGGCCACCGCGTACAGATAGGCGCGACTGGCGTTGAGCTGGGTGTACATGTCGGCGACCTTGCCCTGGATCAGCTGGAATTCGCCAATGCTCTGGCCGAACTGCTTGCGGTCGTGGATATAGGGCACGATCAGGTCCATGCAGGCTTGCATGATCCCGGTGGGGCCGCCGGACAGCACCACGCGTTCGTAGTCCAGGCCGCTCATCAGCACTTTCACGCCGCCGTTGAGCACGCCGAGGATGTTTTCTTCGGGTACTTCAACGTCATCGAAAAACAGCTCGCAGGTGTTGGAGCCGCGCATGCCCAGCTTGTCGAATTTGTTGCTGCGGCTGAAGCCTTTCCAGTCACGCTCGACGATGAAGGCGGTGATGCCGTGAGGGCCTTTCTCCAGGTCGGTCTTGGCGTAGATCACGTAGGTGCTGGCGTCGGGGCCATTGGTGATCCAGGTCTTGCTGCCGTTGAGCACATAATGATCGCCGCGTTTGTCGGCGCGCAGTTTCATCGAGACCACATCGGAACCGGCATTCGGCTCGCTCATGGCCAGGGCGCCGACGTGTTCGCCGCTGATGAGTTTGGGAAGGTACTTGAGTTTCTGTGCGTGGTTACCGTTGCGGTTGATCTGGTTCACACATAGGTTGGAGTGTGCGCCGTAGGACAACGCCACCGAGGCCGAGCCACGGCTGATCTCTTCCATCGCCACCACGTGGGCCAGGTAACCCAGGCCGGCGCCGCCGTATTCTTCCGGAACGGTGATGCCCAACAGGCCCATGTCGCCGAATTTCTGCCACAGGTCGGCGGGGAACAGGTTGTCACTGTCGATCTGTGCTGCGCGCGGCGCGATTTCCTTGCTCACGAAGGACTGCACCTGGTCGCGCAGCATGTCGATGGTTTCACCGAGGGCGAAGTTCAGGGACGGGTAACTCATGGACAGGCACCTTAATGTGAGCGTTGTTTTTGTGTGGAGGGCGCGCCAGGGGAGGGCGCTCACCTTTACGTTAACGTAAGCTTGCGTTGCGATGCTGTCAATCGTAGTTTACGTTTACGTCAACCTACAAAAAAGACAACAGGGGTCGTTATGGATCAACCAAACCAGAGCTACAGCCGTGGCTCCCAGGACAAGACCTTGCTGGCCATGACCATTGGCCAAGCCTTTGACCGAACCGTCGCGCAATTCCCCGAGGGTGAGGCCTTGGTGGTGCGTCATCAGCAGCGCCGCTACACCTGGCGGCAATTGGCCGAAGCGGTCGATGTGCACGCCCGTGCGTTTCTCGCCCTGGGCATGCAGACCGGCGATCGTCTGGGCATCTGGGCACCCAATTGCGCCGAGTGGTGCATCAGCCAGATCGCCAGTGCCAAGCTCGGCGTGATCCTGGTGAATATCAACCCGGCCTACCGCAGCAGTGAATTGGACTACGTGCTCAAGCAATCCGGCTGTCAGTGGCTGGTGTGCGCCGGGTCGTTCAAGACGTCCGATTACCATGCGATGTTGCAGGAATTGAAACCCGACCTGCGCGGCATGATCAGCCTCGACCCCAGTCCTCCCCCAGGATTCATGCCTTGGTCGCAGCTATCGGCCCTCGGTGCAGGCGTCTCACCCGAAGAGTTACACAGCCGCCAGGCCAGCCTGCATTTCGACCAACCCGTGAATATCCAGTACACCTCCGGCACCACCGGCTTCCCCAAGGGCGCCACCCTCAGCCACCACAACATCCTCAATAACGGCTACATGGTCGGCGAAAGCCTGGGCTTGACCGCGCAGGACCGTCTGGTGATCCCGGTGCCGCTGTACCACTGCTTCGGCATGGTCATGGGCAACCTGGGTTGCATCACCCACGGCACCACCATGATCTATCCCAATGACGGTTTTGATCCGCTGTTGACCCTCAGCGCCGTCGCCGAAGAACGCGCCACCGGCCTGTACGGCGTGCCCACCATGTTCATCGCCATGCTCGATCACCCGCGCCTTGGCGAGTTCGACCTGTCTACCCTGCGCACCGGCATCATGGCCGGCGCCACATGCCCCATCGAAGTCATGCGCCGCGTGATCAGCGAAATGCATATGAGCGAAGTGCAAATTGCCTATGGCATGACGGAAACCAGCCCGGTGTCCTTGCAGACCGGCGCGGATGACGATCTGGAGCGCCGCGTGACCACGGTTGGCCGCACTCAGCCGCAACTTGAAAACAAGATCATCGACGCCGACGGCAACACCGTTGTGCGCGGCGAAATCGGCGAACTCTGCACCCGTGGCTACAGTGTGATGCTCGGCTACTGGAACAACCCCGACGCCACCCGCGAGGCCATCGACGCCGCCGGCTGGATGCACACCGGCGACCTGGCGAGCATGGACGCCCATGGCTACGTGTGCATCGCCGGGCGCAACAAGGACATGATCATTCGTGGCGGCGAGAACGTGTACCCGCGTGAGCTGGAAGAGTTTTTCTTCACCCATCCGGCGGTGGCGGATGTGCAGGTCATTGGCATTCCGGATGAGCGCTACGGTGAAGCGATCGTTGCGTGGATCAAGTTCCATCCGGGCCATCTGGCCAGTGAGCTGGAGCTCCAGACGTGGTGCAAGGGACGTATCGCGCACTTCAAGACGCCCAAGTACTTCAAGTTCGTGGATGAGTTTCCGATGACGGTGACGGGCAAGGTCCAGAAATTCCGCATGCGCGAGATCAGTATTGGCGATTATGGGCTTCATCGTTAATGATGGATTGCCAGTCCTGCCAGCTTATAAGGGGCAGGGCTGAAGGTGCTTATATACCTCTCTGTTGGCACTCGAATATCACATATTGACCGTTCATTCGGCCAATTAGAGTTCGCCACATGGCAGACCTTGAACAAAGTGGAAAAAATCCGGTAAACGATACGCGCAGTGTTCATGGCGTCGTTGTGCAGGCGCGCCTGTCATCGTGGTACAGCGCTGCAACAGTCAAGCGCAAACAAGCGTTACATGAGTGGGAGTTGAATATTCCGCACTGGTATAAAACGCTGTCCCCGGACAGACGGAAAGTCTTGGAGGCGGCCCATCAGAGAAGTATGGGTGCGCTTAATATGCTGGATGGGATTTTAAAGGATTTAAAAGGTGCTATCGAATTCGCCGAACCCTTGCTGCAGGCAGCGATACAACAGAAAACCGGGCGATTCATTGATGTAAAACGTGTTTTTTTTGCGCGTAAGGAATTCATGGCGGCTGATCGCTCAAAGGTCTTCGGCGTTGAAGCAACAGGATATTGCTACTACACAGGTCTCAGCTTGATAGAGGCGGCCCTGCAGAACTTTTCCGCGAATGAGGCCGTTGAATCAAATGACGACGATTCCAGCCTTATCACGCATTACGACTTTCATCGGCGGCCCGCACCAACGACGTTCAACGCAGGGGCAGTGCTGGCGCGTAGTGACCCTCTCAAGCCTCATGTGTTTGCCGGCTTATGTCGAGACCTGGATTTGGGCAAGCTGTATTTGGCGCATGTAACGTCAATTGTCAAACCGCCGGACAAGCCTGAGGGAGTTTCAGACAACGATGCCGCAAGGGTGCGTAGTCGAATCACGGCTTCAACGAGGCAACAGATATTATTCGCCGCTGAAGTAGCGCTGGAGCTCGGCAATATAAAACAAGACGCCTACACGCTATTAAAAGAGCTGGCTTTTTGGAAGGCTGATGTGACGTGGAGAGGCAAGAGTGTACATTTTTCAAACTTGAATATGCTGCATGTTGAGCTAAAGCAGATCATTGTTATCGGGCCCCTGACATTCGGGTATGTGCGGGGCGTCAAAGTGTTTTACAGGGAACCTTGTATTGTCTTTATTCCTGGAGATCCTATTTGTGAGTTGAAAGAGTACGCCGGTCTTGGCGGTCTACAGACTGATCTCGTCGAAAGATTGTGCTCGGGCGAGTATCGACGGTTTTTCAGCCAGTGTGTGCCATACGAGCAACAAACGAAATTTTTTAGTACCGTGAAACTTCACCTTGATCAACTCAATATGTATGCCGAAGACGAAGATTTCGACCCTGAAAAAACAAGCACCGGTACTTGGTCAACAGGTTATGGCATCAGCATGCCCAGGACGTGGGGTGATCATTCTCTGCAAAAAGTCGATTTAATATTGAGCAATGCACGGGCGATGGTGGTATCCACCGCCAGTGCCGATGACAACGCCCGTAACGCATGGTTGATGTCGTTGGCCAGTGTTGCGTTGACCGTGGTGAATGTTGCCTCATTCGTCGTCCCGCAACTGGCGCCGTTGATGCTGCTGATTGGCGCGGTGCAAATGCTCTATGAGATTGCTACGGGCGCAGAGGCTTGGGAAGAGGGCGACATGAAAGAGGCGTGGGCGCATGTTTCGGCCGTAGCCTTTAATGTGACGACGGCAGTTGTAGGCGCCAAGCTGTTGCCGATGATCAAGACCCCGTTTGTCCAGGCACTGGCACACGTCCGGTGTCCTGACGCCAATGTGCGTTTGTATGCGCCTGGGCTGAAACCTTACCTGCGACAGGTATCACTGCCCGAATCCTTGAAGGCCAATGCAAACGGGTTGTTTGAACACGACGATAATTTATACCTGGCGGAAAACGACGGGCATTACTTGGTGGAGCCGTCGGGCACCGGTAACACCTACCGGATTGTGCATCCGCAAAACCCTTCAGCCTACTCGCCGCAGGTTCGCCTTACGGAGGCTGGGGCTTGGATACATGAACATGAAAATCCGCTGACATGGACCACGCCGCAATTGATGCAGCGCCTGGGGCCAGTGGCGCAGAGACTTGGACAGCAACCCTTAAAGCTTGAGCGCATCTGCCAAATGGCTGCGGTGGATAGCAGCATGTTGCGCAAGATGCATGTAGACCAGGGGCGCGTCCCAGGTCTATTGGCAGACATTCTCAAGCGTTTTGACATCGACGAGACAATCGCGAGTGAAAAAAAACCGGGTGTCAGGGCGTCATTATTGGCGAAACACCAGGCCGATCTTTTTGCGCAACGTTATGCGGCAACCGAGAGCGAAAGCGGTGCAGCGGTCGGATTGCTCAAACGGTTGCTCGGATCGCTGCCCGATAGTGTGGCGCAAGAGCTGTTGAGCCACGCCAGCAAGGCTGAAGTGCAGATGATCGAGCAGCACCAACGCGTACCGTTGCGTTTGGCAGAGGAGGCCCGCTGCTATCAACAAGAAGTACGCTTGGCGCGGGCTTACGAAGGGCTCTATCGCAAGACCCTGGGCAATGACGATACGCAACGTATGGTTCTGCATAGCGTGAAGACGCTGCCTGGCTGGCCATCTGACCTGCGCATCGAGGTGCTGGAAAAGACCAGCGAAGGAGGTGAGCGCGTTGTCGACTCCATAGGGCCGGAGGGTGTGGCGGCGAAGCGACTTTTGATCAAGTTTGGCCCACAAAATCTTTATGAAGTACGGGATGACAAGTTCGGAGTATTGAACCAGCAGGCCGATATCTATGGAGCTATACAGGCGGCGGTTTCGCCAGAGGATTTGACGGTGATGAAGTTGACGGCCGGTGACCGTGGCGCGAGCCTGAAACAAGCGCTGCAGCAGAAGCCGCTGATGCCGCGTGATCAATTGCGCAAGTTACTGAAAATGCAGCCTGTGAAACCAGGGTATAAACCGCCAATGCGCCTCGCTGACGGACGTTTTGGTTATCCACTAAGCCCGTTGAGAGGCGCTGGCCGCCGGCCTTTTGTGTGTGAAATGAAAGCGGCAAAGCTCTATCCGTCAAAGTCCATCGAAGCGGTAGAAGAGATGCTGGGCCTCAGCGAGCTTGACGATGCTGGGATGTTGGCAAGACTGGAGCAGCTTGAGCAGGAGTTCAATCAACTTAATGCCGATTTGAATGACTGGGAGCAGAAGGCGGGCGCGGTTGGTTCTGCCAGGGACCGGCGCAGAGTCGCCAATACCCTGAAAGGAGTCTGGCGGCGGACCTCCCCGCAAGCGTTCGCCTCGGATCAAACGCCCATCGGTCACATTCTCGATTTGTCCGACGAGGTTGTCGGAGAGTTACCCCCGATCACCGCCAATATGGACCATGTGGGCAGTTTGGTTTTACCTCGAATGGCGCTGACAGACGCTTCCTTGCCCTTTCTGAGTTCATTCAGGCGCTTGCGCTGGCTGAATATGAGCGATAACCACCTCACCCGGCTGCCGGAGTTTGCTGACGGCGCGGTGACCAAGCTCGACTTGAGTAATAACGCTATCCGACTGACCGAACAGAGCCGTATGCGCCTGGAACGCATGCAGAGTTTGAAGATTCTCAGGCTCTCCGGTAACCGCCAATTGGGGTGGGTGGCCAATCTGCACGGGCTGCGCAATCTTATCCAGATTTACCTGGCGAACACTGGAACCACAACGTTTCCCGCTGGCGCTGAGCAGTTGACCAACCTGGCCATGATCGACCTGCATTCAAATCGAATCACCACTTTACCTGAGTACGCTTACCAGCATCTGGATCGAATCAACTTGCATGACAATCCGTTTTCGGCAGCGACCCGTGCACGTCTTCGACTTGACCCGTTGGATCCGGCTCAATGGGGCGATCACGTTACGCACGACGAAGCGCGAGAGCTTTGGCTGCACGACTCTCCCGTAACTGAGCGGGTCCGCCGGGGCATGACTTGGGATGAGGTCAAGCTCAACCCTCAGTCGGATGCGTTTTTCACCGTGCTGGCAGACACCACCCGTTGCGCCGAATACGCCTCTGGCGTGACCCGTCCTGCAATGGCGGAGCGGGTCTGGGAGATGCTTGAAGCCGCGAAGGAAAGCCAGGCCATTCGTGAGTCGTTATTCAAGGCCGCTGATGATCGAATCACTTGTGGTGACGGCAGTTCGGTTGAGTTCATGAACCTGGAAAGTGAGCTGTTGGCGGCCAAGGCGCTTGAGATGGCAGGAGAGGGAGATGCGGAAGGCAAGCTTATTGCCACTGCCGAACAGCTATTTCGCCTGAAGCTGGTAGACGTCATCGCTCAGCGGGATGTCGAAGCGCGAGGGCGTGGTTTTGCTGAGCAGGTCGAAGTCATTCTTGCCTATCGAACCAGGCTGGCGGACAGGCTTGGGTTACCGGTCAAGTCCCGCGGCATGCTGTTTCCTCGGCAAGCTAATGTGAGCCAGACGGCTATCGATGATGCCTATGCACAAGTGCTCGTGGATGAGCGTGTTATCAGCAACAAGGTTGATTTTTTTTTGGAGAGGGCGTTTTGGGAGAAACATCTTCGCAGCCACTACTCACGAGAATTCGCGTCGTTGATGGAGCTGGTTATTGAGGAAATAGACGAAAAAAGCGCGGCGTTGGATGAACTTTCAGCATTACAAGACGCTCAGGATAACGCTGCAGATCAAGCGACAAAAGATGCCTGGCAGGCAAAACATGATGAGGTGGTCGACCGACTGGCGAGCCTGTTGGGCAAGACCCGGGATGAGATACTGGTGGATGGCTCGATGCAAAGTGTTTTTTACAATGACGAAATGAAGCTGCTCGGTGCCGAGCGGGCGCGAGAGGAAAGGCTTAATCTACAAACCTTGACACGAAGCGTGCTTGAAAAAGTCGGCGCGACGCACGGCGCTCAGGTCTGAATTTGATGCGCCCACGAGGGGCGGGTCAACAAGCTTGAACGCATCGCCTGATAAGCATTCCGACAGACAGCACAAAGGGGACCCGAAGGTCCCCTTTAATTTGTCGTTGCGTGCTCTTTTTTTATTATTGAGGGGCGGTCTATTGTTGTTTTTGGCAACCGTTACCCTTTACCGCTGTTTTTGGCGACCCCCATCCGGGGTCAAGAGCAAACGTATTTTTTTGAGCGCTGATCTGCTTCTTCGTTAACGATCCAACCAGTGGGTAGCTACCTGAGGTAGTTTTATTTTTCTCTAACCGGTTGCGGGTTTCGGCACGCCGTACCCTGCGAAGCACATCTTCTCCAAAAAAATCTGTTAGCTGCGTCTCTGCCGTGTTGTTTTTGTTATGTCAGAGTCGTTTCGTCTTATTTTTATTAGGTTTGGCGCTTTTTATTCTTGTTATGCCATAGAGATAGCAGAAGCCGTGCCAACTTTTAAAAACCCTTTAAAATCAATGGTTTGATTTTTGTATAAGATTTCGCTTGCAGAAAATACGACAAAAAATGTTCCCGTGTTACTCGATGTGTAGGCGTGCGGTAACACATTGTCACGGCTAAGCTACTCAACCGGCGTTACGCGCCTTGGCCACGCGTGACCCTGTCGGCCGGCCCAGCACGTTGCTGATTTGCTGACCGGCGCCAATCAATGCCTGCAGGTCGATACCCGTCTCGATACCCAGGCCGTCAAGCAGGTACAGCACATCTTCGGTAGCGACGTTACCGCTGGCGCCCTTGGCGTACGGGCAGCCGCCGAGGCCCGCGATAGAGCTGTCGAACACCGTGATCCCTTCCAGCAAACTGGCGTAGATGTTTGCGATGGCCTGGCCATAGGTGTCATGGAAGTGGCCGGCCAATTTCTGCCGAGGCACCTGGGCCCCGACCACGTCGAACAGTCGCCGCGTGGCTCCCGCCGTGCCGGTGCCGATGGTGTCGCCCAGGGACACCTCATAGCAGCCCATGGCGTATAACTCGTGCGCCACCGCCGCGACCTGTTCCGGCGCGATCTGGCCTTCGTACGGGCAGCCCAGCACGCACGACACATAACCCCGCACGCTGACCCCATTCTGCTTGGCCGCCGCCATGATCGGCGCAAAGCGCTCCAGGCTTTCGCTGATGGAGCAGTTGATATTGCGCTGGGAAAACGCCTCGGATGCGGCCGCAAACACCGCCACTTCCTTCACGCCGGCGGCCAGCGCATCCTCGAAACCGCGCAGGTTCGGCGTCAGCGCGCCATAGGTCACGCCGGGTTTGCGCTGGATCTGCGCGAACACCTCGGCGGAACCGGCCATCTGCGGCACCCACTTGGGCGATACAAAACTGCCGACTTCGATATAGCTCAAGCCAGCAGTGCTGAGAGCGTCCACCAACCGAACCTTGTCCGCTACGCTGATGGGCTGGGCTTCATTCTGCAGGCCGTCGCGCGGGCCGACTTCCACCAGGCGCACATGTGAGGGGAGAGACATGGCAATTACCTTCTGATCAATGGCCGGCCTGGCGCAGGGTGTGGGCCAGGGCCTGGGTGCAGCGCTCTTCAGCGGTGTCCAGTTCCAGCTTCATTTGTTCGATATCCAGCAACTGCTGCTCAAGCTGCTCACGGCGCTCGGCGATTTTCGCCAGCATGCTGTTGAGTTGCACGTGGTTACCGCTGGTGGGGTCGTAGAGCTCGATGAGTTCGCGGCACTCGGCCAGGGAAAAACCGATACGCTTGCCCCGCAGGATCAGCTTGAGGCTGACCTTGTCCCGGGCCGAGTAGATGCGCTCCTGACCCCGACGTTCCGGGGCCAGCAGGCCTTGTTCTTCGTAGAAGCGAATGGCGCGGGTGGTGATGTCGAGCTCGCGGGCGAGGTCGGAGATGCTGTAGGTGGTACTCATGGGGGCGCTCAAGAAAGTCTTGGCATTAAGCTAATGGCAGGTTGACGTAAACGTCAAGCGAATCCCTGTAGGAGCCGGCTTGCCGGCGATGGTCGTCAACCATGACGCAGCAAGCCCGGACAAGTGCGGTGACTGTGCGTTTTTCGCCGGCAAGCCGGCTCCTACAGAGGGTGTGACAATCTCAGGATTGTTGTTTGTCGAGCTTCTTCTCGTGCGCCGTGACTTGCTGGCACAACTCGATCATCTGCTCGCGCATCCAGCGGTTCGCCGGGTCCTGGTCGGTGCTTTCGTGCCAGTACAGGTGGGTTTCCACCGGCGGCACGTCGTTGACCGGCAGGTTGAACCAATGCAATTCATGGCGGCGCGCGAAGCGCTCGGGCACGGTCATGACCATATCGGTCTGCTGCAACACCTGCGAGGCCATCAAGTAGTGCTGGGAGCGCAGGGCGATCTTGCGTTGCAGCCCCATCTTGCCCAGCGCCAGGTCCACATGGCCCAGGCCGTTGCGCCGGCTGGAGATATGGATGTGGGTCAGCCCCAGGTAATCATCCAGGCTCAGCTTGTCCTTGCCCGCCAGCGGATGGCCCTTGCGCATGGCGCACACGTAGCGGTCTTCCATCAGCTTGACGTGGCGTACCTGCGGGTCGGTGTTGAGCGGCGCGTCCACGGCAAAGTCCAGGCGCCCAGCGGCCAGTTCCTTGGTGGTTTCGCGGCGCTTGGACAGGAAACTCTCGATCACCACCGTGGGCGCCAGGCGGCGCAGGCGCTGGAACAACAGTGGCAGGATCACCGCCTCGGTGAGGTCGGTCATGCTGATGCGATAAGTCTTGGCCGCCTGTTGCGGGTTGAAGATGCGGCTCTCTTGCACCGACACCCGCAGCAATGACAGCGCATTGCGCACCGGCCCGATGATGTTTTGCGCCATCGGCGTGGGCACCATGCCCTGGGCGGTGCGCACGAACAACGGGTCGTTGAAGGTTTCCCGAAGACGTGCCAGAGCGTTGGACACCGCCGGTTGGGTGATGCCGACAATCTGTCCGGCGCGGGTCAGGTTGGCTTCGGTGTAGATAGCGTCAAAGACGATGAAGAGGTTGAGGTCGACCTTGCTCAGATTCATTTCGTTGCGCTCTTATTGTTAGGTGGCCATCGGTCAATCATATATCGGTGATGAATGTTAATACACGCCGAGAATAGGTTAGGTAAATTTTCGTAGCTCATCTAGCATCGACTTCATGACCTAAACAACCTCTCAGAGAAGGGAGCTGCTCATGGATTTCGCCTATTCGCCCAAGGTTCAGGAACTGCGTGAACGCGTCACTGCGTTCATGGACGCTTACGTTTACCCGGCCGAGCCGGTGTTCGAACGCCAGGTCAGCGAGGGCGACCGCTGGCAGCCCACCGCAATCATGGAAGAGCTGAAGGCCAAGGCTAAAGCCGAAGGTTTGTGGAACCTGTTCCTGCCGGAATCCGAGCTGGGCGCCGGCCTCACCAACCTTGAGTACGCGCCATTGGCCGAAATCATGGGCCGCTCGCTGTTGGGCCCCGAGCCGTTCAACTGTTCCGCCCCCGATACCGGCAACATGGAAGTGCTGGTGCGCTACGCCAACGAAGAACAGAAACAACGCTGGTTGCAGCCGCTGCTGCGCGGCGAGATTCGCTCCGCATTTGCCATGACCGAACCGGATGTGGCGTCTTCGGACGCTACCAACATGGCTGCCCGCGCCGAACGCCAGGGCGATGAGTGGGTAATCAACGGCAAGAAATGGTGGACCTCCGGCGCCTGCGACCCGCGCTGCAAGATCCTGATCTTCATGGGCCTGAGCAACCCGGACGCGCCGCGTCACCAGCAACACTCGATGATCCTGGTGCCGGTGGACACCCCCGGCGTGAAGATCGTGCGCCCGCTGCCGGTGTTCGGCTACGACGACGCACCCCACGGCCATGCCGAAGTGCTGTTCGACAATGTGCGCGTACCCTACGAAAACGTGTTGCTGGGTGAGGGCCGTGGCTTTGAAATCGCCCAGGGCCGCCTTGGCCCAGGCCGTATCCACCACTGCATGCGTTCCATCGGTATGGCCGAGCGCGCGCTGGAATTGATGTGCAAGCGTTCCGTCAGCCGAACTGCATTCGGTAAGCCATTGGCGCGCTTGGGCGGCAATATCGACAAGATCGCCGACTCGCGCATGGAAATCGACATGGCGCGCCTGCTGACCTTGAAAGCAGCCTACATGATGGACACCGTGGGTAACAAAGTCGCGAAAAGCGAAATCGCCCAGATCAAGGTGGTTGCACCGAATGTGGCCTTGAAGGTGATCGACCGTGCGATCCAGATCCATGGCGGTGCTGGTGTCTCCAACGACTTCCCGCTGGCCTACATGTACGCCATGCAACGTACCTTGCGCCTGGCCGATGGCCCGGATGAAGTGCACCGGGCGGCGATCGGCAAGTTTGAGATTGGCAAGTATGTGCCTAAAGAACTGATGCGCAGCGGGCAATAAACAGCAATAGGCGGGGAGGTTGGGTATTCAATACACCCAAACCTCCACCCGCCGATTTTTGATCCGCCCTTCATCCGCCGTATTCGCCGCCACCGGCATCTGCGCGCCAAACCCGCGGATATCGCGCAATACCACGCCGTTCTTGACCAATTCCCGGCGCACCGCCATTGCCCGCAACTTTGACAGCAACGCTGCCCGCTGCGGATCGTTCTTGGCATCGCCAAAGCCCACCAGCGTCACCTGCTTGTCCAGCTTGTTGTGGCTTTTGAGGTACGCCACCACCCGCTGTAAATCCTGGCGGGCCTTGCTGTCCAGGCTTGCGCTGCCTTCCTCGAAACGAAAATTCACCGTCAGGCGCTGGGCATCCCGCGCAATCGCTTGATAGTCAGCAGGCATCGAAGTACGCGGCTCCACGGCCATCGCCTGTACCTGCTGCGCGATAAAACCATTGGCTGCCACGATCGCCTGGCCCTTGCTGCTTTGGCTGAAGTCCACCAACGCCTTGGCCCATGGATTGCGACTCAACGGCGGCAAGTAAAAGAGCAGCCGACGTGACAGCGGATAATCCTCGGTCGCAATCAGGCTGTTCAACGGCAACATGGGTTGCGAGTCGCCATCCACTATCGCCACCGCTTTGGCCTGGCGGATGTAGGGCAGGCCGATAAAGCCAATGCCCTGGGGATCCTGGCTGACCGCGTCGGAGAGTTGCTCGCTGGATTCGAAACGCTTGGCGCCCGGCGCGAGCGGCTTGCCACGCAGACGCAGTACCAGGTCCTTGAACGTATCGTAGGTGCCGGATTGATCATCCCGCGCGTACAGATGAATCGGCCCTCCGATGCCACCGAGCGCCGCCCAGGTACTGACTTCGCCATTGAAGATCTGCGCCAGTTGCTCGGTATTCAGGGTGTTCAACGGGTTTTGCGGGTGGAGGATGATGGCCAGGCCATCGATGGCGATCACCTGTTCGGCTTCGGGGCTTTTCAGGTCGCCGAGGGGTTCGAGGTCTACCAGTTCGCTGTCTTTTATCGGGCGCGATGAAGCTGCCAGGTCGGCTGTGGCTTTCTTTAGCGCCGTGAAACCGGTACTTGAGCCGTGAGCGGCGACTTCGATGATCACCGTCTTGCCCTGGCGTGTCTTGCCGATCACGCGTTGTTCATTGGCACCTTCGGCCGGTTCACTGCGCACCGCCTGCAAGCCCTGCTGTTCCATCAAGCCCTTGACCAGTGCAGGACCCAGTGCCGCGCCAATAGTATTGGAACCCTGGATACGCAAAGCAGGGCCCTGATCAGGAACGGGAAGGGGAGCGGAAACAGCGAAGAGGGGGAAAAGCACCAGCAGGAACAGAACGCGCAGCCTCATGCCGGCACCTTCTCAAGCCAAAGGGAGTGCCGCGAGAATAAGTCAGGCAGGTTGCATAAATATGACGGGGCCGAGGGGGCGGCCCCGTCAGGGCGATCAGCTCAACTCAAGCCAGATCGGCGCATGGTCGGACGGCTTTTCCAATCCACGCAGCTCGTAGTCCACCCCGGCATCCTTGACCCGCGGCAGCAGGCCATTGGAGGCCAGGATCACGTCGATGCGCAGGCCGCGCTTGGGTTCGTCCTCAAAGCCACGGCTGCGGTAGTCGAACCAGCTGAAGCGGTCTGCAACCTCTGGGTTGAGGTGACGGAAGCTGTCCACCAGGCCCCAATTTTTCAGACGGGCCATCCACTCGCGTTCTTCCGGCAGGAAGCTGCACTTGCCAGTCTTGAGCCAGCGCTTGGCGTTGTCGGCGCCAATGCCGATGTCGATGTCTTCCGGGGAAATGTTGATGTCGCCCATCACCACCAGCGCCTGGTCATTGCTGAACTGGCTCTCCAGCAACTGTTGCAGGTCTTCATAGAAGCGCTGCTTGGCCGGGAACTTGGTAGGGTGGTCGCGGCTTTCGCCCTGGGGGAAGTAGCCGTTCATGATGGTGACCGGGTGGCCGTTCTCATCGGCAAAGGTGCCCCAGATAAACCGGCGTTGGGCGTCTTCTTCGTCGCTGGCGAAACCTTTGTGCAGGCTCAACGCCGGCTGGCGCGAGAGCAGGGCTACACCGTAGTGACCTTTTTGGCCGTGGTAGTACACGTGATAGCCAAGGGCCTGTACTTCGGCCAGTGGGAATTGGTCATCGTGGACCTTGGTTTCCTGCAGGCCAATCACGTCGGGCTGGTGCTTTTCAATCAGCGCCGCCAGCTGATGGGGGCGGGCGCGCAGCCCGTTGATATTGAAGGAGACGATTTTCATGGTCGGCAGTCCAGTCCTGGCAAAAGGGCGATGCTAGCGGACAAGTCGGACGGGGGCCAGCGTGGCGGTAGGGCACTTGCACTGCTAATGTCTGGGAACGACTGGTGCTGTGTAGGTTCGTACCCATAAGAACGCTGCCTTTTGAGCCGCGCCCAGGGAGATTGACGGTATGCCGGACACTTCAACTGCAACTGCTGAAATTCGCCTGCTCAACAGCGGCTATTCCCGCGAAGCCCGTTCCTTGCTGTACCAGGCTTATCGGCATGAGCCGACGTTCGCCTACATTTTCGAAGCCGAGCGCCCGGGTTATGAACAGCGGGTGCGCGCTACCGTGCGGGAGCTGGTCAAGCAGCACTTTTTTCAGAAACTGCCGGCCATTGGTCTGTTCGTCAACGATCGGCTGATCGGCATTGCCCTGATAGCACCACCGCAGCGGCGCCTGGGGATTACCGAAAGCTGGGCCTGGCAGTTGCGCATGTGGCTGAGCACGGGCGTGCGCGGGACGCGACGTTACCTCGACTACCATCACGCCGTGCTGGCGTGCCTGCCCAGTGAGTCGGTGCACGTGCTGCCGTTGTTGGGCATTCATCCGCAATTCCAGGGCAAACATTTCGGCGAGCAGTTGCTGGAGGCCGTGCACAACTGGTGCGCCGAAGACCCGCATTCGTCCGGTGTGGTACTGGACACGGGCAACTCACGCTATCTGGAGTTCTATAAGCGTCAGGGTTATGAGGAAATCGGCGAAGTCGCTGTAGGACCTGTCCTGGAGCACGTGTTTTTTCACCCCAATCCTCAGTCGTTACATGCTGCAACGGCTTAGTACAGAATTATTCAGACATTTCCGAGTTCAAAGAGGCTCCCCAGGTCGTGTAGCATCCGCGCCTATGAAGTTTCCAGGAAGATTTACCAGCGGCTTGATTCTGCTGTTCACAAGCTGCGGCGCCTTGGCGCAAAGCGAATTGGACGTGCGGATCAAACCCTCAAACGACGCGTTGAAAGCCAACATCGAAGGCTATATCGGCGGGGTGGGCGATCGTGATGAAGAAGCCTTGCTGCGGTTCAGCCGTGGCGCCGAGGAGCAGGCGCGTAAAGCTGCCCAGGCCCTGGGCTTCTATCAGCCACGGATAGAGAGTGACGTGAAGGGCGGCAAGAACCCGCGCCTGATCCTCACCATTGACCCCGGCGAACCGGTGCATCTGCGTAACGTGACCATTCGGGTCGACGGCCCTGCCGCCGACCTCAAGACGTTTCGCGTGCCCGTCAGCGACGACCTCAAATCCGGCGCCGTGCTCAACCACGGCCATTACGAAGACGCCAAGCGTCTGATCCAGAACCAGGCCTCGCGCTACGGCTTTTTCAGCGGGCGCTTCACAAGCCAGAAACTTGCGGTAGACCCCCAGGCCGGGGTCGCCGATATCGAACTCATCTACGACAGCGGCCCGCGCTACACCCTTGGCAAAGTCAGCTTTGCTGGCGATACGCCGTTTGACGAAGAATTGCTGCAACGCATGGTGCCGTTCAAAAGCGGCACGCCCTACGACTCCGAACTGATCGCCGAACTCAACCAGAACCTGCAAGGCAGTGGCTTCTTTGAAGGCGTGCGTGTGGACGCCGCACCGGCCGCCTCAACCAATGACATCATCCCGGTGGCCGTGCGCCTGGAAACCCGCAAGCCGCGCACCATGGGCCTGGGCTTGGGTTTTTCTACCGACGTCGGCCCGCGCGGCAAAGCCAACTGGACCCGCCACTGGGTCAACCCACAGGGCCACAGTTATGGCTGGGAGGCCGAGCTGTCGGCGCCCCGGCAAAACGTTGGCCTGTGGTACGACATCCCGCTCGATCCGCCACTGACCGACAAGCTGCGTTTTGCGGGCGGCTACCAGAACGAAGAAATCGCCAACACTGATACGGTCAGTAAATTGCTGACCCTCGGCCCTGAATGGCACAGCAAGTTGCCCAGCGGCTGGACCCGTGTGATTTCGCTCAAATACCAGCGTGAGGAGTATCGGCTGGGCAACGACTCCGGCCTGAGTAACCTGGTGATGCCGGGCGTCAGCTATTCCTACCTGCGCAGCGATAACCGCATCGACCCGCACAATGGCTACCGCCTGCAGTTCGACACCAAGGTCGCCAAAGAAGGGTTGGGTTCCGACACCAACCTGCTTTATGGCACGGCCATGGTCAAAGGCCTCACCACGTTGTGGGACAACCACCGCTTCCTCGCCCGCGCCCAAGTGGGCGGCAGTGCCACCAACGGCTACAAATCGGTGCCGCCGTCGCTGCGCTTCTTTGCCGGTGGTGACCAAAGCGTGCGCGGTTACGAGTACCAGACGTTATCACCCGAGAACGACCGGGGCGATCGCATCGGTGGTCGCTACATGGTGGCCCTGAGCGCTGAGTATCAATATTCCATTGCCGAGAAGTGGCGGATTGCAACCTTCATCGACCAGGGCAACTCCTTCAACAACCTGGACCTGCCCAGCCTGAAAACCGGTGTCGGCGTCGGTATCCGCTGGGTTTCGCCGGTCGGTCCGATCCGTCTCGACCTGGCCCATGCCCTCGAAGATCCGGGCGGCATTCGATTGCACTTTTCCATGGGGCCTGAGCTGTGATGCGTGGTGTAAAAATAGCGGGGCTGGCCGTGGTGGCCATCCTTGCCGTGCTGGTACTGGCCCTGTGGACGGTGCTTGGCACCCAGGCGGGCAGCCGCTGGGCGTTGGGCCGTGTTCCGGGTTTGACGGTAGAAAATTTCCAGGGGCATCTGGGCGGCCGGTGGAGCGCCGACCATGTGTTGTGGCAGCAGGACAACAGTCGCGTCGAACTCCAGGCGCCCCAGTTTGATTGGTCGCCAGCGTGCCTGTTGCGCATGACCCTGTGCATCAATCAACTGGACGTGGAGCAGGTCAGCCTGCAATTGCCGCCGAGTGCCGAGGAAAGCAGCGGGCCAATTCAACTGCCCGACTTGAAGCTGCCGCTAGCCATCCAATTGGGCGACGTTCGCGTTGGTAGCCTGCTGTTCAATGGCAGTGAAGAACTCAAGGGCCTGCAATTGGCAGCGCACTGGACGGCCGCCGGCCTGCAGATCGACTCGGTGCACCTGCAACGGGACGACCTGGTACTGGACCTCGCCGGCCTGCTGCAACCGACTGGCGACTGGCCGTTGAGTGCCACCGGTAACCTGAGCCTGCCCTACGCACCGGGCGGCGCACCGTGGAAGGTGGCGCTCAAGGTTGACGGCGACCTGCTCAAGACCCTCAAGCTCGACGCCGACAGCAGCGGCTATCTGCCCGCAAAACTGACCGGAGAACTGCAGCCCCTGGCGGAAAACCTTCCGGCCCAGGTGCACATCACCGCCGACGGCTTTAAACCCAGCGCCGATCTGCCAGATACCCTGCAACTCAATCAACTGGACCTCACCGCCAAAGGTGACTTGAGCCGCGGCTACCAACTGCTGGGCAAGGCCGTGTTGCCAGCAGAGAAAGGCCCGGTTGACTTGCTGCTGCAAGGCCGGGTCGACGCCAAGGGCGCGCAGATCGCAGGCCTGGACCTGAATGCTGGTGACCAACAAAGCCTCAAGTTGACGGCCCAACTGGATTGGCAGCAGGGTTTCAGCGCCGACGCCAAGATCGACTGGCTGGACTTCCCCTGGCATCGCCTCTACCCGGTGACCGACGAGCCGCAAGTCGCGCTGCGTACCTTCAATGGTGAGATTTCCTACAAGGACGGCAACTACCTGGGTAACCTCAAGGCCGACCTCGACGGCCCGGCGGGCAAGTTCAATGTGGTCACGCCGTTCAGTGGCGACCTCAAGCAGATCTTCCTGCCTGAGCTGAAACTCACCGCCGGCCAGGGCAAGGCCGAAGGCCACCTGAACCTTCAGTTTGCGGACGGCATTGCCTGGGATACCGCGCTGGACCTGTCCGCGTTGAACCCGGCGTACTGGGTCGCAGAACTGCCGGGCACCCTGGCCGGACCGCTGCGCAGCAAGGGTGAGTTCAAGAACGAGCAACTCAAGCTGAACGCCGACCTCGACCTCAAGGGCCGCCTGCGTGGGCAAACCGCCGTATTGGCGGCCAAGGCCGAAGGCGCGGGCGAGCAGTGGACCTTGGCCAACCTGGATATCCGCCTGGGTGACAACCGCATCAACGGCAGCGGCAGCCTGCAACAGCGGTTGGCTGGGCAGATCGATATCAAGCTGGCGCGTCTGGCCCAGCTCTGGCCGCAACTGCGTGGGCAGGTCAACGGTCGACTCGACGTGGCCGGCAGCCTCAACGCCCCCCAGGGCAAGCTCGCTCTCAAGGGCCAGCAACTGGCATTTGCCGACAACCGCCTGCAAAACCTCACCCTCGACGCCAACCTGGACAGTGCCCAGCGCGCCAAGATCGACCTGAAAGGCAGCGGCATTCAATCCGGCGACACCCAGGTCGGCACCCTGACCGCCAGCGCCCAGGGCGATATCAAGAACCAGAAAGTCCAGCTGGACCTGGCTGGTCCGCTGGTCAAGCTCGCCCTGGCGTTGGATGGCAACCTCGACAAAGGCAACTGGCGCGGGCGCCTGGCCAGCGGCGATGTCCAAGCCGGCGGCCAGGACTGGAAGCTGCAAGCCCCCGCGAAGATCGAACGCATGGCAGATGGCAAGCTGACATTTGCTGCGCACTGCTGGGTATCCGGTCCTGCCAGTTTATGCGGTGAAGACCAGCGGCTGATGCCTGAGCCGAAGCTGCGTTACCACCTCAAGCAATTCCCCATCGACAGTCTGGCGGCGTTCCTGCCCAAGGACTTTGCCTGGCTGGGCAAGCTCAACGCCGACCTGCAACTGGACCTGCCCGACAGCGGCCCCAAAGGCGTGATTGCGGTGGACGCCAGCGGCGGCACCCTGCGCGTCAAGGACAAGGACCAGTGGCTGGATTTCCCCTACGACACGCTCAAGCTGGAAACCACTCTCAACCCCAAGCGTATCGACACGCAGCTGAATTTCCATGGCGGCAAGCTTGGCGAATTGATGTTGCAGGCGCAGATCAACCCGCTGCCGAAGAACAAGCCGATTACCGGCAACTTCAGCCTGGTCGGTCTGGATCTTGCGGTGGCGCGGCCGTTTGTACCGATGGTGGAAACCCTCAGCGGCAAGCTCAATGGCAACGGGCGCATCTCCGGTGGTCTCTTGGCACCCCAGGTCAACGGCAACGTGAATCTGGTGGGCGGCGAGATTTCCGGTCCGGAACTGCCCATCAGCCTGGAAGGTTTGAATGTGCAGGCGCTGATCGCCGGTGAAAGCGTGCAGCTCAACGGTGGCTGGCGCAGTGGCAAGTCCGGGCAGGGCAGCCTCAAGGGCCAGATCGACTGGGGTCAGGCCCTGGCGGTGGATCTCAGCCTGCAAGGCTCGCAACTGCCGGTCACGGTGGAGCCCTACGCGGTGCTGGAAGTGGCGCCCGACCTGAAAATCAGCCTGAAGAACGACAAGCTGGCCATCGCTGGCAAAGTGCATATCCCGCGTGGCGATATCACCGTACGCGAACTGCCGCCGTCCACCGTCAAGGTCTCGGACGACACCGTGATCGTCGGCAGCCAGACCGAAGAGGGCAAGCCGCCGATGGCGATGGCCATGGACATTGACGTGGTGGTGGGCGAAGACAAGCTCAACTTCTCGGGCTTCGGCCTCACCGCCAAGGTGCAGGGCCAGGTGCATATCGGCGACAACATGGACACCCGTGGCGAGCTGTGGCTCAACGATGGCCGTTATCGCGCCTACGGGCAGAAGCTGGATGTGCGCCGTGCGCGGTTGCTGTTTGCCGGGCCGTTGGACCAGCCGTATCTGGACATTGAAGCGATCCGCAAAACCGATGATGTGATCGCCGGCATTCGCTTGAGCGGCAGCGCCGAACAGCCCACCACGCAAATCTTCTCGGAGCCGGCCATGAGCCAGGAACAGGCGCTGTCCTACCTGGTGCTCGGGCGGCCGCTGAGCACCACCGGTGAAGACAACAATATGCTAGCCCAGGCCGCGTTGGGCCTGGGGTTGATGGGCAGCGCCGGGGTGACGTCGGATCTGGCGAAGAATCTGGGTATCCAGGACTTTGAACTGGATACGCAAGGTAGCGGGAATAACACTGCCGTGGTGGCGAGTGGCAAGATTACCGAGAAACTCAGTCTGCGGTATGGGGTTGGGGTGTTTGAGCCGGCCAGCACTATTGCCTTGCGGTATTTGTTGAGCAAGAAGGTGTATCTGGAAGTGGCCAGTGGTGTGGCCAGTTCGTTGGATATCTTCTACAAGCGGGATTTTTGAGTTCGTCCGTTATTGGGGAACGGCTGGTATGGGTTCCGCCCTTACGGTACAGGCCCACCAAAAGGCTCTTGCCCCAACACTCGGCACCTCGCTTAGGCTCGGTGTGCCCTCACTCCGGCTTGAATCCGTGGGCCGCCGCGATGGGCCATCCTTGGCCCAGCGCGGCTAACCCGGCGTCCTGCCGGGTTACCCACGGATTCAAGCCTGCGTTCGGCCAGCGTGTTTGACGGGGCGCCTGAGATCAAAAGCCAGATCAAGAGCAAGATCAAGAGCGACTCGCTTCGCATCGTGGTTGGCGCTAGGGCGCGCAGGTCAATGCCACTCGCTCATAGTTCAGCGCCTTGTTGGGTTCGCCCAGCGCATAGGGCGCCTGGCAGTGCTGGTCGCCCCATTTGATCACCAGCGTCCCGGTCTCTTCTTCCACCAAGGCCAACGCCTTGCCACTCGGGTCGGCGATTGCAATCTGCTTGCCCGCCATGTTTTCCAGCGATGCGCCAAACGGGATCGGTCGGTGCTGGGCGTCGAACAAGGCGAACTGTACGCGGCGTCCGGTCTTGCTGGCGTAGCGGGCCAGGACCACGGCGCCGCGTCGAGGCACGACTTGCTGGGTGGCGTTATCGATTTCGATCTCTGCGCCCAGGTCGCGGGTGTCCAGGCTGATCCAGTTGACCCGGTAAGGCTGGGCATTGGGGATCACGGCATAGCCGTTGCTGCCGGTTTTTGCGCCGGAGAAACTGCCGATCTTCACGCCGGGAATGCCTTCGACTTGCGCCAGCGCAAAGGTCTCGCCCACGGTCTGTCCCAGGTTGATACCACCCGCGTGGGCCACCACTGACCCGGCCACGTTGAGGTTCTGCGCGCTGTAGCCACGGCCCTGGCTGTAACCGCCGCTGATGTCCATCAGCGAGGTGCGGGTGCTGAGGTTGGCCGAGCCGGTGCTGCCGCCCGTGCTGCTGTTGCCGGCTTGCAGTGAGTAATAGGTGTCGCTGTCGTCCGTCAGGTAACCGTTAACACCCATTTGCGTGGTATCGCTGTCTTTTTGCGTGCTGGCGGAGACAAATGCTCTCGGCGCGCGTGGCTTAGAGCCCAGTGGAAACGACAGGGACAGGTTGATCAGCGTGTCATTGTTCGACGGCCCGTAGTTGCCCACATCCTTGGTATGGGTGGCACTGACGTTGTAGCTCACGTCGCCCCAGTAATTGCTGTAGCCCGCTGACAGGCTTTGCGCGCCGCCGCGTCCCCAGTAGCGCTGATCGCTGGCGTTTACGTACACACTGCCGAACTGCTGGTTGCGCCCCAGGCTCTGGTTGACGGTCAGATCGGTGCGGGTTTTAGAGCTGCCCAGGCGTGTGCGGCCGTCGCTGCTCAGTTCCTCGACATGCTCGGTGAGGGTGCGATAACCCTCGGTGGAATACCGGTAGGCAGCCAGTGTGAAGTTGGTGTCGGTGCCGGTAAAAGTCTTGGCATACAGCGCGCGCAGGCTGTTGCCCGTGACCTGCCGGCCAAAGGTGCGGCTGGCGGAGTGGGTCATGTCCAGCGACACCGCACCGATCGACGTATTGCGCCCGGCCCCGATGGATAGCGCCTGGAAGTCCTGCGTGGCCTGCACCCCGACGATTCCCGACAGGTTGCTGCTGATGCCATACGCCAGGGTGCTGCTGACAAACTGCGGGGTCTTCTGCGCGTCACTGTTGCTGTTGTACTTGCCCGCCGAGACGCTGTATTTCAGTTGGCCTTCACGCACCATGATCGGCAGGCTGGAAAACGCCTGCACCGTGACCCGGCGACGGCCGTCCGCTTCGATCACCGTCACCTCAAGGGCGCCGTTGGAGCCGCTGGGATAAATGTCGCTGATCTCGAACGGACCCGGCGGCACGTTGGCGGTATAGAGGATGTAGTTGTTCTGGCGGATCTCCACGGTGGCGCTGGACTGCGCAATGCCGCGGATGATCGGTGCGTAGCCGCGCTCGCTGTCAGCGCGCATGCCGTCGTCGGAGGCCAGTTTCAAGCCTCGATAGCGCACGCTGTCGAACAGGTCGGCATCCGAGAAAATGTCCCCGGCACTGAACTGGCCCTTCAAGGCGGTCACGTCATGTTGCAGGTAGCTGCGGTTGCTCTTGAACGTGCTGGGGCGGCCGGTGTTGCTGCTGAAGTTCGACTCGTTGCGCAAGCGCCACGCACCCAGGTTGATACCGTTGCGCAGGCCCAGGTTATTCGAGAGTGTGGTGTCGGCGTCGGTGCTGCTGCGGTTGCTGCTCAACTGGTAGTTGATGAACGCGGCGGGTACGCCGTCGTCCCACAAGGCCGGATCGACATAACCGCGGCGTCCGCGCTCCATGGCGCGTTGCGGCACACTGACCAGCAGGCGCAGGCGCGGGACGTCGTAGCGCACTTTGGCGTGTTCGATCAGCGCAGGCAGGTCGAGGCAGGCATTGGGATCGGTGTCGACGAGTTTGCCGCTGGACTGCAAGGCGCCGATATCGACGCCCACTTGTTGCAGCATCTCCAGGGTCAGGCAGGCTTCGACTCGGCCGTTGACAGGGTTGCGGCGAAAGTCGATATCGCGTCGGCCCACCAGGGTGTCGTTGCCATACAGGTCAACCCGGTAATTGCCGGGGAGCACGCTGCTGCTGGCGAGCAATGACTGAAGGTCGACCGACGCTGCGGCGCCTTGCAAAAACGACGTGTTGAACTGTTCATCGCCGTCGGCCTGGCAGACCGAACTGAAGCCCACGGCAATCAAAAATGGCGCCAGACTATCGCGCTTGAATAAAAACATGCAGGAACCCTATATCACCTCCGATACGAACTAACGGAGCGAAGAGAAATACAGTGAAAGTGCGGCTGCGCGAACGGCAGGCGCGTTATGGTGACTCTTTGTTCAAACTGGCGCTGGTTTGAGCACGGTCAGAAAGTTGCGCGCTATAAGGGTCTTGTGCGCCATAGTCGTTGATGCTGCTGAACTTCAAGAGCGCGGAGTTAATGGAGGAAAGTTGCTTGAGTTGGAACTCTTTTTGTTCGCCTGGCGCAATCATCATCGAATCAAATGGATGTTCGCTGACGGCACCGGATTGCAGGGTGATGTCGGCAATCGACACGTGATAAACCCCGGGGTTGCTCACCCGCAGCACGCGTTTACCGGCGTGTTCGGCCAACTGCCAGAGCAGCTCGGTCGGCGCCAGGTAGGCGTTGTTTTTCAACGCGGGCGGGCGGAAGAACACCTTGATGCGCTGGCGCACGGCAAGCTGCAAGGTGTTCTCGGTTTTTGAGGCCTTGGGGATTTCCTGCACGTTGAGCCATACGACCGACTCGCGGTCGCTGGGCATGCCCGTGCCTTCATAGATCACGCGCAACAGTTGTTGCTCATTGCCGGTGACCCGCGCCAGCGGCGGGGTGACGGCAAACGGCACCGAAGTCGCGTCGTCGGCGTCCGTGTCGACCCAGGACTGGATCAACACGTCCTCACCGCTGTTGCGTACGGTGATTCCGGCTTCTTTGTGTTGGCCGTCGAACACCAAACGCGTGCTGCTCAACGAAATCCCGGCTGTGGCTTGCCCGACTGCCAGCAGGCCGAGCAGGCCCGCGCACAGGGACAGTGAATGGCGAAAAAACATAATGGCTACCGCTACGTTCGAGAGGTGTGCGAGGCCCGCAGGCCCCGCATCGGGTTGGGGTTATTCGTACTGCAGGGTGAACGGCAGGGTGGCATCGCCGCGACCGGCCACGGCAGACGCAGCGTCGATGGTGGTGACGTAGGCGGCCGAGAATTTCAGCGTGGTGTTGCTGTCCTGCAAGGTGTTCTCGATCTTCGCGGTGGTCGGCGAGCTCAGGTCGATCAGTGCGCCATTGGCATCCAGCAGGGCGATACCGATGTTCTTGGCGGCGCCCAGGCCGTCGATCAGCTTCAACACTTTGGTGCCGGTCACGATGCCTGAGCCGGCGCCTTTGGTCGGTTCGAAGATCATCGCCACCTTGGTGCCGGCGTTGCAGCTGATCTTCATGTCAAAGTTCTCGGCGCTCAGGGTGCCGTTGCCTTTGGGGGCGGTGGCGGTGCCCATGTCCTTGATCGACACTTCGCCCATGTTGATCGAGATGGTTTTGTTTAAGCCGATGCCTTCAACGGAGCAGGCGTCATTGTTGATACTGCCGGTGAAGTTGATGGTGCCGCTGCCGGCCTTGGTCGGTGTTACCGGTGGGTCGACGGCAAAGGCATTGCCCGCGGCGAAGATCGATAATGCCAGAAGTGTGCGAGACAGTTGTTTCATGTTGTTTTTCCTTGGTGGGGTTAAAACAACACGATAGAGCGGCGGTGGTTAGTGGAACATCAGACGATCCCTAGAAACGGGTGTTAGTTGAACAAGTTGCGCTCTATGCAATAAGCCAGCAAGTCTTGGTCGCTGTTGACTTCCAACTTGCGCATGGCCGCAACTTTTTGTGTGCTGATGGTTTTGGCACTGCGGTTCAACCCTCGTGCAATTTCATTGACGCTTTGTCCTGATACAAACAAACGCAGGATCTCATGCTCCTTGGGCGACAGCCGGGTGAAGCGCTCATCGAGGTCGGAAGATTCCAGTACCGAGGTCGGTTGTGGGCCCTTGCTGCGAACCGGGTTGCCACGGGCGATAGCCTTGAGCGCGGCCTGGATCTCATTGTGCAGTTGGTTTTTCTGGATCACGGCCAGCACGCCCAATTCCTGCAAGCGCGTCAGGATCAGTGGATTGGAGATCATCGTCAGCACCAGCACGCGCACCTTGGGAAAGTGCCGCACCAGGTACTCCACCAACTTCAGGCCATCGCCGTAGGGCGAGTCCGCCGGCATGTTGAAGTCGGTGATTACCAGGTCCACGGCGTTGTTTTCCAGCAGCGTCACCAATTCGTTGGAGCACACGGCTTCGCCCACCACGCGAAAACGCTCATCGCGCTCGACCAGTTCCCGTACTCCGACCAGCACGATGGGGTGATCGTCTGCAATGACTACGTTGAGGGTTTCCATGGGGTGATTATCCAGAGTGAGGTTATTCAAAGGTGTCGAGCAATGCCGTGAGGCCAGCCAGGTTGCGCCGCACTTCCAGGGCAAGGGCGGGCGTGACGGCCATGCCGGTCAGGCGCAGTTCCAGCTCGACGAAGGCGCTGGCCATGTCACCGAGCTGTACCGCGCCGAGGGCGCCGGCCATGCTGTGCAATTGCTGCGCCGCGCCATTGGCGTCCTGGTTGTCCAGCGCGGCCAGGGTGGCCTGTACATCCTGACGCAGGGTGGTGACAAACAGTTCGCGCATTTTGGGCGACAACGGCGGCATCTCGACGACGGCGGGCACGTCGATCTTGCAGTACTTTTCCAACTTAGTACGCAAGGTGGCGAGGTTCAGCGGCTTGACCATCCACGCATTCATGCCGACGGCGGTGCAGTGTTCGCCTTCTTCACGCATGGCATTGGCGGTCACCCCGATAATGGGCAGCGCGGCATCTTGCTGGCGCAACGCCTTGGCCAGCTGGTAACCGTTCATCACCGGCATGTTCACGTCGGTCAGCACCAGGTCGAAGCGCCCCGGTAGCCATTGCATGAGCGCCTGTTCGCCGTTGGCGGCCAGCACCACCGAGCAGCCCAGGGCTTGCAGTTGTTCCTGGATGATGGCGGCGTTGATCACATTGTCTTCGGCTACCAGCACTTGCAGGTTGAGCGGGCGCGCGTTGACGGTGGGCGCGGGGCGGTTGCCGGCCTCGGCACCCTGCTGTGCCAGGGAGATGGCCCAGGCAATGGCGCGTACGTCGTCGGCGTCGACGGCCCAATCGCTAGCACACCGCTGCGCCGGGTTCGGCCCACCGGCTGTGGCGATGATCCGCGTGCCGGGCCAAGCCGGTTCTCGGGTGAAGTCCACTAGCAGTGCAGAGGACGGCGCATCGGGTGAAACCGTGCGGCTGTCGAGCCCTAGGCGCTTGAGCCAGTCGATCATGTGTTGCGCCCGTTCAAGTTCCTGCGCGCGCACATAGACCGTCGGCATGCCGGGGCTGAAGGCGGGGCATTCACTCAGGGCGCCGGGGACTGACTCCAGCGCGAGGTGCAGGGTAAAGCTGCTGCCCAGGCCGGGTTCGCTGACGACGTTCAGTTGGCCGTGCATCAACTCGCACAACCATTTGCAAATCGCCAGGCCCAGTCCTGCGCCGGCCTGGCTAGTGGCATCTTCGGCCTGGTAGAACGGGTCGAACAATTGTTGCTGTTGCGCTTGGGAAATGCCCACACCGGAGTCGCTGACTTGCCATTGCAGGTCTACCTCGCCGTCGGTGTTCTCCGACGCGCGCAGGCGCAGCACCACACGCCCGTTGTCGGTGAACTTGATCGCATTGCTCAGCAGGTTATTGAGGATCTGGCGGATGCGCAGGGGGTCGCCGCGCAACTGATCCGGTAGGTCCGCGTCGATGCAGGCATACAGCTGCAGGCCCTTGGAGCGGGCGAACGCGCTGTAGGTGCGCACGCAGTCTTCGGTCAGTTCCAGTGGGCAGAAATCCTGGAGTTCGAGGGTCATTTGCCCCGCTTCGATTTTGGAGACATCCAGCACGTCGCTGATCAGTTGGAACAGCGTGGTTGAGGAACGCTGGATGGTCTGCAGGTAATCCTGCTGGCGCGGCGCGAGCGACGTGAGGCCGAGCAGCTCCAAGGTACCCAGCACGCCATACAGCGGCGTACGAATTTCGTGGCTCATGGTCGCGAGGAAGCGGCTTTTGGCCTCGCTTGCCGAGTCTGCGGCTTGGCGCGCTTCTTCCAGGGCCGCCGCGTCTTCGATAAGCCGGGTCACATCATGCACCGCGCACAGCCACGCGTCCTGGCCCTGGTAGCGGGTGGGCACGAAGGCCACGTGCAGGTGGCGGCCTTCGCTTTCCAGGTCGGCCTGGCCCGGTTCAGCATGCGTCTGTTGCTTGAGCAAGTCGAACAGCGGGCGAGCGTCGCGCCACTCCAAGGCGCGCTGGTTCTGCAGGAGTACGTGATGGTCGCTGCGCCGGATCACACACAGGCCGGTCGGTGCGGTGTCGATGACCGCTCGGGCGAATGCCGAGCTTTCGGCAATGCTGGCATGGGCTTGGTGGGCAGGCAGTACTACCCGTGTGGTGTACCAGCGATTGAACGCGCGACTGCACCCCAGCATCACCAGCACCACGCCCACCAGGCACAGCAAAGGCCACAGCGCATAGTCGAGGAAGCGTTGCAGGCTGATCACGTAGATCGCCGTCCAGGGCTGCTCGCCCTGGCTTGTCAGCTTGAATACCAGGCCGTCGCGGTTGAGGTTCACACCTTCATTGAGCACCTCGCCGGGCTTGACGGCCCCGGTTAGCACCACGCCACCTGGGGTGATCAAGGTGAAGTCGTCGTAGATCGACCACTGCATCAGCCGCTCGATGTTATTGACCTTGGACAGGTCCAGCAGCGAGGCCACCACCACCCAGGTGTTGGCGCCGGTGACGGTCAGCGAGGTGGAGGCCAGGTTGATATCGACATAACCCAACAATATCGGAGCTTCCTTGCCATCGGGGGCGGTGTCGTAAGGTTCCCAGTGCACGGTGTGATGGGTCTGGGAGGTGTTCTGTAGGTGCAGGCGCTCGTTGAGTTGGGTCATCACGTCCACCAACATGCCTATATGCACGTGGCCGCCATCGCGCAGCCGGCCGGAGGAGGGCACGGCGATGTCGAAATTGTCCGGGCCGTTCACCACGACCACTTGAGGAGCCTGGTAGTGGGAACCCGCCCAAAAGGCGCTGTAGTAAGCCGACAGGTAGGTGCCCAAGGCGAAAACCTTGGGGTATTGGTCGGCGGCTATTTTGTCGGGGTTGATTTTCAAACTGTAGGGCAGGGAGAACGGCAAACCGCGGCCTTCATAGGTGTTCGGTCCTTCCTCGGGCAGCGGCTTTTGCACAAAAGGCGACGGCAGGCCAATGGACCTGTACTTAGCGTTGGTGCTGCCCCGTGAGATATCGATCAAGAACACTTCCTGCTCGTGGATGTTCTCCATCAGCCGGGCGAAATGGAACTGCAAGGTGTCGCGCTGTTCCTGAACCATGCGCTGCACCCCCAGGTAGCTGATCCCCAGCAGCAACAGCACCAAGGCCCCCAGCACCAGCAAGCCTTTGTTCAGGCGCAGCGAACTGCTGGTGAGTTTCTCCAGGAAGGCGTTGGGGTGATGCATGACGCGGTGACCTCGCAAGCTAACGGCGTTCGTTCGCACCCGGCCAGCGGGTCAATAGGCGCTCGCCGGCCCGTCGTGGGTCAGCAATTGCTGGAACTGATCCGAAGACACGGCGTGGGAGATCAGGAAACCTTGGACCTGAGTGCAGTCGATCTTACGCAACAGCGCAAGTTCTTGCGCTGTTTCTACGCCTTCAGCCACCACGATCAAGCCCAACTGACGCCCCAGGCTGACAATGCTGGTGAGCGCCTGGGCCAGTTCCTCGTTGGCGTTGCAGCCTTGCACCAGTGCGCGGTCGATTTTCACCTCGGTAAACGGCGCCGACACCAGGTTCATGTACGAGCTGTAGCCCTTGCCGAAATCATCCTGGGACAAGCCAAAGCCCTTGATGCGCAAACGGCAGGCCCCGGCGTAGAAGTTGCTGATGTCATCCGGCACCGAACACTCCATCAGCTCGAAACAGATGCGCGCTGGCAAACCCTGATGCTCCAGCACGAACGCCAGGATGCGATCGGGCAGGTCGTGGCTGTTAAGCAAGTGGGTGGGCAGGTTGATGGATACCGGGATGTCATAGCCGTGTTGGCGCCACGCGGCTTGGGCGGTCATCGCTTGTTTCAGCACGCACCACAACAAGCGTTCTTCGAGGTTGCAACTGATCAATGCCGGCAGGAACATGCCGGG
This sequence comes from Pseudomonas sp. C 49-2, assembly GCF_003970195.1. NCBI lineage: Bacteria > Pseudomonadati > Pseudomonadota > Gammaproteobacteria > Pseudomonadales > Pseudomonadaceae > Pseudomonas > Pseudomonas sp. C 49-2. Next base: position 113,756 of record NZ_RXYG01000009.1, read on the forward strand.
TAACAACAGGCCATGCTCGGGGTGAACCCAGCGCACCAAGGCTTCGGCCGCGACGATGCGACCATTGCTCAGGGCTTTCTTGGGTTGGAACCAGGCTTGCAGCTCGCCATTGACCAGGGCATTCATCAGGCTTTGGCAATCAATGCCGGGCTGAGTCTCGGCCGGTTCGGCCTGGCGCAGCGCCAGCAATTGATCGGTCAGACAGCGCAAGGCCGCGGCATTCACCGGCTTGGAAATCAGCCCGATCACCTTCACTTGCAGGTTGCTCGCCACCAGGCTCGCGCCCATCAACATGCGCCGTGAGGCGGCGCTCATGATCGCCAATGCTGGGCGCGACGGTTGCGCGGCCAGGCCTTGGATAAATTGCACGCCGTCCATGCCTGGCATCAACAGGTCAGTGAGCACCAGGTCGAAGTCTCGTTGCTTCAGGCAGGCCAGCGCCTCCTCGCCGTCGCGGGCGCACACCAGATCGAAATCACCCAACTCGCTGAACAGGTTCTGCAAATACAGGTGCTGAAAGGGATGGTCTTCGACAATCAGAATGCTACAGGGCTTCATGGATGGCTCGTTCGTAGGGAGCCAGGACAGAGGACAAGGCTCGCAGCGTAAAGGGTTTGACCAGGCAGTGATTCATGCCGGCCGCCAGGCACAAGGCTTCTTCACCGCGCAGGGCGTTGGCGGTTGCGCCGATGATCGGGGTGGTGCAGCCCAGGCGTCGAAGCGCTTCGGTCAGTTCGTAGCCGTTGAGCCTGGGCATGTTGACGTCGGTGAGCACAATGTCGAAGGTGCCCTCGTGCCAGCGCGCCAAGGCCTCTTCGCCATCGCTGGCCAGTTCCACGCTGCACCCGAGTTCTTCAAGCTGGTCGCGCAGGATCAACTGGTTGATGACGTTGTCTTCGGCCACCAGGATGTTCAGGTGCAAGGGGCGCAGGTCGCGCACTTCGCAGCGCGCCTGGGGTGGGACCACCTGGCCGTTCTGGGCGTGGCGGACGGCTTGTTGGATCGCGTCCAGGTCGTTGAGGTTGACCTGCCAGCCATCGCCGCTGAACTGCGGTTCGTGCGCGCCGTCATTGCTGGCCAGTACCCGTGGCCCGTGCCAGGGCAAGTCGAGGCGGCGTTCAATAAGTTCAAGCAATACACCGGGCCCCGCCAGCTCTGTGCTGGTCGGCAGGCCAACCTGCGCGCGCGCCCCCCAGCGGCGCAGCCAGCCGCAGAGGCTGTCGGCCAGTTCGCGGATTGGCGACAGCACATACACGATTTCCGCTGCCAGTGGCTGCAAGGCCGGCGTCGCGTTGCCGGACGGTTGCTCCAGCGGTACGGTCAGGGAAAAGCTGCTGCCCAGTCCCGGCTCGCTGACCAAGCGCAGGGTGCCGTTCATCAAGTGGGTCAGGCGCAGGCAGATCGCCAGGCCAAGGCCGGTGCCGGCGATCACATGGGAGTTGCCTTCGCTCTGGTAGAACGGCTCGAAGATAAACGCCTGGTCGGCAGGGGCGATGCCTTTGCCGGTGTCGGAGATTTGCCATTGCAGGCACACCCGTTCGCCTTCGCGACTGAGCTTTTTGACCCGCAGCACCACGCGGCCGGAGTCAGTGAACTTGACCGCGTTGCTCAGCAGATTGTTGAGAATCTGGCGTACGCGGCTGGCGTCGCCGATCAGGCGCCGGGGCAGTTGCGGATCGAGGCAGGCATACAACTGCAAGCCTTTGCTGTGTGCCGCTGCCGCATAGCCTTGCACCACTTCCTGTACCAGGGTCGGCACACAGAATTCGCTCAGTTCCAGGGCCAGTTGCCCGGCTTCGATTTTTGACACGTCGAGCACATCGCAGATCAGTTGCAGCAACGTCGCGGACGATCCCTCGATGGCGTGCAGGTAGCTTTTCTGCTGGGCATCCAGGCGGGTGCGGGCGAGCAGTTCCAGGGTGCCGAGCACGCCATACAGCGGCGTGCGGATCTCATGGCTCATGGTGGCCAGGAACAAGGTCTTGGCTTCGTTGGCGGCGTCTGCGGACTGGCGTGCCTGTTCCAGCGCCGCTTCGATCTGCCTGCGTGCGCTGATGTCGCTGAAGGCGCAGAGCAACACGTCTTCGCCTTTGTAGCGGGTGGGCGCGCAGCTCAGGTACAGATGGCGGCCGTCGGCGGCTTCGAAATAGTCGGTGAGGCAGGGGGCGTCGGGGTCGAAGGCCTGACGGATCCAGCCGGGACCGAGTTGTGCGCCACACTCACCGAGCCACTGTTGGGCGAGGGTGTTTTTCAGCACCACCGTGCCATCGGTGCGACGCAGTACGCACAGCGCCACGGGGGCGGTCTGGATCACGTCGCGGCTGAACAGCTCGCTTTCCACCAGCGCCTGGATGCGGTGGATCGCCGGCGTGATGAAGCGGTGTTCGAGGCGACGGGTGAGCAGGCACACCAGGCTGATGGTCAGCAGGCAGAACAGCAGGGCGCCGAGCATCTGTGGCCAGAGCGCCCACAGGACCGCGCGCAGGTCGATGGAGTAGGTGAGTTGCCAATCTGAAGACTTCAGTTGTTTGCGCAGCACCAATTGTTCGGGCAGCCAGCCATCGCCGACAAAACCGAAGAAGTCCTGCTGGTGCAAGTGCGGCAGGTTTTGCCCTGGCGGTGGTTTATGGCTGTTGCTGAAGAGCGGCATGCCTTGGGCATTGAACATGGTGAACTCGCCAGCGCTGTGATCGCTCAGCGCGTTGGAGACTTCACGGTCATCCATTTCCAGGCCGAGCCAGCCGGAGTCCAGGTCGCGTTCATCCAGGCGAATGAAGATGTACAGCTGTGAGTGGCCGTCCGTGGCGTGGGTCAGCCAGAGTTCCTGCAGGGTTTTCTGCTGCTTGAGGGCGTGCAGTTGCTCAAGCATGGTCGCGGGGAAATCGGCCGCCACGGGCGAAGCATCGTACAGCCGCAGCACCTGGGCATCCGTGCTGACATACAGCAGGTTGAGCTGCTTGGCCCTCAAGAAATCACGCATGCGCTGGGTCAGCCAAATGCTCCATTGCTTGCCCGGGGTATTTCCCAGCAACAGGCGGATTTCTTCATCGGAGACCGGCAGATTCAATTCGGCCTTGCGTGTCGCTGACAGACTGAGGCTTTCCAACAGCGCTTCACGGGTGGTGAAAAAGGTATGCGCCTCGGCGATGGCGCTGCTCATGTAGCTGCGCCGCTGGGAGATCTCATTGTTGAAAGTGAACAGCAGGAAGCTGTACACGCCGCCCAGCATGCCCACCAGCAGTACCAACGCAAAAATACGCAACAGGCGGCGCGCGGCATGGGGCGTGGACAGCACGGGGCTGATCTGGTGCAGGTAGCTCTTTAATCTCATCCCGCCACTTTAGGGATGGCCAACCGTGGGAAAAATCAGACGATCCTTAGAACCCGCCACTCATCCGCCAGATACCAAGCAAGCTAATAATTCCATTTGACATTCGCTGCCTAAGCAGTAACATCTTGTCATACATTCACTGCCTAGGCAGTAATAAGGTGACTTCCGATGTCTCACTTCACTCCTGACAGTTTTCGCAACTGCCATCTCGGCCTGCTTCTGGGCCGGGCGGCGCTGCTCAAGGACCGCATTATCGATACCCATATGGAACCGCATGGCGTGACGGCCGCGCAGTTCAAGGTGTTGATCATCATTGCCCAGTTCGACGTCGATACCCCGGCGGAACTGTGCCGCAACCTGTCCCTGGACAGCGGCTCCATGACCCGCATGCTCGACCGCCTGGAACAGAAGGGCCTGCTGGCGCGCCAGCGCTCCGAGCAGGACCGGCGCCAGGTGCGGCTGGTGCTCACCGAAGACGGCCAGCGCCTGGCGGACATGCTGCCGCACATCGGCGCGCAGTCGATGAACGAGTTGGCCGGCGCCCTGGAGCCTGGCGAGTTGCAAACCCTGGAACGGATCCTCAAGAAAATTCTGGTAGCTGCCGGTGACGCAATCGTCATCCAGCGGGTAGGTAATGAATGAACAGACGCGCACTTAGCCTGGTGCTGGTGGCCATGAGCATGGCCGGTTGCGCCAACTACAGCGGCCTCGACACCCAAGGCAAACGCCTCGACGCTGGCAGCCTGCAAACGGGCAAGACGTTGAGCGGCGTGCCATTATCGAGCGCGGCCTGGCCCAGCGCCGATTGGTGGAAAAGCCTCGGCGACCCACAGCTCGACGGCCTGATCCAGGAAGCCCTGCAAAACAGCCCCGATATGCAAGTTGCCAGCGCCCGTGCCCACCAGGCCGAGGCCGCTGCCTATGCCGCCAACGCCGAGCGCATGCCGACCCTGGATGGCAGCGCGGGCGTGAGCCGTTCGCGCCTGGCCAAAGACCAGGACCCACGCGGGGAGGGCGATGCCTATTCCACCGTGCGCAACATCGGCGCCAGCTTCAACTACAACTTCGACCTCTGGGGTGGCCAGCGGGCCGCCTGGGAAGCCGCGTTGGGCGAGGCGCGCGCCGCCCAGGTCGATCAACAGGCCGCGCGGCTGACCCTGGCTGCCAACGTGGCCAAGGCCTACAGCGACCTGGGTCAGGCCCACATCGTGCGGGACTTGGCCAATGACGACCTCAAGCGCACCCGGCAGATGCTCGACCTGGGCAAGCGTCGCCTGAACTCGGGTATCGACAGCCACTACCAGTACCAGCAGACCGAAAGCCTGGAAGCCAGCTCCCAGTCGCAACTGATCGATGCGGAAAAACAACTGCAAAGCGCCAAGATTGCCTTGGCGGTGTTGCTCGGCAAAGGCCCGGACCGGGGCAGTGAACTGGCCCGGCCCAACGTGTTGAAACCCAGCGCCGTCGCCGTGCCCTCGGTGTTGCCCGCCGAACTGCTGGGCCGTCGTCCGGACCTGATCGCCGCGCGCTGGCGTGTCGAGGCAGCCGGCAAGAATATCGATGCGAGCAAGACCCGCTTCTACCCCAACCTCAACCTGAGCGCGAGCGCTGGGGCCGAGTCGTTGCTGGGGGATGCAATGTTTGGTTCGGCCAGCCGCTTCTTCAACATTGCGCCGACGATTTCACTGCCGATCTTTGACGGCGGCCGCCTGCGCGCCGACCTCGATGCCCGTGACGCTGACTACGACCTGGCCGTGGCGCAGTACAACAAGACCCTGGTGCAAGCCCTGGGCGATATCGGCAACACCCTTTCACAACTGCGCGACACCGGCCGGCAGATCCAGGCCCAGCAACATGCCGCGGACATTGCCCAGCAGTCCTACGACACCGGTGTGCAGCGCTACAGCTCCGGCATCGGCAACTACCTGGATGTGCTCAGCATCGAGCAGCAATTGCTGCAAGCCCAGCGCCAACTGGCGACGCTGAATGCCGCGCAGATCGATCTGTCGATTCAATTGATGCAGGCCCTGGGTGGCGGATACGACGCCAGGAACATGGCCGCGACCACCCCCGCCCGCTCGGAATAATTTGAGGTATTTGTCATGGCCACTGCCGAAAACACCAACGCAACTGAACAACCCAAGGACAGCAACCCCCGCAAACGCAAAGTGATGCTGATCGGCCTGGCGCTGATCGTCATCCTGGCGGTAGTGGGCGTGTGGGGCTGGTATGAACTCTACGGCCGCTTCAATGAAAGCACCGACGATGCCTATGTGAATGGCAACGTGGTGGAAATCACCCCACTGGTCACCGGCACGGTGGTCAGCATCGGTGCCGACGATGGCGACCTGGTCCACGAAGGCCAAGTGCTGGTCAACTTCGACCCGAACGACGCCGCCGTCGGCCTGCAAAGCGCCCAGGCCAACCTGGCCCGCACCGTGCGCCAGGTGCGCGGCTTGTACAGCAACGTCGACGGCATGAAGGCGCAGGTCAATGCGCAGAAAGCCGACGTGCAAACCGCCCAGGATAACTTCAACCGCCGTAAAACCCTGGCCCAGGGCGGGGCGATTTCCCAGGAAGAACTGTCCCACGCCCGTGACAGCCTGACCGCCGCTAAAAACGCGCTGACCAACCTTGAGCAGCAACTGAAAACCACCAATGCGTTGGTGGATGACACCGTGATCTCGTCCCATCCGGACGTGCAGGCCGCCGCTGCGCAATTGCGCCAGGCCTACCTGACCAATGCGCGCAGTACCTTGATCGCACCGGTCACCGGCTACGTGGCCAAGCGCACTGTGCAACTGGGCCAACGCGTGCAACCGGGCACCGCGTTGATGGCCGTGATTCCGCTGAACCAGCTGTGGATCGACGCCAACTTCAAGGAAACCCAACTGCGCGACATGCGCATCGGCCAGCCGGTGGACATCGAGTCGGACATCTATGGCAGCGACGTGAAATTCAGCGGCACCATCGATAGCCTGGGTGCAGGTACGGGTAGCGCATTTGCCCTGCTGCCGGCGCAGAACGCCACCGGTAACTGGATCAAGATCGTGCAACGGGTGCCGGTGCGCATCCATATCAATGCTGACGAGTTGGCCAAGCACCCGCTGCGGGTGGGCTTGAGTACCCTGGTCAACGTGGACCTGCACGACCAGAGCGGCCCGGTCCTGGCGCAGCAGGCGCCGCAGAAAGCCTCGTTCACCACCAACGTGTATGACCGCCAACTCGCCGAAGCGGATGCCATGATCACCCAGTTGATCCATGACAACAGCCTCGCCGCACCCAAGGCTGTGCAACGCTGATGAGCAATAACGCCTCCTTCACGCCACCCAGCCTGTTGATGGCCACTATTGGCCTGTCGCTGGCGACCTTTATGCAGGTGCTCGACACCACTATCGCCAACGTGGCGTTGCCGACCATTTCCGGCAACCTGGGCGTGAGTTCGGAGCAGGGCACCTGGGTCATCACCTCGTTTGCGGTGAGCAACGCGATTGCCTTGCCACTCACCGGCTGGTTGAGCCGCCGTTTTGGCGAAGTGAAGCTGTTTCTATGGGCGACCATGCTGTTTGTGCTGGCGTCGTTCCTCTGTGGTATTTCCACGTCGATGCCCGAGCTGATCGCCTTTCGGGTCATACAAGGCCTGGTGGCCGGGCCGTTGTACCCGATGACCCAGACACTGCTCATTGCGGTCTACCCGCCGGCGAGGCGCGGCATGGCCCTGGCGCTGTTGGCGATGGTCACGGTGGTGGCGCCGATTGCCGGCCCCATCCTCGGTGGCTGGATCACGGACAGCTACAGCTGGCCGTGGATCTTCTTCATCAACGTACCGATCGGCATTTTTGCGGTGATGGTGGTGCGTTCCCAGCTGAAGAAACGCCCAGTGGTCACCAGCCATCAACCGATGGACTACGTGGGGCTGTTGAGCCTGATCGTCGGCGTCGGCGCCTTGCAGATCATCCTCGACAAGGGCAATGACCTGGACTGGTTCGAATCCAACTTCATCATCATCGGTGCGGCGATTTCGGTGATTGCCCTGGCGGTGTTCATCATCTGGGAACTCACCGACAAACACCCGGTGGTCAACCTTAAGCTGTTCGCTTACCGTAACTTCCGGATCGGCACCATTGTGTTGATCCTGGGCTACGCGGGCTTCTTCGGTATCAACCTGATCCTGCCGCAATGGCTGCAGACCCAGATGGGCTACACCGCGACTTGGGCGGGGCTGGCGGTGGCGCCGATTGGTATCTTGCCGGTGCTGATGTCGCCGTTTGTCGGCAAGTACGCGCACAAGTTCGACCTGCGTCTGTTGGCGGGCCTGGCATTCCTGGCGATTGGTCTGAGTTGTTTCATGCGCGCAGGTTTTACCAATGAGGTGGACTTCCAGCATATCGCCCTGGTGCAGCTGTTCATGGGGATCGGCGTGGCGTTGTTCTTCATGCCGACCCTGAGCATCCTGATGTCCGACCTGCCGCCGCACCAGATTGCCGACGGCGCGGGTTTGGCAACTTTCCTGCGGACCCTGGGCGGTAGTTTTGCGGCGTCGCTGACCACCTGGATCTGGATCCGCCGGGCGGACCAGCACCATGCTTACATGAGCGAAAACATGACCACCTACGACTCCGCGACCCGCGATGCCTTGCAAGCGCTGGGCGGGGCAGGGCAGAAGGCCTACACGCAGCTGGATCAGATCCTCACCAGCCAGGCGTACATGATGTCCACCGTGGATTACTTCACGTTGCTGGGGTGGATGTTCATGGGGTTGATGTTGCTGGTGTGGCTGGCGAAGCCGCCGTTCACCGCGAAAGCGGGTCCAGCGGCCTCCGGTCACTGATCCGCAAGGGCTGGAATGCAATCAACTGTGGGAGGGGGCAAGCCCCCTCCCACATTTTGATCTCCTTTCACAGGGGATCAGGGGTGTTGGTGGCTCAAGCCCCAGGCAACGCGAGCTGTGGATTGACGAAATCAAACGCCGCCAACTGAAACCCTTGCTCATCCACTTGCAACGCCCAGCCCTGCTTGTCCCAATCCCCCAGCACGATGCGCTTGGCCGCCTGGTCACCAATCTGCAACTTGTGAATGGCGGGGCGGTGAGTATGGCCGTGGACCAGGGTGCGCACGCCGAACTGCTGCATCACCCGCGGCACTTCCTCGGGCGTCACATCCACAATGTCGTTGGCTTTCATGCGCGTCTGCGCCCGGCTTTCACTGCGCAGCTTGCGCGCCAGCTTATGGCGGGTGCTCAAAGGAAGGTGGCGCAGGATAAACAACACAATCGGGTTGCGCAGGATGCGCCGCAGCTTCATATAGCCGACGTCGCGGGTGCAGAGGCTGTCGCCGTGCATGAGCAGCACGGGTTCGCCATGGAGCTGCACGACACTCGGGTCCTTGAGCAAGGTGGCACCTGCGGCTTTGCAGAACGCCTTGCCGATCAGGAAATCGCGGTTGCCGTGCATGATGAAAATCGGGGTGCCGCTGTCGCTCAGCTCGCGCAACGCTGTGCAAATCGAACGCTGGAAGGGGGTCATCCCATCGTCGCCAATCCAGGCTTCAAAGAAGTCCCCCAGAATGTACAACGCCTGGGCGCCACGAGCGCGGTGGTGGAGCAGATCCAGAAACGCCCGGGTAATATCCGGGCGCTCCTCTTCCAGATGCAAATCTGAAATCAGCAATATCACCCAACGATCTCGGCTTTCTCGACGATAACGTCTTCTACCGGAACGTCCTGGTGACCGGCTTTACTGGTGGTCTGCACGCCTTTGATCTTGTCAACGACGTCCTGGCCTTCGGTGACTTTACCGAATACCGCGTAGCCCCAACCCTGCACGTTCTTGCCGCTGTGGTTCAGGAAGGTATTGTCGGCGACGTTGATGAAGAACTGCGCGGAGGCCGAATGCGGCTCCATGGTACGGGCCATGGCGACGGTGTACTTGTCGTTGGAAAGGCCGTTGTCCGCTTCGTTCTGGATGCTTGGACGCTTGTCTTTCTTTTCTTTCATGCCAGGCTCGAAACCGCCGCCCTGGATCATGAAGTTGCCGATAACACGGTGGAAAACGGTGTTTTCGTAGTGGCCGGCGTTCACGTACTCGATGAAGTTGGCGACGGTGATCGGCGCTTTCTCGGCGTTCAGCTCGATGACGATGTCACCGTGGTTGGTGGTCAGTTTGACTTGAGTCATGTTCACTACTCTTTTCAGGGAATTCGTGGGTTTGGGTGCCTGGGCACCACGACCGGTATGGCGAAACTGCGGCCAAGGCGCGCAGTTTAGCGTGCCCTGCAGGAATTTCGAGGTGGTTTTTACCGCCGATGCAATAAATGCTGCAGTTTTCGGTGCTGCCCTGTCAGGTGCTTGACAGCATCGGCTATGATATCGCCTTTGTTTTATCTGGCCTCACCCGGCCACGAACCTGTCTGTTCAAGGATCCTATGAGCAAGCCCACTGTCGACCCTACCTCGAATGCCAAGGCCGGACCTGCCGTCCCGGTCAATTTCCTGCGCCCGATCATCCAGGCGGACCTGGATTCGGGCAAGCACACGCAGATCGTCACCCGCTTCCCGCCAGAGCCCAACGGCTACCTGCACATCGGTCACGCCAAGTCGATCTGTGTGAACTTCGGCCTGGCCCAGGAGTTCGGTGGCGTCACGCACCTGCGTTTCGACGACACCAACCCGGCCAAGGAAGACCAGGAATACATCGACGCCATCGAAAGCGACATCAAGTGGCTGGGCTTCGAATGGTCCGGTGAAGTGCGCTATGCCTCCAAATACTTCGACCAGCTGTTCGACTGGGCCGTCGAACTGATCAAGGCCGGCAAGGCCTACGTCGACGACCTGACCCCGGAGCAGGCCAAGGAATACCGTGGCACCCTGACCGAGCCGGGCAAGAACAGCCCGTTCCGCGACCGTTCGGTGGAAGAGAACCTGGACTGGTTCGCCCGCATGCGCGCCGGTGAGTTCCCGGACGGCGCCCGCGTGCTGCGTGCCAAGATCGACATGGCCTCGCCGAACATGAACCTGCGCGATCCGATCATGTACCGCATCCGCCATGCCCATCACCACCAGACCGGTGACAAGTGGTGCATCTACCCGAACTACGACTTCACCCACGGTCAGTCCGACGCCATCGAAGGCATCACCCATTCCATCTGCACCCTGGAGTTCGAAAGCCATCGCCCGCTGTACGAATGGTTCCTGGACAGCCTGCCAGTGCCGGCGCACCCGCGTCAGTACGAGTTCAGCCGCCTGAACCTGAACTACACCATCACCAGCAAGCGCAAGCTCAAGCAACTGGTCGATGAAAAGCACGTACACGGTTGGGACGACCCGCGCATGTCCACGCTGTCGGGCTTCCGCCGCCGTGGCTACACACCGGCGTCGATCCGCAACTTCTGCGACATGGTCGGCACTAACCGTTCCGACGGCGTGGTCGACTTCGGCATGCTCGAATTCAGCATCCGCCAGGACCTGGACGCGAATGCTCCGCGCGCCATGTGCGTGCTGCGCCCGTTGAAGGTCGTGATCACCAACTACCCGGAAGACAAGGTCGACAACCTCGAACTGCCGCGTCATCCGCAGAAAGAAGAACTCGGCGTGCGCAAGCTGCCGTTCGCCCGTGAAATCTACATCGACCGCGATGACTTCATGGAAGAGCCGCCAAAGGGCTACAAGCGCCTGGAGCCGAACGGCGAAGTGCGCCTGCGCGGCAGCTACGTGATCCGTGCCGACGAAGCGATCAAGGATGCCGATGGCAACATCGTCGAACTGCGTTGCTCCTACGATCCGGACACCCTGGGCAAGAACCCTGAAGGCCGCAAGGTCAAGGGCGTGATCCACTGGGTGCCAGTCGCGGCCAGCATCGAGTGCGAAGTGCGTTTGTACGATCGCCTGTTCCGCTCGCCGAACCCAGAAAAGGCCGAAGACAGCGCCAGCTTCCTCGACAACATCAACCCTGACTCCCTGCAAGTACTCACTGGTTGTCGTGCCGAACCCTCGTTGGGCGAAGCACAGCCGGAAGACCGTTTCCAGTTCGAGCGCGAAGGTTACTTCTGCGCGGATATCAAGGACTCGAAACCCGGTCAGCCGGTATTCAACCGTACCGTGACCTTGCGTGATTCGTGGGGCCAGTGATTCTCTAAGGAAGCCGTTGTGCTAACGATCTACAACACACTCAGCAAGACCAAAGAAGTCTTCAAGCCGCTGGATGGCAACAAGGTGCGCATGTACGTGTGCGGCATGACCGTGTACGACTACTGCCACATCGGCCACGGCCGCAGCATGGTTGCCTTCGACCTGGTGACCCGCTGGTTGCGTTTCAGCGGCTATGACTTGACCTATGTGCGCAATATCACCGACATCGACGACAAGATCATCAACCGCGCCAATGAAAACGGCGAGTCGTTCGACGCGCTGACCGAGCGCATGATCGCCGCGATGCACGAGGACGAGGCCCGCCTCAATATCCTCAAGCCGGACATGGAACCGCGTGCCACGGACCACATCCCGGGCATGCACGCGATGATCCAGACCCTGATCGACAAGGGTTACGCCTACGCCCCAGGCAACGGCGACGTGTACTACCGCGTCGCCAAGTTCATGGGCTACGGCAAGCTGTCGCGCAAGAAAATCGAAGACCTGCGCATCGGCGCACGTATCGAAGTCGACGAAGCCAAGCAGGACCCGCTCGACTTCGTGCTGTGGAAGGCCACCAAGCCGGGCGAGCCAAGCTGGGAATCGCCATGGGGCGCCGGGCGTCCGGGCTGGCACATCGAATGCTCGGTAATGTCCACCTGCTGCCTGGGCGAGACCTTCGACATTCATGGCGGCGGCAGCGACCTGGAGTTCCCGCACCACGAAAACGAAATCGCCCAAAGCGAAGCCGCCACCGGCAAGACTTACGCCAACGCCTGGATGCACTGCGGCATGATCCGCATCAATGGCGAGAAGATGTCCAAGTCCTTGAACAACTTCTTCACCATCCGCGACGTGCTGGCAAAGTACCATCCGGAAGTGGTGCGTTACCTGCTGGTGTCGAGCCACTACCGCAGCGCCATCAACTACTCGGAAGACAACCTCAAGGACGCCAAGGGCGCCCTGGAGCGTTTCTACCACGCGTTGAAAGGCCTGCCAGCCGTGGCACCGGCCGGCGGCGAAGTCTTCGTCGCACGGTTTACCGAAGTCATGAACGACGACTTTGGTACACCGGAAGCCTGCGCGGTGCTGTTCGAGATGGTGCGCGAGATCAACCGTTTGCGTGAGAGCGATCTCGACGCCGCGGCGGGTCTGGCAGCGCGCTTGAAAGAACTGGCCAGTGTGCTGGGCGTGTTGCAGATGGAAGCGGATGACTTCCTGCAAGCCGGCGCCGAAGGGCGTGTGGATGCGGCGCAAGTGGATGCGCTGATCCAGGCGCGTCTGGCAGCGCGTGCCAATAAAGACTGGGCGGAATCCGACCGTATCCGCGACCAACTGACCGCAATGGGTGTGGTGTTGGAAGACGGGAAAGGTGGGACGACGTGGCGGTTGGCTGATCAGGCGTGATCGTTAAACGCTGAATGGAAAACGCCCCGACTGGTTCGGGGCGTTTACTAGTTTGGAAATTAGTATGCGTTAAATTATCTGGAGTTATAGATTCTCCATCAGAACCACCATCTGATTTCCCATCTAACTGGCAGAGCCCCCGCGTGAAGGGGTATACAGAAAAAAGCAATCCATCCAATGAAAGGGTGCTTTGATATAAGGTCTGGGTTGTATCCGAGTATGGGGAATTTGTTTTCTTCGATCATGCTTATGTAGGTGGTTACAAAAAAACCATTAAATATTAAGCAGAGTAGAAACTTAGCAAGGAAATACTCGCTTCCAGAGAAACGTATTTTTAGTGTGTATGCGTAAAGAATTCCCCATGTGGCGAATATCGGGAAAGTCCAAGCAAACCAGAGTGTCAATATTTTTCCTCGTCGTGCATCTGCTTTATAGTTTGGAAATCTGTATAGGCTTCGATTCCCATCGTAGTTGGGGTCATTGTTTTGTACGCTCGGATGTAATCGGTTGGGATGTATCTAAATAGGCGCCAAGCATCAGGTTTAAGTACGTGTCTCGCTGCACTGTAGACGGATAACCCAATATCAACTGCACCGTAGGCCATATTGGCTTCTCGTTCACCATGACCCATAGCGAATGCGGCCGACTGATATGCGCCCCGAACCGGGCCGACCGTATCTGATTGTCCCGTCACTAGATTACGCCCACCCTCATATACGTTATTTGCACCATGTGCGATCAGCGGCACCCCTGCAATGAGACAGAGCGTGCCAACTGATGCGTAGCAAATTCCAGCACCTGTAGCCATTTGCAGCGCGCCTGCTACAACTCCAATGCCTTTACGCCCAATCTCCATTGACTGGTTCAGCAGGCTTTGTTGTTCGGTTTTTATCTCCACGAGCCCCTGTGCAACCGTCTTTTTTCCCTGCTCCACATCCCTAACAATACTACGAGCGTAATAGGCCACATCTCGATTGAATATCGAGCGAGTAATACCGTCCTGCAGATGACGAGCGCTGATTGTGCAAGCCTGGCTGGTCAGCTTGCCTGCGGCTTGGCTGACGACCCATAAGTCATGAAAGCTTGAGGTTTGCTTCTCGTGCTTTGATTTCATCGCCCGGTTTCCCATGAGCCATAGCCACTGGTGCCCGCGAGATGATGTGTCCAGATGATTTCCCGATAACGAATCGACAGATGTTCCTGTGCGTCTACATCGTTCAGCAGGACGGAGTGGGGGACCTCGACGGTCAGGCTGGCGATGATGCAGCCCCTGATATCGACGGTGTAGTATTTTTGATGCTGGCCGAATTGTGAAATGCGATAAAAGTTGATCACGCAGTTCAGTTCTTCTCGGTTGGATAACGCTACGGCCAACAAGGGTGAGGATTTATCAATGTTTTTTGTGATGATCACCGGGCCATGGGTGGAAGCTCTGACATTGCCCGTGTTGAGCATATTGTGGTTGAAGGACATCACCATGATTTCGTCCCGATGCCTCTCCTGGCACTTGTTGCCGATGGAGTCTTGGGTTGAGCAGCCAGCCGAGATCAAACCTTGAGATTTTCCGTTAATGGACATGTAGCCGTGGTTAGCCATGGACGTTGGTATCCTGATTTTATTCACCATAAACATACGGAAAAATGTAAATGGGAAATATCGGATGTTTCGTCTTTTGTCGTGTGAGCGGGATGTAGGATTATTCGATTTTGTGCGAGAAGAAAAACGCCCCGTTATGCCGGGGCGTTTTGCTGAGACGGTGAGAATGAATAGCGACGGAAGTCGCCTGCTACTTTCCAGTTTTTACGCAATGTTCATTGAGCGCTTCATTTACCAGAAGCTGAATAGCTTCCACCATTCGGCAGATCCCTAGAGCCACGCTGCGCGCGGTTCCATCAATCTCAAAGGCTAAATGACTTGCCAGTGCTTGAACTGAAGCGAGGTCCTCCGAAGCATTGACCAGTAATGTCTCGGCATCCAATCCTTTACGTACAGTAAAAAGACCTTGCCCGTCATCAGGTGACCCAGGCGTTGAAGGCGGATTTAAATGATGGTTAATCGCTCGATCAGCACAAGCGTGAAGCGAAGATGAATCCAGCGGCGGATTCGAATTGTCTTTAATCATGGCGAAGCTCCCAGAGTATTGGAGTCACCTAGAGTTTAATCGGGCTGCGAAACCCGGTCGCTGAATTTGCAGCGACCGCCGAAGATTAGGCAGCCATCTTCCGAGCGACAACCCTAAAACGCTGTCGGAAATTTCCTTGCTGCGTTTACCCACCTGAAGTTTGCAATACCTGTGCTAGGTAGGGGGGCCTTGTACTGACTTTATAGGCGTTACTAGCTGCGTCGTTATAGATCGTCTCGTGGTACTTGCCGTCCTTGAAATGCAAAGCGACGCCATCATCGACCGCGTAGGCGGGTCGTACCCCCTCATGCTGAACAAGTTCGACAAACGACGTTTCCCTTCCTGCTTCTGAGCTGAAATGCGGACACAGTGCTCCTGGCAGCAAGCCCAGGCCGTGAACCAGCGCAAACACTCCCCCTGAATCGGAATGCCCATGCTCGAACCAGCAAATGGCGCCTGCACTGACACCACACAGGACTTTGCCGTTTTCCCAGGCCCTCTTCAGATGGTCCACTACAGCAAATTCGCGCCAGATCGCCAACATGGCGCGGGTATTTCCGCCTGGTACGTAAATAATGTCGGCTTGCTCAAAGAGTGATGAAACATGATTGGCGTTGGGGAAGGGTGAAATGAAAAATGCCAGCGTGGTTACACGGCAGCCAGCGCTTTCATATTTGGCGGTGAAATCGAAAATCTTGATTCGGTCATCGCCATTGGCGGTGGAGATGTAGAGCACAGTAGGGTGCGTTTTGCCTGATGACGCGACGATGTGTTTATCGATACGCGTCATACGCTGCATGTCTTCGGTGGACTCGCCGCCGATAACAATAATGTGCTTAGTCATCCTGACCTCCTGTCCGTCTTGCGCGATATGAGTGTCTGCCGCCGCTATGAAGATTGCATCACTTGATACCGACTTTGAACAAAACCATTGTCCGACTCATGCGTGCCGATATGGCGAAGCTCAAGTTCTCGACCGATCTGGCTGAAGAGTGGGATCCCTTGCCCGAGTAAAACCGGGATACGCGTGATGATCAGCTCATTGACCAGGCCCGCTTCGAGAAACGCCTGGATCGTCTGGCCTCCGTCGATATAGAGGTGCTTCATGCCGCGCTCGGCTAACGTTGCCACGAGTGAGGTGACGTCTCCCGCCATCAACTCGACCTTGCCCTCCAGGTGCGCAGGGATTTGCAGTTGCTGATAAGAGAGCACAATGACCGGCGTGCCTTCATAGGGCCACTCGGGAAAGGACAGGACCTTCTCCAGGGTTTTGCGGCCCATCACCAGCGCATCCACCGTGGCGATGAAGTTTTCATAGGTCACACCCTTCAACTCGGCGGTTTCATACGCGGGTTGGTGCAACCATTCGATATCACCGTCCGGACGGGCAATGAAGCCGTCCACGCTGGCTGCGATAAAGACTGAGCATTTGACATCCATTGCGAAAACTCCTTTTCGTGCGCTTGAGCGCTAATGTTAATTTAATCCGCCGATGCAAAAACCGAATGTCGAAGAAATAACCCTGACGCCCCTTTCTGCAGTGCGAGGATGTATGCGAAGTTGGTTGATCCGTTACCGTTACGCCATCATTTTCTGGGTGTGCTTCGGCGTTTTTCGCACCTCCCTGGCCGATTGGAATCCCATTCCCTCTGGCTCCATGCGCCCGACCTTGCTGGAGGGTGATGTGGTGCTGGTCAACCGCGTGGCCTATGACCTCAAAGTGCCGCTCACCGATATTTCCCTGGCCAAAATCGATAGCCCCCAGCGCGGCGATGTGGTGACGTTCTCGTCGCCCAAGGACGGCATACGCCTGATCAAGCGCATCGTTGGCATTCCCGGTGACACCCTGGAGATGAAAGATGAGGTGTTGTGGGTCAACGGCGTGCCGGCTACCTACAGTGATGCCCAGGACATCAGCGAACCCATCGTGCCTGGTCATACGGTGCCGGGGATCAAGTTGAATGAGTGGGTGGCCAACCGACAGCACACGGTGCAGTTCATGCCGACCGTGCGGGCAATGCGCAATTTCGGGCCGGTGGTGGTGCCGGCCGACAGTTACTTCATGCTGGGGGACAATCGTGATAACAGCGATGACTCACGGTATATCGGCGTTGTGCCACGCCGGCTGTTGATCGGGCGCGCGCATCATGTGCTGGCGTCGGCGGAAATCATGGATCACTGGATGCCACGCCTGAACAGATTTGGCGCGCCGATCCTGTAAGGACAAGCCCCAATACACTGTAGGAGCTGGCTTGCCAGCGATGGCTACTACAGTTGGGTGTGTTACGAGGGCCCCTGAATCCAGACACTCACTTTTGGGTTAGCCCATTACCTTTTCGTGCGTTCTTGTGGGCTGTCCGCCCGGTTCCTATCCTGCGGTCTTCGTTTACCCAGGAGTAGGTTCCATGAGCTTTGATCTCGGACTAAAAGGCCTTCGTGCGCTGGTCACCGGTGGCACCAAAGGTATCGGCGCCGCCGTGGTGGCGGTGTTGCGTGAGCAAGGCGCCCTGGTGATTTCGGTCGCGCGTTCGGCGGCGGATTCGACGCCAGAAGGCGTGCATTTCATCGCCGCCGACCTGGGCACTGCCGCGGGTTGTGCGAGCGCTACCGAGGCGGTGAAGGAGCGGTTTGGCGGCGTGGATATCATCGTTAATGTACTCGGCGGCTCTAGCGCGCCTGGCGGTGGTTTTGCGGTACTGGACGATGAGCAGTGGTCGAGTGCCCTGGGCCAGAACCTGATGGCGGCGGTGCGGATGGATCGGGCGCTGCTGCCGGGGATGCTCGAACGTGGGGCCGGGGTGATTATTCATGTCACTTCGATCCAGCGGGAGTTGCCGTTGCCGGAGTCGACCACGGCGTATGCCGCAGCGAAGGCGGCGTTGGCGACCTACAGCAAGAGCCTGTCGAAAGAAGTGACGCCCAAGGGTATTCGGGTGGTGCGGGTTTCGCCTGGCTGGGTGGAGACGGACGCGGCGGTGGCACTGGCGGAGCGCCTGGCGGAGCAGGCGGGAACGGATTACGAGGGGGGCAAGCAGATCATCATGCAGGCGCTCGGCGGTATTCCGCTTGGACGGCCGGCCAAGCCCCAGGAGGTGGCTGACTTGATCGCCTTCCTGGTCTCGCCCCGCGCCGCGTCGATCAGCGGCACCGAGTACGTGATTGACGGCGGTACCGTGCCCACGGTCTAACTTGTCGGCTTGGCGGCCTGCCATTTGAGCAGGCCATCCAGCACCGGGCACAGGCTCTGGCCCCACTCGGTCATGCGGTATTCCACCTTGGGCGGCACCACCGGGTAGACCGTGCGTTGCACCAAACCATCGGCCTCGAGCTGACGCAATTGCTGGGCGAGCATCTTCTGCGAGATATCCGGGATCAGCCGCTCAAGGTCGGAGTAACGCTGCACCTGGCCGCCGAACAGGTGGAACAGGATGATCAGCTTCCAGCGCCCGCCAAGCCAGGCGAGGGTGGTTTCGACGTCGGCGGCCGCGGTGGCAGGGGTGTAGGTTTTACTCATTGCATACGCCCTTCGGACATTTCGGAAAGTTGCCATTTGCTTTGACGTCCGCCGCAGCCTGGCTTTAGATGGTCGACACGACCAAACCCATGATGAAACCGGCGGTGATTCAAATGGATTGTATCTTCTGCAGCATTGTTCAAAAGACCTCCCCTGCGCACATTCTGTGGGAAGACGACCAGCATATGGCCTTCCTGTCGATTTTTCCCAATACACCGGGTTTCAGCGTAGTGATCCCCAAGCAGCACTACGGCAGCTATGCGTTTGCGCAGTCGGATGAGGTGTTGGCCGGGCTTGCGATAGCGGCGAAGAAGACCGCGTTGCAGATCGACCGGGCGTTTCCGGATGTGGCGCGTACGGGGATGATGCTGGAAGGGTATGGAGTGGATCATTTACATGCGAAGCTGTTTCCCATGCATGGGACGGGCGGGGACAGTACCTTCAAGCCCATCAGCTCCAAGGTGGAGAAGTTCTTCGAAGCCTATGAGGGCTATATCTCGTCCCACGATTTTGTGCGGGCGGATGATGCCGAATTGGCGGAGTTGGCGGCACAGATCCGATCCTTCGCCTAGCGTCGATCCAAATGTGGGAGGGGGCAAGCCCCCTCCCACATTTTTTAACCGTGTTCGCCTCAGCGCTCAGCGGCGGCTGCTGACCTCGGCCGGTACATCATCACCAGCCATACGCTTGCGGAACAGCGCCGTACGGGCCAGCAGCAACGTGGTCACCGGCACCGTGATCGACAACAAAATCGGAATCAACCACCCATGCAACACCGGCCCGGATTTGAGCACCGAAAAATAAATGATCGACGCCAACGCCACACACCACGCCCCCAACGTCGAAGCCAATGCCGGCGGGTGCATGCGCTGGAAGAAGTCCTTCATGCGCAGCAAGCCGATCGCGCCAATCAATGCAAACACACTGCTCAACACCAGCAGCACCGCCACGACGATTTCCATCCATAACGGCATCATTCAATCACCTCCCCACGCAGCAGGAATTTGGCCAGGGCAAACGAGCCCACGAAGCCGAACAGCGCGATCAGCAGCGCCGCTTCAAAGTAGGTGTCACTGGCATAGCGAATGCCCAGCACCAGCATCATCAGCATCGCCAGGATGTACAGGTAGTCCAGCGCCAGTACCCGGTCTTGCGCGGATGGGCCTTTGAACAGGCGGACCAGGGTCAGCACCATCGCCAGCGAGAACAGGAACAGGCTGAACAGGATCGCATTGGAGAGCAGGGCGCTCATTCGAAGATCTCCATCAGGGGCCGTTCGTAGGTGGATTTGAAGTGCTCGATGAAGGGCGCTTCGTCCTCCAGATCAAACACGTGCAAGAGCAGGATGCTGCGGTCCAGTGCCAGTTCCGACCAAATGGTGCCGGGCACCACCGTGGTGATCATCGACAGCGCGGCCAGGCCGTTGGCGTCGCGCAGGTCCAGGGGGATCTTGATAAAGCGCGAACGCGGCGGGCGGGAGCCGCATATCAGCACGCCCCAGGCCACTTGCAGGTTGGAGATGATCACATCGCGGCCTACCAGGAAAAACAGGCGAATGATCACCCCAGGGCGGCGCATGCGGATTGGCAAGGGCCGCAGCGGCGCCATCATCAGTGGCGCCAGAAAGCCCAGCAGCGCACCCAGCAGCAGGTTGCCGGGGCTCACGGACAGGTTGAGCACCAGCCACAACAGCCACAACGCCAGCGACAACCACGGGGCAGGGAACAGGCGTTTCATGGCTGCACCTCCAGCGCGGCGGCCTTGGCTTCAGGGCTCGGCACCGGTCGCGTCGCCATCACCGCCATAACATAGTGCTCCGGGTTGTTCAGGCTGACAGCCGTGTCCTGGGTGTAGCGCATCAGCGGCTCGGCCTTGAAGGTCAGCAGGATGCTCAAGCCGAGCAGGAAGAAGATCGGCAGGCACTCGTAGCGACGCAGCAGCGGCGAAGGGCGCTCTTCCGGGGTCCAGAAACGCTGGATGCCCAGGCGCGCAAAGGCGATCAGCGACGCCAGGCCGGAAAGAATCAGCAGCGCCACCAGGCCCCACGCGGCGGGACGAATCGGCTCGTCGACACTGACGCCCAGGCCCAGCGGATTGACCAGTGCACTCAACAGGCTGAGCTTGCCGATAAACCCGGAAAGCGGCGGCATGCCGATGATCAGCAGGGCGCAGGCGATAAAGCTCAGGCCCAGGAAGGCCATGGTCCAGGGAATCACCTGGCCGACCACGGCTTTCTGCTCGTCATCGAGGTTCACGCCAGGGCGCGGATGCAGGGACTCCATGGCCTTGGGCAGCGCATCGATCTCTTCATCCAGCGGCAGGTCGTTGGCCGAGCGCGAACGCTCGATCAACTCGGCCAGCAGGAACAGTGCGCTCAATGCCAGCGTCGAGCTGACCAGATAAAACAGCGCCCCCGCCGTCAGGCTTGGCTGAGCGAAACCAACGGCAGACAGCAAGATCCCCGCCGACACCAGGATGCTCAAGCTGGCCATGCGCTCCAGCCGCTGCGCCGCCACCATTGCCAGCGCCGCACAGATGATGGTTGCCATGCCGCCGTATACCAGCCAGTCCCCGCCAAACAGCGCCGAGGCACCGGCCTGGCCGGAAAACAGCAGGGTCCACAGGCGCAGCACGGTGTACACGCCGACCTTGGTCATGATCGCAAACATCGCCGCCACCGGCGCACTGGCCGAGGAATAGGCGGGCGCCAGCCAGAAGTTCAGCGGCCACATGCCGGCCTTGGCCAGGAATGCGGTCGCGAGAATCGCAGCGCCAGCGTGCAGCAGGCCGCGATCAGCCTCCGGTACCAATGGGATTTTCAACGCCAGGTCGGCAAAGTTCAGCGTGCCGGTCACCCCGTAGATCATCGCCGCGCCAATCAAGAACAACGACGACGCCAACAGGTTGATCGCAATGTAATGCAGACCAGCCGACACTCGCGCGCGGCCCGAGCCGTGCAACATCAAGCCATAGGACGCCGCCAGCAGCACCTCGAAGAACACGAACAGGTTGAACAGGTCGGCGGTGAGGAACGCACCGTACAACCCCATCATCTGCACCTGGAACAACGCATGGAAACTGGTGCCCGCGCGGTCCCAGCGGGCCATGGCGAACAGCAACGCGCTCACGCCAATGATGCCGGTGAGCACCAGCATCAGCGCCGACAACTGATCCACCACCAACACGATGCCAAACGGAACTTGCCAGTTGCCCGGCAGGTACACGCCGATCGAGCCAGGGCCGCCTTTTTGCGTCCAGTACAGCAGCAAAACAGCGATGCCCAGGCCAATGACGCTGGAGAACAGGTTGATGCGCGCCTTCAGCGGGCGGTGCTTCTCGCCGAGCATCAGCATCAATGCGGCCGTCAGCAACGGCAACAGGATCGGCGCGACGATCATTTGATTCATCCACGTCATTCCTTGGGCTCCCGGCCGTCCACATGGTCCGTACCGGTCAGGCCGCGGGAGGCCAGCAGCACTACCAGGAACAAGGCGGTCATGGCGAAGCTGATTACGATGGCCGTGAGCACCAGCGCCTGGGGCAGGGGATCGGTGTAGTTGAGCAAGTCTTGCGGCACGCCGTCCTTGATGATCGGCTCCTTGCCGATAAACAGGCTGCCCATGCTGAAAATGAACAGGTTGACCCCGTACGACAGCAGGCACAGGCCCATCACCACCTGGAATGTCCGTGGCCGCAGGATCAGCCAGACGCCGGAGGCCGCCAGGACCCCAATGGCAATTGCGATGACTTCTTCCATCAGGCGGCTCCTTCCGTTGCGGCAACCACTTTGGCCTGGTTGCTCGGTTTGTGGGCCCGCACGGACTGGTGACCGAGGGCGGTGAGCATCAGCAGCGTCGAGCCGACGACCATGGCGTACACGCCGACGTCGAAGAACAAGGCGCTGGCGATATGGATGTCGCCGAGCAGCGGCAGGCTGAAATGCCAGGTGTGGGTGGTTAGGAACGGATACCCGGCAAACAATGCACCGAGGCCGGTCAGCGTCGCTGAGAACAGGCCAAAGCCCATCCAGCGCATCGGTCGCAGGCTCATCTGCGCCTCGACCCACTGCGTACCGGCGACCATGTATTGCAGGATAAACGCCACCGACATCACCAGCCCGGCGACAAACCCGCCGCCCGGTTGGTTGTGGCCGCGCATGAACAGGTAGAACGACACCACCAGTGCTATCGGCAGCAGCAGGCGCACCAGCACCGCCGGCACCATCATGAAGCCCAGGGCGGTGTCGCTGGCCTGGCGTGGGTTGACCAGGTCGGTGGCCACGTCCGGCGCCAACTGGCGCTGTTGCGCGGGCAGTTGCATGCTTTCCTTGGATGGACGGAAGCGGCGGAGCAGGGCGTACACGGTCAGCGCCACGGCGCCAAGTACGGTGATTTCACCCAAGGTATCGAAGCCCCGGAAGTCCACCAGCATCACGTTCACCACATTGCTGCCGCCGCCTTCGGGCAGGGCGCGGCTTAAGTAGAACGAGGAAATATCGTTGGGCGTCTGGCGCGTCAGCATCGCGTAGGACAGCAGTGCCATGCCGCCACCTACCACGGTGGACAACAGGAAGTCGCGCAGACGGCGAATGCGCGCCTTGCGCAGCGAACTCGGCAGTGGCGACACTTCCTCGATCCGCCGTGGCAACCAGCGCAGGCCGAGCAGGATCAGCACCGTGGTCACCACTTCGACCACCAGTTGGGTCAGCGCCAGGTCCGGCGCCGAGAACCACACGAAGGTCACGCAGGTCATCAGGCCGCACACGCTGACCATGGTCAGGGCCGCCAGCCGGTGGTACTTGGCTTGCCAGGCAGCGCCGAGGGCACAGGCAATCGCCAGCAGCCACAGGGTCACGAACACAATGGAACCCGGGATCTTCGGCCGGTCGCCCCAACTGAGGCCGCTGTTGAGCATCGGGATCATGCCGCCGATCACCGCCACCAGCACCAGCAGGAACAACTGGGTCTGCAGGCGCTTGGTGCTGATGCGTTTCTCGATCTTGCGCACACCGCGCATCATCACCACCAGGCTGCGCTCGAAGCCGCGCTTGCCGTTGAAGTAGCTGATGATGGGCGGGTATTTGAAGCGGCCACGCTTGAGTTGCTTGCGCAGCAGCAGATAGAGCACCACGCCGCCGGACATGGCCACCAGGCTCATGATCATCGGCGCGTTCCAGCCGTGCCAGATCGCCAGGCTGTACTCCGGCAGTACACCGCCGACCACTGGCAGGGCGGCAGCGGCGAGGATCGAACCCACCACCTGGGCCGGGAAAATCCCCACCAACAGGCAGGTGAACACGAGCAGTTCAACCGGTGCGCGCATCCAGCGCGGCGGTTCATGCGGGGTGTGCGGCAGGTTGGTCGCCGTCGGGCCGAAGAACACATCCACGGTGAAACGCAGCGCGTAGGCCACGCTGAACGTACCGGCGATGGTCGCGATCAACGGCAGGGCAAACTCCACCCAAGCGGTCGAGGTGATGAACACGGTTTCGGCGAAGAACATCTCTTTGGACAGGAAGCCGTTGAGCAACGGCACGCCGGCCATGGACGCACTGGCCACCATCGCCAGGGTCGCGGTAAACGGGATCAACCGCACCAGCCCGCTGAGCTTGCGGATATCGCGCGTGCCGCTTTCGTGGTCGATGATGCCTGCGGCCATGAACAGCGAGGCCTTGAATGTGGCGTGGTTGAGGATATGGAATACGGCTGCGACGGCGGCCAGCGGGCTGTTCAGGCCAAGCAATAAGGTGATCAGCCCGAGGTGGCTGATGGTGGAGTAGGCCAGCAGGCCTTTGAGATCATTCTGGAACATGGCGCAGTAAGCGCCGAGAAGCAGGGTAATCGCGCCGGCGCCGCCGACGATATAGAACCATTCTTCGCTGCCGGACAGCGACGGCCACAGGCGGGCCAGCAGGAACACGCCGGCCTTCACCATCGTTGCCGAATGCAGGTACGCCGACACCGGTGTGGGCGCCGCCATCGCATGGGGCAGCCAGAAGTGGAACGGGAACTGCGCGCTTTTGCTCAAGGCGCCGATCAGCACCAGGGCCAGCATGACCGGGTACAGCGCGTGCGCGCGAATCTGATCGCCGGCCGCCAGCACCTGGTCGAGGTCATAGCTGCCGACGATATGCCCCAGCAACATCACGCCCGCCAGCAGGCACAAGCCGCCCGCACCGGTAACCATCAACGCCATATAGGCACCACGCCGTGCATCAGCGCGGTGGTGCCAGTAGCCGATCAGCAGGAACGAGAACAGGCTGGTCAGTTCCCAGAAGAACACGATCTGGACCAGGTTGCCGGAGATCACCAGCCCGAGCATGGCGCCCATGAACGCCAGGAAAAACGCAAAGAAGCGCGGCACCGGGTCGTCCGGCGACATGTAATAGCGCGCATACAACGACACCAGCGTGCCGATGCCCAGCACCAGCATCGAGAACAGCCAGGCGAACCCATCCATGCGCAGCACGAAGTTCAGCCCGAGGCTGGGCAACCACATGAATTCTTCGCGGATCACGCCACCGTGGGCGATCTGGGGGTAGAGCAGGGCGACTTGAATAGTGCCGACCAGGGCCACAAGGCCGGCCAGCAGGGATTCGGTGTTACGTGCATTGTGCGGCAGCAAGGCCGCCAGACAGCTGCCAGCGAACGGCAGAAGCAGTAGAACTATCAGGGACATAGGCTTCTAATCTGCGGGAGTTTGGGATGCATCATACGTGCCGCTTTCTCGATCACCAAACGGCAAGATGTGGCAGGATCCTACAAGGTAGGTCGAAAACGCCCATTTGGCATTGTTTCAATGCCCCCCTCAGCCCTGATGTTCCTGCTCCAGCTCATTGTCCACCGCCAGCGCCTTCTGGGCCTTTGTCTTCATCTCACTGACAATCACCGCCGCCACAATCAACACCGCGCCCAGCATCGCAATCGGCGGGAAGCGTTCCCCGGCGATCCGCCCCACCACGCCAGCCCACACCGGCTCACCGGCATAAATCAACGTGGCTCGGGTAGGCGAGACACTCTGCTGCGCCCAGTTCATTGCCACTTGTATCACCGCACTGGTCAAACCCAGGCCGACTGCACTGAACAGCAGCAACCACGAAAACCCCGGCAACGCCTCGCCCATCGGCACCACCATCAGGAACGACAATAACGACGCGGTGGCCAGTTGCACCACGGTCACCCGGCGGACATCTACCTGCCCGGCAAATGCACTGATCAAAATAATCTCCGCCGCAATCGCGACCGCGCCAATCAACGTGGCGATTTCACCCGGGCTGAAATTCAGTGACGCGCCCGCAGGCCCGGTCAACAGCATCAGGCCGGTAAACGCCAGCATGATGCCAATGCTCGGCATCAAGCCCGGACGGCGCCCAAGCACCAGCCATTGCAATAGCGGCACGAACGGCACATATAAAGCCGTGATAAACGCCGACTGGCTGCTCAAGATCGTCTGCAAGCCAATGGTCTGCAGGCCGTAGCCAAACATGATTGCCACGCCAATGAACACTCCCGCCTTTAACTCGAACAGCGTCAGGTTGCGCAGGGTGCGCAGGGAAAAGAACCCCACCACGATCGCCGCCGCCGCAAACCGTAGCCCGACGAAAAACATCGGCCCGCTGACGGTCATCGCGTGCTGCACCAGCAAAAAGGTGCCGCCCCAAATCATGGTGATCACCACCAGGATGCATTCGGCTTTACTGAAACGGTTGAAACGCGAGGGGGAGTTCGGGGTGGTCATGGCGGCTCGGTCTTGCAAGGGAAAGGCACGGACCGCACAATGCGCCGCACGCTGGGCAGTATACTGCGCACACCCACCCATTGAGCAATATAGTGCACAAAGAAAATCCACACCGGGCTTCGGTCCTGCAGCACGTCAGCCAGAACGTTCGTCGCCTGCGCCACGCCGCCGACCTGAGCCAGACCGCGCTGTCGGAAAAATCCGGGGTCAGCCGACGCATGCTGGTGGCCATTGAGGCGGGGGAGAAGAACGTCAGCCTGTCCACGCTGGACCGAGTCGCCGAAGCGCTGGATGTGGCGTTCAGTGATCTGATTCAGGCCCCGGATGTGCGTGACCACAGCCGCATCAACGAATTGGCCTGGGCCGGTGAAATTACCGGCAGCAAGGCGGTATTGCTGGCCAAAGCCACCGCGCGGCGTGAAGTCGAGCTATGGGAGTGGCGCCTCGAACCCGGTGATCGCTACTGCCCGGACCCGGACTTGGAAGGGTGGAGCGAGCAGCTATTTGTCTTTGAGGGCAGCCTGACCCTGGTGGTGGGGGACGCAGAAAACACCATCAACGCAGGTGAGTTTTTCATGTTCGCCAGCCATCAGCCTCACGCCTATCGCAATGATGGGGACGTCGCCGTGAAGTTTGTACGGAATGTCGTTATTTAGTTTGTCAACTGTCAGAGCTGACAGTTTATTTTTGGTTTTTCCTTCAGGTATGGTGTTTTTGCGTCAATCACTAAGTTTTTGCATATTCGCTATGTGTTGACTTGTTGGTGTTGTCGCAATAACTGAACTGTCAAGAACCCAATATAAGGATATGGATATGAACGGAGTATTAGTATCTCGAACCGACTTTCTCGTAGCCCCAGCTATTGTTCCTTCGCAAAATGAAACGATCTCCCGTTCGGAGGTAGCAGGTAACAGAGCTACTTTTGTCCTTCCTCTTTACCTCGATATTGAGGTCGGCGATGAGTACGCGCTCTATGTAGATACTGATGGACAGTGGAATTGGTTTACCTTTGGGGAGATCGCCTCTACAACGGAAGTCGTTACCCGAAGATTGTATGATGCGCTCTTTGTCGGCGCTACCTCTGCGTCAGCGTACTATAGTATTAAGAAACAAAGCGGGGAAATGCGCTCGCATCAGTCTATATATCAAGTTGTAGATTAATTAGTATGTGATGGGTGAGAGAAGGTTGCTTTTGACAAGCAACTGTTGATGGAGCAACAGAGGTTCAACACTTTGTTGGTTTGCTCCCGCTTTTTCTCCTAAAAAATGTGTAACTGGCCTGTTTTGTTAAGGGTCAGCTTCGGGCATGACTCCTGCAGTGACCTCCGTATCTTATCGGAGCCTGGAGTCGGCCCATGTCAGCCCATCCTCAACACCCTGCCCATATCATCCGCTCGGACTCGGAAGCCATCGAAGTCGCCACTCGTCTGGCCGCACGTTTTGCTGTCGATGCCAGCGTGCGCGACCGCGAGCGGCGCCTGCCGGTCGCCGAGCTTGACGAATTTTCTGCCAGCGGCTTGTGGGGCATTACCGTTCCCAAAGCCTACGGCGGCGCCGGAGTGTCCTATGTGACCGTGGCCGAGGTGATCAAACTGATCTCCGCCGCCGACCCGTCTCTTGGGCAGATCCCGCAAAACCACCTGGGCGTAGTGGATATCCTGCTGCAAACCGCGACCGAGGAACAAAAGCGCCACTACTTCGGCAAGGTCCTGGCGGGCTACCGCTTCGGCAATGCCTTCTCCGAAGCCAAGAGCAAAAACGCCGGCACCTTCGACACGCAGATTCGCTTCCACGGCGACACCGCGCAAATCAACGGCGAGAAGTTCTACTGCACTGGCGCGTTGTTCGCCCATATCGTTCCCACCGTTGGCAATAACGAAAACGGCCAGGCGTTCATTGGCTTTGTCGAACGCGATGCGCCTGGCCTGACGGTGATCGATAACTGGGATGGCTTTGGCCAGCGCACCACCGCCAGCGGCGGCGTGACTCTTGATGGCGTTAATGTCCCGTTGAGTGCGGTAGTTCCCGCTCACCTGGCCTTTGACCGGCCCACTGCAGACGGCCCGATCTCACAAATCATCCAGGCTGCCGTCGACACCGGCATCGCCCTCGGCGCCCTTGAACAAGCGAAGATTTTCGCGCGCCAGGCCCGCCCGTGGATCGACAGCCAGCAGGATCACGGCTGGCAAGACCCGTTCACCATCGCCGCCATCGGCGACCTCGAATGGCGCGTGCACGGCACCGAAGCGATTCTCGCCAAGGCCGGCAAAGCGGTCGACCACGCACTCGCCGAACCGAGCGAAGACAGCGTCGCCCACGCCTCGCTGGTGGTCGCCCAGGCCAAAGTGCTGTCGGCCGAAACCGCCTTGCTCGCCAGCAGCAAGCTCTTCGAACTGGCCGGCACCCGCTCGGTCACCGGCAAACACAACCTTGACCGCTTCTGGCGCAACGCGCGCACCCACACCCTGCACGACCCGGCTCGCTGGAAATATCACCTGATCGGCAATTTTGTGCTCAACGGTGTGAAGCCCGCGCGCCACGCCTGGAACTGAGGATCAACCATGACCGCACTGAACCTTGCACGCCAACTGCTGGACAGCACTCGCCGCCATGTCGAGAAAAGCGATGACCCCTATGTGATCAGCCGCTTCGGCGATCTGCAGATCCGCGTCGACGTGGCCGCCGCCTTGCTGGAACGCGCTGAAACCCACCCCAGCCCGGTGGCCGCCACCGAAGCGCAGATCGCCGCCGCCGAAGCCCTCATCGCTGCAAGCAACGCCGAATTCGAACTGACCGGCCAACGCACCGAACTGCCGTCGAGCCTCGATGATCCGTTGCGCTGGAAATACCAGGTTGTCGGCAACTACCACCTCAACGGAGTGCTTTGATGTCCCGTGAAATCCGCTTGAATGCCTTCGACATGAACTGTGTCGGCCACCAATCGCCCGGCCTGTGGGCGCACCCGCGCGACCGTTCGTGGCAGTACAAGGACCTGGAATACTGGACCGACCTCGCCAAGATCCTCGAGCGCGGCAAGTTCGATGGCTTGTTTATCGCCGACGTGCTGGGCATCTACGACGTGTACAACGGCAACGGCGACGCGGCGATTCGCCAGGCGACCCAGGTGCCGGTCAACGATCCGCTGTCGTTGATCGCGCCGATGGCGTTGGTCACCGAGCATTTGGGGTTTGGCCTGACGGCTTCATTGTCATTCGAACATCCGTACCCGTTCGCCCGCCGTCTCTCGACCCTCGACCACCTGACCAAGGGCCGCATCGGCTGGAACATCGTCACCTCCTACCTGGAAAGCGGCGCCAAGAACCTCGGCCAGAAAGCCCAGACCGAACATGACGCGCGCTATGACTATGCCGAGGAATACCTGGAGGTTTGCTACAAACTCTGGGAAGGCAGTTGGGAGGAGGGCGCCGTGCTGCGCGACCGCGAGCGGCGGATCTTCAGCGACCCGAGCAAAATCCACGAGATCCGCCATGTCGGCAAACACTTCCAGGTGCCCGGTATTCACCTGTGTGAACCCTCGCCGCAACGCACCCCCGTGTTGTACCAGGCCGGTGCGTCCAGCCGCGGCAAACAATTCGCTGCCGAACAGGCCGAGTGCGTGTTTGTCGCCGCGCCGTCCAAGGTCTTGCTGAAAAAGACCGTCGCCGACATCCGCCGCCGCGCCGCCGAAGCCGGGCGTGATCCGAAGAAGATCCTGATCTTCAACCTGCAAACGGTGATCGTCGGCGAGACCGACGCCAAGGCCAAGGCCAAGTTCGACGAATACAAGTCCTACGTCAGCTACGAAGGCGCGATGGCGCTGATCTCCGGCTGGACCGGTATCGACTTCAGCCAGTTCAAGCCGGATGAGCCGCTCAAGCATGTGCACACCAACGCCATCCAATCGGCGGTGGAAGCGTTCTCCACGGCGGACCCGAACAAGGTCTGGACGCCGAACGAACTGGCCGATTGGGTCGGCATCGGTGGCTTTGGCCCGCTGTTTGTCGGTGGCCCGGAAACCGTGGCAGACCTGCTTCAAGAGTGGGTCGAGGACACCGATGTGGACGGCTTCAACCTGGCCTATGCGCTGACCCATGAAACCTTCATCGACGCCGTGGACCTGCTGGTGCCGGAGTTGCAAAAGCGCGGGGTGTACAAGACCGAATACGCCCAGGGCACGTTGCGCGAGAAGTTATTTGGTGACGGTGCAAGGTTGGGCGCGAACCACCCGGGGGCCGGTTACCGCGATTTGGCGGCCTTGCACCATTCCAATGTGGGAGCGGGCTTGCTCGCGAATGCGGACTGACATTCAACATGTATGTCGACTGATTTGCCGCTTTCGCGAGCAAGCCCGCTCCCACAGTAGATCGGTGTCGATGCAAAAAAAACCAGCCAGCGGACCACCGCACGCACATCACTTGAATAGGAGCATCACCCCTATGAGCGTGCACGAACTCAAACGTCCGCTGGCCCTGGAATGGCCCGCCGAGCTGCTCGGCAACCTGCCCAAGGCGTTGGAACAACTGCACCACTGGGCGCAGATCACGCCGCTGCACACTGCCTTGCGCCACAAGCGTCAGGGCCAGTGGTATGCGTGGCGCTGGATCGACGCCTTGCGGGATGTGGAACGCCTGGCCGATGGCTTGCGTCAGCAGGGCTTTGACGAGCAATCGCGCGTGGCCCTCAGCGGGGCGTTCGAGCCGAACCTGTTGCTGTTGGCTCTTGCGGCTCAAGCCATCGGCGGGCAAGTCCTGACCCTGGCCGATGACGTGGAGCCCGAAGCGCTGCAACAACAGTTATGGCGCATCCATCCCACTCATGCCTACACCCAGGACCGCCAGCAAGTGCGGCATTGGCAATCGGCCAACCTACTGGATTTTGCCCAGTTGCTCGGCCCGATCGACCCGGCACAGCACCTCGTACGCTGGTGGCAACCCAGCGGCGAAACCGCGTTGTGGAGCGAAGAGGGCACCCAGTGGCAGGGCGGCCTGGCGGTAGTGCTGGAGCAATGGCTGAACAGCGGCCATGGCCTGGCCTTTCCGGAAAGCCTGGCCTCGGCGCGGCGCGATCGCAGCGAAGTCGCCCCCACCGGCTTGCTGTTGTCGCCTGCACGTTTGCAGCACCTGGCCGACGAGATCGAAAGTCGCCTTGCACCCCATGGCACCTGGCGTCGACGCCTATGCGACTGGGCCATCGCCCACCCGCAAAGCGGCCTGCGCCGCCTGTTGAAAAACCGTGTGCGCAAGCTGCTCGGCTTTCAGCGCCTGGCTTACATCTGGCAACCCCTCAAATCCACCCCTTCGCCGGTGTGGCTGGCGCAATTCAAACGGGACATCGCATGAGCCAAGCCATTCTCCAGGTGCGGGACATCTCGCTGTCGTTCAAGGGCGTCAAGGCGATCAATGCCTTGTCCTTCGAGGTGGCGCGCGGCGAGATCTGCGCGCTGATCGGTCCCAATGGTGCCGGTAAAAGCTCATTGCTCAATGTACTCAACGGCGTGTATCGCTTCGATGCTGGCGAGATCGTCTTCGAAGACCAGCACTTCCATCGCATTGACCCGCTCGGCGCCGCGCGCCGGGGCATTGGCCGTACGTTCCAGAACAACGCGCTGTTCAAGAAGATGAGCGTGCTCGACAACATTCTCACCGGCCTGTCGCGGCATATGCGCAGCAGCGTTATCGAACAGGCCCTGGGCTTGCCCCGCGCACGTCGGGAAGCCGAAGCGTTCCGCCTGCGCGCCCAGGGCATTCTCGAATTTCTTGAGTTGCAAGCTCAGCGTGATGTGCTGGTGGGCAACCTCTCTTATGGCCTGCAGAAGCGTGTCGAGTTGGGCCGGGCATTGATCGCCGGGCCCCGCCTGCTACTGCTCGACGAACCCATGGCGGGCATGAACGCTGAGGAAAAACAGGAAATGGCGCGCTTCGTCGCCGACGTGAACCGCGACCTCGGCACCACCGTGGTGTTGATCGAACACGACATGGGCGTGGTCATGGGGCTGTCCGACCACGTGGTGGTACTCGATTACGGGCGCAAGGTCGGCGACGGCACGCCCGACGACGTGCAGACCAATCCCGAAGTGATCGCGGCTTACCTTGGAGTGGTGCACGGATGACGTTTTTCTTTGAAACCCTGCTCGGCGGCCTGCTCGCCGGCACCATGTACTCCCTGGTCGCCATCGGTTTCGTGCTGATCTACAAGGCCAGTGGCGTGTTCAACTTTGCCCAGGGCTCGATGCTGCTGTTCGCCGCGCTGACCTTTGTCAGCCTGCATGACCAGGGCGTGCCGTTTGCCTTGGCGCTGCTATTGACTGTGATCGTGATGATCGTCGGCGCGTTACTCATCGAGCGCCTGGTGTTGCGGCCGCTGGTGAACCGCTCGCAGATCACGTTGTTCATGGCGACGCTGGGCCTTTCGTTCATTATCGAAGGCCTGGCCCAGGGCTTGATGGGCTCGCAGGTGCGCGCCCTCGACCTGGGCATCGACGACGTGCCGCTGTTCGTCGGCCCGCTGATGCTCAGCCAATTCGATTTGATCGCCGCGGCCGCTGCGGTGGTGCTGGTGACGGTGCTGGCGTTGCTGTTCAACAAGACCCGCATCGGTGTGTCGTTGCGCGCGGTGGCGGATGACACCACGGCGGCGTTGTCCATCGGCATCAACCTCAACCGTATCTGGCAGATCGTCTGGGCGGTGGCCGGGATTGTCGGGCTGGTGGCGGGGCTGCTGTGGGGCGCGCGCCAAGGGGTGCAGTTTTCGTTGTCGCTGGTGGTGCTCAAGGCCTTGCCGGTGCTGATCATCGGCGGCTTTACCTCGATTGGCGGGGCGATTGTCGGCGGGTTGATCGTCGGCGCGGCGGAGAACCTCGCCGAGGTGTACATCGGCCCGTTGATTGGCGGCGGCATCACGCCGTGGTTCGCCTACGTATTGGCCCTGGCCTTCCTGTATATCCGTCCCGCCGGCCTGTTCGGCGAGCGTGCCATCGAGCGAGTCTGAAACCATGTCGATTCCCGTTGTTCAACACACCGCGCCGTTGCTGCTGATTCAGCGGCGTATCCCCTGGGGCCTGATTGGCCTGTTGGCGCTGGCCTTTGTCGTGGTGCCGATGTGGGGCAATGACTATTGGCTCAATGCGATCCTGATCCCTTTTTTAGTGCTCTCGTTGGCCGGGTTGGGCTTGAATCTGCTCACCGGCTACACCGGGCAAACCTCGGTGGGGGCCGCGGGTTTCATGGCTGTTGGCGCATTTGCCACTTACGGGTTTTTACTGCGCCTGCCGGAGCTGGGCTTGCCGGTGGCGCTGCTCGGCGGCGGGATTATCAGCGCGTTGGTTGGCCTGCTGTTCGGCCTGCCCAGCTCGCGGATCAAGGGCTTCTACCTGATGGTCACCACTTTGGCCGCACAGTTTTTCCTGGAGTGGCTGTTCGTCAAATTCCCCTGGTTCTACAACTACGGCTCCTCCGGGACCATCTCCGCGCCGAAGCTTTCGCTGTTCGGGCATGACCTCAATACCCCGCTGGGCCGTTACCTGCTGACGTTGGTCACCGTGCTGCTGCTGACCTGGACCGCGATCAACCTGGTGCGCAGCCAGGTCGGCCGCAACTGGATGGCGATCCGCGACATGGACACCGCCGCCGCCGTGGTCGGCATTCCGGTGGTGCGCTACAAGCGCCTGGCATTTGCGGTCAGCTCGTTCTACCTAGGCATAGCCGGCGCGCTGTGGGCCTTTGCCTACCTGGGCACGGCCAGCGCCAGTAGCTTCGATATCAATCGCTCTTTCCAGATCCTGTTCATCATCATTATCGGCGGCATGGGCAGCATCGCCGGCAACTTTGTCGGTGCGGCCTTCATCAGCCTGCTGCCGATCTTCCTCAGCCATGCCGGGCAGGCGCTGTTTGGCGGTTCGGTGGATGCGGGGCAGTTGCAGAACCTGCAGAAAATCATCTTTGGCGTGTTGATCATCGTGTTCCTGATCAAGGAACCCGAGGGCTTGATTCGCCTGTTGCACAACCTGCGTGACCGTGTGCGGCAGTGGCCGCTGCGTTTCTAACATTCCCTCAAGAGAATTCCCATGCGTGCATCCTTGAAACATTCCCTGGTCGGCGCTGCATTTGCGCTGGCCGCCCTGGCCGGTGCTGTTCCCCAGGCGATGGCCTCGCCGGACCAGCAATTCATTCCCCTGGCCACCTACCGCGTCGGCGCCTACGCGTCCAGCGGCGTGCAGGTGTGGGCCGGGATGATCGACTACCTGCGCTACATCAACGAGGTCGAAGGCGGCATTAACGGCGTCAAGTTGGTGTGGCAGGAGTGCGAGACCGAGTGGACGGCGGAGAAGGGCATCGAGTGCTACGAGCGCTTCAAGAATGGCCTGGATGGCGCGCCGGTCGCGGTGTACCAGCCCAACGGCGCACCGGCAGCCTATGCCCTGAGCGAGCGCGCGGAAGTGGACAAGATCCCGCTGATCACCCTCGGCTACGGCCGCACTGAAGCCACCGACGGCACGGTGTTCCCCTACAACTTCCCGGTGATGCTGACCTTCTACAGCGAGGCGTCGACCCTGGTGAACTACATCGCCCAGCGCGAGGGTGGTTTCGAGAAGCTCAAGGGCAAGAAAATCGCCACGGTCTACCACGACTCGGCCTATGGCCGCGAAACCCTCGGCCCGCTGAAATTGCTGGCGGAAAAGTACGGCTTTGAAAACATCCAGATTCCAGTGGCTGACCCCGGCAACGAACAGTCCGCGCAATGGCGCCAGGTCCGCCAGGCCAACCCGGACTGGGTGTTCCTGCGTACCTGGGGCGTGTCCACCCCGGTCGCGGTGAAAACTGCCGCGCGCTTCGGCTTCCCGGTGGACCACATCATCGGCGACATCTGGGCCAGTTCCAGCGAAGACGTCTTGCCCGCAGGCAGCTCGGCCAAAGGCTACCTGGCGCTCACCCCATACCCGGCGGGTGCCGACTTCGAAATCCACAAACGCCTCAAGCAATACATCCTCGACAAGGGCCACAGCGACCTCAAGGACCTGAAGAACTTCGGCAGCGTCTACTACAACTCCGGCCTGGTGAACGCCGCTGTGGCGGTGGAAGCGATTCGCACCGGCCAGGCCAAGTTCGGCAAGCGTCCGCTGAATGGTGAAGAGGGCCGCTGGGGCCTGGAACACCTGAACATCGACGACGCCCGCTTGAAAGACATGGGCTACTTGGGGCTGATGCAGAACCTCAAGCTGTCGTGCCGCGACCACGAAGGCGGCGGCTCGGCGCGGGTGCAGCAGTGGGATGGCGCCAACTGGACGCTGATCAGCGAGTGGATCGCTGCCGACCGCGCGTTGCTGCGTCCGTTGATCGATGAAAAGTCCGCCGCTTTCGCCAAGGAAAAAGGCCTGACGCCGCGCACCTGCACCGGGGATGAATAAAGCATGAGCCAGCTCGCTGCTGAATCCGCCAGCCCTTCACTGTTGACGGTCAACGACATCGAAGTGATCTACGACGGCGCGATCCTCGCGGTGGCCGGGGTGTCGCTGCACGTACCCAAGGGCGCCATCGTCGCCTTGCTCGGTGCCAATGGCGCCGGCAAGAGCACCACGCTCAAGGCGATTTCTGGGTTGGTACGGGCCGAGCGAGCGGAGGTCAGCCGGGGCGTGATCGAATACTCGGGCCTGGACCTGGCCGGTGTCGATCCCAGCCAGCGCGTGCGAAAGGGCATGGTCCACGTGCTGGAAGGCCGTCATGTGTTCGGCCAACTCACGGTGGAAGACAACCTGCGCAGTGGCGGCTTCGTGCGGCGCTTGAGCCGCAAGGACATGGAACAGGACCTGGAGCGCCTCTACACCTGGTTCCCGAGGCTCAAGACCAAGCGCCACACCCGCGCCGGGCTCACCTCGGGCGGCGAGCAGCAGATGGTCGCCATCGGCCGGGCGTTGATGACCCGTCCTACTTTGGTACTGCTCGACGAGCCGTCCATGGGTTTGGCGCCTATGATCGTGCAGGAGATTTTCGAGATCATCGCGCAGCTCAATCGTGAGCAGCAGGTGAGCTTCCTGATCGCCGAGCAGAACATCAATGTCGCACTGAACTATGCGTCCCACGGCTACGTATTGGATACTGGCCGCGTGGCCTTGAGTGGCAGCGCCGCTGAGCTGTTGGCGCGGGGCGACTTGCATGACATTTACCTGGGCAAACAGTAAGGGCGACTCTGCATGACTGAATCCATCCGCAACGCTGATGTACTGATCATCGGCGGCGGCCTGAGCGGCACGATGCTGGCCGTGCAACTGCTGCGCCTGCCGGGTCGGCGCCGGATCCTGGTGATCGAGCCGCGTGGCGAACTCGGCCGGGGCGAGGCCTACAGTGCTGTCGAACTGGGCCACACCCTGAACGGCAACGCGGCGCGCATGAGTGTCGACCCTGACAATGCCGACGATTTGACCCAGTGGCTCACCGAGTACATCGGCGCAGGCGGCTGGCCGGAGTCGCGCCAGCAGCACGTGCCGATCAGCGAATTGTTCCCGCCGCGCGGGATATTTGGCTTGTACGCCCAGCAACGCTTGGCCGAGGCGAAGGCGCAGTCTGCCTCCAGCGTCGAGCATGTGCGTGCTGAGGGGGTCGACCTGCAGGTGGACGAAGGTTCAGCACTGCTCACCCTGGATGACGGCCAACAATTGCGCGGCGGTTTTGCGGTGCTGGCCACCGGCATGTTCCCGGC
Source organism: Pseudomonas sp. C 49-2 (assembly GCF_003970195.1). Lineage (NCBI taxonomy): Bacteria > Pseudomonadati > Pseudomonadota > Gammaproteobacteria > Pseudomonadales > Pseudomonadaceae > Pseudomonas > Pseudomonas sp. C 49-2. Next base: position 150,683 of record NZ_RXYG01000009.1, read on the forward strand.
GGCGCGCACACCGCAGACCGAGTCCAGCGGGTTGAACGCGGCGGCGGTGGATCCCTGGGATGTGAAAGCCATGACCGCGATTGACCCGCAAGCGCCGGTGCTGATCATCGGTTCCGGGTTGACCATGGTTGATGCCGTGGTGTCCCTGGAACAGGCCGGGCATCGCGGGCCCATCGAGATTTTCTCGCGCCACGGCCTGTTGCCCCATGTGCGTCGGCAGCCGCCGAGCTGGGTGGATTTCCTTGGCGGAGATCACCGCCTGCGTAGCCCTCGGCAATTACTACGCGAGGTGCGTCGGCAATGCACTATGGCGCAAGCACAGGGCATCGATTGGCAGGCGCCGCTGGACACGGTGCGTGCGCATATCGGCCGGCTGTGGAGCCAGGCCAGTGAACGCGAAAAACGTCAGTTCGTGCGCCATGTGCGGCCGTGGTGGGAAAGCCATCACCACCGTTCGCCGCCGTTGAGCGCGCAGTTGGTGGCGCGGTTGCATGAAGAAGGACGGTTGCGGATTCGGGCGGCGTCGTTCAAAGGCCTGGAACCTTCGGTCGAGGGCGTGACCATTGGTGTGCGTCACCGAGGCGAGCAGGCGGTGAAGCGGGTTTGCGGCGCGGCCCTGATCAACTCCAGCGGTATCGAATACGACTGGCGCCGCGTGGCCCGGCCGTTGCCCCAGCAATTGCTCAAGCGTGGGCTGATCCAGCCTGGGCCCTTGGCGCTGGGGATTGCGGCGGATACGTCGGGGGCAGTGGTGGATGCCCAGGGGCAGGTCAGCCAGCGCTTGTTCGCCATGGGCCCGCCGTTGCGGGGGATGTGGTGGGAAAGTACGGCAGTGACGGATGTGGCGCTGCAAGCCAAGGCGCTGGCTTCAAAGCTGACAGAGATCTAAATGTGGGAGGGGGCTTGCCCCCTCCCACATAGGGTTTTCCATTTATCTTGAGGTCTTTACAAGGCCGGGCTTTAGGCCGAACACCTCCACCCCCTGGGCCGTCGCTTGCCCCGTGGTCACCTTCACCCGCTCCACCGACTTATCCATCGCCTCACGGTATTCAACCGTCATATCCGGCCCTATCGCCTGGCTCGGAATCACCATCGCCTGCGCATTGTTGTAAGTCACGATGGTCAATCGCGCGCTCATCCCCAGGCGCACCCGTTGCAACTGCTGCGGCGTGAGCTTGGGGATCGACAAGGTCACCGGAAACTGCGCACTGCCCTGGCCGTCACCGGCCATCGCCAAGCCGCTCACCACGCTGACCGAGCCGTTCAGTCGCTCGCCGTCAAACCCATCCCCCAGCACTTCCACCGCCTGGCCCTGATGCAACTGGTTGATGTCCAGCTCTGAGACCTTGGCGACGATTTTAAGCCGTTCGATGTTCGCCAGGCCAAACAGCACCTGACCCTGGCTGACCTTGCTGCCGGCTTGCACCGGGGCCGTGTTGTTGCCGCCGCCCTGAGTTGAAGTATTGCCGGGCGGCGGCACCACGATGCCGGAGAACGGCGCCTTGACTTCCTGGCCGTCGAGCAGCTTGTGCAGGGCGTCGTATTTGACCGTGGCATTGGTCAGTTCCATGTCGGCGATCTGGCGGTATTCACCCTTGCCCTGGTCGAGGGCCTGCTGCAGTTCGCTGCGCGCGGAGGCAAGGTCCAGTTGTTGCTGCTGGGTCTGCTGCTTGAGGTCGTCCAGCTCATTGCGCGGGATGATGCCGCGCTGGAACAGATTTTCGCTCTCGGTGAGTTTGCGCTGGGTATTGCCGGCGGTCATTTGCGCCGTGCGCAAGCTGCGACGTGCACGGCTGACGGTGGGGCCGTTGTCCCAGTCCTGCATTTCCTGCACGGTGCGCCGGGCCTTGAGTTGGGCGGAAAGGGCCTCGCGCAGTTGCACCTCCAGGGTGGCCGGGTCCATGCGCAGTAGCACCTGGCCGGCCTCGACCCGCTGGCCTTGCTCCACCAGGTTGGCTTGCACGTTGCCGTCGAACGGCGCGGTAAGGGTGATGGTGGTGTCGGGTTCGATCTTGCCCACCAGGCCGATCTGGTGCACCAGCGCGTCGGGCTTGATGGCCAGCCACTGTTCGGTGGTGCCAGCGGGATCGGAGGCCGGGCTGCGCAAGGCCAGGCCCGCGCCGCCCAGCAACAGGATAAGTACAGCGCCCAGCAGGCGTTTCTGATTAGTAGTCATTGAGGGCGATTTCCCAACTTTCCAGCGTCATGCCCAGGGTCAAGTCAAGCTGGGTCTGGGCGTTCAAATAAGCGATCAGCGCATTGAGCTGCGCGTTCTCGGCGTTGCGCAGGTCGGTCTCGAAACTCAGCACCTGGAAGTTGGTGGAGCGTCCGGCGCTGAGTTTTTCCCGCTCGATCTCGATCTTGCGCCGCGACAGCTCCACGGCGCGCTGGGAGATTTCATATTGGCGCCAGCGGGTGCCGAGGTCGCGCACCACATTGTTGACGCTGCGCTCCAGCTCCTGGCGCGCATCGGTGATACGGATCTCCTGATCCTCCACATTCACCCGCGCACGCACTTCGGCCTGGCGCGTGCTGATGTCGCCGATGGGGATTTGCACCTGCACCCCAGCGTAGCTGTCCCAGGTGCGGTTGTTGGAGCGGCCGGCGTCGTTATCGGTGTTGGCGCGTATCTGATTGGCTCCGGCTACCAGGTCCACCTGCCAGCGCCCGGAATCCTTGGCGATCACCAGGTTGAGGTCGGCCTGTTGGCTGCCGAGCAGCGCGGCCAGGTATTCCGGCTGCTGGGTCTGCGCGAGGTTGAAGGCCTGGCGCTTGTCGACCTGCACGGGCCGGGCCTCCAGGGCCTCGGTGGCGCGAATCGGCGTGGACAGGTCAAGGGCCAGCAGACGCAGCAGGGCCAGGCGGCTGGTGTCCAGTTGGTTCTGCGCTTCTTCCACGCCGAGTTGCTGGGTGGCGATATCGGCTTCGGTCTGCACGATTTCGAACTCAGCCATACGCCCGGCATTGATCAGCGCTTTGTTCACCTCCAGCAAGGTGCCAGAGCGCTTGAGAGCGTCCTGCACGATGCTCAGTTGCTGCTGGGCGCGCAGCAGTTCGCGGTAGGTGGCGATGATCTGGCTGATGGTTTGCGCCACGGTTGCCTTGAGGTTCAGGCGGTTGGCCTGTTCCGACAACCGCGACAGGCGCAGCGGCGCGGTGGTGGCGTCCCAGCCAGCGCCACGCAACAGCGGCTGGATGATCGCCAGGTCGAGGCCGTCGCTGCGGTAACGGCCGGCGCGGTCAGCGGTGTTCAGTTGCTGGGTCCAGGCCATGCTCAGCCGCGTGCCGTATTCACTGAGCAGGCTGGTGGCCGGCGCGAGGTTGGCATTGCGTGTGTTGTCGGCGGAGCCACGGTTGGTGCGGTAATAACTGTTGAGGGTGAGCTTGGGGTTGAACACATCTTCGGCCACCCGCAGGTCGAATTTCTGCGCCACCCGTTGCAGGTAGGCGCTGCGGATCGCCGGGTTGTTGCGCAAGCCAAGGTACACCGCATCGCCCAGTGTCAGGCTGGTGACCTGAGCATTCAACGAGACGCTGCGGTCATAGCCGCTGCGGGTGCTACTGGGCGCCGATGGTTTGATCACCACGTCGGCGGCCGTGCCGGGCAGGCTGACGAATGCGAGCAGCCAAAGCCATTTATTCATCGCGCAGGGCCTCCACCGGCTGCAAGCGTGAGGCCGACACCGCTGGGTAGATGCCGAAGAACAACCCTACCAGCAAGGTACTGCCCACCCCCAGCGGCAAGGCGGGCACCGCCAGCGCAAACGCCCAGCCCGACAGCCAGGCGTACAACCAGGCAGCGGTCATGCCCAGCACCGCGCCGCAGAGGGCGCCGACGGCGGTGAGGGTCACGGCTTCGAGTAGGAACAGGTTGCGGATATCCCGCTGGCGGGCGCCGAGGGCCATGCGGATACCGATCTCGCGGCGGCGCTCAGAGACGTTCATCAGCATCACGTTCATCACCCCCACACCACCGCCCACCAGTGAGATCGCGCCCAAAGCCAGCAGCAGGTAGGCAAATGTGCGGCTTTGCCGGGTCATGCCGTCGATCATTTGCTGGGGCACCTGGATGTCCACATCGTGGTCGGGGAGTTGGGGTTTCAGCGCGGCGACCGCTTCTTTGGCGACGCGCTCCATGTCCTGGCCGGGCGCTGCACGAATGATCAGGTTGCCGATCTGCGGTGTTGCATAGATACGGCGCATGCCTTCGGCGGGAATGAACAGCGACTCGTTGGCCTGTACTGGCATCAGCATCGCCCGTGGCTGGCTGCGCAGGATGCCCACGATCAGGAACAGGTAGTCGTTGATGCGCACGCGATCGCCCACTTGCAAGGGGTCGCCCGGCGCACTCAGTGACTGGGCCACTTGGTCACCGATCACACCGTAGGTTTCGTTGGCATCGAAGCTCGACAGGAAACGCCCCCGTTGCACCACCAGGCGCATCGCATCCTTGATGTCCGGTGTACTGCCCACGAAGTTGGCGTTGGCGGTACGGCCATGGAACACGATGGGCCCGCTGAACAGTGTGAGAGCACCGATATGGGCTATGCCAGGCACCGTCTGGCGCATGGCGTCGAGGTCGAGGCGGGCGGGCATCGGCACAGTGCTGGCGCCCTTGGGGGGGAACTGAGCGATCAGGGTGTCGGTGCCCATGTCCTTGAAGATCATCGCGGCATCCACAGACGCGTTATGCCCGATATTGATCAGCGCCACCACCGACGAACTGCCGATCACGATACCCAGCAAGGCCAGAATCGAGCGCTTGCCCAGGGTGCGCAGGCTGACGAACGCTTCATGCAGCACTTGGCTGAGGTTCTGTTCAACCCGCAGGCTGCTCTTTACCCGCTCGATCATGGGCGCCCGGCCTCTTGCACCACGCCGTTACGCACCAGGATCTTGCGGTCCAGGCGCTCGGCGATGTGGGGGTCGTGGGTGACGATGATCAGGGTGACTTGTTGTTCACGGTTCAGCGCCAGCAGCAGGTCCATGATGTCCTGGGCCGTGGTGCTGTCGAGGTTGCCGGTGGGTTCGTCGGCGAGGATCACCGAGGGTTTGCCCACCAGTGCCCGGGCAATGGCAACCCGCTGACGTTGGCCACCGGAGAGGTCGGCGGGGCGATGGTGGGCGCGGTCGGCCAGGCCGACTTGTTCGAGCATGCGCAGGGCCTGCTCCACCGACTCATGACGCGATACGCCGCGGTAACTCAGGGGCAGGGCGACATTATCCAGGGCGCTGAGGCGTGGCAACAGGTTGAAGCTCTGGAACACAAAACCGATCTGCTGGTTGCGGATCGCCGCCAGTTCATCGGGTGTGGCGTTGAAGATATCGTGGCCGGCAAAGTGGTACTGGCCGCAGTTGGGCAGGTCCAGCAGGCCAAGGATATTGAGCAGCGTGCTTTTGCCAGAGCCGGAGGCGCCGAGGATGCCGCAGCTGTCGCCGCGGGCAATGGACAGGCACACATCATTGAGAATGGACAGGTGCTGCCCGGCCAACTGATAGCGTTTGCCGATGCCGTGCAGGGAGATCAAGCTTGGGTGCGCGGGGGTATCTGTCATGAATACGCCTTCAGTCTCGACGCCGTCGTCATCGTCCCCAGTAAAGCCTTGTAACAAGTTAGGGGTCGCCTCAGGGTGCGCCATGGACCGGTTTTTGTTTCTTGTTTTTAAAATATTGTTTGAATACTAACCGCCTTCCAGCCGCTTCGCCAGCCGTCGATGTAGAGCGGTTTCAGCTTGGGAAAAGGCCTGCCCCACGGGGGCGGGAGGTTGAGCAAAACCCGCTTGCCCGCCTCCGACGAGCCTGTCGGCCAAGGCTTTCGATCATATGGCGGTGTGTCACTACTTGCTTTCGAACGAGGGCCCCGGTATAAAAAATCAAATTATTTTTTTAAACAATATTTCCTACGTGGAACTTCTATGGTCGCGAAGAAAGTCAGCGCTCCAAACATCACCAAGACTCGATTGCTGGATGCGACAGAGGCTCTCTTCATAAAGTATGGCTACGACGCCGTTCTGCTTCGGCAGATTACCGAGCGTGCCCAGGTGAACCTGGCCGCGGTGAACTACCACTTCGGGGACAAGGACTCCCTGATGCAGACCCTGCTCAAGCAGCGCCTGGAACCGCTCAACGAGCAGCGCCTGGAACTGCTCGCGCGCTGTGAGGCTGAGTCCGACGGCCCTCTGGACTGCGACACGTTGCTCGGCGTGCTGTTTGCCCCGGCCATGGGCCTGGAGCGCAGCGATCCCGCCAGCGCCAGTGGGGAAGGGCGTTCATTCATCCGTTTCCTGGGGCGGGTGTACAGCGACACGTCGCCGTTTATCCAGGAATACCTCAAGGTTCACTACCAGCCGGTGTTCCAGCGGTTCTTCGAAGCCTTTGCCCTGGCCCTGCCGGACCTGCCGCGCAATGAGCTCGGCGTGCGCCTGCAATTTGCCCTCAAGGCGATTTCCGGGGTGATGGCCGGTACCGAACTGCGCCTGCTGATGAACTCCATGAGCCTGGGCCGCCCGGCCACGGATGCCGAGGTGATGGCCAAGTTGATCACGTTGGTGTCGGCAGCGATTCGCGTGCCGCAGCAAAGCCCTGAGGCGGAACATGCCTTGGCCAAGGTGCTGGATACCCAGCGCGCGATTCGCGAGCAATCTGCCGCGCCAGCGAGCAAGGCCGCGCGTTGACTCAAATCCCAGGCAAAAAAAAGCCCGCTGGGGCGGCGGGCTTGATGTGCAACATTTGTAACGGATGAGGCTTCACACTACGTTCCAGGATGTGAATAAAACGTGAAAACTTTGTAAGGCAAAGTGTGAAATTCTTGAAATCTGTCAATCCGTCGAAATTATCCTTTTTTGCTCAGAGGATTCAGATTTTCCAGTGCCCGGCGCTCTTGGCCAACCGCTGACGCATCGCATCCGTGTTCTGTGCCAGTTGCACTGTCAGCAATCGATAGCCATCCAGTGCGCTATACACCGGTACGTCCAGCGCCGGTTCACCACCGGTATGACTTGGCCGCTCCAACCGCTCCGTCACCCCCGACTTCAACGCCCGCGCCATCCCCACCAACTGCACTCGAATCTGCCGATGTTCAGCTTTTAACATTACCTGCATCCGCGCCATCACCTGTTCATCCCGCGGATCGGGTCGGGTATTGCCAAGAATCTCCAGGGTGCTGATACACATGCGCAAATGGCGCTGGATCGCGTCGAGTTCGGTCATGGAAATCCGCACTTCCTTTGACACGGACGGCATCAACGAACGCAGTTGCACCATCGACGCATTCAAGCGATTGAGCAGCTTGAGATGCTCGTCATCGGTGACCGACTGGCCATTGATGATCCGGCTATAAATAGCGGCGCAATCGCGCAATGCACTGGCCAGGTTGTAACGCCACGAATACACCGCATACAGCGGCAGGGCGAAGGAAAAGGCCAGCGCCAACACGATGCCGATCAGGATATCCACGGTGCGCCACAATCCGTCCGAGACCGGATTGTCACCATGCCCGGCGACGATAAACACCGTGATCGCCGACAGCAGCGCGATATAGCCGCCCTTGCCGATGGCGTGATAGGAAAAGAACCCGCACACCACTGACATCAGCAGATAGGTCAGCAACGGCTGGCCCAGCCATGCCTGTTGCAGCACCAGCGCCAGGCCGACGCTGGCGCCGATCAAGGTGCCATAGGCACGCTCCACGGCTTTCTTGCCGATATTGCCGTGGTGCTGCAAACCGCCGATCACGATCAGCATGGTCACCGATGCCCACTCACCGTGAGGCAGGTTGATGCCGGTGGTCAGCAGGATCGTCGCCAGCAAGCCGATGGACACGCGCACGGCGTGGATCAGCTTGGCATGGCGATAGCGGCGGTACGGGTCGAGCAGGGGGCGCAACAGGCGCCGGGCAAACACAGGCAGATGCAGGTTAATCAACGACGAATCGTCCTCTAGAAAATGTAATCGGTGGTCAGGAAGCTTGAATCGCGGTTGCGCAATATGTCGCTGACCAGCGCCTTGTTGCTCTCCTGGAACTTGGTCGCCACCAGCGTGCGGATCGAAAACACGCGCAATGCGTCATGCACCGACAGCGTGCCCTCGGCCGAGTTCTTGCGCCCGTTGAACGGGAACGTGTCCGGGCCGCGCTGGCACTGGGCGTTGATATTGATCCGGCCGACCTGGTTGGCGAAGGTGTCCACCAGGCGCCCGACTTGCACGGCGTTGGTGCCGAAAATGCTCAACTGTTGGCCGAAATCGGAATCGAGCACGTAGTCGATCACGGTTTCCAGGTCGCGGTAGGGCACGATCGGCACCACCGGGCCGAACTGCTCCTCGTGGTACACACGCATCTGCGGGTTCACCGGGTACAGCACCGCCGGGTAAAAGAACGATCCACGGCTTTCAGCGCCATGCTCATTCACCACCTTGGCACCGTGCTGCGCGGCATCCGCCACCAAGCCGTTGAGGTAATCCACCTTGCCCGCTTCGGGCAATGGCGTCAGCGCCACGCCGTCTTCCCACGGCATGCCGGGTTTGAGCGTGGACAACTTCTGGTTGAATTTCTCGATGAAGCGGTCGACCACGTCTTCATGCACGAAGAGGATTTTCAACGCGGTGCAGCGCTGGCCATTGAACGACAAGGAACCGGTGACCGCTTCGCTGACGGCATTATCCAGGTCGACTTCGGGCAGCACGATGCCGGGATTTTTCGCGTCCAGGCCCAGCGCGGCACGCAGGCGATGCGGCTTGGGATGCAGTTTCTTCAAGTCACTGGCGGCTTTATTGGTGCCAATAAACGCGAAGATATCGATCTTGCCACTGGCCATCAGCGCGCTGACGGTTTCGCGGCCGCTGCCGTAGATCACATTGATCACCCCGGCCGGGAAGCTGTCGCGGAACGCTTCCAGCAAAGGGCGGATCAGCAGTACGCCCAGCTTGGCCGGTTTGAACACCACGGTGTTGCCCATGATCAACGCCGGGATCAGCGTGGTGAAGGTTTCGTTCAGCGGGTAGTTATAGGGGCCCATGCACAACGCTACGCCCAGCGGCACGCGACGGATCTGGCCGAGGGTGTCCTGTTCCAGCTCGAAGCGGCTGGAGCGGCGGTCGAGTTCCTTGAGGGCATTGATGGTGTCGGTGATGTAGTCGCAGGTGCGGTCGAATTCTTTCTGCGAGTCCTTGAGGTTTTTGCCGATTTCCCACATCAGCAGTTTGACCACCGCGTCGCGCTGTTCACGCATGCGCCGCAGAAAGGCTTCGACGTGCTGGATACGTTCGGCCACGCGCATCGTCGGCCATTCTCCCTGACCACGGTCATAGGCACGCACGGCGGCATCCAGAGCGGTGAGGGCGGTGTCGGCGTCCAGCAGCGGTGTGCTGCCGATATGCACACGTTCGTCGCCAAACTGCACCGGGCTTTGCACCTTGGCCAACGGGCCGTTCCACACCTGCAACTGGCCGTCGACCAGGTAATCACGCTGTTCAATGGGCGCCCCCAGCTGGAATTGCTCGGGAATCTCGGTGGCGGAGGCGGGAAACAGCTGGGTGAGCAGGTTACTGGTGGTCATGTCGCTACCCCTGGAATAGTTGCAAAACATGACTAGAGAGTCACCCAACAACAGGCTCTATGGCAAGGCTTGCGCGCTTTCTTGTACGCAGCGCTGTGGCTGAAGGTTAAACTGCGCGGCTTTTCAGAAGGAGTTCACATGAGTCAGTACCAGCCGGGCATTCTTGCCGCACCGGTGCCATTGCAGGCACGTCATCTGTTTTTCGCCGTGGATTCGCTGGCCGCCGTGCCCGCTGCGTTGGATGCGCTGGTGCAGTTGACCGATTCGGCGGCGGTGGTCGGTTTTGGTGAGCCGCTGGTAACTGCCTTGGGCGCCCGGATTGAAGGCCTGCGCACATTCCCCACGGTCAGCGGGCCGGGCGCGCACAACCCGACAACCCAACAGGCGTTGTGGGTGTGGCTGCACGGCGTGGATCGCGGTGAATTGCTGTTGCGCAGCCGCGCATTTGAAAAAGCGCTGGCCCCGGCGTTTCGCCTGGTGCAGATGACCGAAGGCTTCCGCTACAAGACCGGCTTCGACCTCACCGACTACGAAGATGGCACCGAAAACCCCCACGATGACGCGGCGGTTGAAGCGGCCCTGACCGACAGCGGCGCCAGCTTTGCCGCGATCCAGCAATGGCAGCACGACCTCGATGGCTTCGCGGCCTTGCCCGCGCAAGAACGCGACCACATCATCGGCCGCCGTCATGGCGACAACGAAGAACTCGACGACGCCCCCGAGTCCGCTCACACCAAGCGTACCGCCCAGGAAAGCTTCACCCCGGAAGCCTTCGTGGTGCGCCGGTCCATGCCTTGGGCCGAGAACGGCCAGGCCGGGTTGATGTTCCTTGCGTTCGGCCACTCTTTCGATGCATTCGAAGCGCAACTGCGCCGCATGAGTGGGCTGGAAGATGGGATTGTCGATGGCCTGTACCGCATCAGCACACCGTTGACCGGTGGTTACTACTGGTGCCCGCCGATCAAGGATGGGCACCTCGACCTGAGTTCGATCACGCCGTAAATCGAAACTGTAGGAGCCGGCTTGTTGTGGCGAGGGAGCCGACTTCTACAGGGTGGTGGGTTTTTTAGATTACGCGGCAGGCGGCCATCAACTGTTTTGCATACCATCTGCGCAAACAGCGGCATCGTCACCATGCGCGGTTTTGTGTTCTCGACCGACCCGATCAAGCCCGAGTTCAAGCGCATCAACCCGGCGGAGGGCATGAAGAAGATATTTGCCCTGCGCAACCTGGTGGAGTTCATCAAGGGCCTGATCAAGGTGCAGGTGCTGGCGATCGCGTTCTACGTGGTCGGCAAGCATGCGTTGCAGGCCTTGATGGAGTCGACGTTTTTCCTGGTACTCAAGCCGCTGGTATTCACCGTGCTCTGCGCGTTCATCCTGGTGGGCGGTGTGGACGTGATGATGCAGCGCTGATCAAGAGCCAGCGCCGGCGCCAGCGCAACGAGATGCAGGCCTTGGCCACCAAGCTCGGCTTGAGCCGCGCGTCGATGATGATCGGCACTACCGATGGCCGCGCGGTTGATTTAGGCAGTGGCCGGGCTACGCTTGTTGAACGCTTTTGTTACAGAGGAAGTATCTGCTCGGCAGGAGCTGAGGTTGTATCTGTCAGCGTAATGAACGGTGGGGTCGACGGGAGATTTCCGTTGCTCCGCCTCCTGCGCTCAAGGGAGTTTCACCATGACAGATACAAATCGTGAATTGATTCAGAAATGGGCTGACCTCTGGTCTGGCACCTCCAAAGCCGATTTTCTCGGGATTTTTTCAGAGGCTACTGTCTATGAAGACAAGGCCGCGGGGCTAACCATGCGAGGACGGCCCGAGCTGGGTGACTTCTTCGACCTGATCAGAAAGGCCTTGCCCGATTTCAAGGTCATCAGCGACTTCATCAGCCTTGGCGAGCATGGCGGGACGATCCAGTGGCATATGACGGGAACCCATGAGGGCGAGCTGTTCGGCCACGGCGCCTCTCACAAGGCGATCAATGTCGATGGTTGCTGCGTGATCAGGATCAAGGACGGTGAGATCGTGAAGAGCACCGACTACTACGATATGAAAACGCTGTACCGGCAGTTGGGCTTTGACAAAAACTGACGGTTTCCCAAAGCCGGGCCCCATGCAGCAGGGCCCGGTGTGTCGGGCTTCAGGGGGTGTCTACATCGTGGTATTCAGCGCCATTGGGCTTGAGCAAACCATCCTGCTTGAAGATCCTGGATCTGGTCCCATCGAACATCTGCGGGTTGGTGTCTTCGCTGACGACGATTTTCTTTTCGGCCCCAATCCAGTCGCCGCATGTTTCCAGTTAGAACCGGGTTGTCTGGTTTTAGGGCCGCTTCGCAGCCCAGCGCGGGGCAAGCCCGCTCACCACAGAGAGTTTGTTCACTTAGCTCTAGATATATCCCGTCAATAAATAAGCCGGGCTCACGTTAAATCTGCCGCTAACGTTGATGCTCTCAGGATTTCTCCAGGAGCAACGGATTTGCGCCCAGCACCTCAATCCCACCGCCTGCGTCACGGACGTTATTCGGAACACGGCCGCAGCTACTTCATCACCATCGTCGTCCATAACCGCCAACGACTGTTTACCGACTTGTTCCTGGGGCGTTTGCTGGTTGTCGAGTTCCGGAACGCCCATGAGCTTGGTCATATCGACTCTCTAGCCTGGGTCATCATGCCTGACCATATCCACTGGCTATTTGAACTGAAGCAAAAGACCCTGGCCGATGTAATGCGAAGTATCAAGTCATGTAGCACGCTGACCATCAACCGTCGTCGCCGAAGCAAGGAGCGTGTCTGGCAGCCCGGCTATCACGATAGGGCGGTGCGTGAAGAGGATGATATTCGCAAGATGGCCCGTTACATCATCGCGAACCCGTTGCGGGCAGGGTTGGTTGATCGGGTAGGTGATTACTCGCTGTGGGACGCGGTTTGGCTTTGATTGAGCTCCAACTGAGAATGGCTTTGGTTGTGGTTGTGGTGAGCGGGCTTGCCCCGCGCTGGGGCGCGAAGCGGCCCCAATCCAGTCACCGCATATTTCCAGTTGTAACCGGGTCGTGTGGCTTTAGGGCCGCTTCGCAGCCCGGCGCGGGGCAAGCCCGCTCACCACAACAGCCCCGCTCACCACAGAAAATCATTCTAGATTGACGTCTTTATCGGTGCTGGAAGCGGGACAGGGAGGCGATGCGCAACTTAGGCTCCTGCAACCGCGCCCAGTCGAGCGCCGCGCGGATGGTGTTGATTTCCGGGCCGTACAGCGCCAGCCGGGTTTCCGGCGAAAGGCCAAGGCGTAGGCGCGGGTGGTTTCCAGCAGGCGATAGCGTTTGAGCGCCTTGGATTCATCGGAGATCAGCAGTGACTTGTCCATCGGAAAGGCGAATTTTTCTAATTGTGTCGTTCTGGATGCCGAATAAAACGCTAGGGTTTTGGCACTGTTTTATTGACTGTGTATCGAACTGTATCCCCGCACCCTCCTGATACACCCGCATGACGTTCTATCGCGTTCGCGACACAGACCGGATACACGCCTGGCTTTAACTCTGTTCACCAGCTGGCGCAGGCGGTCACCGACCCCAAGGCGCCCTGGCCACACTCAGTCAAGCCAGGAGACTCACCCCATGAAGCGTCCTTACGCAGCCCTCGCGGCAACTCTCGCCCTGTCCCTCAGCGCCTTCGCGGCCGTGGCCCATGCCGATGAACCCAAGCCCCAGGAAAAATGCTTCGGCGTGGCCCTTGCCGGTGCCAACGATTGCGCCGCAGGCGCTGGCACTTCGTGCGCCGCCACCTCCACCACCGATTACCAGGGCAACGCCTGGGTGCTGGTGGACAAAGGCACCTGCACCCAGATCAAGACCCCTAAAGGCTTTGGCAGCCTGACGGAGCAACCGTGATCCAGCGCCTGCTCCCCGAAGCCCTGCTGTTGCTGGTGGCGCGGGTGGCGATCGCGGCGGTGTTCTTCTTGTCGGGGCGCACCAAGGTCACGGGTTTTCTTGAACTCAAGCCGTCGACCTACACGCTGTTCCGTTCGGAATACGCCTTGCCGCTGATTCCGCCTGATTGGGCTGCGCACCTGGCGACTTACGCCGAGCACCTGTTCCCGCTATTGCTGGTGCTCGGCCTGCTGACCCGTCCGGCCGCGGCTGCGCTGTTGGGCATGACCCTGGTGATCGAGGTGTTTGTGTACCCCGCAGCGTGGCCGGTGCACCTGACCTGGGCGGGTTTGTTGTTGCCGCTGTTGGCGTACGGCGGTGGGGCCTGGTCGTTGGACCGCCTGATCTCAGGCAAACGTTCTTAACTTTGATGGAGATTTCCAATGCGTATGCTTTCTTCACTGGCCATTGCCATGGCCCTGACCGTTCCGATGTTGGCCCAGGCGGCGGATGCCCCACAACCCGGTACCGGTAAAAGCGTGGTGATCGTGCCCGGTTCGTTTGTTGACGGTTCCGGCTGGCGTGTGGTGCACGACATCCTGATTCACAAAGGCTACAAGGTCACCGTGGTGCACCAGGGCCACGAAAGCCTGGCCGCCGATGTGGCCGAGGCGCGTGAAGTGCTGGAACAGCAAGTCGGCCCGGTGGTGCTGGTGGGCCACAGCTCCGGTGGCGGGGTGATCTCGATTGCCGGTGACCGTGACAAGGTCAAGTCGCTGGTCTACGTCTCGGCGCTGCAGCCAGAAGTGGGCGAGAACATGGCCCAGTTGATCGGCTCGATGCCGGCGCCCAGCGATGACATCAAGGCCAGCCGCGACGGTCATCTGTTCTTCGACCGCACCAAGTTCAACGCCGACTTTGCAGCCGACCTGACCACCAACCGCACCGACTTCATGGCCGCCTCCCAAGTGCCGGCGACCACCGCCTTGTTCGGCGGCACCGTGTGGGCTGCGGCCTGGCACAAAAAACCGACCTACGCCGTGGTCTCCACCGAAGACCGTGCCCTGAGCCCGGACCTGCAGCGTTGGATGTACAAGCGCGCCGGTTCCAAGGTTACCGAAATCAAGGCCAGCCACTCGGTGTACATGTCCCAGCCTGAGGCTGTGGCGAAAGTCATCGAAGACGCTGCTTCCGTAATCAAGTAACTCACCCCAACCCCGGAGAAACACCCATGAACACTGCACTCAAATCCCGCCTGAGCCTCGCTGCCGCTGCTGCCCTGATCGCCATGGCGTCCGCTTCGTTCGCCACCGCTGCCAGCGCCGCCGACCAACCGGAAAAACCCGGCCGCTGCTACGGCGTCAACACCTGCAAAGGCACCAGCCTGTGTGCCACCGCCAAGAACGACTGCAAGGGCCTCAACAGCTGCAAAGGCGAAGGCGTGATCGTCAAGACCCCGTCCGAGTGCCTCAAGGCTGGCGGCACACTGACTGAACCGAAGTAATCCACCCGGCGGGCCCCTTGCGGGCTCGCCACTTATTCTTTGCGGAGATCCGCCATGTCGACATCCAACCCTCACTTTTCAGGCTACGGCCTGGGGCTGCGCAAGGAGCATTACTGCGACTTCCTGGAGACTTCGGTGCCTGTGGATTTTGTCGAAGTGATCTCCGAAAACTTCATGGTCGCGGGCGGCCAGCCCCGGCACATTTTACGTCAGGTGCGCGAACGGTATCCGGTGGCGCTGCACGGCGTGTCCATGTCCATCGGCACCGCCGAAGGGCTGGACGGGGATTACTTGAAGCGCCTCAAGGCGCTGGTAGACGAGATTGAACCGCTGTTTGTGTCCGACCACCTGAGTTGGTCGCGCAGCGGTGACTTCAACTCCCATGACTTGTTGCCAGTGCCCTACACCCATGAAGCCCTGGACCGGGTCTGCGCCAACATCCATCAGGCCCAGGACGTGCTGGGCCGCACGATGTTGTTAGAGAACCCCTCGAGTTACCTGGCGTTCGAAGGCGCTTCCATGACCGAGTGGGAATTTATCGCGGCCATGGCCCAGCGTACCGGCTGCGAGTTGCTGCTGGACGTCAACAATGTGTTCGTCAGTGCCAGCAATCACGGTTTCGACGCCCTGGCGTTTCTCAAGGGGATTCCCGCCGAACGTGTGCGCCAGGTGCACCTGGCCGGTCACAGTCAAGGCCGTGACATCTTGATCGACAGCCATGACAGCCCGGTGTGCAGCGGCGTCTGGGAGCTGTACGCCGAGGCCATGAGCCGGCTGGGCCCGGTGGCGACCATGATCGAGCGCGACGATGAGATCCCGCCACTTGCCGAGCTGCTCCAGGAATTGGCCATGGCCCGCACGTTGGGAGCGCAACGATGAACCTGGCGCAGCTACAGCACACCTTTCGCCGCTGGTTGGTGAGTGCGTCGGATGAATCCGCGCAGTCGCTGGGCAATCATCACGCCGGCCTGGCGGTGTACCAGAACAACTACCGCGCGCAGTTGGTCGGGTGCCTGGAGCAGGCGTTTCCCAACCTGCGCCGTTGGGTTGGAGAGGAGGCCTTTCTGGCGGCGAGCATCACCCATATCGACAACCATCCACCCCACGGCTGGACGCTGGACGCGTATCCGGAGGGCTTCTACGCCACCTTGAAGGAGGTGTTCCCGCGCAACCCGGATGTGCATGAACTCGCCTGGATCGAGTCGGCCCTGAATGAGGCTTTTGTCGCCGCTGACGCGCAGCCGTTGGCCCTGGAGGTCGTGGCCGAGCTGGATTGGGACACGGCCGTGTTGCAACTGACGCCGTCGTTGCGCTGCCACGCCCTGACCACCAATGCCGAGGCCATCTGGTCGGCGCTGTGGCAGGAAGCGCCCGCGCCGGAAGCGGTGATGCTGGAACAGGCGGGTGGCTTGCTGGTGTGGCGTCGGCAGTTCACGTCGCGTTTACGCCAGGTGGATGCGCTGGAGCTACTGGCCGTGCAACAGCTGCAGGCCGACGGCAGTTTCGCCGGGCTGTGTGAGTTCCTGGTGCAGCGCCTGGGGGAAGAAGCGGGTGTGATGCAGGCAGGGGAATACCTGGCCGGTTGGCTGGGCAGTGAATTAATAGTGGGAGTCAGTCATGTTTGATCGTCGTGGTTTTTTGCTGCTGGCGGCGGTGGTCATGGCCGCGCCGGCGTTGGCGGTGCAACAGGTGAGCACCGATGACCAGGAGATCCGGTATGAACAGTTTGGGCCGGAGGAGGGCCGGGCGATCATTTTGCTGGGGGCAGATGTCAGGGCGTTCTCCGAGGTGACGGCGCCGCTGGCTGCCCAGGGCTTTCGGGTGATCGTGCCGTACTTGCGCACGGCAGACGACGCTGTGCTTGGCCAGGATGTGCTCGACCTGATGAATGCGCTGCACATCCCAGAAGCGGTGTTCGCCGGTGCGGAGCAGGGCGCACGGATCGCTGCGCGGGCCGCGACGTTGAAGCCGAGCCGCTGTGTCGGGCTGGTCACGCTGAACACCGCGCCCCAGGCGGGTTTTGCGCAAGCCGTGGGGTTGATGGCCAGCACCGGGCACTGGCGTTGAGGGTCAGTCGATCAGCTCGACCCGGCCACTGTGCAACCTGTAGATACCGCCGACAATGTGCAGTTTGCCGGCGGCCAGGGCGTCCGCCAGCAGCGTCGACTCGGCCTTGAGCCGCGCTACCGTGTCGCTGACATTTTGCGCAATGGCGTTCGCAAGCAGATCGCCAGGCGCTTTCAAGACCTTGCGCACCGACGGCTTGAACGCGTCGGCCAGGCCCTGGATCTTGCCGGGGAACGTGGCGTTGTCCTTGGTGGCTTTCACCCCGGCGGCAAGGGCGCCGCAGCTGTCGTGCCCGAGCACCATGATCAACGGCGTGCCAAGCACCGCCACCGCGTATTCGAGGCTGGCGAGCCCGTCGTCGGTCACGAAGTTACCCGCCACCCGTACGGCAAACAGGTCGCCAAGGCCGGTATCGAAGGCGTATTCCGGAGTAATCCGTGAATCAGCGCAGCTCAGGACCGCTACGAACGGATTCTGCCCGCCCTCCAATGCCTCGCGCCCGCTCATGAATTCATGGCGCTTGGTGACGCCTTCGGCATAGCGACCGTTGCCTTCCATCAACCTGGCCAGGGCTTGTTGTGGGTTGAGGTTATTGGCCGCCTTCGGTGCCGGCGAGGCGTGTGCGAGCGCTGCAGGTAACGCGCCCGTGAGCATCAGGGCGCCAGCGCCGACCGTAGCAAGGCGTAGGAATTGTCGACGGTCATGGGTCAGGGGTGGCTGCTTGTGCATGGGCGGCGCTCTCCGGTTCGTTAAGAGAAGAAACGCCAAGGGTGCAAAGAATGGTCGAGGGGAAATGTAGGCGCTGTCCGTTTTTTTGTCGGGAATCGCGTGGCCGTCAACATGAAAATTCTGACAGCCAGGCCATCGGCCACTGAAAAAAAAACGCTCTACCCGTAATCTAAACGCCTTTGTCACCTGCGCGGATTGTCCATGTCTTCTGTTGCCGATGGGTTGCCCCTCAATAAACGCCTGCCGGCCGTGATTGCGATCTCCCTGGGGATCGGCATGGCGACCCTGGACACGGCCATCGTCAACACGGCCTTGCCGACCCTGGCCGAGGGGATTGGCACCGATTCCGCCTCGGTGATCTGGGTGGTGAATGCCTACCAGTTGGCGATCATCGCCACGGTGTTGCCGTTTGCGTCCCTCAGTGATGTGCTGGGGCATCGCCGGGTGTATCTCGGCGGGTTGCTGTTGTTTATTGTCTCGTCGCTGTTTTGCGGGCTGGCCGGCTCGCTGGTCACCCTGACGGCGGCGCGGGTGGTGCAGGGGCTGGGCGCGGCGGCGATCATGAGCGTGAACACGGCGCTGCTGCGGCATATCTATCCGTCAAAAATGTTGGGGCGGGGGCTGGGTTACAACTCGCTGGTGGTGGGACTGGCGTTTACCCTGGGGCCGACCGCTGCGTCGGCGATTCTGTCGGTGGCGACCTGGCACTGGCTATACCTGATCAATGTGCCCTTGGGCTTGCTGGCACTGACGTTGGGCCTGCGCTCGTTGCCGACCCTGCCGATGACCGGGCATGCCTTCGACCGTCTTGCCGCCGCGTTGTGCGCGGGGCTGTTTGCCTTGTTGGTGTTGGGTCTTGGCACGGCGGTGCACGGCGCCCAGGGCGCCTTGACCTTGGGACTGATTGCCTTGGCACTGGTGTGCGGTGCATTGCTGCTGCGGCGCCAGGCCGGGCACCCGGCACCGATGCTGGCGCTGGACCTGTTCAAACGTCCGGTGTTTGCCTTGTCATCCCTCACTGCTATTTGCGCGTTCAGCGCCCAGGGCCTGGCGTTTGTGTCGCTGCCGTTCCTGTTGCAGGCGGTGCTGGGGCATAGCCAGGTGGAAACCGGTTTCCTGATGACACCCTGGCCCGCTGTTGTGGCGGTGATGGCGCTGGTGGCGGGGCGCTTGGCCGACCGCGTGAACCTGGGCGTGCTGTGCGGCATCGGCCTGTTGATGCTCAGCGTGGGCATGGCCGCGCTCGCGACCCTGGGCAGCGGCGCGTCGGCATTGGATATCGGCTGGCGCATGGCGCTGTGTGGCGCGGGCTTCGGCTTCTTCCAGTCGCCCAACCTCAAGGCCTTGATGACCAGTGCGCCGTTGGCCCGCAGCGGCGGGGCCAGTGGCATCGTGGCGATTTCGCGGTTGTTGGGGCAGACGTTGGGCGCGTCGTTGGTGGCCTTGTGTTTTCACCTGTCCCTGGGCAGCGGGCCGCAATATGCGCTATGGCTGGGCTGCGGGTTTGCCTTGGTCGGGGCCGTGGCCAGCGGTCTGCGGTTGTTACCCTATGGGAAAAAGGGCTGATTAACGCTACCGTGGCGACCTGAATATTTCGGGATGTTTCAGATTTATGTCCAGCCTGGCCCTTCGCACCGCTGATACGCACTCCCGCCGCGCCGCGCTGACCCTGGCGTTATGCCTGCCCAGTGACGTGTTGCTCTACCTGCTGCTGCCGATGGAATCCCAGGCCTTCGGCATCACCCTGGCCCAGGCCGGTGTGCTGCTGGCGGCCAACCGCCTGGTGCGGATTTTCGGCTACCGCCATGTGCTGAATTTCTACGCGCGCAACGGCGACCGCCTGACCTGCATGATCGCCGCCGGCGCAGCCACCCTGTGCGCCGTGGGCAACTCGTTGCTGTCCGGGTTCGCCGCCTTGCTCTGTCTGCGGTTGGTGTGGGGCCTGTGTTTTGCTGCGCTGAACCTTTCGACTCAAGTATTGGCCACCTCGGAACCTGCCGGTGCCGCACGCCGGGCCGGGCGTTCCCGCGCGCTGATCGCCCTCGGGCCGATGCTGGCTTTGCCGTTGGGCGGCTGGCTGACATTGATGGCCGGGCCACGTCCGATCTTTCTGATTCTGGCTGGGTGCTGCCTGGTGGGCTTGTGGATGGCGCGTGGCTTGCCTACGGTCGGGCATGATTTGCACAGCACACCGGGGCGGCGCTTCAAGTGGCCGGACAGTGTGGCGATGTGGTCGTTTATCGAGGGGGTGGCGCTGGACGGCCTGTTTATCTTCGGCCTGTCGATCCAGGCGCAGAAGCTGCTGGGTGGCGATGCTGTGCTGATCGCCGGTGGCCTGATGGCGCTGCGGTACGTCTCGGAAATGCTCCTGAGCCCCCTGGGCGGTCGCGCCGCCCAGCGGTTTGGCGCAACCTCGATGCTGCTGCTGTTTTCGTTCCTGAGTGCCCTGGCCCTGACCGCATTCGGCAGTTACTGGGTGATTGTCGGCGCGGCGGCGGTGCTGGTGCTGCGTGCGCTGCAACTTCCGCTGGTGACGACATTGGTGGCCGAGCGCAACCCCGGTTCCCTGCGCGTGTCGGCGCTGGCCTCGAACGCCGTGTGGCGCGATATCGGCGCCGGCCTCGGGCCCCTGCTCGCCGGCTTGTTGCTGCCGATCGCCTCGGCGCCCTGGGTGTTTGGCCTGGCCGGTGCGGCGATTGCCGTCAGCGCGGTGTTCTGCTGGCGGGCAAAAATTTCCAACTGACGATGTGAGGGTGTGCGTGTCCCATCAAGAAGACTTCGTAGGTGTGCTGGACAAGGAGGGACTGCCGGCCCCCGACCACCTCGACCGCAACGCATCGGCGTGCTGGCCTAAGCGCTTTTAAACGCGTCGAGCCAAGCGGGGTCGAACCGGGTCTGCTCGGGGTCGATCCCCAGCGCTTGCATCTTGGCCTTATGCGCTTCGACCTCAGCGACCAGTTGCACCTGGGCGCTGGAGTTGGCGTCCAGTTCATGCATCTGCGTCAGGCCCAAGTGATAAAAGCGCAGCACCTTGATCGCCGTCGGGTCATTCGCCTGCACCCGCTCGCTGACCTTGTGCATCACATTGGTCACGCTCATCAGGTTGCGCTTGAGTTGCCAGCCATACACCGCCGCCGCCAGCCACGGCTGAGACCAGAACGGACCGCGCACCAGCGCCACCGTAATCAGCACCCCGGCGAATACCCCGCCGACATTAAAGCGGAAATTATCCCCGCCAGGCTCGCCAAACAGCATCACCGCCAGGCTCGACAGCAACATCGCCAGGGCCACGAACAGCACCGCCACAATCAGGGTGCTGCGCCGGGTCTGTTGACGGAAGGTGACAGGGTCGCAGGGTTTGAGCTCGAACATCCGGTTCATGCCTCAAGAAGGGGTGGGCATCATCTCACGCTTGGGCAAACAAGTTGAACGATGGCGCACGGCGGTTTCTCTAAACCTGTGTAGACCCCTTGAGGTGAACCATCATGTCCGACTACAACCAGCCACCCCCCGGCACCCCAAACCCTGACCGCACACCCGGAGAAGAAGAGCGCGACAACGATGCGTTGCGCCCCAACGACCCGGCGGAGCGTCAGGGCGACGACGTGGAACGCGTCGAAGAAGACCTGGAAAACCTGCACGACAAGGCCCGCCCGCTCTGAACGAGGAGAACGCCGTGAGTAACACACCAAAAGGCCCGGCTTCGGGCGAGCATTCCAGTGGCAAGGATGAGTTGGGGTTTGACCCGGATTCGCCGGATGTGGCGGATCCGCAGGTGGATCCTATCGGGCCGGCGATTGCGCCGTTGGATAAGGAGAATAAAGACAAGGATGAAAAAAAGCCGCCTTATGACCCGTTGGGCGACTTGAAGCCATAAAACTAGCCCCGCCATTGAGCGGGGCTTTCATTTACTTGGGCGCGATCCAGGTGACTTCAGTGATGCCATATTTCTCCGCCCACGGTCGGGTCGTCTTCTTCACTTGCTCGTGCCCAACCCGCCCCACGCGGCTCACATGGGCGATATCGGCATCCACCGCCGCCCAGTGCCAGGCCTCGGCGTTGTTCATCACTTCGGCGCGCACCACAAAGGATTTCGGTTTGCCGTGCAGCTGATAATTGATGGTGTAGATTTTTGCGGTACTCATGTTGCCTCCCTGTGTTGTTATAGATGGATAGGGCAGCGCTCAAAAAGGTTCATTCAAAATGACAATCTGCACGTCGACGCGGCATAGTGTCGGCTTCATCCCGTGCCCAAGGATTGCGCCATGTCACTGTTGACCCATAGCCGCCTCTATCTGCAACGCCTGGGCTATGACTCGCCGCCAGCGCCGACCCTGCAAACCCTGCAGGACCTGCAATTGCGCCATGTGTGCACCTTTGCTTTCGAGAATTTGTCGAGTCTGATGCGTCTGCCAGTGCCCATCGACCTGCCGAGCGTCGAGCAGAAAGTACTGCTGGAAGGGCGGGGCGGGTATTGCTACGAGTTGAACCAGATGTTCCTGGCGTTATTGCAGGAACTTGGCTTTGACGCGCGCGGCATCACCGGGCGGGTGGTGATGGGCGGGGCGCCGGATGCGCGCACGGCGCGGACTCATCGTTTGAGCCTGGTGACGTTGGATGGCGTGCGCTATCTCACCGATGTCGGCTTTGGCGGCATGGTGCCCAGCAGTCCGTTGCTGTTGGACACCGAGGCGGTGCAGGCCACGGCCCATGAGCCTTATCGGTTGACCTTCGACGGGCAGGGCAGTTACACCCTGTGGGCGCAAGTGGTCGAGGAGTGGCGTGGCCTGTATGTGTTCGATCTGCAGGTGCAGGCGGCCATCGATTATGAAATCGGCAACTGGTATGTCTCCACCCACCCGGATTCGGTCTTCATTGGCCAGTTGAAAGTCGCGCGCTTGGCTGCGGGTAAGCGCCATACCTTGAACAACGCCCATTATGCGATTCACTACCTGGACCGGCCGAGTGAAAAGCGCACCTTCGCCAGTGCCGACGAGGTGTTGCAGATATTGACTGAAACCTTCGGGATTCGCGTGTCGGAAACGCCGGCGCTGCGGGCAGTCCTTGATGGCTTGTTAGTGGCTAATTCATAACAGTATTGAGATAGAGCCTTCGCTGAACCGTTTTACCTCCAAATCATCGCAAATTAATTCGAACCTTTGGCGCCGGCCGGGGTTCGAACCGGTTCCTGAATAATTTGCTCACCAGACAAGGAGATGTAAAACGATGTCCAAGCTATTCGGAAAATTCCTCAAGGGTTCCTCGCTGCTGGCGTTGGTCGCTGCGCCTGCTGCGGTGTTCGCCGCACCGTCCACTGACCCGATTTCCACCTTCGGGATCCTAGGCAGCTATAACGATTTCAAATTCGAAGGGGGCAGCGAAAGCGACAAGAGCCACATGCCCGAGGCGGGCCTGTTCTATAACTTCGGCAACAAGCTCACCGCTGAATCCGGCTTTATCTACCAGGCCGGTATCGAAGCCAAGTACGGCGAAAAGAGCGACAACAAACTCAAGGAAGGCCAGGCCGACCTTGACCTCGGCTGGCGTGCCGCGCTGGATGCGCGCAACTTTGTCGACGTGATCGTCGGCGGTGGCTACAGCTGGACGCGCTACGAGCCAGAGATCAATGACCTCGATGTGAAGCTCACCAACAAGTCGCCGTTCGCCAAGGCGGCCCTGGGCTACAACCATCAGTTCGATGACATGACCCTGCGTGTCGAAGCCGGCGCCCGTCGCACCATCGACGGCCGTACCAAGCTCAAGGTCGATGATTTCGGCAGCGACACCGTGGACCTCAAGGACCGCACCAACCCTTACGCTGAGGTCAGCCTGCTGATGAATCAGAAGGGCGACCTGCCGGTGGTCGCGGGCCTGTACTACACCCGCACCGAGTACAAACTCGACGGTGATTCTGAAGTGGCCGATAACACCAAGCTCAAGCGCAACGAGTACGGCTTCAAGGTCGGTATCGCGTTCTGACGCCATGTACCGAAAAACGCCCCGAATATCCGGGGCGTTTTTTTTAAGGCAATTGCAGATCAACCCAAAGCGGCAAGTTGCGCCACGGTCTCAGGAAAACGTGCCACCAGGCGAATCAGCGTGGCAGCCTGGGCATTCGGCTTGGCCCGGCCTTGCTCCCAGTTTTCCAGGGTGCGGGTGTTGGTGCGCAGGTACATGGCGAACACCGACCGGGAGAGGTTGAGTTGTTGGCGCACGGCGACCACTTCCTCAGCGGTGAGTGGCGCCAGGTTTTTAAGGTGAACCTTGTGGGTCCGCAGGGTGACTTTGCCTTGGCGTTCGTCTGCCAGGGCGTCGAAGCCTTCGACCAGTTCGGAAAATATTTCACGTTTCATGATGTGTTCTCGCTTTGATTTCCCTGTCCAGCATGCGTTTTAGGGCTTTTTTGTGCTGTGGTGTCAGGTCATCCTGTTCGTGCTTGCCGTACAGGGTGAACAGCCAGAATTGCGTGCCGCCCGACCACCAGTAGTAAATGACCCGCAGGCCACCGCGCTTGCCTTTGTTGCGTCGCTCATCGATGAAGCGAACTTTGCGCAGTCCGCCTGTTCCCTCGATCGCATCTCCTGCTTCCGGGTTCTTCATCAACTCTTGTTGAAAACCCTGGAAAAGCTCGTCACTCAGATAGTCCTTGCGATGCCGCCCGAAGGCCGGCAGTTCGATAAATAGAGCATCCATGTTTTGTACGTAGACTGCGTATAGTTTGGTGGCCCACTCGCAAAGGGTCAAGTGACCCTGCTGTGGGAACTTTCCTAAAACGCAGACACCATACGGCGGCCTTCATCGGGTAGATGCCGGATGGGGAGGCAGGCGGGCGAGGAAATTTCCGTGAATAGGGGAGGGTAAAAACCCCTGCCCCTGAAACGCAAAACGGCGCCCGAAGGCGCCGTCTTGTTTACTGCATCCCGCTAAGCGATCAAACGCCCAGCACCGCGTGCTGCACCAGGGTGAGCAACGGTTGTGGGTAAACGCCCAGGAAGAACGCGAGCAGGGCGATGGCCAGCAGCATCACGCCGCCTGCCTTCTGTTCCCAATGCAGCTCGGCATCCACACGGCGCAGGTTTGGCTCGATCAGGTACAGGGTGACCATCACGCGCAGGTAGTAGAACACGCCGATGGCGCTGCCCAGTACCAGGGAGGCCACCAACCACCATTCGTGGGCTTCGACACCGGTGGCGACGATGTAGAACTTGCCGATGAAGCCTGCGGTCAGCGGAATACCGGCCAAGGACAGCATCATCACGGTCAGTACGGCGGTCAGGTACGGACGGCGCCAGAATAGGCCGCGATACTCGTACAGGGCGTCGGCGTCACGGCCTTTGAACGGCGAAGACATCAGCGTGATTACGCCGAATGCACCCAGGCTGGTGATCACGTAGGTGACCAGGTACACGCCCATGGCTTCCACGGCCAGGCCTTTGCTTGCCACCAGGGCGATCAGCAGGTAGCCGAAGTGTGCGATGGACGAGTAACCCAGCAGACGCTTGAGGTTGTTCTGGGTCAGGGCCAGCAGGTTACCGAACAGGATCGACGCGATGGCGATCACGGTCAGCACGGTGCTCAGCACGCCGGTGTTGGCAGCAGGGGAGATTTGGAACAGACGCACCATCACCGCAAACACGGCAACCTTCGACGCCGTGGCCAGGAACGCAGCCACTGGCGCCGGGGCGCCTTCGTACACGTCCGGGGTCCACAGGTGGAAGGGCACCAGCGACAGCTTGAACGCCAGGCCGATCAACATCATGGCCAGGCCCAGTTGGGCGATTGGCGCAGGCATGTTGGTGGTGGCCAAGGCGTGACCGATACCGGTGAAGCTCAGGCTGCCGGCTTCGGCGTAGAGCAGGGCCATACCGAACAACAGGAACGCGGAACCGGCGGCCGACAGCACCATGTACTTGATGCCGGCTTCCAGGGAGCGCTTGTTGAAGAAGGCGTAGGCCACCAGGCCGTAGGTCGGGATCGACAGCAGTTCCAGGCCGATGAACAGGCCCGCCAGGTGCTGTGCGCTGACCAGCACGATACCGCCGGCCGCAGCCAGCAGGATCAGCAGGTACAGCTCTTCCTTGTTGCCTGGGTAGCCGGTGCCGCCTTCGCCCATATAGGCGTGGGCGAGGGTGACGCACGCCAGGGTCGCGACCAGGATCAGCGCGATATACAGCAGGGCGAAGTCATCCACCATCATCAACGGCGTGACCGCCAATGGCGCGACCTTGAGGGCCGGGATGATCGACAGCAGGGCCAGGTTGAGGCCGGCACAAGACAGCAGGAACGTTTGCGAATGATTGCGGCGCCAGGCGATTGCCAGCATCACCACCACGATGGTGAGGCTGGTAATCAGCAGCGGCGCAAGCGCGATAAAGTGTTGGATCGTGAATTCCATAGCGCTCTTACCGGGCCGAAGCGAGTTGAGAGAAGGCGGTGCCGAACCACTGCTGCACGCCATGCATCGTCGCGGCAGAAGTGTCCAGGAACGGTTGCGGGTACACGCCGATGTATATCAGCAGCACCGCAAGGCCGAGCACCATGATCAGTTCGCGAGCATCCATCCCTTGCAGGACGGTGTCGGACTTGGCCGGGCCGAAGTAGGCGCGGTGGATCATGATCAGCGAGTAAACCGAACCAAACACCAGGCCGGAGGTAGCAATCGCACTGATCCACGGTGTTTGCACGAATGCACCCATCAGGATCAGGAACTCGCCGATGAAGTTGCCGGTGCCCGGCAAGCCCAGGGACGCGGCGGCGAAGAACAGGCTGATCGCCGGCAGGTACGCGATGCGCGACCACACGCCACCCATTTCACGCATGTCACGGGTGTGCAGGCGCTCGTACAACTGGCCACTCAGGATAAAGAGGGCAGCGGCCGAGACACCGTGCGCCAACATCTGGATGACTGCACCTTGCAGCGCCAGTTGGCTGCCGGAGTAGATGCCGATCAGTACGAACCCCATGTGGGAAACGGACGAGAAGGCAATCAGACGCTTGATGTCGGTTTGTGCGAAGGCCAGGAACGCACCGTAGAAGATCCCGATCAGACCCAGGGTCATGGCGATCGGCGCGAACTCCGCCGAAGCATTCGGGAACAGTGGCAGTGCGAAACGCAGCAGGCCGTAGGCCGCCGTCTTCAGCAGGATACCGGCCAAGTCCACGGAACCGGCGGTCGGCGCCTGTGCGTGGGCATCCGGCAGCCAGGAGTGGAACGGCACCACCGGCAGCTTCACCGCGAACGCGATGAAGAAGCCCAGCATCAGGATGTACTCGGTGGTCAGGGACATCTTGGTTTTCAACAGGTCGGCGTAGTTGAAGGTAATCACGCCGGTGTTGTTGAAGTTGACCAGTACCAGGCCCAGGATCGCCACCAACATGATCAGGCCGGAAGCCTGGGTGAAGATGAAGAACTTGGTCGCCGCGTAGATGCGGGTTTTCTTGCCGTCCGAAGAACTGTGACCCCAGAGCGCGATGAGGAAGTACATCGGCACCAGCATCATTTCCCAGAAGAAGAAGAACATGAACAGGTCGAGGGCGAGGAACACGCCGACAACGCCGCCCAGGATCCACATCAGGTTCAGGTGGAAGAAGCCCACGTGACGCTGGATCTCTTTCCAGGAGCAGAGTACCGAGAGGATACCCAGCAGGCCGGTCAGCAGGATCATCAACAGCGACAGGCCGTCGAGGGCCAGGTGCACGTTGATGCCGAAGCGCTGGATCCACACGTGCTTGAATTCAAGCGCGAAGGTCGGATCGACACCCGGTGCCGGAGCAAATGAATAGTCGCCATGGGCCCACAGCCAGAGGCCGAGTGCGAGTTCCAGGGACATGGTCAGCAACGCAATCCAGCGGGGGAGGGTGGCGCCGAAGCGTTCACCCATCCAGCAGAGCAGGCCGCCGATAAAGGGGATCAGGATTAGCCAGGGCAGAATCATGACAGGCTCGTTTCCTTTCGCAAGTTCGCAAAGTTCATATCAGACCGCTACCACTACAATGGCGCCGATCACCAGCACGGCACCGGCCGCCATGGAAGCTGCATACCAACGCAATTGGCCGGTCTCGCTGCGGCTCAGGGCGGTGTGGCCGGCCTTGGCGGCACGCGGGATCAAACCGATGGTCTGGTCGAGCGGGTCTTTACGCAGAATGTGGCTGATGGCCAGGTAAGGCTTGACGAACAGTTTGTCGTAGATCCAGTCGAAGCCCCAGGCAGCGAACCACCAGGCTGACAGGAAACGGCCAATGCCACTGTTGGCCACGGCGGTCACGAAGCGACGCTTGCCGAGGAACAGCAGCGCGGCCAACAGGATACCGGCAATGGCGATGGCGCCCGAGGCGATTTCCAGGCTGTGCTGGGCTTCGCCGCCGGCATGGCCGACGCTTTGCGGCAGTACACCGTGCAGCGGCGGGGTGATCATGGCGCCGACGAAGGTCGAAAGGATGATCAGTACCGACAATGGCAACCAGTGCGAAATGCCGTGGCCTGCGTGTGCTTCGGTCTTGGCTTCACCGTGGAAGGTGATGAAGATCAGGCGGAAGGTGTACAGCGAGGTCATGAACGCACCCACCAGGCCTGCGTACAGCAGGTTCTGGTTACCGCTGGCAAAGGCTTCCCAGAGGATTTCGTCCTTCGAGTAGAAGCCGGCGGTCACCAACGGCAGGGCGGCGAGGGCGGCACCACCGACGATGAAGCTGGCGTAGGCCAGTGGCAGTTTCTTCCACAGGCCGCCCATCTTGAAGATGTTCTGCTCGTGGTGGCAGGCAACGATCACCGCACCGGAAGCCAGGAACAGCAGGGCCTTGAAGAAGGCGTGGGTCATCAGGTGGAAGATCGCCGCGTCCCAGGCGCCAACGCCCAGGGCCAGGAACATGTAGCCGATCTGGCTCATGGTCGAGTAGGCGAGGATGCGCTTGATGTCGGTCTGCACCAGCGCGGCGAAGCCGGCCAGTACCAGGGTCACGCCGCCAACGATGCCCACCAGATGCAGGATATCCGGCGCCAGGGTGAACAAGCCGTGGGTACGGGCGATCAGATAGACACCGGCGGTTACCATGGTTGCCGCGTGGATCAGTGCGGAAACAGGGGTAGGACCGGCCATCGCATCTGCCAGCCAGGTTTGCAGCGGCAGTTGCGCGGATTTACCCACGGCGCCGCCCAGCAGCATCAGGGTCGCCAGGGTGATCCAGAAGTCGCCAACCTGGAATTTCTGCGGTGCCAGCACCAGCAGTTCCTGGATATTCAGTGTGCCCACCTGTTGGAACAGGATGAACAGGCCGATGGCCATGAACACGTCACCGATCCGGGTGACGATAAAGGCCTTGAGTGCCGCGTTACCGTTGTTGCGGTTGCTGTAGTAGAAACCGATCAACAGGTACGAGCACAGGCCCACGCCTTCCCAGCCGAAGTACAGGAACAACAGGTTATCGCCGAGCACCAGGAACAGCATGCTGGCGATAAACAGGTTGGTGTACGAGAAGAAGCGCGAGTATCCGGCTTCACCGCGCATGTACCAGGACGCGAACAGGTGGATCAGGAAGCCCACACCCACCACCACGCCGAGCATGGTGATCGACAGGCCGTCGACGTAGAGGGCGAAGTTGGGCTTGAAGCCCTCCACCGACATCCACTGCCACAGCACCAGGGTGTAGTGACCGCCTTCTGGCGGCGCCACGTTGAATTGCCAGATGACGTAGGCGGCAACGATCGCCGACAGGCCAATGGAGCCCACGCCTATCAAGGCCGAGAGGTTTTCCGACCAGCGCCCGCGAGAGAACGACAGCAGCAGGAAACCGATCAGGGGAAATACGAAAGTCAGAAAGATCATGTTCATCCGCGCATCTCACTGGCAGCGTCGATATCAAGCGTGTGGAAGCGACGATACAGTTGCAGCAGGATCGCCAGGCCGATACTGGCCTCGGCGGCTGCCAGGCTGATCACCAGGATGAACATGACTTGTCCATCCGGCTGGCCCCAACGTGCACCTGCAACGATGAACGCCAGTGCCGCGGCGTTCATCATGATTTCCAGGCTCATCAACACGAACAGAATGTTACGGCGAACCATCAGGCCGACCAGGCCAAGGCAGAACAGGATGCCGGCGACCGCCAGACCATGCTCCAAAGGGATAGCAGGCATCGTCATTGCTCCTTGGCTTCGTTGCGGCCCAAGTGGAAGGCGGTGATGGCTGCGGCGAGCAGCAGCATCGAAGCCAGTTCGACCACCAGCAGGTACGGGCCGAACAGGCTGATGCCCACGGCCTTCGCGTCTACGGTGGTGTGGCCGATGGCCTGGCCGCTCTGGTGAGCGAACAGCACATACAGCAGTTCACCCAGCAGCAGGGCTGCGAGGATAACCGGGCCGAGCCAGATGCCGGGCTTGAGCCAGACGCGTTCCTGGGCGACCGAGGCCGGCCCCAGGTTTAGCATCATCACCACAAACACGAACAGCACCATGATGGCGCCGGCGTAGGCGATCACTTCCAGCACACCGGCGAACGGTGCGCCGAGTGCGAAGAAGGTCATGGCCACGGCGATCAACGAAATGATCAGGTAGAGCAGGGCGTGCACAGGATTGGTGTTGGTGATCACGCGAAGCGTGGACACCACTGCAATACCGGACGCGAAATAGAAAGCGAATTCCATCTTTCTTCCTTAAGGCAGCAAGCTCTTCACGTTGATCGGCTCGGCTTCGTTTTGTGCGGCGCCTTTCGGCTTACCGGCAACGGCCATACCTGCAACACGATAGAAGTTGTAATCAGGGTTTTTACCGGGACCAGAGATCAGCAGATCTTCTTTCTCGTACACCAGGTCCTGACGTTTGAACTCGGCCATCTCGAAATCCGGTGTGAGCTGGATCGCGGTGGTCGGGCAAGCTTCCTCGCAGAGGCCGCAGAAAATGCAGCGCGAGAAGTTGATGCGGAAGAAGTCCGGGTACCAGCGACCGTCTTCGGTTTCAGCTTTCTGCAGGGAGATGCAACCCACCGGGCACGCCACGGCGCACAGGTTGCAGGCTACGCAACGCTCTTCGCCATCGGGGTCGCGGGTCAGCACGATACGGCCGCGATAGCGCGGCGGCAGGTACACCGCTTCTTCCGGGTATTGCAGGGTGTCGCGTTTGCGGAAGCCGTGACCGAACACCATCACCAGGCTTCGCAACTGGGTACCGGTACCCTTAACGATGTCGCCAATATATTTGAACATGGGTCAAATCCTCACTGAACCGCGCCGGCTGGCGTGTTCAACAACACAACGGCAGCCGTCACCAGCAAATTGATCAGGGTCAGTGGCAGGCAGAAGCGCCAGCTGAAATCCATCACCTGGTCGTATCGTGGACGCGGAATGGAAGCGCGCAGCAGGATAAACAACATGATGAAGAACGCGGTCTTCAGGAAGAACCAGAAGAACGCCAACTGCGGCAGGATGCCGAACGGACCGTGCCAGCCGCCGAAGAACAGCGTGACCAGCAGGGCCGAGATCAAGATGATGCCGATGTACTCACCGACGAAGAACATGCCCCATTTCATGCCGGCGTATTCGATGTGGTAGCCGTCGGCCAGTTCTTGTTCCGCTTCCGGCTGGTCGAACGGGTGACGGTGAGTCACGGCGACGCCAGCGATGAAGAAAGTACAGAAGCCGAAGAACTGCGGAATGATGAACCACAGGTTCTGCGCCTGATACTCGACGATATCGCGCATGTTGAACGAGCCAACCTGCACCACGATGCCCATCAGCGCGAGGCCCATGAACACTTCGTAGGACACGGTCTGGGCCGAAGCCCGCAAGCTGCCCAGCAGGGCGAACTTGTTGTTGCTCGACCAACCGGCGAACAGCACCGCATAGACCGACAAACCGGCCATGGCGAAGAAGAACAGCAAGCCGATGTTCAGGTCCGCCACGCCCCAGGTCGGGGTGATCGGGATGATCGCGAAGGCGATCAGCAAGGCGCTCATGGCCACGACCGGTGCCAGGGTGAAGATCACCTTGTCGGCAAACGGCGGAGTCCAGTCTTCCTTGAAGAACATTTTCAGCATGTCGGCCGCGATCTGGAACATACCGAACGGGCCAACGCGGTTCGGACCGTAACGGTCCTGCCACCAGCCCAGCAGGCGACGTTCGACGAAGCTGAGCAGGGCGCCCGCGACGACCACGGCCAACAGGATCACGATGGCCTTGACCACCGAGATGATCACGTCGATCACTTCAGGAGTGAACCAAGTCATTGCGCTGCCTCCTGCAGACCGTCAACGGTTTTGCCGAAGATCGCCGCTGGAATGCCGGCGATGCCTTTAGGCAGTGCAACCAGGCCAGCGCCCAGCTCTTCATTGATGCGCAGCGGCAGACGCAGGGTCTGACCAGCCACGTTCAGGCTGAGCAGGGCGCCGTCGTTGACGCCCAGGCGGTCGGCTTCGGACTTGGCCAGGGAAACGTAGGCGGCTGGGATGCGTTCTTGAACCGGCGCGGCTTTCGAAGAGTTCTCTTCGCTGCCGAACAGGTGGAAGAACGGCACAACCTGCCAAGTACCCTGGGCCGGGTTGAACGGACGCGGTACGGCAGAGAACCAGTTCAGCGAATCACCGGTGCTTTCGATCAGGCGCGTGCCCGGGTCGCCAGCACGGATGTGACCACCGACTTCGTCCTGGAACTTGTTCCAGGCCTGCGGCGAGTTCCAGCCCGGCGACCAGGCGAACGGCACCTGTTGGCGCGGTTCGGCGGAGCCTGAGTAACCTTCCATGGAGAAGGCGAACGCGGTGTCCGGGTCTTGCGGAGTACGTGGCTCGTGCACGCTGATGTTGGCGCGCATGGCCGTACGGCCGGAGTAACGCAGTGGTTCACGGGCAAGCTTCATGCCCTTGATGCGGAACGCGGCGGACGGTGCAGCGTCGACGATACGGGCCAGTTGCGGCGCGCTGGCGGCGGCAGCTGCGGTTACGTGGTCGAGCTGGGTCCAGTCGATCGGCTGGTTCAGCAGGGTTGCGCGCAGGGCATGCAGCCAGCGCCAGCCTTCGTGAACCAGGATGCTGGCGTCCATGTACTTCGGATCGAACACTTGGAAGAAGCGCTGGGCGCGGCCTTCCTGGCTGACCAGGGTACCGTCGCCCTCGGCGAAGGTGGCGGCTGGCAGGACCAGGTCGGCGCGCTCGCTGGTAGCGGTCTTCTGGTGGTCGGCAACGATCAGCACTTTGGCGGCGTTGAGCGCGGCGTCAACCTTGGCGGCATCGGTGCGGGTGTACAGGTCGTTTTCCAGCACCACGATGGCGTCGGCATTGCCGTCGATCACCGCTTGCAGGGCTGCGTCCAGGGACTCGCCACCGAGCATGGCCAGGCCAAGGCTGTTGGCTTCCGGCACGACCAGGCTGATGGAACCGTTCTTGTCGCGCAGCTTCAAGGCCTTGGCGATGTTGGCAGCCGCTTCGATCAGCGCCTTGGAACCCAACGAGGTGCCGGCAATGATCAATGGGCGCTTGGCGGCCAGCAGTGCATCGGCGATACGCTGGGCCAATTCAACGGCTTCAGCGTCCAGGCCTTCGACGGCAGGCGCGCTGGCGTCGAGGGCGTGGGCCACGGCGAAACCGATGCGGGCCAGGTCGTCCGGTGCTGCGTGCACACATTCTTCGGCGATGTCGTCGAGCTTGGTTTCAGCCAGGCTGGCGATAAACAGCGGGTTCAGCGCGTGCTGGCCGATGTTTTTCACGGCGGCGTCGAGCCAAGGCTGTACGCGCATGGCGTCGGCCATGTCTTCAGCCTTGCCTTTGACCGACTGGCGCAGTGACAGGGCGATGCGCGCGGCGGTCTGGGTCAGGTCTTCACCGAGCACGAAGATGGCGTCGTGGTCTTCGATGTCGCGCATGTTCGGCACCGGCAGCGGGCTGTCGTTCAGCACTTGCAGGACCAGGCGGATACGCTCCAGCTCAGCGGCTTCGATGCCGGAGTAGAAGTGCTCAGCGCCAACCAGTTCGCGCAACGCATAGTTGCTTTCGAGGCTGGCGCGCGGCGAACCGATACCGACGATGTTACGGCCGCGCAGCAGGTCGGCGGCTTTATCCAAGGCGTCGTCCAGGCTCAGCTTGCCACCATTGGCCAGCAGTGGCTGGCGTGGGCGGTCTTCGCGGTTGACGTAGCCGTAGCCGAAACGGCCACGGTCGCACAGGAAGTACTGGTTGACCGAACCGTTGAAGCGGTTTTCGATCCGACGCAGTTCACCGTAGCGCTCGCCCGGGGAGATGTTGCAACCGCTGGAGCAGCCATGGCAGATGCTCGGGGCGAATTGCATGTCCCACTTACGGTTGTAGCGCTCGGAGTGAGTCTTGTCGGTGAATACACCGGTCGGGCAGACCTCGGTGAGGTTGCCGGAGAACTCGCTTTCGAGCACGCCGTCTTCAACGCGACCGAAGTACACGTTGTCGTGGGCGCCGAACACGCCGAGGTCGGTGCCGCCAGCGTAGTCTTTATAGAAGCGCACGCAGCGGTAGCAGGCGATGCAGCGGTTCATTTCGTGGGAGATGAACGGGCCGAGGTCCTGGTTCTGGTGGGTACGCTTGGTGAAGCGATAACGGCGCTCGTTGTGGCCGGTCATCACCGTCATGTCTTGCAGGTGGCAGTGACCGCCTTCCTCACAGACTGGGCAGTCGTGGGGGTGGTTGGTCATCAGCCATTCGACAACGCTGGCGCGGAACGCCTTGGATTCATCATCGTCGATGGAGATCCAGGTGTTGTCGGTGGCTGGGGTCATGCACGACATGACGATACGACCACGGGTGTCGTTCTCGTCGGTGTATTGCTTGACCGCGCACTGGCGACAGGCACCGACGCTACCAAGCGCGGGATGCCAGCAGAAATACGGGATGTCGAGGCCTAGTGAGAGACATGCCTGTAACAGGTTGTCTGCCCCATCGACTTCGAGCGCTTTGCCGTCTACGTGGATAGTGGCCATGGTTCAAAGTTCTTCGTTGGCCCGTTGTCAGCGGGCGTGGCTAATGGAATCTTGTTATTCATGGGCATCAACACAGCCTTTACGGCGTCAGCCCATGAGAAAGCGAAGGGCACGGACCCTTCGCCTTTTAAAGCGTTACGCGCCGACTACGATCGGCTTTGCCAGAGGCGGGACGGCGGCGCTGGTAGGCGCGATGCCGGCTTCGAACTCCGAGCGGAAGTATTTGATGGCACTGCCCAATGGCTCCACGGCGCCCGGTGCGTGAGCACAGAAGGTCTTGCCTGGGCCGAGGAAACCGACCAGGCCCAGCAGGGTTTCGATATCACCCTCGCGGCCTTCGCCATTTTCCAGGGCCATCAGCAGTTTCACGCTCCACGGCAGACCGTCGCGGCATGGGGTGCAGAAACCGCACGATTCACGGGCAAAGAACTGCTCCATGTTGCGCAGCAACGAGACCATGTTCACGGTGTTGTCGACCGCCATCGCCAGGCCGGTACCCATCCGGGTGCCCACCTTGCCGATGCCGCCGGCATACATCTGTGCGTCGAGGTGCTCGGGGAGCAGGAAGCCGGTACCGGCGCCACCTGGCTGCCAGGCTTTCAAGGTGTAGCCGTCGCGCATGCCGCCGGCGTAGTCCTCGAACAGCTCGCGGGCGGTCACGCCGAATGGCAGTTCCCACAGGCCAGGGTTCTTGACCTTGCCGGAGAAGCCCATGAGCTTGGTGCCCATGTCTTCGCTGCCTTCGCGGGCCAACGATTTATACCAGTCCACGCCGTCGGCAATGATCGCCGGCACGTTGCACAGGGTTTCGACGTTGTTCACGCAAGTCGGCTTGCCCCACACGCCGACAGCGGCGGGGAAGGGCGGCTTGGAGCGCGGGTTGGCGCGGCGGCCTTCGAGGGAGTTGATCAGTGCGGTTTCTTCACCGCAGATGTAACGCCCGGCGCCGGTGTGCACGAACAGTTCGAAGTCGAAACCCGAACCGAGGATGTTCTTGCCCAGCAGGCCCGCGGCCTTGGCTTCTTCCACAGCACGGTTGAGGTGCTTGGCGGCGGTGGTGTACTCGCCACGCAGGAAGATGTAGCCGCGGTAGGTTTTCAGCGCGCGGGCGCTGATCAGCATGCCTTCGATCAGCAGATGGGGCAGTTGCTCCATCAGCATGCGGTCTTTCCAGGTGTTCGGCTCCATTTCATCCGCGTTGCACAGCAGGTAGCGGATGTTGATGGATTCGTCCTTGGGCATCAGGCCCCACTTCACACCCGTGGGGAAGCCTGCACCGCCGCGGCCTTTGAGGCCGGCGTCTTTCACGGTCTGGACGATATCGTCCTGGGCCATGTCGGCGAAGGCTTTACGCGCGGCGGCGTAACCGTTCTTGGCCTGGTACTCGTCGAGCCACACGGGCTCGGCATCGTCACGCAGGCGCCAGGTCAGGGGATGGGTCTCGGGCGAACGCTTGATCAGGTTGGCCGGGCCGAAAGATGTAAGGGTCATGGGTAGCCCTCGAGCAATTGGGTCACGCCAGTTGCCTGCACGTCACCGAATGTGTCGTCGTCGATCATCAACGCCGGCGCCTTGTCGCAGTTGCCCAGGCAGCACACTGGCAGCAGCGTGAAGCGGCCGTCAGGGGTGGTCTGGCCGAGGCCGATGCCCAATTTGGTCTGGATCGCGTCAACCACCGATTCGTGGCCGCCGATATAGCAGACCATGCTGTCGCACACGCGAATGATGTGGCGGCCCACTGGCTGACGGAAGATCTGGCTGTAGAACGTGGCCACGCCTTCAACGTCGCTGGCGGGGATGCCGAGGATCTCGCCGATGGCGTAGAGGGCGCCGTCCGGCACCCAGCCACGTTCCTTCTGAACGATCTTCAAGGCTTCGATCGACGCCGCGCGCGGGTCTTCGTAGTGATGCAGCTCGTGCTCGATGGCCGAGCGCTCGGTTTCACTCAGGGTGAAACGGTCTGTCTGGATAAGCGTGCTGTTCATGCTTAGCGGTCCACGTCGGCCATAACGAAATCGATACTACCCAGGTACGCAATCAAGTCCGCGACCATCTCGCCTTTGATCACCGAAGGGATCTGCTGCAAGTGGGCAAAGCTTGGGGTACGGATCCGGGTGCGGTAGCTCATGGTGCCGCCATCGCTCGTCAGGTAATAACTGTTGATACCCTTGGTCGCTTCAATCATCTGGAAGGATTCGTTGGCCGGCATGACCGGGCCCCACGAAACTTGCAGGAAGTGCGTGATCAGGGTTTCGATGTGCTGCAGCGTGCGTTCTTTCGGCGGCGGCGTGGTCAGCGGGTGATCCGCCTTGTACGGGCCTGCTGGCATGTTGCGCATGCATTGCTCGATGATCTTCAGGCTCTGGCGCATTTCTTCGACGCGCACGATGCAACGGTCGTAGGCATCGCCATTGGCGGCCAGCGGGACTTCGAATTCGAAGTTTTCGTAGCCCGAGTACGGACGCGCTTTACGCAGGTCGAAATCGCAACCTGTTGAGCGCAGACCGGCACCGGTGACGCCCCATTCCAACGCCTCTTTGGTGTTGTAGGCAGCGACGCCAATGGTACGGCCTTTGAGGATGCTGTTATCCAGCGCGGCCTTTTGGTATTCGTCGAGACGCTTGGGCATCCAGTCGATGAATTCCTTGACCAGGCGCTCCCAGCCATTCGGCAAGTCGTGGGCAACACCGCCGATACGGTACCAGGCCGGGTGCAGGCGGAAACCGGTGATGGCTTCGATGACCTTGTAGGCGCGCTGACGGTCGGTGAAGGTGAAGAACACCGGGGTCATGGCGCCGACGTCCTGGATATACGTACCCAGGAACAGCAGGTGGCTGGTGATCCGGAAGAACTCGGCCATCATGATGCGGATGGTGTCGACGCGGTCGGGCACCTTGATGCCGGCCAGCTTCTCGACCGAGAGCACGTACGGCAGGTTGTTCATCACGCCGCCGAGGTAGTCGATACGGTCGGTGTACGGGATGAAGCTGTGCCAGGACTGACGCTCGGCCATCTTCTCGGCACCACGGTGGTGGTAGCCGATGTCCGGGACACAGTCGACGATTTCTTCGCCGTCCAGTTGCAGGATGATACGGAAGGCACCGTGAGCCGAAGGGTGGTTCGGGCCCAGGTTGAGGAACATGTAGTCCTCGTTGGTGCCAGAGCGTTTCATGCCCCAGTCTTCCGGACGGAAACGCGCCGCTTCCTCTTCAAGCTGTTGCTTGGCGAGGTTGAGGCTGAACGGATCGAATTCGGTGGCGCGGGCAGGGAAGTCCTTGCGCAGCGGGTGACCTTCCCAGGTCGGCGGCATCATGATGCGCGTCAGGTGCGGGTGGCCCGGGAAGTCGATACCGAACATGTCCCAGACTTCACGCTCGTACCAGCTGGCGTTCGGCCAGATACCGGTGACGGTCGGGACGCTCAAGTCGCTTTCGGACAGCGCGACCTTGATCATCACGTCGCTGTTACGTTCCAGCGACATCAAGTGGTAGAACACGGTGAAATCGGCGCCGCTCGGCAGGCCCTGGCGCTTGGTGCGCAGACGCTCGTCCACGCCATGCAGGTCATAGAGCATGACGTACGGCTTGGGCAGGTTGCGCAGGAAGGTCAGGACCTCGACGAGCTTGGCGCGCGCCACCCACAGCACCGGCATACCGGTGCGTGTGGCCTGGGCGGTGAAGGCGTCAGGGCCAAAACGGTTATTGAGTTCGACGACCACATCCTGGTCGTCTGCCTTATAAGGCGGGATGTACAGAGCGCT
Source organism: Pseudomonas sp. C 49-2 (assembly GCF_003970195.1). Taxonomy (NCBI): domain Bacteria; kingdom Pseudomonadati; phylum Pseudomonadota; class Gammaproteobacteria; order Pseudomonadales; family Pseudomonadaceae; genus Pseudomonas; species Pseudomonas sp. C 49-2. The sequence goes on from NZ_RXYG01000009.1 coordinate 189,090, forward strand.
GCCTGTAGTCATGGTTTTTTTATCGCTTTCGGTCAACGTAAAGAATGAAGCCAGGTGTTCGTTCTATAAAAGAAGCGGTCTGGATCAGACTTCGTCAGGGCTGCGCAGATTGGTGACTGCGATTCGCTGTTCGCGGCGCTCTTCCTTTTGCGAAGGCATTTCGGCGCGGTACACGCCTTGATCGCCTACGACCCAGGAAAGCGGGCGACGCTCCTTGCCAATCGATTCCTGCAGCAGCATCAAGCCTTGCAGGAATGCTTCAGGGCGGGGCGGGCAGCCAGGCACGTAGACGTCCACGGGCAGGAACTTGTCCACCCCTTGAACGACGGAGTAGATGTCGTACATGCCACCGGAGTTGGCGCACGAACCCATGGAGATAACCCACTTCGGCTCGAGCATTTGCTCGTAGAGACGCTGGATGATCGGCGCCATCTTGATAAAGCAGGTGCCGGCGATAACCATGAAATCCGCCTGGCGCGGTGACGCCCGGATAACTTCGGCGCCAAAGCGTGCGATGTCGTGGGGCGCCGTGAAGGCGGTGGTCATTTCCACGTAGCAGCACGAAAGGCCGAAGTTGTACGGCCACAGGGAGTTCTTACGTCCCCAGTTGACCGCGCCACTCAGCACGTCTTCGAGCTTGCCCATGTAGATGTTTTTGTGGACTTGATCTTCTAACGGATCGGAAACGGTTTCCCGTTCGCCGATAGGGTACTGATCGTTAGGAGCATCCGGGTCGATCCTGGTGAGATTGTATTGCATCGCCAAAGCCTCATTGTTTCAGCTTCGCTTGCCGCTTACGACGAGCTTCCGGAGCCCAGTCAAGGGCGCCCACTCGGAATAGGTAGACAAGGCCTGCCAACAGAATTGCTATGAAAACGAGAGCTTCGACGAATCCGGTCCAGCCGCTTTCGCGGACGGACACAGACCAGGCAAAGAGAAAGAGGGCTTCGATATCGAAGATCACGAAGAGCATCGCGACCAGATAGAATTTGGCTGAGAGCCGCAAGCGGGCGCCACCTGTAGGCAGCATGCCGGATTCGAACGGTTCATTTTTGCTGCGGCCCCAGGCTTTTGACCCGAGGAGGCTGGAGACACCAAGCATGAAGGCGCAGAGGCCGACAACACCGAGGAGGAAAATGGCAAAGCCCCAGTTGTGGGCCATGAGTCCTGTCGCTTCGGTCATGCTGGAAATCCTTAACAGAGAGCAAAGGTCTCTGAGCTCGAAAAAGTAACGATGCAGTGACGATATGTCGCACTGCAATCAATCGCGGTGATTTTATGGCTAAACACCGGGCAAGTAAAATTCCTATAGCGAAATTATTCGATGGAATAAGGACATAGTGCACCTTCGTGGGGCTGTAGCCCTTGCGTGGCGGGCATTAGCGGGCATTTAATCAAATGTGTTTTGTTTAGCCTGTAACGAAGTTTTCATGCGCCAAATGATAATGAATATTGTTTGCGCGGGGTTTAAGCGAATGTTTCTCGTGTGGCGAGGGAAGTTGCCGTTACTTGCTAGAGTGTCGCTTAGTTGCTGGCGGAGATCTTTTAACCGATCTGATCGGTGGAAATACCGCTCTGGATCAATGTTTTGCACAAAATCTTCAACTCGGCGCGTTCCCTGTGGGAGCCGGGCTTGCCCGCGATGGCGGTGCATCAGATATGAATGTGGTGTCTGCCCCGGCGCTATCGCAGGCAAGCCAGCTCCCAGATTTTGATCGGTGTTGTGTCAGTCGAATGTTTATCAGCGCAAAAAAAAACGCCCCGAACAGGTCGGGGCGTGATTGTTGTGCGGCACTGCGGTTAGGTCTTCCTTGGTGCCGCAGTGGCCGTGTACGCGGTGCTTAGTGGAACTGCTCTTCTTCGGTCGAACCGGTCAGCGCGGTCACGGACGAGGTGCCGCCCTGGATCACGGTGGTCATGTCGTCGAAGTAGCCGGTGCCCACTTCCTGCTGGTGCGCCACGAAGGTGTAACCCTTCGATGCGTCAGCGAACTCCTGCTCTTGCAGCTTCACGTAGGCGGTCATGTCGTTGCGGGCGTAGTCGTGCGCCAGGTTGAACATGCTGTGCCACATATTGTGGATGCCGGCCAGGGTGATGAACTGGTGCTTGTAGCCCATCGCGGACAGTTCGCGCTGGAACTTAGCGATGGTCGCGTCGTCCAGGTTTTTCTTCCAGTTGAAAGAAGGCGAGCAGTTGTAGGACAGCAGTTGGTCCGGGTATTCCTTCTTGATCGCTTCGGCGAAACGACGGGCTTCGTCCAGGTCCGGCTTGGCGGTTTCGCACCAGATCAGGTCGGCGTACGGCGCGTAGGCCAGGCCACGGGCAATCGCCTGGTCCAGGCCGGCACGTACCTTGTAGAAACCTTCCTGGGTGCGCTCGCCGGTCACGAACGGTTGGTCGTACGGGTCGCAGTCCGAAGTCAGCAGGTCAGCAGCGTTGGCGTCGGTACGCGCCAGGATGATGGTAGGAGTACCGGCAACGTCAGCAGCCAAGCGGGCAGCGGTCAGCTTCTGTACGGCTTCCTGGGTCGGAACCAGTACCTTGCCGCCCATGTGGCCACATTTCTTCACGGATGCCAGTTGGTCTTCGAAGTGCACGCCGGCAGCGCCAGCCTCGATCATGCTCTTCATCAGCTCGTAGGCGTTCAGTACGCCGCCGAAACCGGCTTCAGCGTCAGCCACGATAGGCGCGAAGTAGTCGATATAACCTTCATCACCCGGGCCTTTACCGGCTTTCCACTGGATCTGGTCGGCACGACGGAACGAGTTGTTGATGCGCTTGACCACGGTTGGAACCGAATCCACCGGGTACAGCGATTGGTCGGGGTACATGGATTCAGCGGAGTTGTTGTCCGCTGCCACTTGCCAGCCGGACAGGTAGATCGCCTGGATACCGGCTTTCACCTGTTGCACTGCCTGGCCGCCAGTGAGGGCGCCCATGCAGTTAACGAAATCTTTGTCGGGACGGAAGGAAGGCTTGGCACCTTGGGTCACCAGGTTCCACAGCTTCTCGGCGCCGAGTTTTGCAAAGGTGTGCTCAGGTTGAACCGAGCCACGCAGGCGGACGACGTCAGCAGCGGAATAAGCGCGGGTCACGCCTTTCCAGCGTGGGTTTTCAGCCCAGTCTTTTTCGAGGGCTGCAATTTGCTGTTCGCGTGTCAGTGCCATGGAAGTAAACCTCGTCGCGTCTTCTTGTGGTGGAAAAAATCCATTTGCCAGCCCTGCATTCAAATGCGTGGGCAGGGCTGCTCGCTGACCAGAAGCTTAGGCGGTCATGTCGGGTCTGGCGGGGAATGCGACGGGATGAACGAGTGGCGAGAGGGGCGTTAGGTAAAGGCGGGCCGCGAACAGTCTGAGGGCGTCGTGGGCCCTTGGGTGTTCAACAGCGTGTAGCCGGGTTACCTGGTTAGCTTCCGTCCCTCGGGACAACTTCGTTCCAGTCGCAACCTCGTCAAACACGCCTTGTGGGCGGTACAGACACGAATCGGCTCAGGTGGGTAGCTTAGAGCGGCGATCCGAAGGCCCTTGCCAGGGCCCCTGATTAGCGGGAGCGAGGCCATCATGCCCATGCTTTTTTGGATCGTCAAATGTTTTGTAGTGCTTTTTTTCAAGCACTACATCTTTAGTCTAATACGACTCATCAGTCAGTTTTTGGTGCTTCAGTTCAGGGTGTCGACCTTCACCCGTACAGTCAGGTCGTCACGGCCCTGAGTAGAGTAGCTGCGGGTTGTAGAGGATTTGTCGGCCTGGGTCTCGCGATTGATGCCGGCCAGGGTGATCCATTCGCCCAAGCGCCCGCTGACCGTTGTGTCGGTACTTTGCACATTCACTACATCCGGACGTTCCTGGCTCATGCGGTCACGGTTGGTACTGATCGCCAGGTGCACGGTTTCGCCAGTGACGCTGGCAGTCACGTAGAACCCCTGGGTGACGTTGCGATACTGGGTCTGGTTTTGCAGGCGGCCGTAGCTGTCTTGCTGGGTGGTGGTCAGCGGTACGCTCTGGCCGACCTGGATCAGCGCGGGCACGCCTTCGCTGGCCTGGATCTGCTGGATGCCACCGTCACGACTGGCGGTGCCGTAGCTGATGATGCGCGTCTGGCTGTCGCCGCTGTTCTGCTGATTGTTTTCGTTGGTGTCGACGGTGATCAGCAGGCGCTTGGCGGGTGTGTCGAGTTGAGAGAGCAGGGCGCGCAGATTCTGGATCTTGGCCGGGTCAGCGTTAACAATCAGTTGGTTGCCGTAAGCGCTGACGGTGCCGTCCTTGCCGATGAAGTTCTGCGCCACGGGCAACAGGTCGGCACTGGTGCGGTTGCTCAGGTTGACGACTTCGGTGTCAGCCATGGCTGAAACGCTGGCGGTCAGGAGGAGGGCGGTGAGCAGGGTGCGTAGGGACATGTCCGTTATCTCTGCGAGTCATTTAGGCTGGATAGTGCCAGTTTGTCGGCCTGGCGGGTGGCAAGTTTAGTGAGGATTGAGCCTGCTGTGCCGGGTAGAGCTGTTGTGGTGAGCGGGCTTGCCCCGCGCTGGGCTGCGCAGCAGCCCCCATAAAAAACGCCGCGTTCTTTCAGAAAGAACGCGGCGTCTAATTTTTTAGGGCTGCTACGCAGCCCAGCGCGGGGCAAGCCCGCTCACCACAGGGGAGTCATCCCTCGCGCACCATGTCTACATGCGGAATCCCGACTTCAAGGAATTCGCCACTGACGATCTTGAAGCCCAGTCGCTCATAGAACCGCGCCGCATACACCTGCGCACTCAGGAACTGCTTGGCCTGGCCGCGCTGCTCGGCCACGCCGATCACCGCTTCCATCAGCTTGTCGCCGACCTTCAAGCCGCGCCAGTCCTTGAGTACCGAAACGCGTCCGATCTCGCCACTGGGCAGCAGGCGCGCGGTACCAATCGGAAAATCGCCTTCGAATGCAAGGAAATGCACTGCGCCGGCGTCATCCGCGTCCCACTCCAGCTCCGGTGGAACCGATTGTTCAGCGATAAACACCGCTTCACGAATGCGCCGAATCTCGGCGATATCCTTTTGCCAGTCCGCGACACTTACGTGAATTTTATTCATCGGCAAATCCCAGGCTTCCTTGCTTGACCAGTTCGCACAGCAGATCGCGACCGTCTTCGTCCGCCAGCCACGGGCCGAGGTTTTCGGCGTGCAGGGCGTCGGCGGCGCAGATCAGCTTGAGCAGTTCACGCAGCTTACCCGGCAGGTAGCGGCTCTGGCCGCTGGCGAACAACAGCACGTCGTCGTCGACTTCCGACCAGGCCATGCGCGCGCTCGGGTTGCGCACCAGGATCGCGCCGTCTTGCAGGGCGCTGATGAAGTCTTCTTCGCCCAGTTCCTCACCGGCCACCAGTTCAGGATAGCGTGGTTCGGTCATGAACTGGCCGAACCAGGTCAGCAGCATGCGCTCGTCGCTCATGTGCTCGGCCAGCAGGCTCTTGAGGCGGTCCAGCGCATCGCCCTGGATCTGGTGCGGGTCGCTGACCGGCTGGGCGTCGGCGTCGGTGTAGCGTTCTTCGTCAGTCAGGTACTGGCTGAGGAAGTCGGTGAAGTGGGTCAGCACTTCAGCGGCGCTTGGAGCGCGGAAACCGACGGAGTAGGTCATGCAGTCATCTTCGGCAATGCCGAAGTGCGCCAGGCGTGGCGGCAGGTAGAGCATATCGCCCGGTTCCAGGACCCACTCAGCGCTCTCTTCGAATTCGGCGAGGATGCGCAGATCGGCGTGCTGCAGCAGCGGGCTTTCCGAGTTGCACATCTGGCCGATCTTCCAGTTGCGCTTGCCCTGGGCTTGCAGCAGGAACACATCGTAGTTGTCGAAGTGTGGACCCACGCTGCCGCCGGGCGCGGCGAAGCTGATCATTACGTCGTCGATGCGCCAGCTTGGCAGGAAGCGGAACTGCTCCAGCAATTCGGCCACTTCCGGCACGAACTGATCGACGGCCTGCACCAGCAGGGTCCACTCGCGCTCAGGCAGGGTGCTGAAGGCATCTTCAGCAAACGGGCCGCGGCGCAGTTCCCACGGACGCTCGCCGTGTTCGATCACCAGGCGCGATTCGACTTCTTCTTCCAGGGCCAGGCCGGCCAGTTCGTCGGCGTCTATCGGGCTTTCGAAATCAGGGATGGCCTGACGGATCAGCAGCGGTTTTTTCTGCCAGTAGTCGCGCAGGAATTCCCGTGCCGTGATGCCGCCCAGAAGTTCAAGAGAGATATCAGGATTCATGTGTAACCTATTGAAAGAAAGCACTTTTCAGACTGGAATAAAAACGCCCGGCGCGGCCGGGCGTCTCAAAGGGTCAAGCAACGATCAGATGCGCTTGGCTTGCTCTGCAGCGTTGCCGATGTAGTTGGCCGGGGTGAGCAGTTTCAGCTCGGCCTTGGCCGCGGCTGGCATGTCCAGGCCGTCGATGAAAGTCTGCAGTGCTTCAGGGCTGATGCCCTTGCCGCGCGTCAATTCTTTCAGCTTCTCGTACGGGTTTTCGATGTTGTAGCGACGCATCACGGTCTGGATCGGCTCGGCCAAGACTTCCCAGCACGCGTCCAGGTCAGCGGCGATCTTCTGCTCGTTGAGCTCCAGCTTGCTGATGCCTTTGAGGCTGGCTTCGTACGCGATCACGCTGTGAGCGAAGCCCACGCCGAGGTTGCGCAGTACGGTGGAGTCGGTCAGGTCGCGCTGCCAGCGGGAGATCGGCAACTTGCTGGCCAGGTGCTGGAACAGTGCGTTGGCGATGCCGAGGTTGCCTTCGGAGTTTTCGAAGTCGATCGGGTTGACCTTGTGCGGCATGGTCGACGAGCCGATTTCACCGGCAATGGTGCGCTGCTTGAAGTAGCCCAGGGAGATGTAGCCCCAGATATCGCGATCGAAATCGATCAGGATGGTGTTGAAGCGCGCAATCGCGTCGAACAGCTCGGCAATGTAGTCGTGGGGTTCGATCTGCGTGGTGTACGGGTTGAAGCCCAGGCCTAGCTCGTCTTCGATGAAGGCGCGGGCATTGGCTTCCCAGTCGATCTCAGGGTAGGCCGAGATGTGGGCGTTGTAGTTGCCCACGGCGCCGTTGATCTTGCCCAGCAGCGGCACGGCGGCGACTTGGGCGATCTGACGCTCCAGACGGTACACCACGTTGGCCAGTTCTTTGCCCAGGGTAGTCGGCGAAGCCGGCTGGCCGTGGGTGCGCGACAGCATCGGCACGTCGGCGAAGCGGATAGCCAGTTCGCGGATGGCGTTGGCGGTCTGGCGCATCAGCGGCAGCATCACGTCATCACGGCCTTCGCGCAGCATCAGGGCGTGGGACAGGTTGTTGATGTCCTCGCTGGTGCAGGCAAAGTGGATGAATTCGCTGACCTGGGCCAGTTCCGGCAGCTTGGCCGCTTGCTCTTTGAGCAGGTATTCGATGGCTTTGACGTCGTGGTTGGTGGTGCGCTCGATCTCTTTCACACGCTCGGCGTGCTCCAGGGAGAAGTTTTCCGCCAGGGTGTTGAGCACAGCGTTGGCTTGCGCGGAGAACGCCGGCACTTCGCTGATGGCGGGGTGAGCGGCCAGGCGCTGGAGCCAGCGCACTTCAACCAGAACACGAGCACGGATCAGGCCGTATTCGCTGAAAATAGGGCGCAGGGCCTGGGTTTTGCCGGCGTAGCGGCCGTCTACAGGGGAAACCGCAGTGAGCGAAGAGAGCTGCATGGGGTGTTCTCGGACAGTCGGGCAACGAAATGGGGCGCGTATCATACATGAAAAAATCCGCCGGTCCGTTGCCAACTGACCGGCGTATTACGCGTAACGGCTTGAAAAAGGCCTGCTGGTGCGACTTATTCGTTGCGCATCAACGGGTAAAGCTCTTTGAGCAATTTGCGGCGGCTGATCACCAACTGCCAACGATGACCGCCCAACTGGCGCCACAACCGTGCCGAACGAATGCCGGCCAGGAGCAGGGCGCGGATTTTCGAGGCATTGTTCGGTTGCTGCAGGTTGCGCATGTCGCCGTGGACCTGGATGCGTTGGCGCAAGGTGCTCAAGGTGTCCTGGTACAGCGCACCACAGGCCGCGATCACGTTTTCGTGGGCCGGGCCGAAGTGTTCCACTTGGGATTGAATCTGTGGCAAACGCTTGCCGATGACCTCGAGCAAGTCGTCGCGCTTGGCCAGTTGACGCTCAAGACCGAGCATCGACAGGGCGTAGCGCAACGGCTCGCGCTGCAGGGTGCTGGGGTCGCGTTCCAGTGCGCCGATCAGCGCGCGGTAGCCTTCACGCAGCGCGAGGTCGTCGCCCCCGTAGACCTCCAGGGTGTCCTTGGGGTCGCGGATCAGCAGGCTGCCGAGCATGCAGGTCAGGCCGGCCTCGGTGACTTGGCCGGTCTTGGCGATCTTGTCTACCAGTACAGCGGCGAGAAAGACCCCGCCCAGCGCCGTCAATTGCTCCTGGGTCGGGCTCATGCCGATTTGCTCCAGGCTTCGGCCACTTCAATCACGCCGCCGCCCAGGCAGATTTCGCCGTCGTAGAACACCACGGACTGGCCAGGCGTTACCGCGCGTTGCGGGTCATCAAAGGTGGCGCGGTAGCCGGTGGCGGTTTTTTCCAGGGTGCAGGGCTGGTCGCCCTGGCGATAGCGCACTTTGGCGGTCAGGGGGCGCGGTGTGCTCAGGTCGATCGGGTTGACCCAATAGATTTCCGAAGCCAGCAGGGCGCCGGAGAACAGCAGCGGATGCTCGTTGCCTTGGCCGACGATCAGCACGTTGTTTTCCAGGTCCTTGACCAGCACGTACCACGGTTCTTCACCCGCATCTTTCAAGCCGCCGATGCCCAGGCCCTGGCGTTGGCCGATGGTGTGGTACATCAAGCCATGGTGACGGCCGATGACTTCACCTTCGGTGGTATGGATTTCGCCCGGTTGCGCCGGCAGGTACTGCTTGAGGAAGTCGCTGAAGCGGCGCTCGCCGATAAAGCAGATCCCGGTGGAATCCTTCTTCTTGGCGGTGGCCAGGCCGTGTTTCTCGGCGATCTTGCGCACTTCGGGCTTTTCCAGCTCGCCCACCGGGAACAGGGTCTTGGCGATCTGTTCACCGCCGACGGCGTGCAGGAAGTAGCTCTGGTCCTTGTTCGGGTCCAGGCCCTTGAGCAACTCGGTGCGGCCATCGATATCGCGACGGCGCACGTAGTGGCCAGTGGCGATCAGGTCGGCGCCGAGCATCATGGCGTAGTCGAGGAACGCCTTGAACTTGATTTCACGGTTGCACAGGATGTCTGGGTTCGGCGTGCGGCCTGCCTTGTATTCGGCCAGGAAGTGCTCGAACACATTGTCCCAGTACTCAGCGGCGAAGTTGGCGGTGTGCAGCTTGATACCGATCTTGTCGCACACGGCCTGGGCGTCCGCCAGGTCGTCCATGGCGGTGCAGTATTCCGTTCCATCGTCTTCTTCCCAGTTCTTCATGAACAGGCCTTCCACCTCATAACCCTGCTCCATGAGCAGAACGGCGGAAACGGAAGAATCCACGCCGCCGGACATGCCGACGATGACGCGCTTCTTTTGTGTGTCAGAAGGGGCTGGATCACGCATAGGGTTTCAACGGGTGTCTTGAAAAAGGACGCGATTCTATCAGGCTCAGGCCTTCAAGGCTAAAGAGAAGGGCGGATCAATTCGAGACTGTGGCGCTGGCCGGCCAGATAATCATCGATACAGCGGATGATCAGCTCGCTGCGCCAGTCGTCGCGCAGGTCAATCAGTTCGTCGCGGGTCAGCCAGCGGGCACGCAGGATGCCTTCGTCGAGTTGATAGTCTGGGTGGTGTTTCAGGGCTTTGGCGATGAAGCACACACGCTGGTAGGTCACGCCATTGCTGGGGGCGGTGTACAGGTAAATGCCGACGATGCCGGTGGCTTCGACGTCCCAGCCGGTTTCTTCGAGGGCTTCTCGCACGGCGGCTTCGGTGAGGGTTTCGTGCGGGTCGAGGTGGCCGGCGGGCTGGTTGAGTACGGCGCGGCCGCCCTTGAGTTCCTCGACCATCAGGAAGCGGCCGTTGTCTTCGACGATGGTGGCGACGGTGATGTGGGGTTGCCAGGTCATAAGCGGCCTCAAGGTTGGAGTGGCTGGCGCAACCCAATCAACTGTGGGAGCTGGCTTGCCTGCGATAGCAGTCTGTCAGTTAATGCAGCTGTAGCTGACCCACCGCCATCGCAGGCAGGCCAGCTCCCACATTTTGATTCGGTTTCTTCAGTGAAAGAGTAGAAACAGAAACCCCGGCGCAGGGCCGGGGCTTCTTTGCAGCCTTACAACCTTACTTCAACTTGGCAATTGCCGCATTGAGGGTGTTGCTTGGGCGCATGGCTTTGCTGGTCAGTTCCGGGTTCGGCGCGTAGTAGCCGCCGATGTCGACTGGCTTGCCCTGCACGGCGTTGAGCTCGGCAACGATGGTTGCTTCGTTCGCGGTCAGGGTCTTGGCCAGTTCGCCAAACTGCGCTTGCAGTGCAGTGTCTTCGGTCTGGGCGGCCAGGGCTTGAGCCCAGTACAGCGCCAGGTAGAAGTGGCTGCCGCGGTTGTCGATGTTGCCGACTTTGCGCGATGGCGACTTGTTGTTGTCGAGGAACTGGCCAGTGGCCTGGTCCAGGGTCTTGGACAGTACCAGGGCTTTCGGGTTGTTGTACGTCACACCCAAATGCTCAAGGGATGCGGCCAGGGCCAGGAACTCGCCCAGGGAATCCCAGCGCAGGAAGTTCTCTTCCACCAGTTGCTGCACGTGCTTCGGTGCCGAACCGCCGGCGCCGGTTTCGAACAGGCCACCGCCGTTCATCAGCGGCACGATCGACAGCATCTTGGCGCTGGTGCCCAGTTCCATGATCGGGAACAGGTCGGTCAGGTAGTCGCGCAGTACGTTGCCGGTCACCGAGATGGTGTCCAGGCCCTTGCGGGTGCGCTCCAGGGTGAACTTCATCGCGTCGACCGGCGACATGATGCGGATGTCCAGGCCTTCGGTGTTGTGGTCTTTCAGGTAAGCCTGAACCTTCTCGACCACGACGCCGTCGTGTGCACGCTTAGGGTCCAGCCAGAAAATGGCCGGGGTGTTGCTGGCGCGGGCGCGGTTGACGGCCAGTTTGACCCAGTCCTGGATCGGCGCGTCTTTGGTCTGGCACATACGGAAGATGTCGCCGGCTTCGACTTTCTGTTCCATCAGCAGGCTGCCCTTGCTGTCGGTGACGCGGACTACGCCGTCAGCCTTGATCTGGAAGGTCTTGTCGTGGGAGCCGTACTCTTCGGCTTTCTTCGCCATCAGGCCAACGTTTGGCACGCTGCCCATAGTGGTTGGGTCGAAGGCGCCATTGGCCTTGCAGTCTTCGATGACCGCTTGGTAGATGGTGGCGTAGCAGCGATCCGGGATCACAGCCTTGGTGTCGTGCAGTTGACCGTCGGTGCCCCACATCTTGCCGGAGTCACGGATCATGGCCGGCATCGAGGCGTCGACGATCACGTCGCTTGGCACGTGCAGGTTGGTAATGCCTTTGTCGGAGTTGACCATCGCCAGGGAAGGGCGAGCCGCGTATACGGCCTGGATGTCAGCTTCGATCTGCGCTTGCTGCTCGGCCGGCAGGGCCTTGATGCGAGCGTACAGGTCGCCGATGCCGTTGTTCAGGTTGAAGCCGATCTGCTCCAGCACGGTGGCGTGCTTGGTCAGGGCGTCTTTGTAGAACTCGGCAACGATCTGGCCAAACATAATCGGGTCGGAGACCTTCATCATGGTGGCTTTCAGGTGAACCGACAGCAGTACGCCTTGTTTCTTGGCGTCTTCGATTTCAGCGGCGATGAACGCGCGCAGGGCTTTCTTGCTCAGTACGGCGGTGTCGATGATTTCGCCGGCCTGTACCGAAGTCTTTTCCTTCAGGACAGTGGCGGTGCCGTCTAGGGCGATCAGCTCGATTTTGACAGCGTCAGCGGCTTCGATCTGCACGGCTTTTTCGCTGCCGTAGAAATCGCCACTGTTCATGTGGGCAATGTGCGACTTGGAGTCGGTAGCCCAAGCGCCCATCTTGTGCGGGTGCTTGCGTGCATAGTTCTTGACCGACAGCGGTGCGCGGCGGTCGGAGTTGCCTTCGCGCAGTACCGGGTTCACGGCGCTGCCCTTGACCTTGTCGTAACGTGCACGGGTTTCTTTTTCCGCGTCGGTGGTTACGGTTTCCGGGTAGTCCGGCAGGGCGTAGCCCTGGGCCTGCAGTTCCTTGATCGCGGCTTGCAGCTGCGGGGTCGAGGCGCTGATGTTAGGCAGCTTGATGATGTTGGCTTCAGGCGTAACGGCCAGGTCGCCCAGTTCGGCGAGGTGGTCCGGGATAGCCTTGGCGCCCAGTTGCTCGGGGAAGCTTGCGAGGATGCGCGCGGCGAGGGAGATGTCGCGGGTTTCCACGGCAATATCAGCGGAAGCGGTGAAGGCCTCTACGATAGGCAGCAGTGAATAGGTGGCGAGGGCCGGGGCTTCGTCGGTGAAGGTGTAGATGATCTTCGAGCGGGTGGGCATATTCGGATTAACTCTCTTCTTTGCTGAAAGCGTGCGCAGAAACTCGAGATGCGCCGGGTGGAGCGCGTTCGTTCAAAGTCATCCATGAGCGAAATGTCGAGGTTTCTTCGCGGTGATGTTGGGTTGCATCAGTCGAGCGTCAAGCGGGTGGACTATTGTTTAGTCCGGCTTTTCTGGCGGAGGGCACTGTTATAGAGCGGTCGGCCGTCGTGACTCTTTGGTCAGCGGCGGCATTATACATAGGTCGCTATGCTTACGCCGAGCCTTCATACAAAAGGTGTGTCGTCCATTGGTCTAAAGGTCGCAGGGCCCAGGTTGCGACCAAAGTCGCACGATGTGCTCGAGATTGGCGATTTTGCCTTTGCTTTCAGGCTTGTAGGCGACAAATTATGCTGTTTTCGATGCAAATGAGCGTGGCGTGAGGTTTCAGTCGCCATTTATCTGGAGTAGGCTCGAACGCAGCCAGATGTTCAATCCATAGATGGAGTTCAGCATGGGATACAAGAAGATTCAGGTTCCGGCAGTCGGCGACAAAATCACCGTCAATGCAGACCATTCTCTCAATGTTCCTGACCAACCGATCATCCCTTACATCGAAGGTGACGGTATCGGCGTCGACATCAGCCCGGTGATGATCAAGGTAGTCGATGCAGCTGTTGAAAAGGCCTACGGCGGCAAGCGCAAGATCTCCTGGATGGAGGTATATGCCGGCGAGAAAGCGACTCAAGTCTACGACCAGGACACCTGGCTGCCCCAGGAAACCCTGGACGCGGTCAAGGATTACGTGGTTTCCATCAAGGGGCCGCTGACCACCCCTGTCGGCGGCGGCATCCGTTCATTGAACGTGGCCCTGCGTCAGCAACTCGACCTTTATGTATGCCTGCGCCCGGTGCGCTGGTTCGAAGGCGTGCCCAGTCCGGTCAAAAAGCCTGGCGATGTGGACATGACTATCTTCCGTGAAAACTCCGAAGACATTTATGCCGGGATCGAGTGGAAGGCCGGTTCGCCTGAAGCGATCAAGGTAATCAAGTTCCTTAAAGAGGAAATGGGCGTCACCAAGATTCGTTTCGACCAGGATTGCGGAATTGGCGTGAAGCCGGTCTCCAAGGAAGGGACCAAGCGCCTGGCGCGTAAAGCCCTGCAATATGTAGTGGATAACGACCGCGACTCACTGACCATCGTGCACAAAGGCAACATCATGAAGTTCACCGAAGGTGCCTTCAAGGAGTGGGCCTACGAAGTGGCGGCCGAAGAATTTGGCGCCACACTGCTCGACGGCGGCCCGTGGATGCAGTTCAAGAACCCGAAGACCGGCAAGAATGTGGTGGTCAAGGACGCCATTGCCGACGCCATGCTCCAGCAGATCCTGTTGCGTCCGGCTGAGTATGATGTGATCGCGACGCTTAACCTGAATGGTGATTACCTGTCCGACGCGTTGGCGGCGGAGGTGGGCGGTATCGGTATTGCGCCGGGCGCGAACCTGTCGGACACCGTAGCGATGTTCGAAGCGACCCACGGTACTGCACCTAAATATGCGGGCAAGGATCAGGTGAATCCGGGGTCGTTGATTCTGTCAGCCGAAATGATGCTGCGGCATATGGGCTGGACCGAGGCGGCGGATTTGATCATCAAGGGCACCAATGGTGCGATTTCTGCCAAGACTGTAACGTACGACTTCGAGCGCTTGATGGATGGCGCGAAGCTGGTGTCGTCGTCGGGTTTTGGTGATGCGTTGATTTCGCATATGTAGGAGAGTTAGGCATAAAAAACGGCCCTCCTGATTGTTCGGGAGGGCCGTTTTTTTTGCAGTGCATTTGCTTGGCCGAATGTCAGGCCTTTTCTTTTTCTTTGCCTTTTATGGCTTTGTCTGCAGTTTTTTTGTCGTCGCGGGATGCTTCATGCTTTGCGTGGTCGCGGTCTCCAGCGTTGCAGGGGCTACAGATACCTATTGCATGCAAGCCTTTTGGTCCTTGAATGATTTCAAAGCTCACTTCCTGGCCCGCCTTCAGCGTTTTGTATCCATCCATTTGGATCGCTGAGTAATGCGCGAAGAGGTCATCCGATTTACCTTCTTCGTTGATAAAGCCGTACCCCTTGGCATTGTTGAACCATTTGACCTTGCCTTTGATCTTGACGCCAGACATACCCATATCCCTCTGCACCAGACTCCATCACTGGAGTATCATCCAGTTTATCCGTCCTAACCCGAATAAATAAGGTTGACTGCGCGGACCTTTTTTACCCACTGTGGGTTCTATTGGTTGTAACACCGTTTCGCCGATAGTCAAGGCGACCGATCGGTCAGTAGTTGAAATTCTGACAGGTCGCCCCCACCACTGTATTTGAACCACTGACGAACCTTTCTTTCCATGCATGCAAACAGCCAGATTCGACTAACATTCAATCAGGATCGACCGGATCAGGAACATGATGACGACGGTTCTGCAGGCATTGCTGTTCAGGAGGCCAAGCCTGCCTTACAGGCGCCGCCGATGTACAAGGTGGTTTTGTTCAATGATGACTACACACCGATGGATTTCGTGGTCGAAGTGCTCGAGGTGTTTTTTAACCTGAACCGCGAGTTGGCGACCAAGGTAATGCTGGCCGTTCACACAGAAGGACGGGCAGTATGTGGAGTGTTTACCCGCGACATCGCCGAGACAAAGGCCATGCAGGTCAACCAGTACGCCAGGGAAAGCCAGCATCCGCTACTCTGTGAAATCGAGAAGGACGGTTAACGCCGACCACTTGGGTATGAGGTGAAGCTATGTTAAACCGCGAGCTCGAAGTCACCCTCAATCTTGCCTTCAAGGAGGCTCGTTCGAAGCGTCATGAATTCATGACCGTCGAACACCTGCTGCTGGCACTTTTGGACAATGAAGCTGCCGCCACCGTTTTGCGTGCGTGCGGCGCCAACCTCGACAAACTCAAGCATGACCTGCAGGAGTTTATCGACTCCACGACGCCACTTATTCCAGTTCACGATGAAGACCGTGAAACCCAGCCAACCCTGGGCTTCCAGCGGGTGCTTCAGCGTGCCGTGTTCCATGTTCAGAGCTCCGGTAAGCGTGAGGTCACAGGCGCCAATGTGCTTGTGGCGATTTTCAGCGAGCAGGAAAGCCAGGCAGTGTTCCTGCTGAAACAGCAGAGCGTTGCGCGTATCGATGTCGTCAACTACATCGCCCACGGTATCTCCAAGGTGCCTGGGCACGGCGATCATTCCGAGGGTGAGCAGGATATGCAGGATGACGAGGGCGGTGAGTCTTCTTCTTCGGGCAATCCACTGGATGCCTATGCCAGCAACCTCAACGAACTGGCGCGCCAGGGGCGGATCGATCCGCTGGTGGGGCGTGAGCTTGAAGTTGAGCGCGTAGCGCAGATCCTTGCACGTCGTCGCAAGAACAACCCGTTGCTGGTGGGTGAGGCAGGCGTGGGTAAGACCGCGATTGCCGAAGGCCTGGCCAAGCGCATCGTGGATAATCAGGTGCCGGACCTGCTGGCCAATAGCGTCGTCTATTCCTTGGACCTGGGCGCGTTGCTCGCCGGGACCAAGTACCGTGGCGATTTTGAGAAGCGCTTCAAGGCGCTCCTCGGCGAGCTGAAAAAACGCCCGCAGGCGATCCTGTTCATCGATGAAATCCACACCATCATTGGCGCCGGTGCGGCTTCCGGTGGGGTGATGGACGCCTCCAACCTGCTCAAGCCGCTGCTGTCGTCGGGTGATATCCGTTGCATCGGCTCGACCACGTTCCAGGAATTTCGCGGCATCTTCGAAAAAGACCGTGCCCTGGCGCGTCGCTTCCAGAAAGTCGACGTGTCCGAGCCTTCGGTTGAAGACACCATCGGCATCCTGCGTGGGCTCAAGGGGCGTTTCGAGGCGCACCATGGCATCGAGTACACCGATGAAGCCCTGCGTTCAGCGGCTGAGCTGGCGTCGCGCTATATCAATGACCGGCACATGCCGGACAAGGCCATCGACGTGATCGACGAGGCGGGTGCCTACCAGCGCCTGCAGCCGATTGAGAAGCGTGTGAAGCGCATTGACGTGCCTCAGGTCGAGGACATCGTGGCGAAGATCGCGCGGATTCCGCCTAAACACGTCAACAGTTCCGATAAGGAGCTGCTGCGTAACCTGGAGCGCGACCTCAAGCTCACCGTGTTCGGCCAGGATGCTGCCATCGATGCGCTGTCCACCGCGATCAAGTTGTCGCGTGCGGGCCTCAAGTCGCCGGACAAGCCCGTTGGTTCGTTCCTGTTCGCTGGCCCGACCGGCGTCGGCAAGACCGAAGCGGCGCGGCAGTTGGCCAAGGCCATGGGCATTGAGCTGGTGCGTTTCGACATGTCCGAGTACATGGAGCGTCACACCGTGTCGCGCTTGATCGGTGCGCCTCCGGGCTATGTCGGTTTCGACCAGGGCGGTCTGTTGACCGAGGCGATTACCAAGCAACCGCATTGCGTGCTGCTGCTCGATGAAATCGAGAAGGCCCACCCGGAAGTCTTTAACCTGCTGCTGCAGGTGATGGACCACGGCACCCTGACCGACAACAACGGGCGCAAGGCGGACTTCCGCAACGTGATCGTGATCATGACCACCAACGCCGGTGCCGAAACGGCCGCGCGGGCTTCGATCGGCTTCAGCCATCAGGATCACTCTTCCGATGCAATGGAAGTGATCAAGAAGAGCTTCACGCCGGAATTCCGCAACCGCCTGGACACCATTATCCAGTTTGGTCGCCTCAGTCATGAGGTCATCAAAAGCGTGGTGGACAAGTTCCTCACCGAGCTTCAGGCGCAGCTGGAAGACAAGCGCGTGCAGCTGGATGTCACGGAAGCGGCGCGCAGCTGGATCGCCGAGGGCGGCTACGATGCGGCAATGGGCGCTCGCCCAATGGCGCGTCTGATCCAGGACAAGATCAAGCGGCCATTGGCCGAAGAGATCCTGTTCGGCGAACTTTCCGACCATGGTGGCGTGGTGCACATCGACCTGAAGGATGGCGAGCTGACCTTCGAGTTCGAAACCACGGCTGAAATGGCCTGATAGCTGACCGCAACAATGCAAAAGGCGCCGAAAGGCGCCTTTTTGCTACCTGGATAAACGGGTGGGTCGCTATCTGTCGACCGGTGAAGATCAACTGTGGGAGCTGGCTTGCCTGCGATAGCGGTGGGCCAGCCAAGCATGCAGTCACTGACAGACCGCTATCGCAGGCAAGCCAGCTCCCACAGGGTCAAGTGGCGACTGTTAAATGGCGCGCACACAAAAACGCCCGGCATAACCGGGCGTTTTGTATTGACTTGCTTAGCGAGCGCGGTAAGTAATGCGCCCTTTGCTCAAGTCATAGGGCGTCAGCTCGACGCGCACTTTGTCACCGGTAAGAATACGAATGTAGTTCTTGCGCATCTTGCCGGAGATATGCGCGGTTACGACGTGCCCATTTTCCAACTCCACACGAAACATGGTGTTGGGCAGGGTGTCGACGACAGTGCCTTCCATTTCGAAGCTGTCTTCTTTCGACATGCAGTAAAGCCCTCGGTATCCAGTGAATGGCCCGGTGCAACTGCGCCAGGCAAAAGCGGCGTGCATTGTGCCCGAAAAAGGGTGTTTAAGCCAAGGGGTTCTAGTTAAGCACGACCCATCTTTGATTAATCAGCAGTTCTATGGGCCGATATTGGGTCTTGTAGTTCATCTTTTTGCAGTTCTTGATCCAGTAGCCGAGGTACACCGCCTCCAGTTCCAGGCGCAGTGCTTCGCCGATTTGCCACAGGATTGCAAAGCGTCCCAGGCTACGGCGCTCTTCGGCAGGCTCGTAGAAGGTGTAGACCGCCGACAGGCCGTTAGGCAGCAAATCGGTCACGGCCACTGCCACCAACCGGCCGTCGGCGCGAAACTCATAGAAGCGCGAGAAGGGCAGGTCGCGGACCAGGAACGTGGAAAACTGGTCGCGACTGGGCGGGAACATATCGCCGTCGGCGTGGCGTTCCTCGATATAGCGCTGGTAAAGGTCGAAATACTCTTCGGTGAAGCGTGGTTTGGTTGGCATCACCGTCAGGTCGGCGTTGCGCTTAAGGATGCGTTTCTGGTTGCGGTCCGGCAGAAACTGCGCCACAGGGATGCGTGCCGGGACGCAGGCATTGCAGTTCTGGCAATGAGGCCGGTACAGATGATCGCCACTGCGCCGAAAGCCCATCTCCGACAGGTCGGCATACACATGCACGTCCATAGGCTGGCTGGGGTCGAGGAACAGTGTGGTGGCCTGCTCGTCGGGCAGATAGCTGCAAGAGTGGGGTTGAGTGGCATAAAACTTCAAACGCGCCAACTCGGTCATGATCAACCCTCGGATAAGCTTTGAAATAAGTGTAAGCCAGGAGCGCGGAAGTCGCCTAGGAAACCCACGGTCCAGCGCTGCGCTGATCCAGATGGTCGCGCAGGAAACCTGCGAAGTCGCTGCGGGATATGGCGCGGGCACCCAGGCTGTGCAGGTGATCGTTGGGCATCTGGCAGTCGATCAATACAAAGCCCCATTCCTGTAGTTGGCGGGTCAGCGTGGCAAAGCCGAATTTCGAGGCGTTATCGGCACGGCTGAACATGGACTCGCCGAAAAACAGCTGGCCCATCGCCAGGCCATACAAACCACCCACCAGTTTGCCGTCGTCCCAGACCTCCACCGAATGGGCGTAGCCGCGCTGGTGCAGTTCCAGGTAAGCGCTCTGGATGCTCTCGGTGATCCAAGTGCCGTCGGCATAAGCGCGCGGTGCGGCGCAGGCCTGGATGACGGCGGCGAAATCCTGGTCGAAGGTCACGCTGTAGCGCTGCTGGCGCAACAATTTGCCTAGGCTGCGGGACACATGCAGCTCGTCGGGGAATATCACCGTGCGTGGGTCGGGTGACCACCAGAGGATCGGCTGGCCGTCCGAAAACCACGGAAAGCAGCCATGGCGATAGGCTTGTACCAGGCGTTCGGCCGAAAGATCGCCACCGGCAGCCAGCAGGCCATTGGGTTCGCGCATGGCCTTGGCCAGAGGAGGGAATGTCAGTGAGTCGCGTTGTAACCAGGTCAGCATGGCATCCAGGCTTACGGAAGGGGAGGGGGTGGCAGGTATGACACCTGCTTGCGCAGTGCTGATTATTGTCGACATGGCGCCATCGGGCCAGCCCGAATCGGCTATTGAGGTGGATTAGCGTGAGCAGGTGTTTCTGCAACTCTGCCTCGGCGGCGTGGTCGTAATCGGGTCTGTGCCATGCAGGCCATTTGCCAAGCTTGCCTGGATTGATAAAAACAGCGCATAAGCCTTTGTCAGCAAAGACAATGCATGCTCAAATTGAACATGTTGTGAGACTAAATTGGCTATGCTGCCGAGTGAAGGGCAGGGGCGTGGCATCGCCGGCACAAACCCGTACAATGCGGGCATTGTGGCGCTTTCGTCATTTCATCCAGCAAGCGCCCAATGTTAAAAGTAGATTCAACGACGCACGTTCATTTTTCAGCTGCTCGGATTGGGCAGTATTTGCAGTCATTCAACAGATGGACGCGCTAAAGGCGCAGGAAAAGACCCGTTTTGAAGAAATCCGCCGCAACACCTAAAGCAGCAGTCGTGCCGGCCTGGCGCCAGCACCTGCATTATCGCCTCAAGGAAGGCGCGCTGATCGCTATCGGCGCGCTGTGCCTGTTCCTGATGATGGCCTTGCTCACGTATGGCAAGGACGATCCGGGCTGGAGCCACAACAGCAAGATCGAAGACGTGCAGAACTTCGGCGGGCCTGCCGGTTCCTACAGCGCCGATATCCTGTTCATGGTGCTGGGTTACTTCGCTTATATCTTCCCGTTGCTGCTGGCGATCAAGACCTGGCAGATCTTCCGCCAGCGTCATGAACCGTGGCAGTGGAGCGGTTGGCTATTCTCCTGGCGCCTGATTGGCCTGGTGTTTCTGGTGCTGTCCGGCGCGGCGCTGGCGCATATCCATTTTCATGCACCGACCGGCTTGCCGGCGGGCGCGGGCGGGGCGTTGGGCGAGAGCCTCGGTGACCTGGCACGCAGGACCCTGAATATTCAAGGCAGCACGCTGATGTTCATCGCGCTGTTCCTGTTCGGCCTCACCGTGTTCACCGACCTGTCGTGGTTCAAGGTGATGGACGTGACCGGCAAGATCACCCTCGACCTGCTGGAGCTGTTCCAGGGCGCCGCCAATCGCTGGTGGGCGGCACGGGTTGATCGCAAGCGCATGGTCGCCCAATTGCGCGAGGTAGATACCCGCGTCAACGAGGTGGTGGCGCCGAGCACGCCGGACCGGCGCGAGCAGGCCAAGGTCAAGGAACGCCTGATCGAACGCGAGCAGGCCCTGAGCAAGCACATGTCGGACCGCGAGAAGCAGGTGCCGCCGGTGATTGCCCCGGCACCGCCCAAGGCCCCTGAGCCGAGCCATCGCGTGCAGAAAGAGAAACAGGCACCGCTGTTCGTCGACAGTGCGGTTGAAGGCACGTTGCCGCCGATCTCGATCCTCGACCCGGCCGAAAAGAAACAACTCAACTATTCCCCGGAATCCCTGGCGGCCGTCGGCCACCTGCTGGAAATCAAGCTCAAGGAATTCGGCGTCGAAGTGTCGGTGGACTCGATCCATCCCGGCCCGGTGATTACTCGTTACGAAATCCAGCCGGCCGCCGGCGTCAAGGTCAGCCGTATTTCCAACCTGGCGAAAGACTTGGCGCGTTCCCTGGCCGTGACCAGCGTACGTGTTGTGGAAGTCATCCCCGGCAAGACCACCGTGGGTATCGAGATTCCCAACGAAGACCGCCAGATCGTGCGCTTCTCCGAGGTGCTGTCGACCCCGGAATACGACAACTTCAAATCGCCGGTCACCCTGGCGCTGGGCCATGACATCGGCGGCAAACCGGTGATCACCGACCTGGCGAAGATGCCTCACCTGCTGGTGGCCGGTACCACCGGTTCCGGTAAGTCGGTGGGGGTGAACGCGATGATCCTGTCGATCCTGTTCAAGTCGGGCCCGGAAGACGCCAAGCTGATCATGATCGACCCGAAGATGTTGGAATTGTCGATTTACGAAGGTATTCCGCACCTGCTGTGCCCCGTGGTCACCGACATGAAGGATGCCGCCAACGCCCTGCGCTGGAGCGTCGCCGAGATGGAGCGCCGCTACAAATTGATGGCGAAGATGGGCGTGCGTAACCTGTCAGGCTTCAACGCCAAGATCAAGGAAGCCCAAGAGCGCGGCGAGACCATCGATGACCCGCTGTACAAGCGCGAAAGCATCCATGACGAAGCGCCGAAACTGACCAAGCTGCCGACCATCGTGGTGGTGGTCGACGAATTCGCCGACATGATGATGATCGTCGGCAAGAAGGTTGAAGAGCTGATCGCACGTATCGCCCAGAAGGCCCGTGCCGCCGGTATCCACTTGATCCTCGCCACCCAGCGTCCTTCGGTGGACGTGATCACGGGTTTGATCAAGGCCAACATTCCTACGCGGATGGCGTTCCAAGTGTCGAGCAAGATCGACTCGCGGACCATCATCGACCAGGGTGGCGCCGAACAACTGCTTGGCCACGGTGACATGCTCTACATGCCGCCGGGCACCAGCCTGCCGATCCGGGTCCACGGTGCCTTCGTTTCCGACGATGAAGTCCACCGCGTGGTGGAAGCCTGGAAACTGCGCGGCGCACCGGAATACAACGACGACATCCTCAACGGCGTCGAAGAAGCCGGCAGCGGCTTTGAAAATGGCGGCGGCGGTGGTGACGATGATGCTGAAACCGACGCGCTGTACGACGAGGCCGTGGCCTTCGTACTGGAAAGCCGTCGCGCCTCGATTTCCGCGGTGCAACGTAAATTGAAAATCGGCTACAACCGCGCCGCCCGCATGATCGAAGCCATGGAAATGGCCGGTGTCGTCACGGCAATGAACACCAACGGCTCGCGCGAAGTCATTGCCCCCGGGCAGATGCGCGACTGATCCCGTGCCGCGTGGCAGCACGCGGCACGCCCTGAACACTCAATGAGGACTCCCATGCGCCTTATCCGCATGCTGTTGTTGCCGGCACTGGCCCTGACTGCTGTTTCGGCCCACGCAGACCCGGCTTCCGTGGCCAGCCTGAAGAACCTGTTGGACAAATCCCAGACCCTGACCGCGCGCTTCTCCCAACTGACCCTGGATGCCGGCGGCACCCAGTTGCAGGAAACCGCAGGCGAAATGGCCGTGCAGCGTCCTGGCCTGTTCTACTGGCACACCGAAGGCAAGGCCGAGCAGACCATCGTGTCTGATGGCCAGAAGGTCACCCTGTGGGACCCGGACCTGGAACAGGCCACCATCAAGAAGCTTGACCCGCGCCTGAACCAGACTCCGGCGCTGCTGCTGTCGGGTGATGTGTCGAAGATCAATGACAGCTTCGACATCACCTCCAAGCAAACCAGCAACGTGATCGAGTTCACCCTCAAGCCGAAATCCAAGGACACGCTGTTTGACACATTGTCCCTGTCGTTCGGCAATGGCGTGATCAACAACATGCGCCTGGTCGACAGTGTTGGCCAGCGCACCGATATCCTGTTCTCCGGGGTCAAGGCCAACCAGCCGGTACCTGCGTCCAAGTTCAAGTTCGACATCCCCAAGGGTGCCGATGTGATCCAGGAATAACACGCTGCCCATGGACCTGTTTCGAAGTGACCCGATTGCCCAGCCCCTGGCCGCGCGCTTGCGTTCGACCAACCTGGATGAGTACGTCGGTCAGGAACACCTGCTCGCTCGCGGCAAGCCGTTGCGCGAAGCCCTGGAGCAGGGTGCGCTGCACTCGATGATTTTCTGGGGGCCGCCGGGGGTGGGCAAGACTACCCTGGCGCGGCTGCTGGCGAAGGTCTCAGATGCGCACTTCGAAACGGTCTCGGCGGTATTGGCGGGGGTCAAGGAGATCCGCCAGGCGGTGGAAGTCGCCAAGCAGCAGGCCGGTCAGTACGGTAAGCGCACCATCCTGTTTGTCGACGAAGTGCACCGTTTCAACAAGTCACAGCAGGATGCGTTCCTACCCTATGTGGAAGATGGCACGCTGATTTTTATCGGCGCCACCACGGAAAACCCTTCGTTTGAATTGAACAACGCCTTGCTCTCGCGGGCGCGGGTCTATGTGCTCAAGAGTCTGGATGAAGCAGCGATGCAGAAGTTGCTGCACCGCGCCCTGAGTGAAGACAAAGGGCTGGGCAAGCGGCAACTGAGTGTGAGCGAAGAGGGCTTCAAGATTCTGCTTACCGCCGCCGATGGTGATGGGCGCCGCTTTCTCAACCTGGTGGAGAACGCCTCCGACCTGGCCGAAGACGGCAGCGAGATTGGCGTCGACCTCCTGCAAAGCCTGCTCGGCGACACGCGCCGGCGTTTCGACAAGGGCGGCGAAGCCTTCTACGATCAGATATCGGCCCTGCATAAGTCCGTGCGCGGCTCCAACCCGGACGGCGCGCTGTACTGGTTCGCGCGCATGATCGACGGCGGCTGCGACCCGCTCTACCTCGCACGCCGCGTCGTGCGTATGGCCAGCGAAGACATCGGCAACGCCGACCCGCGCGCATTGAGCCTGTGCCTCGCCGCCTGGGACGTGCAGGAGCGCCTCGGCAGCCCGGAAGGCGAGTTGGCAGTGGCCCAGGCCATCACCTACCTGGCCTGTGCGCCGAAGAGCAACGCGGTGTACATGGGCTTCAAGTCGGCCCTGCGCGCCGCCGCCGAATACGGTTCCCTCGAAGTGCCAATGCACCTGCGCAACGCGCCGACCAAGCTGATGAAACAGTTGGGCTACGGTGATGAATACCGCTACGCCCACGATGAACCGGATGCCTATGCGGCCGGTGAAGACTACTTCCCCGATGACCTTGAGCCACTCCCGCTCTATCAGCCGGTGCCCCGTGGCCTGGAGCTGAAGATCGGCGAAAAGCTCAATCACCTCGCCCAACTCGATCGACTCAGCCCCAAACAGCGGAGAAAGTAGTGCTCAAGACGATTCTTGCCGTGTCCGCAGCCGGCATCGCTGGTACATTATTGCGTTTCGCCGCTGGCACATGGGTCAGCGCCAATTGGCCGAAGCATTTTTATGCGGCGACCCTGGCGGTCAACCTGGTCGGCTGCCTGATCATCGGGCTGTTGTACGGCTGGTTCCTGTTGCGCCCGGAAGTACCGATTGAAATTCGCGCCGGCTTGATTGTCGGCTTTGTAGGCGGTCTGACGACCTTTTCATCCTTTTCACTGGATACGCTGCGCCTGCTGGAAAGCGGGCAGGCCCTGATAGCCTTCGGGTACCTGGGCATCAGCGTGTTCGGCGGGCTGCTCGCCACCTGGGCTGGCCTGTCCTTGACCAAACTTTGATAAACGAGAGACCGACATGCTCGATTCCAAACTGTTACGTAGCAACCTTCAGGACGTAGCGGACCGCCTGGCATCCCGTGGCTTTGCCTTGGATGTTGCGCGCATCGAAGCGCTGGAAGAACAGCGCAAGACCGTCCAGACCCGCACCGAAGCACTGCAGGCTGAGCGTAATGCGCGTTCCAAATCCATCGGTCAGGCCAAGCAGCGCGGCGAAGACATCGCCCCGCTGATGGCGGATGTCGAGCGCATGGGCACCGAGCTGTCCGACGGCAAGGTCGAGCTGGACAAGATCCAGACCGAGCTGGATTCGATCCTGCTGGGCATCCCCAACATCCCGCACGAATCCGTGCCGATTGGCGCAGACGAAGACGGCAACGTTGAAGTGCGCCGCTGGGGTACGCCAACCGCCTTTGATTTCGAGATCAAGGACCACGTTGCCCTGGGCGAATTGACCGGCGGCCTGGATTTCGAAACTGCCGCCAAGATGTCCGGGGCGCGCTTTGCCTTGCTGCGCGGTCCGATCGCGCGCATGCACCGTGCCCTGGCGCAGTTCATGATCAACCTGCACACCGGCGAACACGGTTACGAGGAAGCCTACACCCCGTACCTGGTGCAGGCGCCGGCGCTGATGGGCACCAGCCAGTTACCGAAGTTCGAAGAAGACCTGTTCAAGATCAGCCGGGACGGCGAAGCCGACCTGTACCTGATCCCGACCGCCGAAGTGTCGTTGACCAACATCGTCGCCGGCGAAATTCTTGATGCCAAGCAACTGCCGATCAAGTTCGTGGCCCATAGCCCGTGCTTCCGCAGCGAAGCCGGTGCGTCGGGTCGCGACACTCGCGGCATGATCCGCCAGCACCAGTTCGACAAAGTCGAGATGGTACAGGTGGTCGAGCCGTCGACTTCCATGGAAGCCCTGGAAGGCCTGACCGCCAACGCCGAACGCGTTCTGCAACTGCTGGAGCTGCCGTACCGCGTGCTGGCACTGTGCACCGGCGACATGGGTTTCAGCGCCGTGAAGACCTACGATCTCGAAGTGTGGGTACCGAGCCAGGACAAGTACCGCGAGATTTCGTCGTGCTCCAACTGCGGTGATTTCCAGGCCCGTCGCATGCAAGCGCGCTTCCGTAACCCGGAAACCGGCAAGCCGGAGCTGGTCCACACCCTCAACGGTTCCGGTTTGGCGGTAGGCCGTACCCTGGTGGCGGTGCTGGAAAACTACCAGCAGGCTGACGGCTCGATCCGTGTACCGGAAGTGCTCAAGCCTTACATGGCGGGCGTTGAGGTCATCCGCTAAATGGAATTTCTGCCGCTGTTTCATAACCTGCGCGGCAGTCGTGTGTTGGTCGTCGGTGGCGGGGAGATTGCCTTGCGCAAATCCCGGCTGCTGGCCGATGCCGGTGCGTTGCTGCGGGTGGTTGCTCCCCAGATTGAAGACCAGCTCAAAGAGCTGGTACTGGGCAGTGGCGGGGAACTGATTTTGCGCGGTTACCAGGAGGCGGACCTCGACGGTTGCACCCTGATCATCGCGGCCACAGACGACGAGCCGTTGAACGCGCAAGTGTCCAGCGATGCCAAGCGTCGGTGTGTACCGGTCAATGTGGTGGATGCGCCGGCCTTGTGCAGCGTGATCTTCCCGGCGATTGTCGACCGTTCACCCTTGGTGATCGCGGTGTCCAGCGGCGGCGATGCGCCGGTGCTGGCGCGCTTGATCCGCGCCAAGCTGGAAACCTGGATTCCGTCCACTTACGGCCAGTTGGCCGGGTTGGCGGCGCGGTTTCGTGCTCAGGTCAAAGGTTTGTACCCGGATGTGCAGCAGCGCCGCGCATTCTGGGAAGAGGTCTTCCAAGGCCCGATTGCCGACCGCCAATTGGCTGGACAGGGCGATGAAGCTGAGCGCCTGTTGATCGAAAAGGTCAACGGCGCACCGCCGAATGCACCGGGCGAAGTCTACTTGGTGGGTGCAGGCCCGGGTGATCCCGACCTGCTGACCTTCCGCGCCCTGCGCCTGATGCAGCAAGCCGATGTGGTGCTGTATGACCGCCTCGTAGCTCCTGCGATTCTCGAGCTGTGCCGCCGTGACGCCGAGCGTGTCTACGTCGGCAAACGCCGCGCCGATCACGCCGTGCCGCAAGACCAGATCAACCAGCAATTGGTGGACCTGGCCAAGCAAGGCAAGCGCGTGCTGCGCCTCAAGGGTGGCGATCCGTTCATCTTTGGCCGGGGGGGCGAAGAGATCGAGGAATTGGCTGCCCACGGCATCCCGTTCCAGGTGGTGCCGGGGATCACGGCGGCCAGCGGTTGCGCGGCGTATGCCGGGATTCCGCTGACTCACCGTGACTATGCGCAGTCCGTACGTTTCATTACCGGGCATTTAAAGGACGGGACGTCGGACCTGCCTTGGGATGACCTGGTGGGGCCTTCGCAGACCCTGGTGTTCTACATGGGTTTGATTGGCTTGCCGATCATCTGCGAGCAGCTGATCAAGCATGGCCGTGCATCGGATACCCCTGCAGCGTTGATCCAGCAGGGCACTACGTCCAACCAGCGCGTGTTTACCGGCACGCTGGCGGATCTGCCGCGCATGGTGGCGGAGCATGAAGTGCATGCGCCGACACTGGTGATCGTCGGTGAGGTGGTGGTGTTGCGCGAGAAGCTGAAGTGGTTTGAAGGCGCACAGTCCCAGGTCTGAGAACGCTATGGTGGCCGGTAAGCCCGCTCACCACAGTGACTGATCAGCTCCAGACAGTTTTGCCGTTCAGTTGTGCCCGATCATGCTGTCCATCAAATCGCTGCAGCGGCCCCTTCGGCACAATCCCTGTCGGATTGATCGTACGGTGGCTGGCATAGTAATGCCCTTTGATGTGCGCGAAATCCACCGTCTCGGCCACGCCCGGCCACTGGTACATCTCCCTCAACCAATTCGACAGGTTCGGATAATCCGCAATCCTGCGCAGGTTGCATTTGAAGTGGCTGTAATACACCGCATCAAAGCGAATCAGCGTGGTGAACAGCCGCACATCCGCCTCGGTCAGGTATTCGCCGGCCAGGTAACGGTGGTCGCTTAAGTGCTGCTCCAGATGATCCAGCTCCGCAAACACATCATCGAACGCACGTTCATACGCCTGCTGCGAGGTGGCAAAGCCTGCGCGATACACGCCGTTGTTCACGGCGGGGTAAATGCGCTCGTTCAGCGCGTCGATGGTTGCGCGCAGCGGCTCGGGGTAGAAGTCCAGGGTATTACCGGTCAATTCATTAAACGCGCTGTTGAACATGCGGATGATCTCCGCCGATTCATTGCTGACGATGCGCTTGAGCTTCTTGTCCCACAGTACCGGCACGGTGACGCGCCCGGTGTAGTCGGCCGTGTCAGCCGTGTAGCGCTGGTGCATGAAGTCGAAATCATCCAGCTTGTCGCCGGTGGAGCCGTGAGCCTTGTCGAAGGTCCAGCCGTTTTCCAGCATCAGCCAACTGACCACGGACACGTCGATCAGGCTTTCCAGTCCTTTGAGCTTGCGCAGAATGAGGGTGCGATGGGCCCACGGGCAGGCGAGAGAGACATAGAGGTGGTAGCGACCGGCCTCGGCCTTGAATCCACCTTCGCCACTCGGGCCTGGCGCGCCGTCGGCGGTCACCCAGTTGCGGCGTTGCGCCTGTTCCCGTTGGAATGCGCCGTCTGCGCTACTTTCGTACCACTGGTCTTTCCAGTGTCCTTCGATCAGCAAACCCATGACTGGCTCCTTGGCTAATAAGCGTTGGAGGCCAGTCTAAAGGGCTGAGTTCGATTTAAAAGCGCAAAGACCGGGGGTTAATTATCGATTAAATCGATTTTTCCCGCGCATCCCAGTATTGCTGGGCCAGGACAAACGCCTGTTCCCGTGAATGGCCCAGGCCACGCAAGGCCAGGGCCATGGTCGCGATCAAGGCCAGTTGCGGATAGCTGTCTTCGACGTCGCCGCGCCACAACGCCTTCAGGTGCTCAGGTTCGAGCGTGGCCGGCTTGACGTGACGCTGGGCGGAGAGGGCGGGCCACTCTTCGTCCCAACTTTCGCCGCCCGTGGTGCCGTACAGGTGGCTGGCCGAGTCGGGGTTGATCTCGATCTCGCCGCCGTCGCCCTTCACCACGATCACGTTGTCGCCGAGCAAGCCGCTGGCATCGCGGTGCACGCCCTGGTAACCCGGATGGAAAATACTCTGCAGGCCCAGGCGCGCATTCAAGGGATTGAGCAAACGCGCCAGGGAATGGATCGGCGAGCGCAGACCCAGGGTGTTGCGCAGGTCGATCATGCGCTGCAACTGTGGCGCCCAGTCGCCCAGCGGGATAAACGCCAGGTTGCCTTGCGCATAAGCCGCCTCGACCTGCTGCCAGTTGCGGCACAGTGGGATCTGCAAGCCTCCGAGCAATTGCTCGGTGTACAGCCGTCCGGCCGTATGCGCGCCGCCACCGTGCATAAGGATGCGCACACCGTTCTGCGCCAGGCATTTGGCCGCCAGCAGATACCACGGCAGATGACGCTTCTTGCCGGCATAGGTCGGCCAGTCGACATCCACGTTCAGCGCCGGGGCATCCAGGCGTTCGCGCACGGCTTCGGTGAAGCCGGCGAGTTCTTCCGGGCTTTCTTCCTTGTGGCGCAACAGCATCAGGAAAGCGCCGAGCTGGGTGTCTTCGACTTTTTCGTCGAGCAACATGCCCATGGCTTCGCGGGCTTCCTCGCGGGTGAGGTTGCGCGCGCCGCGCTTGCCTTTGCCCAGGATGCGCACGAACTGCGCAAACGGGTGTTCGGCAGGGGTTTCAAGGGTTAGCGGGGCAAAGTCGGTCATAAGCAATTCGTCGGCCTGGGCAGGCCCGCCAGCTTGGCGGCGAGTTTGGCGGGAGTGCCGTTGAACAGTTTGTTGAGGTGCAGGCTGTTGCCCTTTTCCGGGCCGAGCTTCAAGGCGGTGTACTTGATCAGCGGACGCGTAGCCGGGGACAACTGGAATTCGGCATAGAACTGGCGCAGCAGTTCGAGGATTTCCCAGTGGGCCGGGGTCAGCTCCAGGGTCTCGGCGGCGGCCAGGGCATGGGCGACGTCGACGGACCATTCGTTCAGGTCGGCCAAATAACCGTCCTTGTCCAGTTCCAGGGTACGTGCGCCTACGGTCAGGGTGTTCATAGCCAGGTGTTGACCTTGTCGTAGTCGATCGACAGTTGCACGAAACCTGGGTAGTCCACGCTGTCGGCCCAGTCCGGCAGCGGCAGATTGCGCGCCTGCATGTCTTCGGCCAGCACAAACACCTTCACGCCCTTGGTGTGCAGGGCGGGGGCGTGAAGCCCATAGGCGCCGTCGCCGCACAGCAGGATCGCGTCTTCGGCGCCGCAGATACGCAGGCAGCTGTCGAGGCGACTATCGGAAAACGGGGAGTGAGACACCACGTGTAAAGTCGACATCAGAGGGTAATCACCTGGTCGTAACGGTCAATCAATTGGGAAATAGCATCGTTGCTCAACGGTTGCGCCTCGGTGGGCGGCGTCAAGCCACGCACGGCCATGCTGTGGCGGCAGACAAATACATCGTCGATGCCGAACAGCCCCAATGCCTGCAGGTTGGCACTGAGGTCCTTTTGTTGCACGGCCTTGGCGTTCTGGTGCGCAGCGAGCTGGAACGCGCCGTCATCCATGAACAGCAAGCCGATGGGCAGATCGAACGCGCCACCGGCCAGCACGATGTCCAGCGCTTCCCGTGCGCTCGGCCCGGACCACGGCGCCTGACGGCTGATCACCAATAAGGATTTAGACATCTCACGGCCCTCCAAAACAGATCAGGCGGTCGGCATCCTGGATCGCATCATGTAATTGCCCCAGGCCAGACAGCGCCCAGGGCGCATCCAGATTCACCGCTGTGCGCTGATACCGCGTGGCTTCCTCCTGGTTGAGAACGCCACGGCGTAACGCAGCGGCAATGCACACCACGCCATCAAGCTGGTGCTGGCTGACAAACTCACGCCATTGGCGGGCGATGTCTTGCTCATCCTGGGGCGCAACGATGTTGTTGGACGCGCTGTACACGCCGTCCTGATAGAAAAACAGCCGCACAATCTCGTGCCCGCCGGCCAGCGCCGCCTGGGCGAACAGCAGGGCGCGGCGCGAGGAGGGCGCGTGGGCGGCGGAAAACAGGGCAATCGCAAACTTCATGGAACACTCTGCAAGCAAACGTGGGCCAATGATAAAGCCGCCGCCACGAAAAAGCCCGCCGTGATCAAAACGGTCACTGTCGGTGACTGTTTCGGCGATTGCCGGCAGGCGCAGGGCTGCCTAGTCTGTGGGCAGTCGAAACGGAAATGGAGTGCCCATGTCAGGTCCCTTGGCGTCCCTCAAAGTGCTGGATTTTTCCACCCTGCTGCCCGGCCCGTTTGCCTCCCTGATGCTGGCGGACATGGGCGCCGAGGTGCTGCGTATCGAGTCGCCCACGCGCATGGACCTGTTGCGGGTGCTGCCGCCCCATGATCAGGGCACATCGGCCAGCCACGCCTACCTCAACCGCAATAAACGCAGCCTGGCGTTGGACCTCAAGCAGGCCGAGGCGCTGGAGATCGTGCGGGCGCTGGTGAAGGACTACGACATCCTGCTCGAACAATTCCGACCGGGGGTGATGGAGCGCCTGGGTTTGGGTTATGAGGCATTGAAGTCGATCAATCCCCGGCTGATTTATGTGTCGATCACCGGTTATGGCCAGACAGGGCCCTATAAGGACCGCGCCGGGCACGATATCAACTACCTGGCATTGGCCGGCGTGGCCAGCTACACCGGGCGCCAGGACAGCGGGCCGCTGCCATTGGGCGTGCAAGTGGCGGATGTGGGCGGTGGTTCGCTGCATGCGGTGGTGGGGTTGCTCGCGGCGGTCATCGCGCGGCAGCAGAGCGGTGTTGGTCAATACCTGGATGTAAGCATGACCGACTGCTCGTTCAGCCTGAACGCCATGGCCGGCGCGGGTTACCTGGCGTGCGGGGTGGAGCCGGAGCGGGAAAGTCATGTGCTCAATGGCGGCAGCTTTTACGATTACTACCGCTCGCGGGATGGCCGCTGGATGTCGGTGGGCAGCCTGGAGCCCGGGTTTATGCAGCAGCTCTGCACCGCCTTGGGTCGCCCGGAGTTGGCGGCGCAAGGCTCGTCGCCCAAGGCTGAGCAGCAAAAAGCCCTGAAGCAAGCGCTGCAGGTCGAGTTCGAGAAACGCAGCTTTGATGAGCTGTGTGCGTTGTTTGCCGGGGTCGATGCCTGTGTGGAGCCGGTGTTGAGCCTCAGTGAAGCCGTGGAGCATCCGCAGTTGAAGGCGCGGGAACTGGTCAGCCAGGTGCCGAGGGGCGATGGTTCGACCCAGGCGCAATTGGCTTGCCCGTTGAAGTTCTCCGACGGGTTGTCGGCGCCCAGGCATATAGGTGTAGCGGTGGGGGCGCACACGGATGAGGTGTTGGCGGAGTTGGGCTTTGGTGCTCAGCGCATAGCGGATTTGCGCCAGGCCAAGACAGTTGGATAGTGACTGGGCGGCCGCCATCGCAGGCAAGCCAGCTCCCACATGTTGACCGCGCCGCCTATCAAAGGTGGGAGCTGGCTTGCCTGCGAAGAGGCCCTCACTCCACCCGGGTTTCGCCGGTAAACACCAAGGTCTGGCGGCACCGCCTGCACAAATACCTTCGGCCCTGAGCCACCATGCCATGGCGTTGTGACGAAAACGGAAAGTCACTGTCCGCACACGGGCATCGGTAGATATAGCGAGTCACCTGGCGACGCTTCACTTCATAAGTGTGGCAACGATCCGGCGGCAGTTCGTAAACCCCGCGCATGATCAATTGCCATTCCTCGCCATGGGGTTGGATGCGTTCGCCAAACAATTGGTGGGCAATCAGGTGCGCCACTTCATGGGCCACGGTCTGTTTCAGGAAGTGTTGGCTGTTTTCACGGTACAACTGTGGGTTGAAACGCAGCAGGTTCTCGTGCAAATGCGCGACACCGGCCTTCTGGCCCCGCAGCTTGAGGCTGACCTGGGGGCGTTTGAAGCTTCGTTTGAAAAAGGATTCGGCTTGTAGGAAACAATCTTCGACGCGGGTATTGAGTTGCTCGGGCATGCTGTACATATCTCCAGAGACGTCCAGTATGCCGCAAAGCTGGGTGTTTCCGAATCTGTCAGGCGCCGAATGGTCATGCATGATGCACAAAGCCACCTTGCGGTGGCTTTGCCTAAGGTTTTAGACGGTCAGTTGGTGTAGATCGGGCCTACGCCCAGCCCCCAGACGATCACGGTAAACGCCATGATTGCCACCAGTACTACCAGGCCCACGGCCAGTACCGAGCTGGAAAAAAGGAAGCCTTCATCCGGGTCGATGTTCATGAAGGTCGGCAGCCCCACATAGAGCAAGTACACCGTGTAGCAGATGGCCGCCGTGCCCACGACCATGCCCAGCCACATATGCGGATAGAGTGCGGCCAGCCCACCGATAAACAGCGGCGTAGCGGTGTAGGTGGCAAAGGCCACGCAGCGTGCCATGCTGGGATTGGCGTCGTACGTGCGCGCCATCCAGTGAATGAACGCACCCATCACCGCCACGCCACCGAGCATGGCGGCGTAGGACATGATGGTCATCCACAAGGCGCTTTCCTGGGTCAGCATCACCGGCGCACGATTGCCGATGACCCAGCCGACCTGGGTGGTGCCGATAAAGGCGGAGACGGCGGGGATCGCCGCAAGAATCAAGGTGTGAGTGAGGTACATGTGGCCGATGCTTTCTTCTTTATCGCCACGGATTTCCCGCCATTCCTGGTCGGGATGGGTAAACAGCCCCACGACGTGATGGATCATGCCAGTCACTCCTGTCGTTATTACCATCGCCCCCCATCGGAGCGCCCACGGGCCAAATGGCCTCAAAGGTCTGGATAGATGTGCGACCTCTAGTCGCAGTATAGGAAGTGATGACCGGAATAACTGTAGGGCCTTTAGAGCAAATTGCGCTGTAAACATTGGGCTTAATCGCGGCGGGGTCTTTTATGGCTAGCCCTTTTGATTGTTTTTTTGCGTAAAATACCCGGCTTTTCGTCACACACCTCTAGCGGATCCAAGCGCCATGGGCACTCTTACGGTCAACCAGAACAAACTGCAAAAACGCCTGCGTCGCCTGGCCGGTGAAGCGGTCGCCGATTTCAACATGATCGAGGACGGCGACAAGGTCATGGTCTGCCTCTCCGGCGGCAAAGACAGTTACACAATGCTCGACGTGCTGCTGCACCTGCAAAAGGTCGCGCCGATCAGGTTCGAGATCGTCGCCGTCAACATGGACCAGAAACAACCGGGCTTCCCTGAGCATGTGCTGCCGGCCTACCTCAAGGAACTGGGCGTTGAGTACCACATCGTCGAGAAAGATACCTACTCGGTGGTCAAGGAACTGATTCCGGAAGGCAAGACCACCTGCTCGCTGTGCTCGCGCCTGCGCCGTGGCACGCTGTACACCTTCGCGGATGAAATCGGCGCGACCAAAATGGCCCTGGGTCACCACCGCGACGATATCGTTGAGACCTTCTTCCTCAATATGTTCTTCAACGGCTCGCTCAAGGCCATGCCGCCCAAGCTGCGCGCCGATGACGGGCGTAACGTGGTGATCCGCCCGCTGGCGTATTGCAACGAGAAGGACATCCAGGCCTACTCCGACTTCAAGCAATTCCCGATCATTCCGTGCAACCTGTGCGGCTCCCAGGAAAACCTGCAGCGCCAGGTGGTCAAGGAAATGCTGGTGGACTGGGAGCGCAAGACCCCAGGCCGTACCGAAAGCATCTTCCGCAGCCTGCAGAATGTGCAGCCGTCGCAGTTGGCTGACCGCAACCTATTCGACTTCACCAGCCTGAAAATCGATGAGACTGCCGCCTCGCGTTTCGTCAATGTGGTGAACCTCTGAGCCGTTTCAACGCTCTGACACACGGCGCTCGCGGGCGCCGTTATCAATTCAACTGCCAGGAGAGGGCATGCGCGATTACAAGTGGCTTCACGAATACTGTCTGAACCGCTTCGGTTCGGCAGCCGAGCTGGAAGCCCATCTGCCTGTAGCCAAGACCCCGGCGCAACTGCGCAAGATCAGCGATGATCGCTATCTGTCGACCCTGGCGCTGCGCGTATTTCGTGCGGGCTTGAAGCACAGCGTGGTGGATGCCAAGTGGCCGGCGTTCGAAAAGGTTTTTTTCGGCTTCGACCCGGAAAAAGTCGTGCTGATGGGCGCCGAGCACCTGGAGCGCTTGATGCAGGACACCAGCATCATCCGTCACCTGGGCAAGCTCAAGAGCGTGCCGCGCAATGCGCAGATGATCCTCGACATCGAGCAGGAGAAGGGCAGCTTCGGCGCGTTTATCGCCGATTGGCCGGTGACTGATATCGTCGGGCTGTGGAAGTACCTGAGCAAGCACGGCCATCAACTTGGCGGGCTGTCAGCGCCACGTTTCTTGCGCATGGTCGGCAAGGACACTTTTGTGCCGAGTTATGACGTGGTGGCGGCGTTGAACGCGCAGAAGATCGTCGACAAGGCACCGACCAGCCTGCGCGACCTGGCGACGGTGCAGGGCGCGTTCAACCAGTGGCACGCCGAGAGTGGGCGGCCGATGTGCCAGTTGTCGATGATGCTGGCCTACACCGTCAATCATTGAGACCTAGGTGATGCCATCGGGGGCAAGCCCCCTCCCACACTTTAACCGCGCCGCCGATCAAATGTGGGAGGGGGCTTGCCCCCGATGACGTATTTCAGGCCGCTGCCAACCGGCGGTTGAGCTGATGCCGCCAGCGCACATACAACAACGCCGTACAAAACACCGCCAGGCTCGCCAACATCTCCAGCACCCCGAACCACTGCCGATTCGGGTCGTACGCCGCCAGCGCACCCTTGATGAAATACAAGTTCACCACAAAGCACATCCACGAATGCCCGCGCGCGCTGCCCGTCAGCATGCCCGGCGTCAGCACCAGCAGCGGCACCAGTTCGATCAGCAGGATCACCCAAGGCCGCGCGCCATGCAGGTCGGCGACGAACAGGTAATACACGCACAGCAGACCCACCAGGCCCAAAAACGCCAGCAGGCTGAGCACGCGCGCCAGCTTGACCCGCGGCTCGAGCCACGCTTGGGCTGGCAGGACCTTAGGCTTTCTGGCCACTGCCGCTCTCCAGCAGGGTAGCGGTAGTCGCCAGGCGCAGGCCAAGGGCGCGGCACAGGGCGATTTCATGTTGATCGAGCATGCGCTTGCCATCGGGGCCGGCGTGATGGCTGGCGCCATACGGTGTGCCACCGCCCTGGGTATCGAGCAGCGCTTGTTCGCTGTAGGGCAGGCCGGTGATCAGCATGCCGTGGTGCAGCAGCGGCAGCAGCATCGACATCAACGTGGTTTCCTGACCGCCGTGCAGGCTGGCGGTGGAGGTGAACACCCCGGCCGGCTTGCCGACGAGGGCGCCGGTGAGCCAAAGGTTGCTGGTGCCGTCGATGAAATACTTGAGCGGCGCTGCCATGTTGCCGAAACGGGTCGGGCTGCCGAGGGCCAGCCCCGAGCAGTGCTTCAGGTCATCCAGGCTGGCATACAGCGCGCCTTCGTCCGGGATGCTTGGCGCCACGGCTTCGCACTCGGTGGAGATCGCCGGCACGGTGCGCAGTCGCGCTTCCATACCGCCTTGCTCGATGCCCCGGGCGATCTGCCGGGCCATTTCGCTCACCGAGCCATTGCGGCTGTAATACAGCACCAGCACATAGGGCGACGTCACGGCAGGATCTCCAGCACGTTTTCCGGCGGACGGCCAATGATGGCTTTGTCGGCGGTTTCCAGGATCGGGCGTTCCATCAGCTTCGGGTGCTCGGCGATGGCGGCAATCAACTGCGCTTCGCTGAGGCTGGCGTCGGCGAGGTTGAGCGCCTTGTATTCATCTTCGCCGGTGCGCAGCAGTTGGCGGGCGCTGATGCCCAGCTTGCCCAGCAGCGCCTTTAATTGCGCCGCGTTCAGCGGGGTTTCCAGGTAGCGCACCACGTTGGGGGTAAGGCCGCGTGCTTCCAGCAGTTCCAGCGCACCGCGGGATTTCGAGCAGCGCGGGTTGTGATAAAGCGTCAGATCGGTCATGTGCGGGTCGCATCTTGCGTAAGGTGGCGGGTATTCTACCCGCGCAGCGACCTGTCCTTAAACCGTAAGAGGCGATAGGTCGCAGCCAACGTTCATTTTTGCGAAGGATTACCCCATGACAAGGCGACTGATCGGTGCATTGGCGATCATCACAACCCTGCTGCTCAGCGGCTGCGGTAACGATTACGGCGTTGACCAATATGGCAAGAAGGTGGCTTCCGAACGCTTGGACAAGCAGTGGCTGGTGGTCAACTACTGGGCCGAATGGTGTGGCCCGTGCCGCACGGAAATCCCCGAGCTCAACGCCTTGGCCGAGCAACTGAAGGCGCAGAACGTAGGCGTATTCGGGGTCAACTTCGACAACGTGCAGGGCGAAGAACTGAAGGCCGCCAGCGACAAGCTGGGCATCAAGTTCACGGTGCTGGCGCAGAATCCGGAAGAGATTTTCGATATTCCACGCAGCGAAGCCTTGCCGGTGACCTACATCATCGATGACAAGGGCAAGGTGCGTGAGACGTTGATGGGCGAGCAGACGGCGGACGGGGTGTTGGCCAAGCTCAAGGCCTTGCGCGGTTAAAGCCACGACTCAAAACAAATGTGGGAGGGGGCAAGCCCCCTCCCACATTTGGATCCCTCCAACCTACAGGTCGGCGGTCTCAGCCTTCTTCGAGCCACAGACGAATCGGCTTGCCCTCGGCCGGCCAAAAGCGCGTCTGTTCGATCGGCGAGATGTCCCAGCGCTGCACACCCTGCAGGGCCTGGAAGAAGCGGTGTTCCTGCTCCATCAAGGCCTCGGCGCAGAGTTTGCGGGTGCTGCCGATTTGGCCGAAGCTGAGCTTTTCGCCGTCGACGGTGTAGGGCGCGAACCAGTGGTTGCAGCCGCCGTTGCCGTAGGCACGGCCATCGGCGCCGAGGGTAACGGTCAGGTGCGCGTAGTCCATCAGCGGCCGTTCACCAATCCATTCGACCACGTAGCTGTGATCCTGCTTGAGCTTGACTGCATCCCCGGCGCAGCCCGTCAGGGCCGCTCCGACGGCGGCGAGCAGAAGCAGGCCTTTCATTGCGCGGCCTTTTGGCATTTCGGGCAGCGGTGCTTGTCGCCCTCGCTGGCCCAGCCCAATTCGGCAATGCGCGCATTGGCGGCGGGTTGCAGCGGCGCTTTGGTCAGCTTGGTTTCCACCGCGAATTCGAACTCCAACACCGCATCGCAGCTGTCGCAGTTGACCTTCCAGGTGTGAATCTCCAACTCGCCGAATTTCGGCCCCTGGGCCATGGCGACCCACTGGCCCGCCGGGCGGATGGAGTAGCGCGCATCACCTTCGACGGTGAGGCGCATCGACAGGGTTTTACTGCCGCGCAGGGAGACGATCAAAACGTCGCCATGCTTGATCGAACCACCGTTGCCGGTGACCTGGTAACGGCCCGGCACCAGGGCGCGGCATTCGATCAGGGTGTGTTGCGGGCTCAGCAAACTGAAGCGGAAATCGTGTTCGGCCATGGATCCTCCAAATAGGCGCGGCATCCTATCACGGGTGCTGGCTCATCATGAGCCTGGTATGTGACCGCTGATCATCCTTCGACAAGGTTCTGCGCCTGGCCGTCGGCCCAGGCCGCGATGTTGGCCAAGGTGGTGCCGGCGATGGCCGCCAGGGCTTCGCGGGTGAGAAACGCCTGGTGGGCGGTGATGATCACGTTGGGGAAGGTCAGCAGGCGCGCGAGGACGTCGTCCTGTAGGGGCAGGTCGGAGCGGTCTTCGAAGAACAGCTGGGCTTCTTCTTCATACACATCCAGCCCCAGGTAGCCGAGCTGACCGTCCTTGAGCGCTTCGATCAGCGCCGGGGTGTCCACCAGACCGCCGCGACCGGTGTTGATCAGCATCGCGCCTGGCTGCATCTGCGCCAGGGAACGGGCGTTGATCAAGTGCTTGCTGTCGGCGGTCAGCGGGCAATGCAGGCTGATGATCTGCGCCTGGTCCAGCAGTTCGGGCAGGCTCACGTAGCGCGCGCCCAGGGCCTGCACTTGCGGGTTGGGGAAGGGGTCGTAGGCGAGTAACTGGCAACCGAAGCCGGCCATGATCTTGGCGAAGGTGGCACCGATCTGCCCGGTGCCGACCACGCCGACGGTTTTGCCCACCAGGTCGAAACCGGTGAGGCCGTGCAGGCTGAAATCACCGTCGCGGGTGCGGTTATAAGCGCGGTGCAGGCGACGGTTGAGGGCGAGGATCAGCGCGACCGCATGCTCGGCCACCGCATGGGGCGAATACGCCGGCACGCGCGCGATGGTCAGGCCCAGGCGCTTGGCGGCGGCCAGGTCCACATGGTTGTAGCCCGCCGAGCGCAGCGCGATCAACCGCGTGCCGCCCTTGGCCAGGTGCTCCAGGACCGGGGCGCTGAGGTCGTCGTTGATAAAGGCGCAGACCACTTCGTGATGCTCGGCAAGGGCCACGGTGTCGAGGTTGAGGCGGGCGGGCTGGAACTGCAGTTCCAGGCCGGGCGGCAGGGGTTCGCCGAGAAAACTGTCGCGGTCGTAGGTCTGGCTGCTGAAAAGAATAACGCGCATGGAAAAGCTCCCTGCAATTACAAATGAATGAGCAGTCTTTTGTGGTGAGCGGGCTTGCCCCGCGCGAGGCAAGCTCGCTCACCACAAAAGCCTGTTCCTGTAAAAAGTCAGGCGTTGACCCGCGCTTCACTGGCGAGTCGGGCAATGGCCATGTCCAGTTCGTCCAACGCATGCTGGGCCTTGGCGTCGTCCTGCTTGAGCAGGGTTTCGGCGCGGTGGCACGCAGCCCGCAACTGCGGTACGCCGCAGTAACGGGTGGCGCCGTGCAGGCGGTGCACGCGTTCGATCAGGGCGTTGTTGTCGTTGGCGTCACGGGCAAGGGTGATGGCGAGTCGGTCGGCCTCCAGGGAGGCGAGCAACATGGCGAGCATGTCCGCCGCCAGATCAGCCTTGCCGGCGGCCAGGCGCAGGCCCTCTTCATGGTCCAGCACGGGCATTTGTATGCCGGGGCCGAGGCCATCCGTTGCACGTTCCGGCCCTTGATTGCGCAGCGCCAGGCCGGTCCACTTCAACACGACCTGGGCCAGTTGCCGCTCGCTGATGGGTTTGGTCAGGTAATCGTCCATGCCGCTTTGGAGCAAGGCGCGTTTTTCGTTGGCCATGGCGTGGGCGGTGAGGGCGACCACCGGCAATGGCGTGCCGCTGCGCTCGCTTTCCCACTGGCGGATCGCTTCGGTGCTCTGGCGGCCGTCCATGCCGGGCATTTGCACGTCCATCAGCACGAGGTCGAAGGTGTCCTGTTTTACCGCGTCGATGGCGGCATACCCGCTTTCCACGGCGCGCACCCGTGCGCCCATGTCTTCCAGCAGGGTCTGTACCAGTAGCAAGTTCGCCGGGTTGTCGTCCACGCACAGCACACGCGGCGCACGGCTGGACAACGGCTCGCCCGGTTCGCTGCGCGATGGGCGCGGGCTGATCAGGTCGGAAAGCGCGCGCCGCAGCTTGCGCGTGCACGCCGGTTTGGCCTGCAACTGGCTGTTGGGATTGGGCACGGATTGGTTGAACAGCATCTGCTCGGTGGTCGGGCACAGCACCAGCACTTTGCAGCCCAAATGTTCGAGGTCCCACAGGTGCTGGTTGAGGCGCTCGGGCGGGATGTCATTGGCGGTCACGCCGAGCACCGCAAGGTCAATGGCCTGCTCAGTCTGATGGGCGCTGGTGATGCCGTTGGTCAGACTTTCCAGGCTATTGAACGGCGTGACTTCCAGGCCGCAGTCTTCCAGTTGATGCTGCAGCGCCTGGCGTGCCAGTTCGTGGTTTTCCAGCACCGCCACGCGATGGCCCAGCAGCGGCGCGGAAGGCAGGTCTTCGACATCGTCACGGGTCTTGGGCAGGTTCAGGCTGATCCAGAATTCCGAGCCTTCGCCTGGCGTGCTGTCGACGCCGATTTCACCACCCATCTGTTCGATCAGGCGCTTGGAAATCACCAGCCCCAACCCCGTGCCGCCGGGTTGGCGCGACAGCGAGTTGTCGGCCTGGCTGAAGGCCTGGAACAGCGCGCGCACGTCCTGGCTGGACAGGCCGATGCCGGTGTCCTGCACGCTGATGCGCAATTGCACGCTGTCTTCCTGCTCGTCCTCGATCATCGCCCGGGCGACAATGGTGCCTTCACGGGTGAACTTGATCGCGTTGCTGATCAGGTTGGTAAGGATCTGCTTGAGGCGCAGCGGATCACCCACCAGCGCCAGCGGCGTGTCGCGGTACACCAGGCTCACCAGTTCCAGCTGTTTGGCATGGGCGGCGGGGGCGAGGATGGTCAGGGTGTCTTGCAGCAAGTCGCGCAGGTTGAACGGGATGCTGTCGAGCACCAGTTTGCCGGCCTCGATTTTCGAGAAGTCGAGGATCTCGTTGATGATGCCCAGCAGGTTGTCGGCGGACTTTTCGATGGTGCCCAAGTAGTCGAGCTGGCGCGGGGTCAGCTCGCTTTTTTGCAGCAAATGGGTAAAGCCGAGAATGCCGTTGAGCGGGGTGCGGATTTCATGGCTCATGTTGGCCAGGAACTCCGACTTGATGCGGCTGGCCTCCAGGGCCTCCTTGCGCGCCAGGTCCAGCTCGATGTTCTGGATCTCGATGGTTTCCAGGTTCTGGCGCACGTCTTCGGTGGCTTGGTCGATGCTGTGTTGCAGTTCTTCCTGGGCGTTCTGCAAGGTCTCGGCCATGCGGTTGATGCCCGAGGCGAGTTGGTCCAGTTCCTGGCTGCCCAAGGGTGGCAAACGGGTTTCCAGGTTGCCGTCCTTGAGTTGGGCCACGGCTTGCTTGATCTGGCCGATGGGCGAGTTGATGGTGCGGCTGATGCGCAGTGCCAGCGCCGCGGTGCAGATCAGGCCGATGGCGATCAGCAACAAGCTGGCGAACAGGCTACGGTAGCCACGCAGCAACATGCCGTTGTGGGACAGTTCCACCTCGACCCAACCCAGCAGGCGGTCGGCTTCATCCGGGATCAGCTCGCCGGCGAGGTTGCGGTGACGGCCAAACACCGGCAGCAAATAGCGGGTGGCGTCATTGCCGGTGCGCTGCAATAAATGCGAGCTGTTGCCGACCGGCGGCTGGTTGAGCATGGTCGGGCCGGCGTGGGCGAGGGGCGCGCGATCCGGGCTGAGGAAGGACACGGCACGCACGTCCGGCTGTTCCAGGGATTGGGTGGCGATGCGCTCGAGCAAATCGGTGTTGCGCGCACTGAGGGCGGGCGCGACCAGGGGCGCCAACTGTTCGGCGATCATTTCGCCGCGTTGCAGCAATTGGGTCTGCAGTTCCGAGAGCTGCATCCAGGTGAAATAGCCGCCCAGCAACGAGGCCATCAGGCTGGTCGGTAATAAGGTCAGCAACAGTACGCGGCCTTTTATCCCCATTCTTGTCAGCACGCCACTCTCCTGCTACCACATTGATATCTACGGAATTGCGCGGGCATCCGGCCCGCGCCACCTGCGCAGTGTAGCCATTTGCGCGGCGAGGAATCTTGCAAATTAATGACAGACGGCAATCTTGAAGGCATTTGGCGGCCAGTGGCGATTGCCTGCTGCGGGGTTATCTTGAATAATCAGTCATTGAGAATGACTTGCAGATACTAATGAATCCCGTAGCAACTGGCCTACCCAGTATCCTGACCATCGAAGATGACCCCGTGCTGGGCGCTTATGTCCATGAACATCTGGGGCGCTGTGGTTTCCATGTCACCTGGTGCCAGAACGGCCAGCAAGGCCTGCAGATGGCGCGCGACCAGGTGTTCGACGTGGTGTTGATGGACATTCTGCTGCCAGGGCTGGACGGGTTGTCGATCCTGACCCATCTGCGCCAGAGCCATTCGATCCCGGTAATCCTGATGTCGGCACTGGGGGCTGAGGCCGATCGCATCAGCGGTTTTCGCCTGGGCGCCGATGACTACCTGCCCAAGCCGTTCAGCATGATCGAGCTGCGCGTGCGCATCGAGGCCATCCTGCGCCGTGTCGCCTTGGACAGACGCCCATTACCGAGCCTGGCACCCGCACGTGACGATACCCGCACCCTGCGCTTCGACGATGAACTGTGCGATGTCTGCCACCTGGAACATCGGGCTGGCCTGACCCGCAGTGAATATCGCCTGCTGGAAACTTTGCATCGCAACGCTGAGGAAGTCCTCAGCAAACCCTTCCTTTACCAGCAGGTGCTGCAACGTGGTTATGCGCCCCATGACCGCAGCCTCGACATGCATATCAGCCAGATCCGCCGCAAGCTCAAGGCCATCGGCTACACCGAGCGCGAAGTGCGCACAGTGTGGGGCAAGGGCTATGTGCTGAGCGGTGCTGATGACAGCCTTTAAACGGCCCTTTAAGCGCCTGCCGGGCAAGCACTCGTTATTCTGGAAGCTGGCCTGCCTGTTGATCGCCTTCTGTTTGCTGATGATCTGGCTCAGTTGGTCGTGGGGGCGCTACATGGAGCAGAAGAACGCCTACCTGTCCGATGAAGCGCGGATCACCTTGAGCGGTTACGCGTTGCGAGCGGAGCAGGCCTGGAACCGAGACGGCAGTGCTGGCGTCGATGCGTGGCTGCAGGAGATGGGCGAGCGCGAAACCACCTGGATCGGCGTGATCGGCAATGACTTGCAATCGCTGAGCA
Source organism: Pseudomonas sp. C 49-2 (assembly GCF_003970195.1). Lineage (NCBI taxonomy): Bacteria > Pseudomonadati > Pseudomonadota > Gammaproteobacteria > Pseudomonadales > Pseudomonadaceae > Pseudomonas > Pseudomonas sp. C 49-2. The sequence goes on from NZ_RXYG01000009.1 coordinate 232,689, forward strand.
GCTACCCGCTGACCGACAAGGAAAACCAGCGCCTGACCTTTCTGCGTGGCCTGGACTGGCCGGTGAGCCGGCATACCAAAGGCCTGCCGTGGCTGAAAATCCCGTTTCCGGTCGACCCCAACGCAGGTTCGCTGGTGATCGAGTTGCCGCAGCGCTTCATGCCGGGGCGCTACCAACTGTTCTGGCGGGTGGTGACCAATGGCGTGATCCCTGGCCTGTTTACCCTGTTGCTGTGCGTCGGCCTGTATCGCCTGCTGATCATGCCCCTCAATCAACTGCGTGAGCAGGCCAACGCCTGGCGTGCCGACCAGTTGAATACGCGGCTGTCCCACGACGCGACCAGTCGTCAGGATGAATTGGGTGAGTTGGGCCGCGCGTTCGACCATATGTCCGAACGCCTGCAGGGCACCGTGGTATTGCAGCAGCAACTGCTGCGGGACATGTCCCATGAACTGCGCACTCCGCTGAGCCGCCTGCGGGTGGCGTGTGACAGTGAGCAGGACCTCACGCAACTGCGCGAGCGGCTTGGCCGTGAGATCGATGCGATGCAACGCCTGGTGGAAGACAGTCTGCAACTGGCCTGGTTGGACACCGAGCGGGCACCGCTGCCCCAGGAAGATATCCAGCTTCAGGCGCTGTGGGACATGTTGCGTGAAAACGCATGCTTCGAAAGCGATTGGCCCGCGTCGCGCCTGCCGTGCCTGCTCGGCCCGGAGTGCTGGGTGCGCGGCAACCTGAATGCGTTGGCCCAGGCCCTGGAAAACATCCTGCGCAATGCCATTCGCCATTCACCCGTGGGCGGTGTGGTCAGCCTGGATGGGCGTCGCGAAGGTGACTATTGGCATGTATGGCTGGAGGACGAGGGCGGCGGGATCGATGACGGGGACCTGGAACGGATCTTCGCACCGTTCACGCGCCTGGACGGATCACGCCCCGGCGATGGTGGCTTCGGCCTGGGCTTGAGCATCGCGCGCAACGCCGTGCAGCGCCAGGACGGCAGCTTGTGGGCGCAAAACACCGGAAAAGGGCTGCGGGTGCATCTGCGTCTGCGGGCGTGTTAGGCGCGACGCTGTTTGCGTTTTTTCCATTGATGGGCCACCCACCAGCGCCAGTAGCCCATGGTCAGGCAATACGCGAGCGCACCTAGCACCAGCCCCAACACCACTGAACCCAGCAGGAACGGCTGCCATAACGTGCTCAATTGGCCGCTGATCCATTCCCAGGTCAGGTCATCCGGCAGGCTGCGCGGGGGCACATTCATCAACCAGGCGCCGGTCATGTAGGTGCAGATGAACACCACCGGCATGGTGATCGGGTTGGTCAGCCATACCAGGCTGACCGCGATGGGCATATTGCCGCGCACGGTGATCGCCAGGAAGGCGGCCAGCAGCATCTGTAACGGAATCGGAATAAAAGCCGCGAACAAACCCACAGCCATTGCGCGCGCGACCGAGTGCCGGTTCAGGTGCCAGAGGTTCGGGTCATGCAGCAAGGTGCCAAGAAACTGTAATGACTTGTGTTCCCTGATACTGCTGGGGTCAGGCATGTATCGTTTGAATAAGCGCCGGGGCATAAGGGGTCCAGGTCAGTTCGAGGGGCAAGTATGCCCGCATTCTATAAACAGAAAATTCAGACTTTGTGACAAAACATCAAAGGCCGTGCTGGGTATCCGGCTAAGACTGAGTGGATCACTTGAAAAGGATGATTCATGAGGACAGGGATGTGCGCGTTTGCGCTGGGGTTGCTGGCCTTGCGCTTTTTACCGGCATTGCCGACTACCGGTTGGCTGATCGCCTTGCTGGTGCTGGCCTTGATGCTGTTGCCGTTTCGCACGTATCCCTTGGCTTTTTTCCTGTTGGGGCTGAGTTGGGCGTGCATGAGCGCGCAGTCGGCGCTGGATGATCGCCTCAAGCCAGTGCTGGACGGTCAGACGCGCTGGGTGGAAGGGCGGGTCAGCGGGTTGCCGCAACAGACGGACGAGGGCGTGCGCTTTGTACTGACCGACAGTCGGTCGCGTAATGCCCGGTTGCCCACGCGCATCCGGGTGTCCTGGCGTGGCGGGCCGCCCGTGCGCAGCGGTGAACGTTGGCGCCTGGCCGTCACCCTCAAGCGGCCCGCCGGGTTGCTGAACTTCCACGGCTTTGATCAGGAGGCTTGGCTGCTCGCCCAGCGCATTGGCGCCACGGGCACGGTAAAGGATGGAGAGCGCCTGGCACCGGCTGCCAACGCCTGGCGCGACAGCGTGCGTCAGCGCTTGCTTGCGGTGGACGCCCAAGGCCGGGAGGCTGGCCTGATTGCCCTGGTGTTGGGCGATGGCTCTGGATTGGCGGCTGCTGACTGGCAGGTGCTGCAGGACACAGGGACTGTGCATTTGCTGGTCATCTCCGGTCAGCATATCGGCCTGCTGGCGGGGTTGATTTACGGTTTGATCGCTGGCTTGGCGCGCTATGGATGCTGGCCTCGAACCTGGCCATGGCTGCCCTGGGCTTGTGGGCTGGCGTTCACTACGGCACTGGGTTACGGCTTGCTGGCTGGGTTTGGCGTGCCGGTGCAGCGCGCCTGCGTGATGGTTGGGCTGGTGTTGTTGTGGCGATTGCGCTTGCGTCACCTGGGGCTGTGGTGGCCTTTGTTGCTGGCGCTCAATGGGGTGTTGGTCCTGGAGCCGTTGGCGAGCTTGCAGCCGGGGTTCTGGCTGTCCTTTGCGGCGGTGGCGGTGCTGATCCTGGCGTTTGGTGGCCGTCTGGGACCCTGGAGCGTGTGGCAGGTGTGGACTCGGCCGCAGTGGTTGATTGCCATCGGGTTGTTTCCGGCCTTGCTGGTGTTGGGGTTGCCCATTAGCCTGAGTGCGCCGTTCGCTAACCTGGTGGCGGTGCCATGGATCAGCCTGGTGGTGTTGCCGCTGGCCTTGTTGGGCACTGCATTGCTGGCGTTGCCGTTTGTAGGGGAAGGTCTGCTGTGGCTGGCTGGCGGGGCACTGGGTGCCTTGTTCAACGGCTTGGCGTGGCTCGCCGGACAGATGCCGGCCTGGATTCCGGCCGATGTACCGCTGGGGTATTGGTTGGTAAGTCTGCTGGGGGCACTGCTCCTCCTGCTGCCCAAGGGCGTGCCGTTTCGTGTGCTGGGTTGGCCGATGTTTCTGCTGGCGGTGTTTCCCCCACGAGCGCTGGTGCCCGACGGACAGGTGGAGGTTACGCAGCTTGATGTCGGCCAGGGGCAATCGTTGATTTTGCGCACCCGTCATCACACGTTGCTCTATGACGCCGGCCCGCGCTCCGGCACTTTTGACTTGGGTGCGCGCGTGGTACTGCCGTCTTTGCGAAAACTCGGGGTAGGAGAGCTGGATATGCTGCTGCTCAGCCATGCCGATGCCGATCACGCCGGGGGTGCAGCGGCGATTGCCAATGGCATGCCGATCAAGCGTGTGGTGGGCGGCGAAACCGACGGTTTGCCGCCATCGCTCGGCACTCAACCCTGCTTCAGTGGCGAGCGCTGGACTTGGGACGGTGTGACCTTCGAACTCTGGCAGTGGCCGGACGCCATAAGTGGCAACGCGAAGTCCTGCGTCTTGCAGGTGCAGGCGAATGGCGAGCGCCTGCTGCTGACCGGTGATATTGACCGTGCGGCGGAACAGGCCATGCTTGCGTCACCGCTGGCGGTGCCCACAGATTGGCTGCAAGCGCCGCACCATGGCAGTCGCAGCTCTTCGTCCTGGCCCTTTGTGGAACGGCTTGCTCCGCGATCCGTGCTGATCTCGCGAGGGCGCAACAATGCGTTCGGCCATCCCCATCCACAGGTGATGGAACGCTACCAGCGGTTGGGCAGCCAGGTATATGACAGCGCCGAGCAGGGCGCCGTACGTCTGCAGTTGGGTGCTTTTACGCTCCCGGTAGTTGCGCGCAGTCAACGCCGGTTCTGGCGCGAGCGGTTACCCTAGCCAGGGCCGATGGGGTCTGTGGTCGACGCACCTATATGGTAAAGTGGCGCACTTTTTCGAGGGGACATTCACTGTGTGGGAATTGGTCAAATCCGGCGGCTGGATGATGTTGCCGATCATCATGAGTTCTATCGCCGCACTCGGCATCGTCGCCGAACGCCTGTGGACCCTTCGCGCCAGCCGCGTGACCCCCGAGCATTTGCTGGGGCAGGTCTGGTCCTGGATCAAGAACAAGCAGCTCGATAAGGAAAAACTCAAGGAGCTGCGCGCCAATTCCCCGTTGGGTGAGATCCTCGCTGCCGGGCTGGCCAACTCCAAGCACGGTCGCGAGATCATGAAAGAGTGCATCGAGGAAGCCGCCGCCCGCGTCATCCATGAACTGGAACGCTACATCAACGCCCTCGGCACCATCGCCGCCATGGCGCCGTTGCTCGGCTTGCTCGGTACGGTGTTGGGCATGATCGATATCTTCAGCTCGTTCATGGGCTCCGGCATGACCACCAACGCGGCCGTACTGGCCGGTGGTATCTCCAAGGCGCTGATCACCACGGCCGCAGGCCTGATGGTGGGTATTCCCTCGGTGTTCTTCCACCGCTTCCTGCAACGCCGCATCGATGAGCTTGTGGTGGGCATGGAGCAGGAAGCCATCAAACTGGTGGAAGTGGTGCAGGGCGACCGTGACGTGGACCTGGTTGGGGGCAAAGCGTGAAATTTCGCCGCAAGCAACGGGAAAACGTCGATATCAACCTCGCGTCGCTGATTGATGTGGTGTTTATCCTGCTGCTGTTTTTTGTCGTCACCACCACCTTCACCCGGCAGACCGAACTGCGCGTCGACCTGCCGGAGGCCGTGAGCGGTTCGCCGGCCGAGGACCAGCAAGTCAAGCAATTGGACATCGCCATCAGCGCCGACGGGGTGTTTTCGGTGAATAACCAGTTGCTCGAGAAAAACGACCTGGCCAGCCTGATGGATGCCTTGCAGAAAGAGTCCGGCGGCGACACTAAGCTGCCGCTGTCGATCAGTGCCGATGGCAAGACCCAGCACCAGGCCGTGATCACCGCAATGGACGCCGCCGGCAAGCTCGGTTTCAGCCATTTGCGCATGACCACCGTCGAGGCGGCGGGCCAACCCTAATGGCCCTGTCTGATCGTTTGCTCAAGGCCTGGTACGAGGGCCATCCGGCGCTTGCGCTGTTGCGGCCGCTGGAGTCCTTGTATCGCCGGGTGGTGCAGCGCAAGCGTGCACGCTTCCTGGCGGGTGACGGCGAGATCTATCAATCGCCGGTGCCGGTGGTGGTGGTCGGTAATATCACCGTGGGTGGCACCGGCAAGACGCCGTTGATCCTGTGGCTTATCGAACACTGCCGACGCAGCGGCTTGCGCGTAGGTGTGGTCAGTCGGGGGTATGGCGCCAAGCCGCCGCAGTTGCCATGGCGGGTCGCAGCCAGCCAGAGCGCCGAAGTGGCGGGTGATGAGCCCTTGTTGATCGTGCAGCGCTGCGGCGTGCCGTTGATGATTGACCCCGATCGCAGCCGTGCGGTCCAGGCGCTGCTGGCCAGCGAAACCCTGGACCTGATCCTCTCCGACGACGGTCTCCAGCACTACCGCCTGGCCCGAGACCTTGAACTGGTGCTGATCGACGCTGCCCGCGGCCTGGGCAACCGCCGTTGCCTGCCGGCGGGACCGTTGCGTGAGCCGGTTGAGCGTCTGCAGAGCGTCGATGCGCTGTTGTACAACGGCGCCGCCAGTGATCGAGACGATGGTTTTGCCTTTCGCTTGCAGCCCACCGCACTGGTCAACCTGCTGACCGGCGAGCGGCAGCCGGTGGATCATTTTCCAGCAGGCCAGCAGGTGCATGCGGTTGCCGGCATCGGCAACCCGCAACGTTTCTTCAATACCCTTGAAACGCTACACTGGCAGCCGATACCCCATGGGTTTGCCGACCACGCGACTTACAGCGCCGAAGTCCTGAATTTTACGCCGTCATTGCCGCTGGTCATGACCGAGAAGGACGCGGTGAAGTGCCGCGCCTTTGCCCAGCCCGACTGGTGGTACCTTGCGGTGGATGCACTGCCGTCGCCGGCGTTCGTCGCCTGGTTCGACACGCAGTTGATGCGTCTGCTGCCTGCCCGCCTTTTGCCTTAAACCGCTGCTTTCCAGGAAACACTCATGGACACCAAATTGCTCGATATCCTCGCTTGCCCGATCTGCAAAGGCCCGCTCAAGCTCAGCGCCGACAAAACCGAGCTGATCAGCAAAGGCGCCGGCCTGGCTTACCCGATCCGTGATGGCATCCCGGTGATGCTGGAAAGCGAAGCTCGCACCCTGACCACCGATGAGCGCCTGGATAAATGACCACCGCCTTTACCGTTGTCATTCCTTCCCGCTACGCCTCGACCCGCCTGCCGGGCAAGCCGCTGCAACTGATCGGCAGCAAGCCGATGATCCAGCTGGTGTGGGAACAGGCCTGCAAGAGCAGCGCCGAGCGCGTGGTAGTGGCCACCGACGACCCGCGCATCGTCGAAGCCTGCAAGGGCTTCGGTGCCGAGGCGGTGCTGACCCGCGAAGACCATAACTCCGGCACCGATCGCCTGGCCGAAGTCGCCACCCAGCTCGGCCTGGCACCGGACGCCATCGTGGTCAACGTGCAAGGCGACGAACCCCTGATCCCGCCCAGTGTGATCGACCAGGTGGCCGCCAACCTGGCCGCCCATGGCGAAGCACGCATGGCGACTCTGGCCGAGCCGATTGAAGACATCGAGACCCTGTTCAACCCGAACGTGGTAAAGGTAGTCAGTGACATCAACGGCCTGGCGCTGACGTTCAGCCGTTCGACCTTGCCTTGGGCGCGCGACGCCTTCGCCAAGCAGCCTGACGTGTTGCCGGAGGGCGTGCCTTACCGTCGCCATATCGGCATTTACGCCTACCGCGCCGGTTTCCTGCATGACTTCGTCAGCTGGGGCCCATGCTGGCTGGAAAACACCGAGTCCCTGGAGCAACTGCGGGCCCTGTGGCATGGCGTGCGCATCCATGTGGGCGATGCGCTGGAAGCACCGCCGGCCGGTGTCGACACCCCGGAAGACCTTGAGCGCGTCCGTCGCCTGCTGGGGGCCTGATGGAGGTTCTGTTTGTCTGCCTGGGCAACATCTGCCGCTCGCCCACCGCAGAAGGCGTGCTGCGCCATAAATTGCGCGAAGCGGGGCTGGCGGGGCAGGTCGAGGTCGCGTCCGCTGGTACGGGTGAATGGCATGTCGGCAACCCGCCGGACCAGCGCAGCCAGCGTGCGGCGTTGGTGCGCGGCTACGATCTGTCGGCCCAGCGTGCCCAGCAGGTCTCTCGCGCCGACTTTGCGCGCTATGACCTGATCCTGGCGATGGATCACAGCAACCTGCGCAACCTCAAGGCCCTGCAGCCGGGCCAGGGCAAGGCGGAGCTGGACCTTTTCCTGCGCCGTTACGACGCCGAAGTGGACGAAGTGCCGGACCCGTATTACGAAGGCGAACAAGGCTTTGAACGGGTCCTGGACCTGATTGAACGTGCCTGTGATTTATTGGTGATCGAATTGAAGGGGCGGTTATGACCTTGCAGGTGCTTGCGCAGGTGTCGCTCAAGCCATTCAACAGCTTTGGCATTGACGTGCGTGCCCAGCTGTTCGCCGAGGCCCGCAGCGACGATGATGTCCGTGAGGCCTTGGCCTATTCGGCCGCACACGCGGTGCCGCTGCTGGTGATCGGCGGCGGTAGCAACTTGCTGTTGACCCAGGACATTCCGGCGCTGGTGCTGCGCATGGCCAGCCAGGGCATCCGTGTGTTGCACGACGACGGCACGCAGGTGGTGGTCGAGGCCGAAGCCGGCGAAACCTGGCATCCGTTCGTGTTATGGACCCTAGAACAAGGCTTCTGCGGCTTGGAAAACCTCAGCCTCATCCCCGGCACCGTTGGCGCCGCGCCCATGCAGAACATCGGCGCCTACGGTGTCGAGATCAAGGATGTATTCGCCGGCCTGACCGCCCTGGATCGTCACACCGGCGAGTTGCGCGATTTCAGCCTGGAAGAATGCAACTTTGCCTACCGCGACAGTCTGTTCAAACACGAGACCGCGCGCTGGCTGATCTTGCGGGTGCGCTTTGCCCTGAGCCGCGCCAGCCGCCTGAAACTCGACTACGGTCCGGTGCAGCAGCGCCTGGCGGGGCAGGGGATCACCGAGGCAACACCGAGTGACGTCAGCCGCGCGATCTGCAGTATCCGCCGGGAAAAACTGCCCGATCCGGCCGAGCTGGGCAATGCGGGCAGCTTCTTCAAGAACCCGCTGGTGTCCCAGGTGCTGGCGGCTGAGCTGCAGGCGCGCTATCCGGACCTGGTGGCGTACCCGCAGGCCGATGGGCAGATGAAGCTTGCCGCCGGCTGGCTGATCGACAAGGCAGGCTGGAAGGGCTTCCGTGACGGCGATGCCGGCGTGCACAAGTTGCAGGCGCTGGTGTTGGTCAACTATGGCGATGCCACAGGGCACGATATTGCGAACTTGGCCCAGCGTATCCAGCGCGACATTGCAGAGCGTTTCAAGGTCGACCTGGAAATGGAGCCCAACCAGTATTAAGCCCCTTCAAACAAAAATGCCCCGCATCTTTCGATGCGGGGCATTTTTTATTGCGCTGACAATCAGTCGTCGCGGCTCATGATGCCGAAGATCTGCAACAAGCTGATGAACAAGTTGTAGATCGACACATACAGGCTGATGGTCGCCATGATGTAGTTACGTTCACCACCGTGGATGATCGCGCTGGTCTGGAACAGGATGCACACCGAGGAGAACAGCACAAAACCTGCGCTGATCGCCAATTGCAGGCCGCTGATCTGGAAGAACATGCTCGCAACCACAGCCGCCAGCAACACGAAGAAACCAGCGGTGATGAAACCACCCAGGAAGCTCATGTCCTTACGGGTGATCAGCACGTAGGCCGACAGACCACCAAACACCAGTGCGGTCATGGCAAACGCCGAGCTGACCACTTCCGCGCCGCCGGCCATGCCGAGGTAGCGGTTGAGGATCGGGCCGAGGATAAAGCCCATGAAACCGGTCAAGGCAAACGCCGACACCAGGCCCCAGGCCGAGTCACGCAGCTTGTTGGTCAGGAAGAACAGGCCATAGAAGCCGATCAGCACGACAAAGATATTCGGGTAGCCGACGCGCATCTGCTGGGCCACGAACGCCATCACGCCGCTGAATGCGAGGGTAAGGGCGAGCAAGCCATAGGTGTTGCGCAACACGCGGCTGACTTCAAGCTGCTCAGCCTGCGCGTTACCATTCACTGCGTAATTCTGTTCGCGCATGGCGACACTCCTTCGGTTTTGAAACGTTCAGTCGCAAAGATCATAACAGACGCTCTGTAACAAGCGATGGCAAGAGTTTGACAGTGTGTTTCATTCGGGTATTATGGCGCCCGCTGAGACGGGATGGGCTACTATAATCCTGTGATGCACAAGGGAAATTGGCAGAGTGGTTGAATGCACCGGTCTTGAAAACCGGCGGACGTTAATAGCGTCTCCAGGGTTCGAATCCCTGGTTTCCCGCCAAGATTTACACGAAAGCCCCGCGAATGCGGGGCTTTCGTGTTTCTGGGGTTTGGGTAGATAACGCCGGTTTTTGATAGGCGTTCCGAAACTTTGCCTATTTTGATGGTTTGGCAGTGGCGCCAATCCTCCTGTAAACCCGTTTGGTGATCTCCTGCTTGCTATGTCCCAGCAGTAGGTTGGCGTCGCCAATATCGATGATTTTCGATGCCGCCTTGGGTCGGATGTCACGAAACTGAAACCCTCCAATCTTTGCTGCGAGCATAGGGTCGCCCTGATCCAGCGCTTTCTGCTGCGCCTTCTCCCTTGCCTTGTCCCAGCGCAGGCGCAACATACCTTTCGTCATCCTTTTTCCGTGCTTGTTGATTAGTAGGTACTTGGACATGCGGCGCGGCAAAGGGAAGGTGATGGTGAGCATCAACGATCACCCGGACATCCGGCGGGCTTTTGATGGCTTCCATTTTGAGACGCTGGATATCCGCTATAGCACCACCAACCAACGGCAAGGCCGGGCTCAAGTCAGTGGAGAGCTTGTGATAATGAACTGGCAGCCAGCAGATCTTGGGGGCCTATTTTAACCTTCGGCATGGTAGAGGAAGGTGCGATCTCCACCCGTGGGGTTTGCCCGTGCACGCAGTAGTTTCAAGCTGTAAACTATTCACCGAATTCTATAAGGGGCACGTATGTCTGTTGAAAAGGGAAGTAGTAGAAAGGGATTTCGAGCTCTTAAAATTACTGCGGTGCTTGCCTTTCTGCTTTTGCTGTCATTTGTATCTATAGCGATAGGGATGCGCTCAGTCGCGAATCAAGATGCGTTGTTCTTTTCGGTCAAAGAAATCAAAAGGATGTTTATCCCTGCGATTAATAAGGCGGTTCCGGATCCGTTCTTGTTAAATGAATATGATCAGCTGAGCTTTTTTCATGATAAGCAGGAAGTTGACGCTCCCCTGATTACGAGAAACACAGTTGTGGCTTTTGTATTTGGTCAATCCAATGCGGCCAACCACGGCGGTGAACGCCATCAATCCACTACCGGTAAAGTGTTCAATTTCTTCGAAGGTAAATACTACCTGGCTGCTGACCCGCTGTTAGGTGCTACAGGCGTATCTGGCAGTGTGTGGAGCAACCTCGGCGACAAGCTGGTGAACGATCACTTGGCTGACGATGTGGTACTCATCCCGGCAGGTGTTGGCGGATCGACGTTAAAACAGTGGCGGTCAGGCGGTAGGCTCAATGAGATGTTGAAGGCAAGGCTTACAGAAGTGAAAGCGTCTGGCCTAACCGTGACGCATTTCTTGTGGCATCAAGGGGAGTCCGACAACACATTGTCGCCGGAAGAGTATTCAGTTGGCTTAGGGCAAGTTATCAGCCTCACAAAAGAGTATTTCCCTGAGTCGAATTTCTTCGTGGCCCAGGCCAGTCGCTGCGGAACTATGGCGTCTGCGCCTGGAATACTTGAGGCACAGCGCAATGCTACAAGGCAGGCTGGTGTCTACTTAGGCCCTAATACGGACGTGATCGGGCTGAATGATAGGTACGATGATTGTCACCTTTCGGGGCGCGGGATCGAGACGCACGCTAAGGGCTGGTTGGAATCTTTGAAGCAACCTTCAAGTATCTAGTTTTTGTGCGGCAAGTGGAGGGGGAGACCCCCTCCATTGTTTTTCAATTGGGTTCGCTTGTCTCCGTGACCATGCGGACCAGAAGATTTTTCGCAACATAGTCTGACGCAATGGGCGTCAGGTGCGACTTGTCCCAGGACGTCAATCCCTCTTTTTTGTCTGAGCCAATGTAGGTCAGGCACCCATCAGTATTGCAAAGCAAATCCATGATGTCGGCGTAACTCGCACTGTTGATATTGAATGCTTTCTTCAATGCATCGTTCTTCTGAATAAACTCCTTATCGACGCCCGTGAAGGTGCGTGACGGTGTGTCTTTCCACAACGATTTGAGAACTATTTTGTGTAGGTCAGACGTCCAATGAGGCACCGGTCCAGTGAAGATAATTCTGGTGATACCTAGAGCGTTAAGCTTGTCAGTGGTTTCTCGCATCATCGCGAGATCCTGTCCCCAGTCCTCGGCGACAATGACTACGTCAGGCTTGGCTTTCTGTATGGCGTCGAGAGCGAACCAGTTGGACTGCTCGCAGTAGTCTGTGGAAGACGCTCCTTTCGCATTTGGATTCGCTGGGCATGATGAACTTGCGACCTGCAGGATTTGCCAGTTGCTAGGCAGATTGTTCTTCAAGCCAAAGTACAAATGCTGGGCATGGGAGTCACCCCAAATAAACACTGACTTTGTATAGGTGTCATTTTTCTGGAAGCAGTTCGGGCTAAGTGATTCCACTGGAATAGTGGTTGCCTTACCTTCACGTTGTTTCTTTATATCGAAGAAATTGCAGCTATCGTTGTACTTGTTAAGAAGATCGGTCCGCTCCATGTATGACCAGGTCGGAGAGACGTTTTTGAAGTATGACGAGAACTGCGCACGATCATCTAGCCTAAAGGCATAGCCTTCGTTCTTGAAGATGCTAAAGCCGCCGAGACCAATTGCAACCATCGTTGTTACCATTGCGAACACGGCTCTATTACTGCTGGTGTTCGTACGGATAGGCTTTTCGATGAGTCTATAAGTCGCATAGGCCAGTGCGATAGACGCGACAACGGCAACCACTCGGATGGCAGCTGAGGGCTGCACGCCTTCGACGATGTACGCGAAAGAGAGCAGCGGCCAGTGCCAAAGGTAGAGGGGAAAGCTAATCAAGCCGAACCAAACCAAGCCTCGGTTCGATAGTACGTTTCTGTTTAGCCATGCGCCGGATCCTGCTGCGATTATAAGCGCTGTGCCTAGCGTAGGAAGCAGTGCCCAGGTGCCTGGGAAGGGACGACTTTCGCTAATCCTCAGGAAGCCCACTATGAGCATGATGGCGCCCAATGCAGAGAAAACCTCTGAGCATATTGAACGGGTCAACACGGGCAGTCTTAGAGGGGAGAACTGCCTCTCCTTGTTGAGATTGATATAGGCCAGCGCAGAACCTATCAGCAGCTCCCAAAACCGTGTTTGAGGAGAGTAAAAGGTAAAGGAGGGGTTAGTCCTCACATTGCTGATGTTAAGGCTGAACGAAACTGCCGCTGCAATAATGATGACGATGAAAGGGTTAAATCTTACCCGCCAAGCAGCGTAAAGGATGAGCGGCCATATAATATAAAACTGCTCTTCAATACCGAGTGACCACAGGTGCAAAAGTGGTTTGGTATCTGCGGAATTGTCGAAGTAACCGCTTTCCTGGCGTAATGCCAGATTCGAAATAAACACCGAGCCGGCTGCAAGGTGTTTGCCGAGCTGTTGGTATTCATCGGCTAGTAACAGGAACCAACCTGCTACGCAGCAGGTTGCTAAGACCAGCAGCAATGCGGGGAAAATGCGCTTGATCCGTCTGACGTAAAATTCGACGAAGTTAAATGAGTTCTTTTCTAAGCTACTTAAAATGATAGTGGATATTAGAAAGCCCGATATCACAAAAAAGATATCGACACCAATAAAACCTCCCCTAAGGCTCGATGGGAATGCATGGAAAACTACCACGGCCAGGACCGCAATGGCTCGAAGGCCATCAATGTCTGCCCTGTACTTGGGATGTGTTAGATGGTGTTCCGTTTTTGACTTATCCATGTAAAACGTGCGTGCCCCGGAGAAAGTTGTGCTTATCGCTGCTAAAAAGCTTTGTGGTGTTTCGTTCCACAACGGCAGGCCGGAATTGTATCTGAACCGGATACAGAATGAGGCCGTTTGTTGGTTGGGCTTGAGCCTGGAGAAGGCGTGACGCGTTGTGATCGGTTGGCAACGCTCCGCCTGTCGAAATTCCCTACGGAAAAATTGACCGCAAGCGCCCTACAGAGTTAGCTGTACATTCGTACAGTATTTGTAAAAGGCCCCATCATGAGCTTTGCCATCCTAGGTCCCATCGCTGAGGTCGGCGCGAAGCTGCCGTTGTGCTCGTTCCAGGTTCCGGCCAGTTTTCCTTCGCCGGCAGCGGACCATATCGAGCAGCACATCTCATTGGATGAGGTCCTGAATATCCGTGCGCCCCACGTGTACCTGGTGGCAATCACCGGTGAGAGCATGCAAGGCGTCGGGATCTTCGATGGTGACTTGGCCGTGGTTGACCGTGCCATTGAGCCGATCCACGGGCATGTGGTTGTGGCGCTGCTGAACAACGAGCCTGTGTGCAAGCGCCTATGCAAGCGTGGCCGGGAGGTGGTCCTGCTTTCCGAAAACCCCAAGTTCCCGGCACGCTACGTTCTCGAAGGCGACGAGCTGTCGATCTGGGGCGTGATCACCAGCACAGTGCGCAGCCATGTCTAAGCAGCAGCCAACCTTCGCACTGATCGACTGCAACAGCTTCTATGCCAGTTGCGAGCGGGTATTCCGGCCCGACCTGGCGAAGGTGCCCATCGTAGTACTGAGCAATAACGATGGCTGTGTCATCGCCCGGAGCTACGACGCCAAACCCTTCATCAAGATGGGCGAGCCGTATTTCCAGATCAAGCACAAGCTCAAGCAGCACGGCATTGTCCCGTTCTCCTCCAACTATGCACTGTATGGCGACATGAGTGAGCGCGTGATGAGCCTGATCGAGGCGATGGTGCCGGCGGTTGAGGTGTACAGCATCGACGAGGCGTTCGCCGACCTGACAGGTGTCGGTGAGTTGGACGCCTTAGGCCGGAAGATTCGCGCCCAGGTGCTTCGCTGCACTGGTATCCCTGTCGGCGTTGGTATCGCTCACACAAAGACCCTGGCGAAGCTGGCAAACCACACCGCGAAGCGCCTGCAGTTCCAAACCGGTGGGGTGGTCAACATCACCGATCCGGTTAAGCGTGACTGGGTGCTACGCAATACGGACGTTGCGGAGGTTTGGGGTGTCGGGCGCAAGATGAAACTCCATCTTGATGGGATGGGTATCAAGTCGGCTATGGACCTGGCTAAGGCCGATTCGTGGACGCTCCGTAAGAAGTTCAGCATTGTCATTGAGAAGACTGCCAGGGAGTTGGGCGGCACGCCTTGCCTGGAGTTGGATGAGCCGGATCCGCCAAAGCAGGAGATCTGCTGCAGTCGCATGTTCGGCAAGAGGTTGACGGAGTTGCCGCCAATCAAGGAGGCGGTGGCCACCTATATGATGCGTGCCTCTGAGAAGCTCCGCGCCCAGGGCTCGCTGTGCAAGAAGGTGCGGGTGTGCATCCGCACTGGCATGTTCAACCCAGAGGAGATGAAGTATGCCAATGGGGTGGTGGTGGATATGCCGCATCCCACTGATGACGTGCGGCTACTTACTCAAGCTGCGGTGGGTGCGCTTGATCGGATATTTCGACCAGGTTTTAAGTACAGCAAGGCTGAGGTGATGTTGCTCGGCCTATGCCAGCCTGGTGAGTACACCGACGATTTGTTTGCTATATCACAGCCGGCGGAGGCGACTCGGGTGATGACAGTCATGGACCAGATCAATGAGCGATGGGGTAGGGGAACGCTGCGCTCGGCTTGTGTGCCGGCAGATCCTGATTGGGGCATGCGCCGAGATATGATGAGCCAAAGTTATACGACGAAGCTTGATCAACTCTGGTCTGTAGGTAGCGGCAGCTTTCGGCCAAAAGCCGTCCTTCGCGCCCCATCGTTTTGGACTCAAATTAATTTTCTGAGGTAAACATGAGCTATCACGTCACACACAGGTACGGCGCCATGAGCTCCAACCCTGGCATACACACGTTCCCTGAGCTTCTTGCCGAACTGAAAACTCGCCCGGAAGATGAGGAACACGGTGATGTTTCGGTGACCGACGAGGCTGACTGGTGCATTTCGGTGAACCTGTCACGAACTGTCACTTTTGAAAACCTAGAGTCCGGCGAGCCTCGCCACATGAAGGGCGTTCCAGAGACAAAGATCTTGGAATTGTGGCGTCTATTGGCCATTGGAGACGTTGCAGCAATCGAGCAGGAGCCATGGTTGCCTGGTTACCTCTAGGTTGCCGCCGAAGGGCAGCAATCGGCCACAAGCAGCCGACCAGCCTCATCTGGAAATCAGGGCGATTAACACTTTTGAGAGGGTGAGCCCTTGCTGAGCGCTCTGGCATGGTGGTCTGTCGGTTGTGTTCCTTGGATGCGCCGGGCTGGCTGCACTCTGGCTAGCCTTTGCTGTTACCATGCGTTTAGCATCAGCCAATACATAAATGAGCAGATTTTGTTGCTTGGCGTTATTGCTAGGCAGAAAAAACCCCGTCCCGCGAGGGACAGGGTATGGCGTTGTTGCAGGGGGAAGACTGGCAGGTACTAGCCCTACAACGACTAAACCGATGCCAAAGGCAGTGGTCGTGAGAGAAGTGTGGGCTATTGGGTATAGTATTACAATACCGTAATGGCTCTTGGCGGATAGCTGGCACTAGTTCTCGACACTCTTGCTTTGGCGTTTTCTTAAAGGAATCAGCCATGAGAGAGACTAAAAGCCGCCGTGTTCGGCGTCGCACACCCCAGCACCTAAGAACATTCCACGTAATCGCCTATAGCCGCAATCGCTACGGGCATCGGGAGAGCGTGTGCGAGCATTTTCGTAGCCCACCTTGGACTCAGTTGATGTTTGATTTCTAAATGGTGGAGGGGTAGGTAACTGCCCCTTTTCCCGGCTTGTTAGCTTGGCGTTCAATTGAGTGTTGAAGCTAACGTCTTGTTCCGATTTCACTAGCCGCAAATCAATCAGCTTTACTTTTAACGGCCGGAGGATCTGATGCCTTGATTGTCCGCTTCTGGCCGAAAACGGCCCATAGCGACATGCTCAAACCACAGTGGGCCGCAGCGCGTGCGCCAGATCAATCAATGCGCGTAATCGCGGCGGTACGAAGCGATGGCCCGAGTAGTAAAGCCTCAAACCGCCAAACGACGGGCACCACGGTACCAGCACTGGCACCAGGGCGCCGCTGGCCAGTTCTTCCTGTATGAACCACTCGGAAATGAAACCGATGCCAAGGCCCATTACCACGGCCTGTTTGATAGCCAGCATCTCGTTGAAAATGAAGCGCACCGGCAGATTCATGTACAACTTTTCACCGTTTCGCTCCAGTTCCCATTGGTAGAGGCCGCCGTGGGCCATGCGCATGCCAATGCTCTGGTGGCTGAGCAGGTCTTGCGGATGCTCGGGCACACCCTGGCGTTCGAGATACTCGGGCGTTGCCACCACAAGCATTCGAATGTCATCTGACAGTTTTACGGCAATCATGTCTTGTGGCACCGACTCTGCCAGGCGAATCCCCGCGTCGAAACCTCCGGCGACGATGTCGACCATGTTTGATTCGCTGACGATGTCGATGCGCACTTCGGGATAGCGCTGAGCGTACTGCTTGAACAGCGGCTCCAGCAGCAGATAGGCCCCACCATGCGGTGCATTGATACGCAGTGTGCCGCTGGGCTCGTCGGGGCCGACGCTGGCCTCTTCGCCGGCACTTTTGATCTGTGCCAACGCCGGGGCGATGCGTTCCACATAGCGTTGCCCGATGTCGGTGAGGGCAACGCTGCGCGTGGAGCGATTGAACAGGCGCACCTTCAGGCGCGCTTCCAGGCCGGCCACCGCACTGCTCACGGCGGTGGTGGACATGCCCAACTCTTGTGCTGCGCCACGAAAGCTACTGCGGCGAGCAACGGCCAGAACCACTTCCAGTTCGGTCATTCCTGTTCTGTGCATGGATTGTCCTGAAATTGCGGATGCTTCATAAGTCAAAGGATAGCTTATCGGAACAATGATCCCTTCTTAAACTTCCTTCACAGAGGCTCGATTCAGGCGAGTCATTTTGAGCGAGGAGTCGCCATGCAACGCATTGAACACATCTACATCAACGGTGAGTTCGTCATTCCACACGGTCAGGAATGGTTCGACCTTCATAACCCGAGCACCGAGGAAGTCATCGGTCAGGTTCGGCTGGGCGATGCGCTGGACGCACAGCGTGCCATCGCCGCCGCCAAGGCTGCGTTCCCGGCGTGGGCGCTTACCAGCCGGGAGGAGCGCATTGAGGCACTGCGACGCATGCACCGGGCCGTGGCGGCAAAGGAGGAAGAACTGCTGGAAGCCATCCTTGTGGAATATGGCGCACCTATGTCCCGCGGGCGCTCGATGGCGACTTATCCGGCTGACGTGATCGCGCAAGCAATCAATGTACTGGAGGCGTTCGAATTCGAGGAGCAGGTCGGCATGGCCAGGGTCATTCTGACGCCCCTGGGCGTTACCGGTCTGATCACACCCTGGAATAGCAATGCGGGCTTTATCTGCAACAAGCTGGCCACCGCACTGGCGGCAGGCTGCACCGCCGTCATCAAGCCCAGCGAGATGAGCGCGTTGCAGACGCAGGTCGTGGTCAGGGCGTTGCACGAAGCGGGGCTGCCACCGGGTGTATTCAATATCGTCAACGGGCGAGGCAATGTGGTCGGCGAGGAAATCGCCCGTCACCCCGACGTTGCCAAGATCTCGTTCACGGGGTCGTCCGCTATCGGCCAACATCTGGTCAAAACCGGTGCTGACACCATGAAGCGCGTGACGCTGGAACTCGGCGGCAAGTCGCCCACCGTGGTGCTTGACGATGCGGATTTCCAGTCAGTCATGCCGCTGGTGTTGCAGGCCGGATTTCTCAACAGTGGCCAGGCTTGCATCGCGGGCACTCGCATCCTCGTGCCGCGCAGCCGGCTGGCAGAGTTCGAGCGGATTGCCAAGGAGGGTGTCTCACGGATTCAATCGGGCGATCCGCGCAACGCCGACACCGACATCGGCCCCATGGTGAGCCAGAAACAGTGGGAACGGGTGCAGCGCTATATCCGTATCGGCCAGGAAGAAGGCGCGAGGTTACTGTCGGGTGGCGAAGGGCGCCCGGAAGGCTTGCACGCCGGATGGTTCGTGAAGCCCACGATTTTCACTGAGGCCAACAACCGGATGCGCATCGCGCGTGAGGAAATCTTCGGGCCCGTACTAACAATCATCCCCTACGAGGATGACGCTGATGCGATCAGCATTGCCAACGATACGGACTATGGGCTGAGCACCCTGGTGCTGGGAAAAAGTCCCGAGCGTTGTATGAACCTCGCCCTTCATATCGATTCGGGACGCGTGCTCATCAACACCCTGGCCCACGAACCGCGAGCCCCCTTCGGTGGATTCAAGCAATCGGGCCTTGGGCGCGAAATGGGCAGGTGGGGGATGAGCGCGTATCTGGAGCCGAAGACATTGGTCACCTATGACCCGTTGAAATGACCAGGTCGGGTTCCAGTCCGGGAGTGCTGTGTGGATAGCGTCGGCAGCAGGGCGGCAATCGTTCCTGGTTTCCAGCAGAGCTGGAGGCTGAGGTGGATCGAGTGACCGCTTCTGGCCGAAAGCAGTCATGATGTGTCTCATGAATTTTTGGCTTTTTTGGTAATTTGTTTTCATTCGGCAGAACGCCGGGGGAGGGGTAAAAACAGTTCCCAAACCAAAACCGCACCCCTTGCAGAATGCGGCCTGTAGCTTGGTTGGTAGCTGCGAGTAAAGGAACGCCGAAGGCCTCCAAGGTACCAGCCCGCTTGATTTTGCATAGCGGTCTTGAAAACCGGCGGACGTTAATAGCGTCTCCAGGGTTCGAATCCCTGGTTTCCCGCCAAATATGAAAAAAGATCCCGCGAGCCAAAAGGCTTTGCGGGATTTTTTTTGCCTGCTATTTCGTTATCGCCGGGTGGGGTGCGGTAGTCCAATAGTGCATTGCTGATGTGTGTCGATGAAAGAATCGACCCGACATCCATCGCAGGAACGCACAGATGAGTTGCAACGAACCGACTAAAAACGAAAATGCGCGGGGCATCGACGTGTCGCGCTGGCAGGGCGATATTGACTGGACCCGCGTTGCGGCTGCGGGCATCACCCATGCAATCGCCAAAATGACAGAGGGTGGAGACTACACCGACCCAAAATTTGTCACGAACTTCCAAGGTATGCAGGCAAACGGTTTGAAAGCCGGGGTCTATCACTATTTTCGTGCGTTGAGCAGTACGCCGTGCGAGCAACTGACCAATATCAAGGGGCGTCTGGCCGAGGTGGCGTTCAACGCCAGGCGGGATACCCTGGTCATTGATGTCGAGACCAATCGCAACGAGGGGGCGAGCCCGGATCAGATGGCCGATGCCCTGTTTCAGCTGGTGACGCTAATTAGGGTTTCGCTGCTGGAGGGGGCATACCCGCACATCTACGCCTCTCCCAGCATCTGGAGTAACCGCGTGGCCTGGCGCAAGTACGATTTCAGTGAGTGCCCGCTGTGGATTGCCCATTGGGAAGTGGCTCAGCCCACAGTGCCTGAAACCTGGAGCGGCAAGGGTAAAAGCTGGGAGTGGTGGCAACACAGCAGCAAGGGCCAGGTTGACGGTATCCACGGGCCGGTAGATTTGGATTGGGTCAAGTCTTAATGCCCTACATCACAACGGCCCCATTCAGGGCCGTTGCTATTGACTACCTTTGCCTATTTGAAGGGCTTGGCGGTTGCACGAATTGCATTGACCCTCGCGTCTGCTCTGCGATCGAGCTTTTACTCGTCATCTCTTTGTTTTTTTACTACTATTACCCGTCTGTGCGCTCAAGGAAGAGAGGCTGAGCGCCTTGAGTCTGGTAGAAAATCTACACTCGATCATTGAGTGAGCTATTGCTTTTACCCAGAACCTAACGACTCAGCCAACCATAATTACTTCTTGGTGAAACCGATGGATAAAATGTGTGGCATCGTTGTAGTGGTAGGACTTGCCCTCGCGGGATGCGCTACGAAAACTCCAGAAAAAACTGAAGTGACTCCACCTCCTGCCGTCGTCCATGAAGCATCACCTGAAGCCGTACCGTCGTCACCTAATTATACTGTGCGATATGAGTCTGAACCTGCTGCTGACGTTGCAGCCCATGCTTCTCCAGAGGCCGCTCAGCCAGAATCAGAAACAAGTCGCGCAGAGCAATGCCGTAAAGAGCTGGATGTTTTGAAGGTTTACAACAAGCCGTCTTACGTTAAATACGAGGCGGAATACCAAGCCATTGCTTCCAAGACCGCTAAATATATGGAAATCAAGGACTCATTGGGTGCTGATTTGAACTATATGGTCATGCCCGCCTATCAATTTCAAATTCGTGAGTTCTGCTTCCGGGTGAAGACCCGTCTGTCGCAGCTTGTGCTTCGCCAAGCCAAATAATATAGGTTGACCCGCAGTGGGTGCTTCCTGGTCTAGAGAGGTCAGGTGGGCCCGTAAGGCTTAAAAGCGCTGTGGGTTTACCCAAGACTACAAAAGCCAATGCCCCGACTTGTCGGGGCATTGGCTTTTTACGTTTCGACACAGCCCGTGCCGACACTGAGCGTTCTACAAATAGCTCATCACAAAGGTTACCGACGCGTTTGCAGTACCCGCCTTGAGTTCGCCATTGGCCAGCCGGTAATAAGCCGCAGAAAGCGGGATGTTGAAGCTGGTGCCGGTGCTATTGAAGCCATTGAATGGGTAAGTGGTGCCCAAGGCGATGGGTTGACCGCTGTCGTTCATCAGTTTCAGGCCGATGCCTTTGGCCGTTGAGCTGGCGTTCAACGCTACGATGCCCTGCTGCTGATCAATCACTTGAGAAGTTGCGTTAAGGGAATAAGTGACCTTCTGGATACCGGTTTGGCACTGGTTAAGGCCAATGTTGAATTTAACGGCTTGAGACGTATCACCGATATGGCTGAACTCATCCAGGTAGTAGTCATCTCCCATTTGAACAGACACATCTGGTGTCTCGCACGACGCGGCGTTCAAGATGATTGGATTGGCCAGGTTGATCCTCACAAGGTCAAGGTCACCGTACCGATGCGCCCCAAGATTGCCCGCGGGAACCTCATTTTTCGATGACAGTTCACCTGATTTAATAATTTCAATGGTGTATGCCCTGATAGGGTCTAAGTAAGACCCACTGAGAAGCCTGTCTGCATTTAAATAACCATTCTGTGTGTTCTTGACTTTGAGTGATAGCCCTGTCTTACCCAGGGGATAGGTGTTGCCAGTGGTAACACTGCCGAGTGTCGGGTTGAGTCTAAAGATAAAAGGGGATGAACCGGTGCAGTTAAAACCTTGCTGTGGTGCTGTGATGGATTCCTCATAAACCACCGTGCCTGCAGGTGCATCTCGAGGAACCGTCAAGGCAACCGGTGCAGCTGCGTAGTTAGCTGTGAACGTTTTCCCTTGGGTGAAAGCACAATTCGCGGCCAATGTATCCGTTGAATAAGCAGAGACTATTACGGCTGCGGTATTCAACAGTACACGCAGTCGGCGTTGTTTTTTTGAAACGCACATTTTGTTTGCGGCCGTGATGGGGAAAAGATGGACGGCCACCCTATCGATCACGCACACCTGAGAAAATCAGGCGATCCTTAGAGTGTGTGCTGCGATGATGCTTTTTGCATTGGAAGGACGGGAAATCATTTGCTCACCTTGATACCTACCCGCGACTTGATTAGTCCACCGTCTGCAACCATTCAATCAGCGCCATTTCGACGCTGCCTTTCTCAGGCTCAGCCGGAGACAGTAGGCAATAGTTTGAGCCGTCTTCAACGAATCCCATGGGCGCAGCCAATACGCCGTTCTGGAGGTCGTCGCGCACTAAATGCCAGGGGCCGATGGCAACCCCGAGGCCTGCTACAGCCGCCTGGATGCTGAAGTAAAAGTGCTCAAATGCTTGCATCTCCATCACAGGGGGTGGCAGTTCTTTTGCCGTTGCCCATTCCTGCCACGCCGTCGGCCGGCTTTTCGTCTGAAGTCGTGGGGCCGATGAGTGCAAAATGTTCTTGCTTGTGTCGAACCATGTGTCGACCTTTTCCGGCCGACAGACAGGTCCAACCTTTTCCGGGAATAGCGCCACGGCGTGATAGTCGGGCGGACGGGGGAAGTCGTCACGTCGAATAGCGAGGTCTATGCCCTGGTCGAACGAAAATGGGCCACCACCTGCCACCAAGTGAATGTCCAACCCTGGGTAACGTGCCTGGAAGTCGCTCCAGCGCGGGATCAGCCAGCGCATCAACAGGGTGGGCTCGCAGGACAGAACAAGCTGTCGTGCGCGACGGGATTCGGTGCGGATCTCGCGCACGGCGTGGCTCATCACCCCAAACCCTTCGCTGACCGCCTTTGCGAGGCGTCTTCCGGTATCCGTTAGAAAAACCTTGCGGTTACGTCGATCAAACAGGTCAACGCCCAAGTCCTCTTCAAGCAAGCGAACCGCGCGGCTGATGGCGCCTGGCGTCAGGTGCAATTCCTCTGCTGCACGGGCAAAGCTTTCAAACCGCCCGGCGGATTCGAAGCAACGCAGTGCAAGTAAAGAGGGCATGCGCAGGTCAGAAATAGACGATTCAGAATCACCTTTTTCTTTAGAAAACATCGTTAGTGCCTGTCGTTAGAGTCTGAAAACGTAATGGGCCGTGATCGATATTTCTCAAGGTACACCATGAACGAATGGATAGCAGTAATCACCATCACACTGTTGGCATGCATCAGTCCTGGGCCGGATTTCGCCATGGTTTCCCGCAACGGGTTGCTACTGTCCCGGCGGGCGGGCGTTTTCACGGCGCTGGGAATCGGAATGGGGGTGCTGGTACACGTGGGCTATACGCTGCTCGGTCTCGGGTGGGTACTTCAACAAAGCCTGTGGTTGTTCACCGTGTTGAAGCTGGCCGGGGCGGCGTATCTGGTCTACCTGGGCATCAACATGCTGCGTGCCAGGCCAGCAAGTGAGCATGCCGACACTCCGGCGCCGGCCCTGTCCGATCTGGCGGCGCTGCGCACCGGGTTTCTGACCAATGCGTTGAATCCTAAAACCGCGATTTTCATTGTCAGTCTGTTCATGGGGGTGGTGCGACCGGAAACGGGCGTAGCCGTGCAGATGGCCTATGGCGTGTTTATCGCGGGGGCACACGTCGCGTGGTTCAGCCTGGTCGCGCTGTGCTTCTCCGCCGGGCGGGTGCGTGAGAAGTTGCTGGCCGCACGGCATTGGATTGACCGAGTGTTTGGTGGCCTGCTTGTGGCCTTTGGTGCGTCATTGGCGATTGCTCAGCGTTCGAGCTAGGTCGTCACAGAAGATCATCGCCAGCCCGGCTGGCGATTAATTCCACCGCAACCTTTTCACCCGATACATCTCCCCGTCCGCATGACTCAATAGCGTATCCGCATCTTCCCCATCCGCCGGGTAAAGCGCCACGCCGACGCTGCACGACGGCATCTTGACCCCGCCAAACTCAGTGCCCAGCGGCTCAGCCATGACCGCCAGTATCTGCGCCACCTTGCCGGCCATCGCATCCTGTGACTGAACATCCGTGATTAGCACGGTGAATTCATCTCCGCCCATGCGGGCTACCAGGTCGCTCTCGCGCACGCAGCGCTCCAGTCGTCGGGCAATCACACAGAGCACGCGATCGCCCATGGCATGGCCATGCACATCGTTGATGCTCTTGAAGTCATTGATGTCCAGAAACAGCAACGCGAGCGTTTGGTTGTGATGCCGTGCGGATTGCAGGGCTTGGTTCAGTCGCTCATTGAACAGCGAGCGGTTGGTGAGGGCCGTCAGCGGATCATGATGGGCGAGAAAGCGTAATTCTTCCTCGGCCTGGGTGAGCGCCGTCACGTCCCGCGCGACACCGATCCGCGCGCCGACTTCCTTGGACCAGAAGGCCGCCCACAGAATGTGCACGACGCTGCCATCCTTGCGCAGGTAACGATTGCGGAAGTCGACGTGGGGTTGGCCATTCATGACCCGCACAATGGAGGCGCGGGTGCGCGCCAGGTCTTCAGGGTGCATGTAGTCGGTGATCGGGGTGCCGGTCAACTCTTGGGCGCGGTAGCCGAGCAGTGCCTCGCAGGCATCGCTCACGAAGACAATCTGGTTATCGCTGTCGACGACGAAGACCGTATCCAGCATCAAGTGGATCAGTTTGGGATAAAGGGCTTGCAGGTCAACGGGCATGGGGCATAGGGCGTCCGGTTCAGATGGCCGATCATAGCCCGATCATCACGTAAGGCGCCTAGGGGGATTGCACATTTTTAATGCCGTTCATGCCAATTGTGCCCTGATTGTTAAAAACCGCTGGCCAAACGTATGATCGGAGCCAGCGCCTAATCTGGTCGCTGAGACTCACCCCTATAAAGGACATGAGCATGCAAAAGCACTTCGGCAATTCAGGCCTGTTCAAGGCTGCTTCGTATCTCTGCAACGAGACTCTCGGCAGCGGCATCGCCCGCTGGGAGTTGAAAAACAGTGCGTTGAATACGAAGGAGTTTTTGATATGTCCAAAGAATTACTCGGAGTTTCTGCTCTAGGATTGATGGTCGTCGGTGAGTTTTGTGCAATCTACAGTGAGGTAGTCACTGCCAGGCTGGCTCAAGCCAGTGACGGCTCGTGGCAGGCATTCATCATGCCGGTGGTGGTGATGTGCTTTGCGGGGCTTTGTCTGTTGGGGGCTTATTGGCTGGGGTATCGGGCGGTCGGTGATATCTGGGTGGTCACAGTGGTTTCCGTCACCTCGTTATTGCTGCTGGAACCGGTCGTGATCTGGGTGCTGTTCCAGGAGTTTCCCGGGCGAGGCGCGTTGATCGGGTTTTGCCTGGGGGCCTTGGGCATGCTGGCCACTGTCTTGCTGTAGCTGCACATGCTGGCCCGGCATTCGGATGTCGGGCCAGATTGGAGTGCGTAGTTGGCAATACCTTCCACCGCCGCAACGGCGGCTGAGTGTTGAAACGGTGACATGCAGCTCAGCAAAAAAGCTGTGCCACCGAAAGCAGGCAAATCATCTGAACAACCATTTGCGCACGAATTGGATGTTTCATCGCCATCACCCTTATGTACTGCTGTTTTAATGAGTATAGATCCTGAAAAGAATTATTCAGAATCAAGACCATTCATCTGCCCAGCGGTCTTTAGTTACAACTATCTGCTCTCGACCGCTGCACTTTTCTGGATTTCTCTGCTCTATCCTTGTCCCAGTCCCGCCGATCCCCCGCGTGGGCGGATTAATCAGATCGGGTGCCGATGGATCGCACGTTTCCTTGTTTTAACAGTCGACGGATGCGCCAGCCGTTGCTGCTGGCGGCCTTGTTAATGCTGTGTGCCAGCGGTTGCAGCCAGCAACAGGGTCGGGATATCGCCAAGCAGTTCAGCAATGGCAAGCCCGATGAGTTCTTCCAGACCAGTGTCGATCGCATGGCGACCCTGGGCATGCGCGACAACCTGCAGAGCCTGTATTTGCTGATGAACAAGCTCTATCTGCGCAACCCCAGCCAGTGGCGGCAGTCGGGGTACCCAGACGCTGTGACGGCGGCGCGGGAGATTCGCCAGGCCATTGAGCAACGTCGATCCCTGCCCGCCCTGGGCGATCGGCGTGATCTGGAGGCGCTGAGCTATTCCTTGGGGCCGGACTTCAAGGGCGATCGGGTCGGCGCTTTTATCTATGCCATCGGCAGTATGATCGTGACCGCCCACGGCGGACGCACCGAGTTCTACATCACCGACTCGATCGACCCGCAGTTCGTCAGCAATGCCGCGCGCAATATCGAGAAGGCCACCTGGCTGCTGAGCAAACGCCAGGATGCGAATGGCGTGCTGCTGCTGTTTTCCAACGAGATATCGGAGGAGGGCAGCAACCTCAGTTTCGCGGTGGAGTTCGGCAAGATCGTCGCGCGTCTCGACCTGCTGACCCAGATGCTCGACGAGCGCTACCGGCGTATTGGCCTGAACTATGCGCAGAGTTTGTTGCTGATGAACTTTTTGCCGGTGCAATAAACGGGTCAGCGTCAGGATAAGTGTACGGTGTTTCCTTTTGACGTGTAGGACTTGGCCTATCTTGCCGCCCCATGCTTGAAACACTTCGCGCTCATCAATAGCCTCGGATTTTTCTGAAATCTGAGGCCTTTACCATGGGTAAGCGAAAAACGGTTTGGCCTACTGAAAGAGAAATACGCTTGCGTTTTATCCTGTTTGCAGTGATCGACGCGGCGAGCGTTCATGGCGTTTCATCCGATTTGCTACTGCCCGCGCACAAGTTATTGCGTGATTCCCCGACTGAGGCGCAATTGCTGGAGGTATTGGGCGAAATTCTCAGCACTGATGAGATGTATGGCTTCCGGTTTGTTCCTGGATCAGAAGCGGAAGAATTGATGCGGGTGCTGAAAGTCTTCGATAGCTGAGGGTTTTGTGTGGGGGCGACAGCGTCTGCGAACCAGCTACAGTTGAACGTACTGTGCTGCAGTTTGGCTTTCACAGTATTTCGAACTAAGCGCTGAATTTAGATGACGTTGTCGGGAGGCTGGGTTTGAGCTTCCCAGGTCATGAGGTGTCGAATGGTTGCTTCTCCCCATCCGTTAGAACGTTTATTTCCTTAAGATTGGTCGCTATTCCTCCACCGAATATCCATAGCGTCAAATGGCGAAATACAGCAGTTAGTGACGCTGCAAGAGTGTCGAAATCGTCGCTTTTACAGCCATTACAGCTGTTTTCTTCAACTAAGCTTCCCTCCGAACACCCATTCCTGCTGCTCTGCCGCCGTCTTGCGCCGCCGTTCTCCGGCTTTAGAATCGACGCCAGAACTTACTCATTTCCTGTCGATTACGGAGTTTCGAAGATGATGAATGCCATGCAGATGCCAATGAACACCGCCATGCCAATGATGCCGATGATGGGCATGCCGATGATGATGGCCACCATGAAATGCGAAATGGCCGCGGACGCCATGATGTGCACCATGAAGCCGGCCGCCGGCATGGACATGGCTCAGTTCAAGACCAACGCCGAAATGATGGCGATGATGATGAACTGCGGCATGCCGATGATGATGCAGTGCGCCAATATGTCGATGATGTGCATGTCGGCCGATGCCATGGCCATGATGACGGGCATGAACATGATGCCGATGATGGGCATGCCAATGCCGATGATGAAGTGCGTGATGGAATGCACGCTGATGGGTGACAGCATGATGTGCAAAATGATGCCAATGCCGGGCATGAGCATGGACATGATGAAAAACTGCTGCATGCTGATGAACAAAATGATGAACGACTGCGCCATGCCGATGATGATGAGCTGCAACGGCATGCCGATGATGTGCTGTACCTGCTGATAGGTCCGGCGCAATAAAAAACGCCCCGATTATTCGGGGCGTTTTGCATTTCAATCCAGGTCAATCCAGGCGCTCGGGGTAAGTGATCACCAGGAAGGCCACTGCCTCGCTGTCTGCCGGGTTGCGGTAGCGGTGGGGCTGATCGGCGTAGAACAAGATCGAGTCGCCGGTTGAAAGGAGGTAGCGCTCATCGTTGACGCTGACTTCCAACACCCCTTGGGCCACCACTAGGTTTTCCTGGATACCGGGCCCGTGGCCTTCGGAAATCTCCTCGCCCAGCGCCCGCAGGCGGATCTCGTAAAACTCTGACTGGCGCGCCGTATCATAGGGAAACAACGCTCGGCTGATAAACGCACCATCGGCACTGACCAGGCGCTTGCTCTGTTGCGCCGGAAGCACCTCCACCCCTTCAAACGCGCGGTCCTCCAGAAACGCTGCCACCGATACCTTCAAACCCTTGGCAATCTTGCACAGAACCTTGATCGACGGCACGCTGCGCCCGGATTCGATCTGCGCCAGCATCGCTCGGCTCACGCCACAGGCGCGCGCCAACCCGTCCAGGGACAAATGGCGCTTGCTGCGCAGGCGTTGCAGGTTGTGGGCGACGCACTGGCTGATTACATCGTCGTCAGTGCCGGGCTTGGGCAGCGGTTCAGGTGGTTCTGGAATCACGTGCAGGAAATTCATCGGCCTTACGCCCGGCGGGTATCGCTGGACGTGGCGGCCTGAGCGGTAAACACCGCCAGCCCGGCACGCGCTGCGTACATCGCCCACATCAACTCGGCCGCTGCACGCGCTTGGCGGCGTTTACGGTGGAGAGTGAAGTCGATGACGGTGGCGGATACTTGCATGGGGGCGATCTCTGGGTACGTGGGTGACTCAGTGACTCCACAGTAATGCGTGGCGGTTATTTCTTTAAATACTGAGTTTGCATGTGGTAATTCGATTTCGGACTTAGCAAAGAATTCCGGTCCGACGCTGTTGTAGGAAGGGTCTGGTCCGTTAATAAGGAGTGACCTGGCGGGCGTCCCAGCCTTCCCACCACGTGCCCCCCGAATTCCAAGGACCTGCCTGATGCTGTTGCGCCACCCTCCGTTGCTGTTTGCCGCCCTGACGTTAAGCTCGCTGGTGCACGCCGAAGACCTGCAATTGGCCCCGGTCGAAGTCACCAGCAGCGAAGCCAGTGCGGGTGAAGTGGCTGAGGCGCAGCTCAAGAGCGTGCCCGGCGGCACCAACTACATCGACATGAATAGTGTGCAGCAGGGGCGGGTGAGCACCAACGAAGACGTGTTCAAGTACCAGGCCGGGGTATACGCCAAGGCGGCGAACAACGAAGGGGTGAAACTCTCGATTCGCGGTTCGGGCCTGAACCGCAGCCCCGGTTCCCATGCCTCCGGTCTATACGAAATGTTCGATGGCCTGCCGCTGACCGGCCCCGGCGGCACACCTTATGAACTGAAAGACCCGTTGTGGCAAAGCCGCGTCGAGGTGCTGCGGGGCGCCAACGGTTTTGACCAGGGTGCCTTGGCCCTCGGCGGCGCCGTCAACTACGTGACGCGCACCGGCTACGACGCACCCAAGCTGCAACTGCGCTATGAAGCGGGCAGCAAAGGCTACGCCCAGCGCGAGATCAGCTCGGGCCAGGTGCTGGGGGACGCTGACTACTACATCAGCCTCACCGACTCCGAGTCCGACGGCTACCAGCGCCAGAGCGCCGGCACCGGCAAGGGCGTGGCCGCCAACTTCGGCTACCGTTTCAACCCGGACCTGGAAACCCGCTTCTATTTCCGCTACCGCGAAACCACCAACGACACCCCTGGCAAACTCACGCGCAGCCAGATCAGCCATGACCCACGTGCGGCCAACAGCCTCAACGCCGCCCGCGATTCCAAGCGCCTGCAACCAGGGTCTACCTGGATCGCCAACAAAACCACCTTGCAGTTGGATGACAATGCCCGGCTCGAAGTCGGCCTGGCGTACCACGACTACCCGATGGACCTGCGCGAAGGCACCAACCGGCTGAAAGTCGCTTACACCGATATCAGCAGTACCCTCAATTACATCCGCCAGGACACGCTGTTCGGCCACGACAGCAAAACCACCGTTGGCCTGCGCACCACCCAGGCGATGCCCAATAACGGCGCTTCGGAATACGTGCGCACGCCGGCCGGCAATACTGCTGGCTACGCGCCCGGCACCAAGACCCGTGACTACAGCTACCTGGGTTCCGACACCGTGCTGCATGTCGGTAACGACCTGGAACTGGTTCCGGATCTGTGGCTGACGACTGGCCTGGCGGCAATCTACACCCGTCGCGAAACCCAGGTCACTTATCCCGAAGGCCAGGCGCCGCTCAGCCAGCATGACTGGGACTACGCCCCGCGCATCGGCCTGCGGTATGACTTCACCCCGCAACTGCAGGTGTATGGCAACCTGAGCCGTTCGGTCGAGCCGCCGCATGCGTGGTCGATGATCTGGGGTTCGAACAAATACTTTCCTAAAAACAGCGGCCCGGCCACCGGCCTGCAGCGCGAAGGCGTGAGCCTGAAAAACCAGACCGCCACCACTTTGGAAATCGGCGGCCGTGGTGACACGTGGCTCGGCCAGTGGGACCTGGCGCTGTACCGCTCCGAAGTACGCCATGAGTTGCTCACAGTGGAAACCCAGGCCCAGACGTCGACCAGCAACGCCATCGTCGCTGAAAACAATGCCAGCCCGACAATTCACCAGGGCGTGGAACTCAGCCTGCTCAGCCCGTTATGGGAAGGCGGCCGCAATGGCCAGCTCACCCTGCGCCAGGCTTACACCTTCAGTGACTTCCACTACCGCGACGATGACCGTTTCGGCGACAACACCTTGCCGGGCATCCCTAAGCATTACTATCAGGCGCAAGTGCGCTACAGCCATCCGACCGGTTTCTACACCAGCCTCAACACCGAGCATTCATCAAGAGTGGCGGTGGACTACGCCAATTCCTACTACGCCGCGTCCTACACCATTCTCGGCGCTACCTTCGGCTACGACGCACCCAAGCAGGATTGGCAAGCTTGGGTCGACCTGCGCAACCTGACCAACCGGCGCTACGCCAATACCGTCACGCCGGGGTATGACGACAAGGGCGTAGACATGGCGCGCTCCACGCCAGCGGACGGCCGTGGCCTCTACACCGGCGTGTCATGGAGCTGGCGCTAAAGGAACGTAATTTTTACAACACCCCCGTTCCACTGTATGAGCCCGGCCTGCCGGCGATAGCGATCTTAAGGGCGCCATCGCCGGCAAGCCGGGCTCCTGCAGTGGGCAGCATCCGACATAGGAGCGGCACTTGCTCCTACACCGTTTTACTGGCATTGTTTGCGCAATTGGCAACTATTCCCATTTGAGATCTTTTTGCGCATGCATGACATTCCGGCCGCGCTGGGCGACTCCGTCCGGCAGCAGACCCTCACGGCGATGTACAGCGAGCACCACGGTTGGTTGCATGGCTGGCTGCGCAAGAAGCTCGGGTGTTCCCAACATGCTGCCGACCTTGCCCATGACGCCTTCATTCGCGTCTTGATGCTGGCCGAACCCCAACAGATCAAAGAGCCGCGTGCATTCCTCGCCACCACGGCAGGGCGGTTACTGATCGATGGCGCCCGTCGTCGTCGCATCGAAAAAGCCTACATGGAAGCCCTGGTGATCCAGAGTGAAGACGCAGGCATGCCCGACCCGGCCGCTATTCATGTGGCGCTGCAAGCCCTGGAACGCATTGCTGAGATGCTTGCCGGATTGCCGGCCAAGGCCCGCGAAGCGTTCCTCTTGAGTCGTCTCGATGGGCTGACCTACAGCGAAATCGCCACACGTCTGGACGTGTCACCCAGCACCGTCAAAAACTACATCTCCAGCGCCCTGGTGCACTGCTACCACAGCCTGCACCCGGCAGACCCGCTGGCATGAGTTCCGAACAGATCATCCAGCAAGCGGCGCAGTGGCTGACCCGCCTGCACGACGAGGGCGTCACCGAAGCCGACCGCCAGGCGTTCAACATCTGGCGGTCGGCCGACCCGCGTCATGCCGTGGCCATCGAACGCATGGGCGCGTTATGGGGCAGCCTCGATACGCTGCCGGCCAAACCCGCACGCATTGCCCTGAACCGCGCATTCGCTCCACGACGCCCACGAGGTGCGCAGGTGGTGGGCTTGCTTGGCATAGTCTTGTGCGGCTGGCTGGGCCTGCAACACCTGCCGGTCTGGATGGCCGACCAGCGCACCGGCGTTGGCGAACGCCGGCAGATCGCCCTCGAAGACGGCAGCCAGTTGCAGCTCAACAGCAATTCCGCGGTGGATGTGAAGTTCGACGGCCATCAACGGGTCATCGAACTGCTGCAGGGCGAGCTCTGGGTGGACGTGGCCAAGGATGCGCAACGGCCTTTCGTGGTGCGTACCGACCAAGGGACGGCCACGGCATTGGGCACGCGTTATCTGGTCAAGCGTGCGGCGGATGGCACCACGGTGGTCACGGTGATCGAGTCCACCGTCGCGGTCAAAGGCGACACCCGCGACGGGGTCAAGGTCACGGCCGGCCAGCGTACGGTCCTCGACCACGGCCGTGCCCAACCGCCGCAAGCCATCGGCAACAGCGACCCGGACGCCTGGACCCGTGGCCTGCTCAAGGTCAATGACCAACCCTTGAGCGAGGTGCTGCAAACCCTCGCCAGCTACCGCCACGGCATGCTGCGCTTCGATCCCCAGGCCTTGCAGAACCTGCGGGTGTCCGGCGTGTTCAAGCTGGACGACACGGCGGCGGCGCTCTCGTCACTGGCTGACAACTTGCCGATCCAGGTGGAGTACTTCACCGACCTGCTGGTGGTGGTCAAGCCGCGCTAGCGTTCGTGCTGGCGTAGACGTTTGTACAGGGTATTGCGGCTCACCCCCAGCTCCCGCGCCAGGTGGGAGATGTTGCCGCCGGCGGCCTTCAAGCGCTGGTTCAGGTCAATGCTGTCATCCAGGTATTCACTGGCGGGCAGCGGCGGCTCCACCTTCAAGTCCACAAAGAAATCATCCGGCAGATGCTCTGCGCGGATCGGTTGTTCTTCGGCCATGGCCAGCGCCACCTGCAACACGCTGCTCACCTGACGCAGATTCCCCGGCCACGGATGCTGCTCGAATAGCGCCAGCACTTCGGCGCTGAGGCCCGCCCATTGAGTCGGCTCGCGGTGCTGCTGCCACAGTTGCTGGAACAGCGCCTGCTTGTCGGTCCGTTCGCGCAACGGGGGCAGTTCCAGGGTCAGGCCGCCGATGCGGTAGTACAAGTCTTCACGGAAACGTCCGGCCTGTACCAGCTCACGCAACGCGCGGTTAGTGGCCGAGATGATGCGCAAGTCCACCGGGAACAATTCGCTGCTGCCCACCGGCTGCACACAGCGTTCCTGCAACACCCGCAGCAAACGGGCCTGGGTCGGCAGGGGCATATCACCGATCTCATCGAGAAACAGCGTGCCTTTGTCGGCCTTGCGGATCAGGCCGATGCTGCCTTTCTGATTGGCGCCGGTAAAGGCGCCTTTTTCGTAGCCGAACAGTTCCGATTCCACCAGTTCGGCGGGAATCGCCGCACAGTTCACCGCGATAAACGCCTTCTGGCTGCGCGAACTGGCCTGGTGCAGAGCTTTGACAAACACTTCCTTGCCCACGCCGGTCTCGCCGTGGATCAGCAGCGGAATGTCCTTCTCCAGTAAACGTTCGGCCTGGCGCACGGCTTTTTCCACGCGCACATCGCCGAAGTGCAGGGTCTTGAGACCGATCGACGCAGGCTTCGGCGGCGTCGGCTCGGTGAACACGCGTGCCTGCACGGGCACCTGCTTGGGGCGTCTCAACAAACATTGGAAACGGTTGCGTCCCGCGGCTTGCAGGGAGAAGGGCAGCCCTTCCGGCTGGTTCAACAACTCCAGCAATGACACCTTGAACAAACTGTCGATCATCACCCGCGACAAGCTGATACCCAGCAGGTTGTCGGCACGCCGGTTGGCCGACAACACCTGGCCGCTCTCATCAAAAATCAACAAGCCCGCCCATTGACTGTCGAGGTTGCTCAGGCCGGTGTTGAAGGTCAGTTGAAAGTGCTCGCCGCGAAACAGGTTGAGGATCAACCGGTTTTCCACGGTCTGGCTCATCATCTTGACCATGCCCAGGGTGTGGGAGGGCGGCAGGTAGCTGTCGCTGGACACATCCAGCACTGCGATGATCTCGCGCTGGGCATCGAAGATCGGCGCCGCCGAGCCGGTCATGAAGCGGTTAGCCTTGAGGAAGTGTTCATCGTGTTCGATATGCACCGCCTGGGCACACGCCAGCGCGGTGCCGATGGCATTGGTGCCGCTGGAGCGCTCCATCCAACTGGCGCCAGGGTTGAAGCCGCGCGCCAGCTTGGGCTCGATAAAACGCTGGGTGCCCCAACTGGTCAGCACCTGGCCCTGGTTGTCGGCCAACATGATCAGGCAATTGGAATTGCTGAGGATGTTTTCGTAGTAGGGCAGCACTTCCTGATGGGTGGTCTGCACCAGCGAATGCTGGCTTTCCAGCAATTGGCTGATGCCCTCGGCAGGGAGTTGGTCGAAGCTGGGCGTGCTCTGGTGATCCAGGCCGAAGGCGCGGCAACGGCGCCAGGATTCCTGGATAAGGGTGTCGTGAGCCAGTGGTTCGGCCATGGTGCGACCTTCATTTTTATTGTTATTGGGCTTGCACAATCTACCTGACGAAACCGGATCAAAATGTGGGAGCGGGCTTGCTCGCGAATGCGTTGGACCAGTCGACCTATGTATTGACTGACACACTGCTTTCGCGAGCAAGCCCGCTCCCACATCTGCCCTGTATCGGTGATGAGAGTGTTGTTCAGAACTGTTCATTGTCAAGGGCCTGAGTGTTCAGTTGTTCAGCCTGTGATGTTCATTTCTGTTCACACCTGAACACCCCGTTTAGCCCATTTCCTTGCACATCAAGCACTTGCCGTTTTGGCACGAAACTCGCTCTGACACCTGGCCAGATTCATTCCAATAATAAAAAGGTCGTGTCATGTCATTGACCCTGGAAAATGTCTCCCGCGTTGTCGAAGGCCAAACCTGGATCGACGACGCCACCCTGCGATTCGAAGCCGGTTCCTTCAACGTCCTGCTCGGCCGCACCCTGTCCGGCAAGACCAGCCTGATGCGCCTGATGGCCGGCCTGGACAAGCCAAACAGCGGCCGCATCCTGATGAACGGCGTGGATGTCACGCAAAAACCGGTGCGCCTGCGCAACGTGTCGATGGTGTACCAGCAGTTCATCAACTACCCGACCATGACCGTGTTCGAGAACATTGCCTCGCCGTTGCGCCAGGCCGGTGTGTCCAACGAGGTGATCCAGGGCAAGGTGCTGGAAACCGCGAAAATGCTGCGCATCGAAAAATTCCTCCAGCGCCACCCGTTGGAACTCTCCGGCGGCCAGCAGCAACGCACGGCCATGGCCCGTGCGCTGGTCAAGGACGCCGAGCTGATCCTGTTCGACGAGCCGCTGGTAAACCTGGACTACAAACTGCGCGAAGAGCTGCGTCAGGAAATGCGCGAGCTGTTCGCCGCGCGCCATACCATTGCCATCTATGCCACCACCGAGCCCAATGAAGCCCTTGCCCTCGGCGGCACCACCACCATCCTGCACGAAGGCCGGGTGATCCAGAGCGGCAAGGCCGCCGAGGTGTATCACCAGCCGCAGACGGTGCTGGCCGCCGAGCTGTTTTCCGAGCCGCCGATCAACCTGATGCCAGGTCGCATCAGTGGCAACGAAGTGAGCTTCGCCAATTTCGTGCACTTCCCGCTGAACGTCGACCTGCGCCCCATTGGCGAAGGCGAGTTCCGTTTCGGCGTACGCCCCAGCCATATCAGTCTGGTGCCGAGTAACGATGACGATCTGGAGCTGGCGGTCACCGTGGAAGTCGCGGAGATCAGCGGTTCGGAAACCTTTCTGCACGTGCGCAGCGAGCATTTCCTGCTGGTGCTGCACCTGCCGGGCGTGCACGAATACGACGTCGACGCGCCGATCCGCGTGTACATCCCTACCCATAAACTGTTTGTGTTCGATGGTCAGGGCCGTTTGGTCCAGGCCCCCGGGCGCCGTGTCGCGAGGGTTGCCTGATGGCCGAGATCCATTTGCAGAACCTGGCACACAGCTACAGCCCTACGCCGAGTGGTCCTGAGGACTACGCCATCCGGGAAATGAACCATGTGTGGGAGCAGGGTGGAGCCTACGCTTTGCTTGGGCCGTCGGGCTGCGGCAAGTCGACCTTGCTCAATATTATCTCCGGCCTGCTCAGCCCGTCCGAAGGCCAAGTGTTGTTCGACACCAAAGTCGTGAACGACCTCACCCCGGAAAAACGCAACATCGCCCAGGTGTTCCAGTTTCCGGTGGTGTACGACACCATGACGGTGTTCGACAACCTGGCGTTCCCGCTGCGTAACCAGGGCATGGCCGAGGCGAAAATTCACAGCAAGGTGCAGGAAATTGCCGAGGTCCTCGACCTGCAAAACCTGCTGACTAAAAAGGCCCGCAACCTCACCGCCGACGAAAAGCAGAAGGTCTCCATGGGCCGTGGGCTGGTGCGTGACGACGTGTCGGCGATCCTCTTTGACGAACCGCTGACCGTGATCGACCCGCACCTAAAGTGGAAACTGCGGCGCAAGCTCAAGCAGATCCACGAGCAGTTCAACATCACCATGGTCTACGTCACCCACGACCAGTTGGAGGCCTCGACCTTCGCCGACAAAATCGCGGTGATGTACGGCGGGCAGATCGTGCAATTCGGCACGCCGCGTGACCTGTTCGAGCGGCCTAGCCACACCTTTGTCGGCTATTTCATCGGCAGTCCTGGGATGAATCTGATCGAGGTGCAGGCGGAGGCGGGCGGGGTGCGCTTTGCCGGCACCCATCTGCCGTTGTCCGAGGCGCTGCAGCAACGCATTGCCAGCACCGACTACAAGAAACTGCAGGTCGGCATCCGCCCGGAATTCATCCACGTGTGGGACGAGCACAATCCCGACGCCCTGCAGGCCGATGTCACACACCTGGAAGACCTTGGCACCTACAAAATCATCACTCTCAGCCTGGATGGCGCGTTGCTCAAGGTGCGCCTGGCCGAAGACAAACCGGTGCCCGAAGGCAAGGCCTCCATCAGCTTTCCCGCGCAGTGGCTGATGGTGTACGCCGACGATTACCTGCTGGAGGTGCAGCCATGAACAAGGTGCAGAACAACAAGGCCTGGTGGCTGGTGTTGCCGGTATTCCTGCTGGTGGCATTCAGTGCGGTGATCCCGATGATGACTGTGGTCAACTACTCGGTGCAGGACATCTTTGACCAGTCCAGCCGCTACTTTGTCGGCGCCGACTGGTACAAGCAGGTGCTGCTTGACCCGCGTCTGCACGACTCGCTGCTGCGCCAGTTCATCTACTCGGCCTGTGTGCTGCTGATCGAAATTCCGCTGGGCATCGCCATCGCCCTGACCATGCCGACCAAGGGCCGCTGGTCGTCGCTGGTGCTGATCATTCTCGCGATTCCGCTGCTGATCCCTTGGAACGTGGTGGGTACGATCTGGCAGATTTTTGGCCGCGCCGATATCGGTTTGCTGGGATACAGCCTCAACGCCTTGGGCATCAGCTACAACTACGCGGCCAACACCATGGACGCCTGGGTCACGGTGCTGGTAATGGATGTATGGCACTGGACGTCGCTGGTGGCGCTGCTCTGCTACTCCGGACTACGCGCGATTCCGGACGTGTACTACCAGGCTGCGCGGATTGATCGGGCATCGCCTTGGGCGGTGTTCCGACATATCCAGTTGCCGAAGATGAAAAGCGTGCTGCTGATCGCGGTGATGCTGCGCTTCATGGACAGCTTCATGATCTATACCGAGCCGTTCGTCCTCACCGGCGGCGGGCCGGGTAACGCCACCACGTTCCTGAGTCAGACGTTGACCCAGATGGCTGTAGGCCAATTCGACTTGGGCCCGGCGGCGGCTTTCTCGCTGGTGTATTTCCTGATCATCCTGTTGGTGTCCTGGCTGTTCTACACCGCCATGACCCACTCCGACGCCAACCGCTGAGGCCGCCAACATGAGCAAGCGCAAGGTTATTCCGCTGCTGATCTACATCCTGTTCCTGCTGGTGCCGATCTACTGGCTGCTGAACATGTCCTTCAAGAGCAACACCGAAATCCTCGGCGGGCTGACGCTGTTTCCGCAGGATTTCACCTTGGCCAACTACAAGGTGATCTTCACCGACCCGAGCTGGTACACCGGTTACCTCAACTCGCTGTACTACGTAAGCCTGAACACGGTGATCTCCCTGAGCGTGGCGCTGCCGGCGGCCTACGCGTTTTCGCGCTACCGTTTCCTGGGTGACAAGCACCTGTTCTTCTGGCTGCTGACCAACCGCATGGCGCCGCCGGCGGTGTTTCTGCTGCCGTTCTTCCAGCTGTATTCGTCGATTGGTCTGTTTGATACCCATATCGCCGTAGCCCTGGCCCATTGCCTGTTCAACGTGCCGTTGGCGGTGTGGATCCTCGAAGGTTTCATGTCCGGAGTGCCCAAGGAAATCGACGAAACCGCCTACATCGACGGCTACTCGTTTCCCAAGTTCTTCGTGAAGATATTCATCCCGTTGATTGGCTCCGGCATCGGGGTGACCGCGTTTTTCTGCTTCATGTTTTCCTGGGTCGAACTGCTGCTGGCGCGCACCCTGACCTCGGTCAACGCCAAGCCCATCGCGGCAGTAATGACGCGCACGGTCTCGGCGTCGGGTATCGATTGGGGCGTGCTGGCGGCGGCGGGGGTGTTGACTATCCTTCCCGGCATGCTGGTGATCTGGTTTGTTCGCAACCACGTGGCCAAGGGCTTTGCCCTGGGCCGGGTCTGAGGAGTCGATGATGGAATGGATGGCCTGGACCACCCCCACCGCGCTGTTCTTTAGTGCCATAGCCCTGATCCTCGCGGGCATGACCACCTGGGAATTGCGTTCGCCGAGCATTCCTCGGCGCGGTTTGTTACCGATCAGCACCACCCGTGGTGATCGTTTGTTTATCGGTCTTCTCGGCAGCGCCTACCTGCATTTACTGGTCATTGGCGCTACCGACTGGAGCATCTGGGTGGCGTCCGCGCTCTCCCTGGTATGGCTGTTGAGTGTGATGCGTTGGGGCTGATGCCCTTGTGAATAAACAACCTGGAGGTCTCTATGTTGAATAAGAACAATAAGCTGCGACATAGCATTTCATTGGCCGCCGTACTGGCCCTCAGCGGTTTGAGCGCTTCGGCCTGGGCCGATGCGTACGAAGATGCCGCGAAAAAATGGATCGGCAGCGAATTCAAACCGTCCACCCTCACGGCTGAACAGCAGCTTGAGGAACTCAAGTGGTTTATCAAGGCGTCGGAACCGTTCCGTGGGATGAAGATCAACGTGGTGTCGGAAACCCTCACCACCCACGAGTACGAGTCTAAGGTGCTGGCCAAGGCCTTCAGCGAAATCACGGGGATCAAGCTGACCCACGACCTGCTGCAGGAAGGCGACGTGGTGGAGAAGCTGCAAACCCAGATGCAGTCCGACAAGAACATTTATGACGGCTGGGTCAATGACTCGGACCTGATCGGTACGCACTTTCGCTACGGCAAGACTGAATCCATCACCGACCTGATGGCCAACGAAGGCAAGGACTTCACCTCGCCGACCCTGGATATCAAGGACTTTATCGGTATCTCCTTTACCACCGCGCCGGACGGCAAGATCTACCAGCTACCCGACCAGCAGTTCGCCAACCTGTACTGGTTCCGCGCCGATTGGTTTGAGCGCGCGGACCTGAAAGCCAAGTTCAAGGAAAAGTACGGTTATGAACTCGGCGTGCCGGTGAACTGGTCGGCGTATGAAGACATCGCCAAGTTCTTCAGCGAAGACGTCAAGGAAATCGACGGCAAGCGCGTGTACGGGCACATGGACTACGGCAAGAAAGACCCGTCCCTGGGCTGGCGCTTCACCGATGCCTGGTTCTCCATGGCCGGTGGTGGCGACAAGGGCCTGCCGAACGGCTTGCCGGTGGACGAGTGGGGCATTCGCGTGGAGGACTGCCACCCGGTCGGCTCCAGCGTCACCCGCGGCGGCGACACCAACGGCCCAGCCGCCGTGTACGCCACCCAGAAATACGTGGACTGGATGAAAGCCTACGCGCCACCGGAGGCGGCGGGCATGACCTTCTCCGAATCAGGCCCGGTGCCGTCCCAAGGCAACATCGCCCAGCAGATCTTCTGGTACACCGCGTTTACCGCCGACATGGTCAAGCCGGGCTTGCCGGTGGTGAATGCCGACGGCACGCCGAAGTGGCGCATGGCGCCGTCGCCGGTAGGACCGTACTGGGAAAAGGGCATGAAGAAGGGCTATCAGGACGTAGGATCCTGGACCTTCCTCAAGTCGACGCCTGAGAAGCAGAAACTCGCGGCCTGGCTCTACGCGCAGTTCGTGACCTCGAAAACCGTCTCGCTGAAGAAGACCATCGTCGGCCTGACGCCGATCCGTGAGTCTGACATCAACTCCCAGGCCATGACCGACATGGCGCCGAAACTGGGTGGCCTGGTGGAGTTCTATCGCAGCCCGGCCCGTACCGAATGGTCGCCGACCGGCACCAACGTGCCCGACTATCCACGCCTGGCACAACTGTGGTGGAGCAACATCGCGGCGGCCGCCAGCGGCGAGAAAACCCCGCAGCAGGCGCTGGACAACCTGGCCAAGGAACAGGACGCCATCATGACGCGCCTGGAACGCTCCAAGGTGCAACCGGTGTGCGGCCCGAAAATGAACCCAGAGCGTGACGCGCAATACTGGTTCGACCAGCCGGGCGCGCCGAAACCGAAACTGGCCAACGAAAAGCCGAAAGGCGAGACCGTGGCTTACGGCGACTTGCTTAAACAGTGGGAGGCGGCGCGCAAGTAACGCATTGAGTCATTGACGCTGAACCTGTGGTGAGGGAGCAAGCTCCCTCGCCACATCAGCTTCGCGCCGCCGCCAAGATTCGCGCCGTGTCCCGTGCCGGCGGCAACCCGAACACCCGCGCATAATCCCGGCTGAACTGGGTCGCGCTTTCATACCCCACCTCAAATGCCGCACTGGTCACGCTGCTGGCGCTGGCCACCATCAACGTGCGCGCCTGCAACAGCCGCACGCGTTTCTGGTACTGCAACGGGCTCAGGTTGGTCACCGCCTTGAAGTGCCGGTGAAATGCCGAAACGCTCATTGCAGCCTTCTGCGCCAACGCCTCCACACGAATCGGCTCGGCATAGTCGCGCCGGATCCACTGGATCGCCCGGCTGACCCGCGCCATGGCGGTGTCCGGTGCGGCAATCTCGCGCAACATCCAGCCGTGAGGGCCTTGCAGCACGTGGTAGAGGATTTCCCGTTCGTACGCGGGCGCCAAGGCGGCAATCGCCACCGGGTCGCCCATCAGGCGCAGCATGCGCACCCAGGCATCCATCAAGGCGGGCGTGACGGCTGCCACGGAGAAACCGGCTTCCTGTTCGCACCGTCCGTTGGGTGCCGGCAGGTCATTGAGCAGGGTGGTCAGCACGGTCGGGTCAAGCGTCAGGCTCACCGCCAGGTAGGGCTCGCCCGTGATCGCCGGGTTCACCACGCCGACTGCGGGCAACTCGATGGACATCACAAAATAGGTCGCCGGGTCGTAATGCAGCGTGCGGTCGCCCACGGTCATGCACTTACTGCCCTGCAGGATCAGGTTGATCATCGGGTCATACACCGCCGCCAGCATATGCTCGGGAATCGCCCCCTGGACCATCGCCACGCGGGGAATGCCGGTCTCGGTGCGGCGGTTTTCGGCCTTGGCGGCCAAGGCGCGCAATTCGATCAATTGAGTATTCATGGCGGCCATGCTGTGCCTTCCGTTGAGCGTCGTGCAAGCAAAAAGCAGAAACAGGCAGGATTGGAGTAGGAACGGCTGCGTCGAAGAGTAGGGCGATGGCTACTGTGGTCACTCAACTTTTCAGCAGTGGAGCAGGCCATGGGCGTTATCGTGATTACCGGAGGCAGCCGTGGGATCGGTGCCAGTACCGCCGAGCTGTGTGCACGTCAGGGGCATGGGGTGATCCTGACGTACAACCGCAACCCGGCCGCGGCACTGGCGGTGGTCCAGCGCATCGAGGCCAGCGGCGGCAAAGCCGTGGCGCTGGAATTGGATGTTGCCGCTGTCAGCACGTTCGCGGCATTTCGTGATGCCGTGACGCATGCCTTGCAGGCCACCTGGGGCGCGGGCACCTTGAGCGGCCTGGTGAACAACGCCGGCTATGGTTTGTTCAACCCCCTTGAGT
This sequence comes from Pseudomonas sp. C 49-2, assembly GCF_003970195.1. NCBI lineage: Bacteria > Pseudomonadati > Pseudomonadota > Gammaproteobacteria > Pseudomonadales > Pseudomonadaceae > Pseudomonas > Pseudomonas sp. C 49-2. Next base: position 274,692 of record NZ_RXYG01000009.1, read on the forward strand.
CGGTGACCGAGGCGCAATTCGACGGCCTGTTCAACGTGCACCTCAAGGGCCCGTTTTTCCTGACCCAAACCCTGCTGCCGCTGCTGGAAGAACACGCCAGCATCGTCAACCTCACCAGCGCCACTACCCGTGTGGCGACGGCGGGCGTCGCGCCTTACGCGGCGTTCAAGGGCGGCCTGGATGTGCTCACGCGTTACATGGCCAAGGAATTCGGTGAACGACGTATCCGCGCCAATGCCGTATCCCCCGGAGCCATTCGCACCGAACTGGGCGGCGGCTTGAACGATGAATTCGAAGCGCTGCTGGCCGGGCAAACCGCCCTCGGCCGTGTAGGCGAACCGGAAGACGTGGCGCGGGTTATCGCCTTGTTGCTGTCGGAAGAAGGCCGCTGGATCAATGCTCAGACCGTCGAGGTCGCGGGCGGCTACATCATCTGAATCAGGAGGCTCCACCATGCTCGATCATCTGTTTATTTCGGTGAGCGATATCCAACGCTCGATCCGCTTCTACGAAGCCACCCTGACGCCCCTCGGCATCACCGCGCGGCATGACTACGACGGCAAGGACGGCCCGCCCGGCCACCCGGACCTGAAGGGCTTTGGCGCCAATGGCCGGATGTTCTTCTGGCTGCGCGAAGGCGTGGTGGAAGGGCGAGCGGTGCATGTGGGCTTCGTCGCCAATAACCGCGCCGAGGTGGACAACGCCTACGCCGCCGCCCTGGCCAACGGCGCCACCGACAATGGCGCACCGGGCGTACGTCTGCACTATGACCCCAACTACTACGCGGCCAACGTGCTTGACCCGGACGGCTACAGCCTCGAATTCGTCTACAAGAACTGGCAGCACACCTCATGAAAACCCTGATGATCTACGGCGCCACCGGCTACACCGGACGTATGGCGGCGCACCACGCGAAAACCCTGGGTCTCAACCTGGTATTGGCCGGCCGCAACGCCGAGCGCCTGGCATCCCTGGCGGTTGAGTTGGACGCGCCGTACCGCGTATTCACGGCAGATACCGCCCAGTTGGAAGGCATCGACGTGCTGCTCAACTTTGCCGGGCCGTTCGCCCAGACCGCCGCAGCGCTGATGCGCGCTTGTATTGCCAATGGCACCGACTACTTGGACATCACCGCCGAAATCAACGTGTACCGCCTTGCCGAACAACTGGGCGCCGAAGCGGACGTGATGTTGCTGCCCGGCGTGGGCTGGGACGTGGTGCCCACCGACTGCCTGGCCATGCACGTCGCCAGCCGTGTGCAACAGCCGCAGTCGATAAAAATCGCCTTGCAGGTGCCTGGCGCTATGTCGCGTGGTTCGGCCATGAGTGTCAGCGAGATCCTCGGTGCAGGCGTGATGGCACGCATCGATGGCGAACTGGTCGCCGCACCGGACGCCCAGCCTCAGCACCTGGACTTTGGCGACGGACCGGCACTGTGCGCGCCGTTGTCGTTTGGTGACTTGGTGACCGCCTGGCACTCCAGTGCCATCCCGACGATCGCCATGTTTGTGCACATCACCGGCGAAGCCTTTCCTGAGGGCGACCTGTCGCTGCTGCCCGATGGTCCTACACAGGCTCAACGTGACGCCCACCGCGCGCGCGCCGTGGCCGAAGTCACCGGCATCGACGGCTCGGTGGCGCGCTCGGTCATCGAGACCATCAACGGCTACAGCTACACCCCACTGGCCGCCGTGGAAGCTGCACGCCGTGTGCTCGGTGGCGAACGCCGGGCCGGTTTCGAAACCCCGGCCAAACTGTTCGGCATGGGCTTTGCCCAGACGATTGCCGGTACGCAGATCATTGATTACTAACGCCACAGGAATTGCACCCATGACGTCTACTGAGTTTCAAACCACCGCCGACACGTGAACACCCCGTGCTGGAAGGCTGCGACACCATCGTCGCCGCGCTGTCGGGGGCGCTCAGCCAGCTCGATACCACGCACTCCGTGAGTAACGCGCGAGTGACACTGGAAGGGGGCAGCGCCCGCCTGGACGCCTTGGTGGAGGCGCAGTATGTGCCGCAAAGCGACCCATCGCGGCACGATGAAGAGCCGTTATGACGTTGAGCTGGTCAGGGAGGCAAGCGTCTGGCTGAGTCGACGGGTGAGGTGGATAACGTCTGGCGCTCCGGTGATCCAAGGGTGCTGGCGGGCGTATAACAGTGTCTCGGATCACAAAGTGACTATTTGCAATAACTTGCAATAACGATGCCCGCGAATGCAAAGCTTACTTGGCGAGGGCCTAGGAGCATTGAATGTGTATTGATTTATGGTCCTGGTTTCTTCCATGCACCTAGCAGTTTGGCTATTGAGTCGGCTGCGTCGTAAATGCTGGGAGGTGGTGAGCTATCGTTGAGGACTTCGGAGAATATCATGTTTTCGAATTTCATGAGTGTTTCGCGCTCCAAGTCCTTGGACTTGGCAGCATAGTCGTGAACAAATGCGCACATTGAACTTCTGAGCTCGAGTTGTGAGATTTGATTTTTCAATACGGTCCAGCGAGAATGAATAAGTCTGAAGTAGTAAATTAATATGATTTCTACTGCAATTGAAAATGTGAGGGTTGTGAGTATCGGCGAGGTTTCTTTTGTTATTCCCGTTATAAGCTGGGCCACCGGCAAGCATAACGCAATGAAACCCACTAATTTCAGCGCGTTTGAGAGCCCTGTTGCCTCTTTGGTCTTGCTCTTAACTATCCTTTCGAATGCGTGGCTAAGTCCAAGATAGTTGTTACCCGAAACCACCTCTTGGTATCGGTTTTCTGCTGCTGTCGAGCGTTTTTCCCACTGATCGAGTTTCGAACCCCAGGCATCGACTTTTTTAGCCGTTGCATCAAGTTCTTTAAAAGGCCTTTCAATTTTTTCGAGATAAATTACATGCGCTATACCGAATATGATTTCATCACTTCTAGAGAGCGGGGTTTCATTGAATTTAGGTCGGGCGTAAAACTGGACGATCGGTGATGAATTAAAGTTAGGGTCGGATCCTAATGCGCTGACATATCGTAGTGTTTTTGCTATTTCAAAGTGGGTGAGTTCTATTGTTGTATCGCTTATGGGGGAGGTTAATAAGTTTTTTATAGTCAGTAGTCGGTCGTCGTAGTAAGTGGATTGCCGTGCGGGAAAGCGAAACTCACGACGATCCATAAGAGTGCTAATGACTTGTTTTGCCATGGTCTGTATGTAGGCGGATGTGTCGTTCTCGCGCAGGTCAAGGTAGTTATTAAGTGTGTTTTTGTATTGTTCAGCTTGCTCGTAAGTTGTGAGCATATATATCCCTATAGTTGTATTCTTCCATTCGCTGGTATGTCGCAATCAATTGATCGCCTGCAGCATTAGGTTTGGCTGCCCTTCCACATCCTTAGCCAACCCACTGGCCAAAAACAGCGGTGCCAGGCGTTTGTGCAGTTGCGGCTCGACAAACTCTTTCACCGTGTCCAGCGCCAGTACACCGCTCAATGGCAATTCCGCCTTGGTGTACGACAACCAGGCTTTCTTCAACGCTTGCAACACATCGCTGCCCGCCGTGGTGGCGAAGCGGCGGTGGGTGGGTTTGCCGTCGAAGGTGAAGGTGTGCTGGAACTCGTAGCCGGTTTCATCACCTTGGCTGGCCGTGCAGCGGATACAGCTGCACGGGCCGTCGCCGAAGGCGCTGCGCAGGTAGGCGTTGAAGTCCACCACGGGTTTGAGTGACAGGCGCTTATCCACCTCGAACAGGTCCCCGGTCATTTTTTCGTCAGTGTTCAACGTCCATTTCCTCGCAGTGTGCGGCAGGTTTTCAAAGCGCGGCACAATACCAGCCGAGCGCCTGTTTGTGGGTTATTTGCATAACAATAGATCCCGATATTCTTTTCCAGTCTTAAAAATCGCCGCTAGGCTCCATCACCTTATTAAAAGCGCGGCAGACTCCTATGACTTTCAAGCGTTCTTCCCTGACCCTGCTGGCTGCTGCGACAGCCTTGATCAGTATCGGCGCCCACGCCGAAGGCAAGATCAGCATCGCCCAGCAATTCGGCATCGGCTACCTGATCCTCGATGTGGTGCGTGACCAGAACCTGATCGAAAAGCACGGCAAGGAACAGGGCCTGGACATCAAGGTGGAGTGGAACAGCATTTCCGGTGCCACCGCGATGAATGAGTCGCTGTTGGCCGGTGCCTTGGACGTGGTCTCGGCCGGGGTGCCGCCGATGCTCACCCTGTGGGACCGCACGCAGGGCAAGCAGAACGTCAAGGCCATCGCCTCCCTCGGCTCGATGCCCAATTACCTGCTGACCAACAACCCCAACGTGAAAACCCTCAAGGACTTCACCGAGAAAGACCGCATCGCCGTGCCCGCCGCTGGCGTGGGCTTCCAGTCGCGCACCCTGCAGATCGAAACCGCCAAGCAGTTCGGCGACGCCAACTACAAGAAGTTCGACGACATCTCCATCAGCCTGGCCCACCCTGATGCGACTGCCGCGCTGATTGCCGGTGGTTCGGAGATCAACGCGCATTTCTCCAGCCCGCCGTTCCAGTACCAGGAACTGTTGAATCCCAACGTGCACAAGGTGCTCAGTTCCTACGACATCCTGGGTGGTCAGGCGACGTTCAACGTGCTCTACACCACGCAGAAATTCCACGACGAAAACCCCAAGACCTACAAGGCGTTCTATGATGCGCTGGCCGAGGCCGAGAAAATTATCAAGGCCGACAAACCGGCTGCGGCCAAGGCCTATATTCGCGTAGAACAGTCGAAATTGCCGTTGGACCTGGTAGAAAAAATTGTCCAGGACCCGGAAATCGATTTCACCATCGTGCCGCAGCGTACCTACATCTACGCCGAAAAATTGCAGGCACTCGGCGTACTGAAAAACAAGGCCGCCAGTTGGAAGGACTACTTCTTCGAAGAAGCCCATGGCGGCAATGGCAGCTAACTGGCAATCAAGCTGCGCTTGATCCAGTCATACAAATTATTCCCCTCGCTCGACAATTCACTGTTGGCCCGCCGGCACAGGTAGTACTGGCGGCCATCATTGACCTCCAGTTCAAACAACTTCACCAACTCGCCACTGGCCACCAGTGGTGCCACCAGCGGCTCGCGCAGCAAGGCGCAGCCGAGGCCGGTGAGGGTGGCGGTGAGCGCCAGTTGGCCGTCTTCCAGCAACAACCCATTCAGTGCCGTGGTGTCGACATCGGCCGCTTCGAACCATTGGCCCCAAGTGCCGCGTTCTTCGTCGTGCAGCAGTGGCAGTTGGCTCAGCGCCTCGGGTGAGTCGATAGGGCCGTGCTGCGCCAGGAAATCACGGCTGCAATAAGGCGTCACCGCGCCAGAGATCAGCGGCTCACTGTAATAACCCGGCCAATGCCCGGTGCCGAAGCGGATCGACAGGTCGGCTGCATCGCTGGGGTAGCTGCGGTGGTTGGCGTAGGTCACGTTGATGTCCAGCGCCGGGTGGTCCTTCAGAAAATCCGCCAGGCGCGGGATGAACAGGTTGATGCCAAACAGCGGGATCAGGCTGATGGTCACCTGGCGCGTGGCGCTTTTTTCGCGCACGTGCTCGGTGGCGCTGCGCAGTACGGCGAAGGCCGATCGAATTGCACGGTAATACTCACGGCCTTCATCGGTAAGTACCAGGTTACGGCCCTGGCGCAAGGTCAGTGACTGTTGCAGGAAATCTTCCAGCAAGTGCAGTTGATGGCTGATGGCCGAGGCGGACACGTCCAGCTCGCGCGCGGCGGCATTCACTCCGCCATGGCGCGCGAAAGCTTCGAACGTGCGCACGGCACGCAGGGGAGGGTCGTTGGCTAACTGTTCTGATTTATTCATGTATTGAATTAAATACTAACTTTTAACCTGAATAAAGGGTCATAAATGCCGTATATCTGGCATAAATAGCCTGTTATTCGTTTGATATATGCATATGACTTTCTGATATTTGATAAAAACAGAATAGATGCTTAGTGTGCCGCCCTTGCACGCACTGAGGTTTCTGGTCCTGATGGATGGGTTTATCCAACAACTGCTCAACGGTCTGATGACGGGCAGTCTCTACGCGCTGGTGGCCCTGGGTTACACCATGGTCTATGGCATTTTGCGCATCATCAACTTTGCCCACGGCGATGTGCTGATGATCGGCGCGTTGGTGGGGTTGTCGGTGATCCGCTTGGTGCAGGCCACTTGGCCTGCGCTCCCGCCGGTGCTGGTGCTGCTCTGTGCAACCTTGGTTGCCATGGCGTTTTGCGCGGTACTCGCGGTGGTGATCGAACGCGTCGCCTATCGTCGCCTGCGCCATGCCCCGCGCCTGGCGCCCCTGATCAGCGGGATTGGCGTATCGCTGCTGCTGCAAACCATCGCCATGCTGATGTGGACCCGCAACCCGCAGATGTTCCCGCAACTGCTGCCGCTGGCGCCGATTGAAGTGTTGGCCGGTGCCTCGGCGCACCCAGCGATTACCAACGTCACGGCGCTGACTACTATCGCTATCGCGCTCTCGGTGATGGTCGCGCTGCTGGTGCTGGTGGAGCGCACGCGCTTCGGCCGGGCCATGCGTGCGGTGGCGGAGAATCCCCAGGTCGCCAGTTTGATGGGCATCAGCCCCAATCGGATTATCGTCATCACCTTTGCCATCGGCGGCGCCCTGGCAGCACTCGCCGGGATCATGATGGCCAGCAACTACGGCAGCGCGCATTTCTACATGGGCTTCCTGCCCGGCATCAAAGCCTTCACCGCAGCGGTGCTGGGCGGCATCGGCAACCTCAAGGGCGCCATGCTGGGTGGCCTGCTGCTGGGGCTGATCGAAGCCCTGGGCACGGGTTACCTGGGCGCGGCCACGAATGGCGTGTTCGGCAGTAATTACCAGGATGTGTTCGCCTTTATCGTGTTGATCGCGGTGCTGGTGTTCCGTCCTTCGGGGTTGTTGGGCGAACGTTTGGCGACCCGCGCATGATCAAGTCTCTGTCTCCCAACAAGCGTGCGAGTCTCGGCTTGCTGCTGTTCGCCGTGGTCCTGGTATTGGCGCCTTGGATCGTCGGGCATGCCGGCGGCAACACCTGGGTGCGCACCCTGGACTTTGCCCTGCTGTACATCATGCTCGCCCTTGGCCTGAATATCGTGGTCGGTTACGCCGGTCTGCTGGACATGGGCTTCATCGCGTTTTACGCGGTGGGTGCCTATCTGGCAGCGTTGCTCTCGTCACCCCATCTGCTGCAACAGTTCCCGGCATTGGCCGCGCTGTTGCCGGCAGGGATGCACACCTCGATCTGGCTGATCCTGCCGTTGGGCGCGCTGCTTGCTGCCGGTTGCGGCGTAGTGCTGGGTGCACCGACCCTGCGCCTGCGCGGCGATTACCTGGCCATCGTCACCCTGGGCTTTGGCGAAATCATCCGCATCCTGCTGCGCAACCTCGATCGCCCGGTAAATATCACCAACGGGCCCAAAGGCATTGCCCAGGTCGATCCGGTCAGCCTGCTGGGCGTGAACCTCGCTCGCACCCAGGAACTATTCGGTCTGCGCCTGCCGTCGGTCTATCTCTACTACTACCTGTTCACCGCGTTGGTGGTGCTGATCCTGTTTGCCTGCATCCGCCTGGAGCGCTCGCGCATCGGTCGCGCCTGGGTGGCGATCCGTGAAGACGAAGAAGCGGCGCAGGCCATGGGCGTGAACACCGTACGCCTCAAGCTGTTGGCGTTTGCCATTGGCGCCGCGTTCGGCGGGGTGAGCGGGGCGCTGTTTGCATCGTTCCAGGGCTTTGTTTCGCCGGAGTCCTTCACCCTCAACGAGTCCATCGCCGTGTTGGCCATGGTGGTGCTGGGTGGCATGGGCCATATCCCTGGCGTAATCCTCGGCTGCGTGCTTTTGGCGGCCTTGCCCGAAGCCTTGCGCGCCAGCATGGGCCCGCTGCAGCAGGCGCTGTTCGGCCAGGTGCTGGTGGACCCGGAAATCATCCGCCAGTTGTTTTACGGCCTGGCGCTGATTCTGGCGATGCTCTATCGACCGGCCGGGCTGTGGCCCAAAGGAGTGGCACGATGAACGCACCGCTGTTGCAGATAGACCAGGTCAACAAGCACTTCGGCGGCGTCGCGGCGCTGACCGATGTGAGCCTGAGCATCCAGCCCGGTGAGATTTACGGGTTGATCGGCCCGAACGGAGCGGGCAAGACCACGTTCTTTAATGTGATGACCGGCTTGTATACCCCGGATTCCGGGCGTTTCCAGTTGGATGGCCGCGATTACCAGCCCACCAGCGTGCATCAGGTGGCCGAGGCGGGCATTGCCCGCACATTCCAGAACATCCGCCTGTTCAATGCGATGAGCGCCCTGGAAAACGTTATGGTCGGGCGCCATGTGCGCACCCGCAACGGCCTGTGGGCGGCCTTGAGTCGTCACCGCCGCGCACAGGAAGAAGAGGCACAGACCCGCGCCCATGCCCACCGTTTGTTGGCGTATGTAGGCCTGGCCGGCTTTGCCAATTACCGCGCCGACAGCCTCAGCTACGGCCATCAACGCCGCCTGGAAATCGCCCGCGCCTTGGCCACTGAGCCACGCTTGCTGGCCCTGGATGAACCGGCGGCCGGCATGAACGCCAGCGAGAAAGTACAACTGCGCGGCCTGCTGGAAAAGATCCGCGACGACGGCCACACGCTGTTGCTGATCGAACACGACGTCAAGCTGGTGATGGGCGTATGCGACCGCATCAGCGTGCTCGACTACGGCCAGGTCATCGCCGTCGGCCCACCAGCCGAAGTGCGTCAGCATCCGGCGGTGATCCAGGCCTATCTGGGAGCCAGCGCGCATGTCTGAAGCCTTGTTGAACGTCGAGGGCTTGCAGGTGCGCTACGGCGCCATCGAAGCCGTCAAATCCCTGGACCTGCATATTGCTGAAGGCGAGCGTGTCACGCTGATCGGCGCCAATGGCGCGGGCAAGTCCTCCAGCCTCAAGGCCTTGACCGGCTTGCTGCCGGCGGCCAGGGGCGAGATCCGTTTTGCTGGGCGATCGATTCTCGGCCAGGCGCCGGAAAAACTGCTGCGCCAGGGCATCGCCATGGTCCCGGAAGGCCGCGGGATTTTCGCGCGCATGAGCGTGCTGGAAAACCTGCAGGCTGGCGCCTTTCTGCGTCGCGATAACGAACAAGTGCAGCGTGAAATGCGCCAGTTGTTCGAACACTTCCCGCGCCTGGAAGAACGCCTGCATCAGTCCGCCGGCCTGTTGTCCGGTGGCGAGCAACAGATGCTCGCCCTGGCCCGTGCGCTGTTGTCACGCCCGCGCTTGTTGATCCTGGATGAGCCGTCCATGGGCCTGGCGCCGATCATGGTCGAGAAGATCTTCCAGGTGATCGACGATGTCTGTCGCCAGGGCATGACCCTGTTGCTGGTGGAACAGAATGCACGGCTGGCGCTGCAAGTCACCGACCGTGCCTACGTGATGGACACCGGGCGCATCACCTTGACCGGTCCCTCCCAGGCTTTGCTTGAACACCCCGAGGTGCGCAGTGCTTACCTCGGTGAATAAAACCATGACGCTACCGGACGCCCGGCGTGTTCCGACCCGCCCGACACTTAGCAGGAATAACCCATGAACACGTTGAAGAAAACCGCATTGATCGGCCTGGCCCTGAGCAGCCTGGCCAGCGCCGTGGCCCAGGCCGACCAGACTGTGTTGATCGGCCTCGCCGGTCCGCTCACCGGCCCATCGGCACGGATCGGCAAGGACCTGGAAAACGGCGCGCAACTGGCCATCGACCAGGCCAACGCCAAGCACCCGAAAATCAACGGTGAAGCCGTGACCTTCAAGCTAGTGTCCGAAGACGACCAGTCTGACCCACGCACCGCCGTCACCGTGGCCCAGCGCCTGGTGGATGAAGGCGTGGTGGGCGTGGTCGGCCACTGGAACACCGGCACCAGCATCCCGGCGGCACGGGTTTACCACGACGCGGGCATCGCCCAGGTGGCGCCGGTGGCTACCGGTCACGCTTACACCCAGCAAGGGTTCGACACCAGTTTCCGAATCATGGGCCATGACGACGATGGCGGTCAGGTAGCAGGCGACTATGCCTTGAAAACCCTGAAAGCCCAGCGTATCGCCGTGATCGACGACCGCACCGCGTTCGGCCAGGGCCTGGCGGACCAGTTCGTCAAATCCATCGAAGCCGGAGGCGCCAAGGTGGTGTCCCGCGAATACGTGGACGACAAGACCATCGACTTCAGCGCCGTGCTGACCAATATCCGCAGCCAGAACCCGGACCTGATCTTCTTCGGCGGCGTCGATGCCCAGGCCGCGCCGCTGGCCCGTCGCATCAAGCAACTGGGGATCAAGGCGCCATTGATGGGCGCCGGTGGTTTCGTCAGCCAGACCTTCCTGCAATTGGCGCAGAACGAAGGCGAGGGCGTAATCGCCCTGGAGCCGGGCCTGGCGATTGCGCAGATGCCGGGCGGCAAGGCGTTCGAGCAGGCTTACAAGGAACGCTACAAAACCAACATCGAGCTGCACGCGCCGTTCGCCTACGACGGTGTGGGGGTGTTGGTGGCAGCGATCGAAAAGGCCGATTCGGTGGACCCGCAGAAATACCTGCCGGTGCTGCGCGCCATTAGCTATGAGGGCGTGACCGGCACCATCGCCTTTGACGGTGAAGGCAACTTGAAGAAACCGTCGTTCACCGTTTACCAGGTCAAGGCCAATCAATGGCAGCCGGTGAGCGTGGCAGGCGGTCAATAACCGCTGATCTGGGGTGAGCATACTTTAGTGTGGTGAGGAGGATTACTGTGGTGAGCGGGCTTGCCCCGCGCTGGGCTGCGAAGCGGCCCCAAACCAGGCGCTGAGGAGTTGTCTGACACACCGCGGCGTTCCCAATGGGGCTGCTACGCAGCCCAGCGCGGGGCAAGCCCGCTCACCACAACAAGCCCGTTCACCAGAGAGAGCCCCCCTTTGAGCTTGGGGGGAATTAATAGGTTTTGTGGAGCTGATGGAGGCACACAATGAGCAAACTGGAAGGTGAACTGGGCATCCTCGCCCGGCGGCGCATCGAGGCCGAAATCATCAAGCCGATCTACGAGATCCTCAAGCGCGAACAGGGCAAGGACTTTGCCGCTGCGGTGATCGGTGAAGCCGTGGGCAATGCCGCGATCCAGGCCGGCAAGCATTTTGCGTCGCTGGAAGAGCAGGGCGCTGACCTCAAGAGCTTCGTCGAGCTGCAAGTGCTGTGGGAAAAGGACGATGCGCTGAAGGTCGAGATCATCGCCAGTGACGCCGAGCACTACGACTACGACGTCAAGCGCTGCCGCTACGCCGAGATGTACCACGAGATGGGCCTGGGCGAGATCGGCCATCTGCTGTCGTGCAACCGTGACGAGCTGTTTATCGTCGGCTACAACCCGGACATCAAGTTGACCCGCACCCAGACCATCATGGGCGGCGATCACCGTTGTGACTTCCGCTATCGGGCCAAACCTCATGAGTAAGCTGGCGCGTGTGAACGGCGAACGCCTGTGGGCTTCGCTGGTGGAAATGGCGCAGATCGGCGCCACCGAAAAAGGCGGCGTCTCGCGCTTGGCGCTGACCGACGAAGACCGCCGTGGCCGCGACCTGTTCGTGCAGTGGTGCGAGGCGGCCGGTTGCAGCATTCGCGTGGACGCCATGGGTAATATCTTCGCCCGTCGTGCGGGGCGCTTCGATGATTTGGCCCCGGTGATGACCGGCTCCCACGGCGACTCCCAGCCCTTTGGCGGCAAGTACGATGGCATCTACGGCGTGCTTGCAGGGGTGGAAGTGCTGCGCACCCTGAACGACCTGGGCATTGAAACCGACCGGCCCATCGAAGTGGTCAACTGGACCAACGAAGAAGGTTCACGCTTTGCGCCGGCGATGATTTCGTCGGGCGTCTATGCGGGGGTGTTTGACCTGGAATACGGGCTGTCCCGGGAAGACAAAGCCGGCGTGACCATTGGCCAGGCGCTGCAGCAAATCGGCTACGCAGGCACCGAACCGGTGGGTGGCCAAGCGATCCACGCCGCGTTCGAACTGCATATCGAACAAGGCCCGATTCTGGAGGCACAAGGCATAACCATCGGCGTGGTCACTGGCGCCCAGGGCCAGCGCTGGTACGAAGTGGAACTGAGCGGCCGCAGCGCCCACGCCGGCACTACGCCCATGGATCATCGCCTGGATGCCTTGCTCGGTTTTGCCCGTGTGGTCGAGGCCGTCAACGGGTTGGGCCTGGAGCAGGGCGCCGAAGGGCGGGCCACGGTGGGCATGGCGAATATCTTCCCTAACTCGCGCAACGTGGTGCCGGGGCGGGTGTTCTTCAGTGTGGAATTCCGTCACCCGGACGAAGCGGTGCTGGCGCGCCAGGACCAGCAGTTGCGCGATGCCGTGGCGCAGATTGCCGACGGGATCGGCTTGCAGCACAGCGTGAAGCAGATTTTCCAGTACGCGCCGATTGCCTTTGACACGGGCTGTGTCGAGGTCGTGCGGGCGTCGGCCGAGGCATTGGGCTACAGCCATCGGCCGATGATTTCCGGCGCCGGGCACGATGCCTGCTACCTGAACCAGGTGGCGCCGACGGCGATGATTTTTGTGCCCTGCGTGGATGGGTTGAGCCATAACGAGGCGGAAGAAATTTCCCAGGAATGGTCGACGGCGGGGGCGGATGTGTTGCTCCAGGCGATGCTGGCGAAGGCCTCTGCCTAGCGAAAGAACTCACCCGGCGTCGCCTCGAACTGCTGGCGAAACGCATTGATAAACGCCGAGGTGGATTCGTATCCACACCCCAGCGCCACATCCGTCACCCGCTCGCCTTGCTCCAGGGCGGGCAGGGCAGTCAGTAACCGCAAACGCTGACGCCACGCCCGAAAGGTCAGCCCGGTGTCGCTCAGGAATAGGCGGCTGAGGGTTTTCTCACTCACCCCCAGCTTCTGGCTCCACTGGCCCAAGGTCGTCTGCTGCTCCGGGTGTGAGTTCAGGCTGCGATAGATCTGGCGCAAACGCGGGTCCAGTGGCAGCGGCAGCATCAGGTCGACTTGCGGCGCCGCCGCCAATTGGTCCAGCACCACCTGGGCCAAACGCCCATCCGGCCCATCCTCAGCATATTCCACCGGCAATTCGCTGAAGCTGCGGATCAACTCCCGCAGCAAGCTGCTCACCTCCAGCACATGACAGCGCTCATCCGCCCAGGTGGTGACGCTGCAATCCAGGTACAAACTGCGCATTTCCGTGTGGGGCGAGCTGAACACGCGGTGCGGCATGCCGGCCGGAATCCACACCGCCCGCTGAGGCGGCGCGACGAAGCGGCCGACGCTGGTCTGGATCTCCAGCACCCCGGAAATCGCGTAGGACAATTGCACCCACGGGTGGCTGTGGCGACGGGTCAGCGCACGATTGGGCAAGGATTCGGTGCGTCCGTACACCGGCCGTGGCAGGCTGGAAAGCCCGGGCACACTGCGGCGGACGGTCTTGTCATGTCCTTTAGGCGGCATTTACTGGCTCATTGGCGTTAGTCGGTAACAAGCCGTTACGTTAGAGTCGCGACGACGCTCTTGGCAACCCCCGGAAGATCCTGCTTATGACTCGCCCCCGTTTTCTGCCCGACAACTTCACCCTGACGCTGATCGCCACGGTGATCCTCGCTTCCCTGCTGCCCGCCAGCGGCCAGACTGCCGTGGCCTTCGGCTGGGTCACCAACCTGGCGATTGCGCTGCTGTTCTTCCTGCACGGCGCCAAGCTGTCGCGTCAGGCGATTGTTGCCGGTGCCGGCCACTGGCGCCTGCATCTGTTGGTGTTCAGCCTGACCTTCGTGCTGTTTCCGCTGCTGGGCCTGGCCCTCAAGCCGGTGCTGTCGCCGTTGATCGGCAAAGACCTGTACATGGGCATGCTGTACCTCTGCGCCTTGCCGGCCACGGTGCAATCGGCGATTGCCTTCACGTCCCTGGCGCGGGGCAATATCCCGGCGGCGATTTGCAGTGCGGCGGCGTCCAGCCTGTTCGGGATCTTTCTCACGCCGTTGTTGGTGACACTGTTGCTCAACGTGCACGGCGAGGGCGGCTCTACCGTCGACGCGATCCTGAAGATCAGCGTGCAATTGCTGTTGCCATTCATCGCCGGGCAGATCGCCCGGCGTTGGATCGGTGAGTGGATCGGCCGCAATAAATCCTGGCTGAAGTTTGTCGACCAGGGCTCGATCCTGCTGGTGGTGTACGGCGCGTTCAGCGAAGCGGTCAACGAAGGCATCTGGCACCAGATCCCGCTGTGGGAACTGGGCGGTCTTGTAGTGGCGTGCTGCGTGCTGCTCGCCTTGGTGCTGGTGGCTTCGACCGTGCTGGGCAAAGCCTTCGGCTTCAACCAGGAAGACCGCATCACCATTCTGTTCTGCGGTTCGAAAAAGAGCCTGGCAACCGGCGTGCCGATGGCCCAAGTGTTATTTGCCGGAGCCTCCATGGGGGTGCTGATCCTGCCGCTGATGCTGTTCCACCAGATCCAGCTGATGGTCTGCGCGGGGCTGGCGCAGCGTTATGCCAAGCGGCCGGAAAGTATTCCGGAACTGATGGGCCAGGTGGATCCATGATCCCTGTCACAACCTTCGGCGAATAGGCTCAAGTAAACGCCGGCCCAGACGACTACCTTCTTAACTACCCAAGAAGGAGCGTCGACATGAACGTTAAGCGTTTGTCACTGGTTACCGGCGTTCTTGCGGTATGGGCGGGGGCTAGCCTGGCAGGGCCCTCAGGCGTCATTCAGTTTCACGGCAGTATCGTCGAGCCCGGTTGTCATGCAACTGCACCAGGCGGGTCGACGCTGGAACTCAAGGGCTGCCCGCAGGCCTTGCGTGGTAGCCAGTTCGCGGTGCAGCCCGTGCGCACGGTGACGGCGCTGGGCACTGCGCAGGCAGACGTCAAGTTGGTCGCCGAAAGCAGTGATGGGCGCTATTACGACCAGCGGTATGTGTTGGTGGACGCCCTCGGCAAGCCCATTCAATCGGGGGCCTACGTGGTCACCATGACCGCGCCGTGACGCCCTGAGGTGGTTTTGAGCCGGATCGGCGTCAACAGCCGCGCCAGAAACCTATAGAATGCTCGGCGGCGGCGCTTGTCCTGGGTGGCCGTCTGATCATCGTCCGAGTACCGCGCCCTTCAATGAGCATTTCAGCCGCAACGCCCCAAGCCAACTGGCAACCGGTCATCGCCCTCGCGTTGGCCGCCTTTGTGTTCAATACCACCGAATTCGTGCCCGTCGGGCTGCTCAGCGCCATCGGCGCCAGCTTCGACATGCCCGTGTCCAGCGTCGGGTTGATGCTCACTATCTACGCCTGGATCGTGTCCCTGACCTCGCTGCCGGTGATGCTGCTGACCCGCAACGTCGAACGGCGCAAGCTGCTGATCGTGCTGTTCTGCATGTTTATCGTCAGCCACATCCTTTCTAGCGTCGCTAACAGTTTCGGCCTGCTGATGCTCAGTCGCATTGGCGTTGCCTTGTCCCACGCCTTGTTCTGGTCGATCACCGCGTCCCTTGCTGTACGCCTGGCGCCGGAAGGCAAGCAGGTGCAAGCCCTCGGCCTGCTGGCTACCGGTACTTCTTTGGCGATGGTCCTGGGCATTCCACTGGGCCGCCTGCTGGGCGAAGCCATGGGCTGGCGCACCACGTTCCTGGTGATCGGCGCGTTCGCCGCCGCCCTGGTGTTCTGGCTGGCGCGCACCTTGCCGCTGCTGCCGAGCCAGAACTCCGGCTCCTTGCGCAGCCTGCCGCTGCTGTTCAAGCGCCCGGCGCTGGTGGCGTTGTACGTGCTCACGGCCATGACCGTGACCGCGCAATTCACCGCCTACAGCTACATCGAGCCTTTCGTCGAAGGGGTGGCCGGCATGAGCGGCAGCGCGGTGACCCTGATCCTGCTGGTGTTCGGCGGCGCGGGCATCATCGGCTCGCTGTTGTTCAGCCTGGTGCACCGCTTCAATCCGCACCTGTTCGTAGTCGGCGCGGTATTCATCCTCGCCGCGTGCCTGGCGCTGCTGCTGCCGTTAAGTGGCGCAGAATCCTACCTGGTGGTGCTGAGCGTGTTCTGGGGTATGGCGATCATGGGCTTCGGCCTGGCGATGCAATCCAAGGTACTGGTGCTGGCGCCGGATGCGACCGACGTGGCCATGGCGATGTTTTCCGGCATCTACAACATCGGCATCGGCGGCGGCGCCCTGATGGGCAGTTGGGTGGGTAGCCAGTTTGGCTTTGCCTGGATCGGCGCGGCGGGCGGGTTGCTGGCGGCGCTGGCGTTGATTGGCTACTGCCTGGCGATCCGCCGGTTTGGGCAGGGTGTGGCGCGAGCCTGAGTCAAACGCCCGCGCCAGCCACCGTTGGGCTAAGGCGCCAATGCATTCAACACATGCACGGGGTCATTGTGAATGGCCCTCAACAGCGCTTTGGCCGGCCCTGTCGGTTCCCGTCGCCCCTGTTCCCAATTACGCAGTGTGCCGATTTGAACATCGATCATCGCGGCGAATGCAGCTTGAGTCAGGCCGGTTGCCTTACGGATTTGTTTGACTTGAAGCGCGTCAACAATGAATTCGCGAGAGGGCTGGCGCTCGCCTCGGACGATTTCGTCCATTTGTTGCACGCTTTCCATCAGCTCATCAAAGAATTTGCTCATGGTTATCTCCAGTGTTCGATGACGGCTTTCAATGCCTTGCGTTCATCGTTTGTCAGGTCTTGCTGTTCGTTTTTCGGATAAATCATCAGTAACGCGATTTTTGACGCAGTGACAAAGTGGTAGTAAATCACTCGCGCACCACCACGTTTGCCGTGGCCCTTTGAGGCGACACGTAATTTTCGAATGCCACCCGTACCTTCAATCACATCTCCAGCGCTTGGGTTCACCATCAACGCTACCTGCAAGCTCAAATAGGTATCGTGATTCATGAGTTCCGTTACACGCCGGGTAAAAATTGGGGTTTCAATAAAAATCATAGCAAATGTACGCCATTGACTTAGTCGTCGGCAATGCTAGTGCAGTCAGACAGCTGGATCATCTATTCAGTTGTAAGCGGGTTTTAGGTCAAAGACCCCTATTCACTCTCCAGACGTTAAACGTTCAAAAGCATTAATCCAGACAAGTCTTACACAGCAATTTGATACCCATTGCTACCGTCGCCCAGGACCGCCCACGGCCTGTGGTGACGGCACTTGAACAGCAATGGAGTCGATTGTGCAAAAGCGTTTGACCGCCGAGTTTATCGGTACTTTCTGGCTGACGTTCGGCGGCTGTGGCAGCGCCATCCTGGCGGCGGCTTTCCCGGAATTGGGCATTGGGTTTGTCGGCGTTTCGCTGGCGTTCGGGCTCACGGTGCTGACCATGGCCTATGCGGTAGGCGGTATTTCGGGTGGGCATTTCAACCCGGCGGTGACCCTGGGTTTATGGGCGGGGCGTCGTGTGGCGGGGAGTGATGTGCTGCCGTATATCGCGGCGCAGGTGGCTGGAGCGATTGGCGCTTCTGCAGCGTTGTACCTGATTGCCAGCGGGCAGCCGGATTTCGCAGTGGGTGGTTTTGCCGCCAATGGTTATGGCCCGCTAAGCCCTGGCCTCTTTGATATGAAGGCCGCGTTGCTCGCGGAATTCATCGCCACGTTCTTTTTCTTGTTCATCATCATGCGCGTGACCGCACCAGGCGCGGTGCCTGGCTTTGCGCCGATTGCGATTGGGCTGGCCCTGACCTTGATTCACCTTGTGTTGATTCCGGTGACCAATACCTCGGTGAACCCTGCACGCAGCACCGGGCCTGCGTTGTTTGCCGGGGGCGAGTACCTGGCGCAGCTTTGGCTGTTCTGGCTGGCGCCGATGGTAGGCGGAGTGATGGGGGCCTTGGCGGCGTATTCGTTGGGTGAGTGCGCAAAAAAAACGCCCGCCTAACAATCATCGGCGGGCGTTCGGGAATGACCGGGTCAGCAAGGAGTGAGCTGGCCGGTGTAGGGCGTACGGGGATCAGGCCACCGGAATCAACGGGTCTGCCGCCGCCAGCGCCACCGCACGATCAGCGGCCGGTGGGTAGATTCACACGGTGTTGATCTGGTGTTTGAGGTCCTTGGCTTCCTGGCCGACCAGTTTCAGCTGGCGGTCCCAGCCTTCGGTGAACACGGCGCCCCAGGCGCCAAGATCGAGGCAGGTCACGTATTTGGGCTGGCTGTAGGTCATCGGCGCGACGCCGATCAGGTCGGCGGCCACGTTGTTGCCGGCATAGCGGCCCAGGGCGATGGCGTGCTGGCAGGACATGCCGGCGAAGTTGCCCAGGGTGTCGGTGGCGGCGTAGGCCACGTCACCGGCGGCGAACACGTCGGCCTGGCCCTTGACCTTGAGGGTGCCGTCCACATGCAGGCGGCCCTGGGGATCGCGGGTGCCGCTGACCTGTTCGGTGAGCGGGTTGGCCCGGAACACGGTCTGGGCACCGGTCAGGTCAAGCAGGCCCATTTGCAGGGTGCGCGGTTGAACGAGTGGAGCGATGGCGGTCATGAAAGACGGTTTCCTGGGGCGAGTACAGGGTCGCCCTTTGTACCACTTAACCGGGTTCGCCCGCTCAGTCCGTCAAGGCTTCCAGGTCTGCACATCCTTGGCATCCACGGCCTTGGGCAGTAGTCCTGCCTTGAAGAACGCATCGGCGATTTTCTGCTGCTCGCCCAGTTGGTCGAGCGTCACCGGCTGCACCTGGTAACTGCGGTGTGCATTGGCGGCTTCAACGGTGGCCGTATCCAGGTTGCCCCACAGCGGGCCGAGGATCTTGGCCGCGTCCTGCGGATTGGTTTTCACCCACTGGCCGGCCTTTTCCAACTGTTCATACACCACCTTCAACACCTCAGGATGCGCCTTGGCGTAAGGCGTGCCCGTCAGGTAGTAGCGCTTGTAACTGGCCAGCCCCGCGCCGTCGGCCAGGGTGCGCGTGGGCAGTTGACGTTGCACGCTTGTGAGGAAGGGTTCCCAGGTGACCCAGGCGTCGACCTTGTTGTTCTCGAACGCCGCGCGACCATCGGCGGGTGTCAGATAAGCCGGTGTGATATCCGAAAATTCCAGGCCCGCCTTGGCCAGCGCGGCGATTAGCAAATAGTGGGTGCCCGCCGCCTTGGTCACGGCGATTTTCTTGCCCTTGAGGTCCGCCAGTTGCTGGATTGGCGAGTCCTTGCGCACCACGATGGCCTGGGCTGAAGGCGAGGGTGCTTCCTGGGCGAAGTAGGTGAGCTTGGCCTGGGCGGCCTGGGCGAAGATCGGCACGGTATCGGCCACGTCGGCGCTGATGTCGACGTTACCCACGTTGAGCGCTTCGAGCAGCGGCAGGCCGCTGGGGAACTCATGCCAGCTCACGTCGATGTGGTCGGCCTTGAGGGCTTTTTCCAGGGTGCCTTGGGTTTTCAGCAGGGTGATCAGGGTCGAGGACTTCTGGTAACCGATGCGCACGGTTTCCTGGGCCTCGGCGCTCGCGGCGACGGAAAAGGCCAGCAACCCGAGTACTGCGGCGAGGGGACGACGTATGGACATGGCGAGCTCGATCTTCAACGAAATAGCGTCGAGCTTAAAGTTCTAAAAACTATTCGTTAAATACTCTTTCGGTCTGAGCTTAGGGCGCTTTTTTTGAGATCAAACCCATCGGTAATAACCATAGAACTATATGGTTCTTTCATAGTTGTTCGTGATTAATATAATTAAATGGAATTTTTAAGCGAAAATATCCCATGACCAAAAACCGCCAGATCCATTTATCCGCGTTCCTGTTGAGTGGGCCGGTGGTGCACAGCCACGCCGTGTGGCGTCATCCGGAGACCGTCGGCAATTACCTTGACCCCGAGTACTACGCGCGGGTGGCCAAGGTGGTGGAAGAGGGGTTGTTCGACTTCCTGTTCTTCGCCGATCGCCTGGCCGTGGGCGATCAAATGGGCGGCTCCCGCGAGTTCGCCTTGCGCTACGGTGCCCAGGACGCTACGCGGTTGGACCCGCTGCCGATCCTCTCTTACCTGGTCGGCAAGACCACCAAGCTGGGGCTCGGAGCGACCCGTTCCACCACCTATTACGAACCGGCGCACATCGCCCGTGAATTCGCCACCCTCGACCACCTGTCCAAGGGCCGTGCAGCCTGGAATATCGTCACCTCGATGAACGACAGCGAAGGGCGTCTGTTCGGCAAGGACAAGCACCTGGAACACGATCTGCGCTATGACCGCGCCGATGAGTTTGTCGAAGTCGCGCTGAAGCTCTGGAACAGCTGGGGCAAGGACGCGCTGAAGCTGGATCGAGAAAGCGGCGTGCTGGCGGACCCCGAGTTGATCCGTTCGGTGCAACATCAGGGTGAGTGGTTCAGGGTCGAAGGCCCGTTGAATATTCCGCGCACGCCCCAGGGGCGACCGGTGCTGATCCAGGCCGGTTCGTCCGGGCGTGGCCGGCGCTTTGGCGCTCGGTGGGCCGAGGCGATTTTCACCATTCACCCGCATTTGGCGGCCATGCGTGCGTTTCGCGATGACGTGCGTGCGCAGGTGGTGCAGCAAGGCCGTGAGGCTGACAGCTGCAAGGTGCTGACGGCGGTGATGCCGTTCATTGGCGGGAGCGAAGCTGAAGCTCGCGCCAAACGTGATCAACACAACGCACTGGCTCGGCCTGAGTTGGGGCTGGTGACCCTGGCGTCGCAGCTGAATGTGGACCTGTCACCATTCCCGCTGTCCGCGACCCTGGCCGAGATCGCCCAGTCGCCACTGATCCACCCGGCCGCCGCTGAAAAGCTGTTGATGCAAGGCCCGCAAACCACCCTGGAACAACTCGGGCGCCTCTTCGCCAGCAGCGTGCGCGTACCGCAGTTAGTGGGGACGGGCGCGCAGGTGGCCGATCAGTTGGCCGAGCTGTTCGAGCAGGGCGGTTGCGATGGGTTCGTGATTTCACCGGGGTATCTGCCGGGCTCGTTCACCGAGTTTGTCGAGAGCGTGATTCCGCATTTGCAGCGCAAGGGGTTGTTTCGCACGGCGTATGAAGGGTCGACCTTGCGTGAGCATTTGGGGTTGGCTGATCTCAACAACTGACTGCGTGGCGAGGGTGGCTTCTGTGGTGAGCGGGCTTGCCCCGCGCTGGGGCGCGAAGCGGCCCTGAAACCTGTGACCGCGTTTTGTCTGAATGAACGTGGGGGGCTGCTGCGCAGCCCAGCGCGGGGCAAGCCCGCTCACCACAGCAAGCCCGACCGCCACACCACCGACCACATTCAATTAAAGGGATATTTCGCATGGCTGACTTCGATCACTTAACCCGCCGCCGCCTGCTGGGCCTGGCCGGTATTACCCTGGCCAGCCTGTCGCTGCCACGCCTGGGCTTCGCCGCCGATGAACACGCCGGCCATAACACTTCACAGGAACCTGCCGGCACCGGTGAATTCATCCGCCTCGACGCACCGCGCAAGCTGAAGCTGGCAGTCAACCTCAACGCCGTATGCCTGGCGCCAGTGGTGATCGCCCACGGCCAGGGTTTTTTCACCAAGCACAATCTGGACGTGGAACTGGTCAACTTCGGCAACTCAACCGAAGTACTGCTGGAGGCCATCGCCACCGGTAAAGCCGACGCGGGTGTGGGCATGGCGCTGCGTTGGCTCAAGGCGCTGGAGCAAGGGTTCGATGTGAAACTCACTGCGGGCACTCACGGCGGCTGCCTGCGCTTGCTCAGTGCGGTGAATGGCGGCGTGACCCAACTCGAAGACCTCAAGGGCAAGGCTATCGGCGTGACCGACATGGCCAGTCCGGACCGCAATTTTTTCTCGATCCTGCTGAAGAAACACGGCGTGGACCCGGTGCGCGACGTGGAATGGCGGCTGTACCCGGCCGACCTGCTCGGCACGGCCCTCGAGCGTGGCGAAGTGCAGGCGGTGAGTGGCAGTGACCCGTTCATGTTCCGCCTGATCAAATCCGGCGTGGCCCGCGAACTGTCCACCAACCTGGTGGAAGAGTACGCCAACCTCAGCTGCTGCGTGGTCGGCGTCACCGGCAAACTGGTGCGCGAAGACAAACGCGTGGTCGCGGCCTTGACCCAAGCGATTCTGGAAGCCCACGACTATTCCGTGCAGCACCCCGAAGAAGTTGCCAAAGGCTTCCAGGCCCATGCGCTGAATACGTCGGTAGAGGAAGTGCAGGCGATCCTCCACGACCACACCCACGGCCATCACGCGGTGGGCGCGGCGCTGACCCAGGAAATCCTCACCTACGTCACCGACTTGAAAACCGTCGAAGTGATCAGCAAGAGCACCGACCCGGTGGAGTTTGCCAAGGAGATCACCGCCGATGTCTTCAGTTGATGCGGCAACCCTGAACCCATCCCTGGCGTTCAAAGTCTGGTGGCAGGGCGTGGCGGTGGTGGGGGCCTGGCTGGCCGTCGCGCTGCTGATCAGCTACTGGCCCAACGCGACGCGCAACTGGCCGATGACCCAAGGCCTGGCCAATCTGTGCGTGGGCATCGCGGCGCTGTTCATCGTATTGAGCCTGCTGGGGCGCAAGATAGCGATGTTGGGCCTGCGCCTGCGCAACGCGGGTCCCTGGCTGATTGCCTTGCCGGTGCTGCTGGGTATCTGGGAACTACTCACCGCCAAACTGGCGCTGTTGCCGGTGCCGTTTTTTGCGCCGCCCCAGGCCTTGCTGGCCGTGTATATCGAAGACTACCCACGGCTGGCCGACAGCCTGTTGCACTCGGCGCTACTGCTGGGTTCGGGCGTGGCGCTGGGCGCGATCACCGGGTTTATCGCGGGGGTGGCGATTGGATGGTCCACGCGCATCGGCTACTGGTTGCACCCGGTGTTGCGCATTCTCGGTCCGGTGCCGTCGACGGCGTTGTTGCCGCTGTGCTTTTTCCTGTTTCCGAGCAGTTGGAGCGCCAGTGTATTTCTGATCGCCCTGGCTACCTGGTTCCCGGTCACTGTGCTCACTTGGTCCGGCGTGGCGAGTGTGGACAAAGCCTATTACGACGTGGCCCGCACCCTCGGTGCCAAGCAAGCTTTTCTGATTTTCAAGGTGGCGATTCCCGCTGCATTGCCTCACGTATTTGTCGGCCTCTTCATGGGCCTGGGCGCCTCGTTTTCGACGCTGGTGGTGGCGGAGATGATGGGCGTCAAATCCGGTATCGGGTGGTACCTGCAATGGGCCCAGGGCTGGGCCGCCTACGCGAATATGTACGCCGCCTTGCTGATCATGGCGCTCGCGTGTTCAGGGTTGATCACCGGGTTGTTCCTGGTGCGTGACCGGTTGTTGGCCTGGCAGAAAGGATCGATGAAATGGTAGCCCTGGCACACGCAGTATCGGCGTCGGAAGGTTTGGCGCTGCGCATAGAAAACCTGAGCCATGGCTTTGCCTTGGACGGCCTGCATCTGCCGGTACTGGAACGGGTTTCGTTGGCCGTGGCGCCAGGCGAATTCGTGGCCTTGCTCGGGCCTTCGGGATGCGGCAAGTCGACCTTGCTGCGCTTGGTGGCCGGCCTGGAACCGGCGGACTCCGGCCGTTTGCTGGCGGACGGTGAAGCCATCACCGGCCCGGACCCGAGCCGCGTGGTGGTGTTCCAGGACCCGACGCTCTACCCATGGCGCCGCGTGTGGGACAACGTCGCCGTCGGCCTGGAAGCGCAGGGGCTACTCAAGACTCATTCGGCCAAGGTCGACGAAGCCCTGGAAAAAGTCGGTCTCAGTCAGTTCGCTCGCGCTTATCCACGGCAGTTGTCCGGTGGCATGGCGCAACGGGTGGCGCTGGCCCGCGCACTGGTCAATCAACCACGCCTGCTGATCCTCGATGAGCCGCTGGGCAAGCTCGACTCCCTGACCCGTATCACCATGCAAAAGGAACTGATCGACTTGTGGCAGCGCCAGGGCTATACGGCCTTGCTGGTGACCCACGATGTGGAAGAAGCCTTGCTGTTGGCCAACCGGGTGGTGGTGTTCAGCGATCGTCCGGCGAACATCCTGGCGCAATTGACGATTGACCGGCCGTACCCCCGACACCGGGACGATCCTTATCTGGTGGACTTGCGACGCCAGATTCTGGGCCTGCTGGGGCTGGGGGAAAGTTGGTAGCCAGATACGCTCATGTGCCGGCGTTTGCCTACCCGGCTTGGTTCAACGGCGTAGCTGCACTTCATCGAAGGCGAAAAAAAACCGGCTGATCAGGCCGGTTTGGGGTTCCCGCCAGCAGCGCGGGGTTAAACGTTGTTGCCTTGCAGGCGATCAGCACCACCTTCGGCCAGACCACGTTCTTGCAAGCGATCAGCACCGCCTTCAGCCAGACCACGTTCTTGCAAGCGATCAGCACCGCCTTCAGCCAGGCCACGTTCTTGCAGGCGATCAGCACCGCCTTCGGCCAGACCACGTTCTTGCAAGCGATCAGCACCACCTTCGGCCAGACCACGTTCTTGCAGACGATCAGCGCCACCTTCGGCGACACGACGTTCCAGCAGGCGGTCCGAACCGTTTTCGGCAAGGCGGTTACCTTGCAGGCGGTCTGAGCCACCTTCTGCAACACGGCTTTCGATCAGGCGATCCGAGCCGCCTTCAGCGACAACAGGGTGAGCAAATGCGTTGGCAGCGAGTACCGAGAAAGCGAGGCTAAGCAAGATTTGGCGTTTCATGAGGGTGTGCTCCGAGTGTTTTAGTTGGGTTGTTGCCGGTATGGGGTTGATGTTACGCGTTGCATTTTTTAAGAGAACTTCATTGGGCTGATGGTGACTATCGACGCCAGCGATGGCTCGTCGCGACGAGCCATCGCTGGCCTGGTCATGGCATCTGCGGCAGTTCTTGCGGGCGCAGATCGAACACCAGCACTTCAGCGTCCTCACCGTGGCCCAGGCGGATCTGCCGTTCATCCCGTACGCGGACGCCGTCGCCTTCCTGCAAGCGCTGGCCGTTGACTTCAACGCTGCCTCGGGCCACATGGATGTACACATGACGATCCGGCGCCAGGTCCAGGGTGGCGGCTTCGTCGCCGCTGAACAGCCCGGCATACACCCGTGCGTCCTGGCGCACGCTGAGGGAACCGTCGTTGCCGTCCGGCGAGATGATCAACTGCAAGCGCCCACGTTTCTGCGCCTCGCTGAAGTGCTCCTGTTGATAACGCGGTTCGGCCCCGGCTTCATTCGGCACGATCCAGATCTGCAGGAAGTGCACGCCACGGGTCTGGCTGTGGTTGAACTCGCTGTGGGCCACGCCGCTGCCGGCGCTCATCAGTTGCACATCGCCGGGGCGGATCACCGAACCGGTGCCCAGGGTGTCTTTGTGTTCCAGCGCGCCTTCCAGCACATAGGAGAAAATCTCCATGTCGCGGTGCGGGTGTTGGCCAAAGCCTTTACCGGCTGCAACACGGTCATCGTTGATCACCAGCAGGTCGGAAAAGCCCTGTTCTTTCGGGTTCCAGTAGTTGGCGAACGAGAAGGTGTGGAACGACTTCAACCAACCGTGATTGGCGGCGCCGCGTTCGGAAGCTTTGCGAAGGGTCAGCATGGTCTTGTCCTCAAGTGGGAGCGGGCTGCGGCATGCAGGGCTCCGGCGTTGAGAAGAAGGTTAATGGTTAATGGATGATTCATTAAGAAGCTGAAATCTGAATAACTGTCGCCTTCAAGTTGACAGTTCTGAACGTGTAATAATGGCGGCCGCATTCCTTCTCGATGGACTTTTCTCGCTATGAAAACCGTGGCCATGGCGCTATTTCCGGACTTCCTCCTGCTCGACATGGCCGGGCCGCTCGAAGTGTTTTCCATTGCCAACCGCTACCTGCCAGCGGCGGATCACTATCAGATCCTTACCCTCGGCACCGAGCCTGGCCCATTGCGCGCCTCCAATGGTGTCGCGGTACACACCGACTTGCTGCTGGACCAGGCCCAGGATGCCTACGACCTGCTGCTGGTGCCCGGCGGTCCTGGTGCCTACAACGAATGCCATCCCGCCTTACTGCCGTGGCTCAGGGCGGCAGCGCCACGGGCGCGTCGCTTCGGCTCCATTTGCACCGGCGCCTTTGTGCTGGGGCATGCCGGTCTGTTGGACGGTCACCGCGTGACCACTCACTGGCACTACACCGAGCGGCTGATCAAGGCGTTCCCCAAGGCTGTTGTGGAAACCGACCGTATCTATTTGCAGGACGGGCGCCTGATCACCTCGGGTGGCGTCACCGCCGGTATCGACCTGGCGCTGTCGGTGGTGGCCCAGGACCACGGCAAGCATGTCGCCGTGGAAGTGGCCAAGGTGTTGCTGGTGGTGATGAAACGCCAGGGCGGCCAGGCCCAATTCAGTCCGATGACGGCGGCGGTGGCGCCTCAGGAAACGGCGATCACCCGCGTGCAGAAGCATGTGCTGGAGCATCTTGATCAACCGTTCACTATCGAGTCCATGTCCGAACTGGCCGGCATGAGCGCGCGCCACTTTGCGCGGTTGTTTGCCAAGGATGTGCAGATGACCCCCATGGCATTCCTGCAGGGCGCGCGCATCGACCGCGCCCGGCAATTGCTGGAAACCACCGACTTGCCGCTCAAGACCGTGGCTTTCCACGCGGGCTTTGGCAGCGTGCGGCACATGCGCTTTCTGTTCAGCGAAAAACTGGGCCTCAACCCGACCCAATACCGACAGCAGTTCAGTTAACGACAGAATGTCCGTCTGGCGCACCCGAATGTCCGTATCACTCCCTGTGCCAGCATTGTCCTGTCATCGCCAACTGGCAAGATAGCGGCAAGCCCACGGAAAAGGATGCGCGAACGCCCAAGGCCGGGTGTTTCAGCGCTTTTACACAGATGAACAACCCTCAGGCGATTGACGCTGATGGCACGGTGCGCTTCGGCGCCTATGTCTTTCACCGACAACAGCGTCTGGTCAGCAAGGCAGGCTGGCCGGTGCCTCTGGGCGGGCGGGCGCTGGATATCCTCACGGTGCTGCTTGAAGCGGCTGGGCAGTACATCAGCAAGGCCACCTTGATCGAGCGCGTGTGGCCGAACAGCGTGGTGGAAGAAAACAACCTGCGGGTGCACATCGCTGCATTGCGTCGCGCCCTTGATGGGCAGCGCTTCATTCTCAACGACCCACAGCGTGGCTACTGTTTCGCCGCCCCCGTGCACGGGGTTGTGCCGGCCACTTTACCCCTGCATAACCTCGCCGCACGCCTGAGTCCGGTGATGGGCTGTGATGAGCTGTTGGGCGTGCTGGTGCGACGCCTGTCCGGCCAGCGCCTGATGACGCTCACCGGGTGTGCCGGCGTGGGCAAGAGCAGCCTGGCCCTGGCGTTGGCTGAGCGGGTGTTGCCGCGTTACCGGGACGGCGTGTGGTGGGTCGATCTGGCCACGGTGGAAGCGCCGATGAGCATGCTGCGTCACCTGGCTTCGGTGCTGCACCTTGAACCCTGCGCCAATGCCGCTGAACTGGGGCGGCAATTGGCGGCCCGCCAGTTGTTGCTGGTGCTCGACGGTGCCGACCTGCTACTCGGTGCCTGCCGTCACCTGGTGCACGTGCTACGCGAAGCGGCGCCTCAGGTCAGTGTGCTGGTCAGCAGTCGTGAAGCCCTGCAAGTCCCCGGCGAATGGGTGCAACGCGTGCCTCGGCTGTCGGTGCCTGCGCCATCGGCGTTGAGCCGTGTCGAAGAAGCGATGGCTTACCCGGCGGTGCAAGTGTTCGTCGCCCGAGTACGTGCTGCTCAGCAAGGCTTTGTGCTGCGCCCCCAAGACTTGGCCCCGCTGCGTGACATCTGTCGACGCCTGGATGGCATTCCCCTGGCCCTGGAGCTGGCGGCCGCTCAAGTGGACGCCCTTGGCGTACGTGGATTGCAGCAGCAACTGTGCAAAGGCGTGCAAGTGCTGAGCCGGGGCCGGCGCACGGCGGTGGAACGTCATCAATCCCTGAACGCGGCCCTGGACTGGAGCTACCAGCGCCTGAGCCTGCCGGAGCGCTGGCTGTTCCTGCAATTGGGACTGTTCAAGATGGCGGTCACCTTGCCCACCTTGAGTGAACTGGTCGCTGGTACCGAGCTGGAACATGCCGACTTGGCCTACCTGCTGGGGCGTCTGGTGAGCACTTCGTTGCTGACCCTCGAACCCGGCCCCGGCAACGCCCGTTACCGCCTGCTCAACTGCGTGCGCAGCTATGCGCTCGCGCAGTTACGCGACCCGATGCAGGTCGCGCGCTTGCAGCAGGGCTATGGGCATTACCTGGGGCCGTTTTCAGGCCGGCCGTTTGTCCTGCAACTCGTCGAGCAGGCCGCGTACGCGGACTAGATCCTGGGTGGCAAAGCCCTCCGTGAACCGCGTGTAGACCGAACTCAGCAGATCGCGGGCCGGCTGCACGCGGCCTTGCGCCTGCCACAGCCGTGCCAACGACGTCGCACAGCGCAACTCCCAGGCCAGCGCGCCTTGCTGGTGAGCCAGGCCCAAAGCTTCCAGCAGCAGCGCTTCGGCCGCACGGGCATCGGTCGTGCTTTCGGCGCGTATCCGCAGGATCTCCGGGGTGCACCAACCCGCGTCGCCCGCGCGGGCGCGTTCGAACCCAGGCTCGTCCAGTGCATGGGAACCCAGCGTGACCAGGATATCCTCAATCAACCCCAGGCCTTGCAGGTCCTTGTGCCCAAGGATTCCCGCGTAGTGACCTGCCCACGTCTTGAACAACTGCACCGAATGCTTGTGGGCATGTTCCAACAGCAGTGCCTGCAGGGTCTGGGCGGTGTCTTCGTCACCGTTGTAACGGGCGATGACCACGCCTGCCAACGCCAGGGTGTAGCAGATGGAGGTGCCATGATTGATCTGCTGCGCCAGTTCCAACGCCTGGTTGGCGGTGCGCCAGGCTTGCTCGGGAAAGCCCTGCAACCACAGGATTCGCGCCAGCACCGTGAGTGAGGCAACGCTTTGGTCGTATTGCACACCGATGCCGTGGGCAAATCGGTTGACGTGGCCGCTGTGCGCCATGCGTTGGATCACTTGTTCGGCATTGTGCCGGGCGAGTGCCTGGTTGCCGTTGTAATGCTGGGCCAGCACCCGCAGACGCTGGGCGCTGATATCCAGTTGCGGGTCGGTGCGTGGGTCGAGGCGATCAAACTGCACGCTTTGCGCCAGCGCCTGACGATACTGGCCTGCACACAGGTTCACCGCCATATGCCCGGAGATCGCGCGCAGTTGCCCCGCGACGTCCTCGTGCGCTTCGGCCAGGTGCCGTGCACGGACGAACGCGGCAATGGTCTGCGGGGCCCCGCCCATGGCGTGATAGGACAGGCTGCCCAGCGCCAATTGCAGTTGCATCGACAAGCGGGGGCAGGGCGATTCGGCCTGGTCCATCAACGCCAGCGCCTTGTCCACGTACAAACGGTGTTCCCTGAGCAACGACAATTCTTGCCACAGCGGCATTGCGCTGACGGTCAAGCGGATCGCCAGCAGGTGTTCGCCCGCCTGCGCGAGCCCCCAGTCGAGGGCAGCGCGGATATCTTCACGCAGCGGCGCGTAACGGTCGATCCAGGGTTGGGTGGCGACCGAATCCCAATCGTCGCGCGCCTGTTCCATCAGCGCCAGGCAACGCTCTGCATGGCGTTCGCGGGTGGCGTCAAGCTCTTGGGCGACGCTGAGCTTTTCCAGGGCGTAGGTGCGGGTGATGTCCAGCAGGCGATACACCATCTCATCATCACCGGCCTCGACGTTAAGCAAGGATTTGGCGACTAGTTGAGTGATTGAGCCCAGCACTTCGGCGGGTGCTACCTGTTCCCCGGCAATCACCGCCGCCGCACTGGCCAGGCTGAAACCGCCGCGAAACACCGCCAGGCGACGCAGGCAGATCTGTTCGCAGGCGGTCAGCAGCTCAAAGCTCCAGTCCAGCGTCGCGCGCAAGGTTTGATGACGAGGCAGGGCGTTGCGCCGGCCACGGGTCAGCAGGCGGAAATTGTCCTCCATCTGCACCAATAGCCCTGGCAAGCCAAAGCGCTCGATCTGCGCCGCCACCAACTCGATCGCCAACGGAATGCCGTCCAGGCGCTGGCAGATATCAATCGCCAGCGGCAGCTCGGCTTCGCTCAGCTCGAAGCTGTCCTGATGGGACATGGCTCGCTCGATCAACAATTGCAGGGCCGGGTAGCCCAACGCTTGGGCGCGATTGCCGGTGACGGGCGGGCAGGCCAAGGGTTCCAGGCGCTGCACGGATTCGCCTTCGGCGCGCAATGCCTCGCGGCTGGTGGCCAGGATGTGCAGCCTGGGCGCATGGCGCAGCAGGGTTTCGCTGATCAGGGCGATGTCGTCGAGCAGGTGCTCACAGTTGTCGATCACCAGCAGCAACTGGCGGTCCTGCAGGCTGCGCGCAAAGGTCGCCAAGGGTTCGTGCTCGGCATGAGTGACGTCGAGCAGGGCAGCCAGGTTGGGCAGGATCATCGATGGCGCGCTCAACGGCGCCAGGTCGAACAGCCGGATGCCGTCGCGGTAATGCCCGATCAACAATTCCGCCACCCGCAGCGCGACAGTGGTCTTGCCGATGCCGCCGGCGCCGGTCAGGGTGATAAAGCGTTGTTCCGGCAGTTGCTGCACCAGGCTGTCGATCAAGGCCTGGCGGCCGATCATCCGGGTACGCCGCAACGGCAGGTTGTGGCAGGGACGTTGTGGGGCACCTTCGGAAGGCGGTGTCATCGGTTCGATGCTCAGTGGCGCAACAAAACTGTAGCCGCGCTGGGCCACGGTCACGATATAGCGCTGCCCGGCCTGGCCATCGCCCAGAGCCTTGCGCAACGCCGCCATATGCACCCGCAGGTTGCCGTCTTCCACCACGCTTTTGGGCCAGACGCGGGCGATCAACTCCTGTTTGCTCACCACATTGCCGGCCTGCTCCAGCAAGATCAGCAGGATCTCCACCGCACGCCGTCCCAGGCGCAAAGGGCGACCCGCCTCGAGCACCAAGCGTTGGCGCGGGTGGATGCGATAGGGGCCGAAATGTACGGCCTGGTCGCCGGGGTCGCTCATGGCTGGCCGTGCTCGGAAAGGGGGGAGCGGCCAGCATATTCCAGGTACGCACCGACCACTAGGCTGCGATGACTTGAAGCTTGTGACGTAAGTGGTGATTTCGCCAGGTCATCGGGTTGACGCCTTCGCTGCGGGTGAACATATGGCAGAAGTGCGCCTGGTCGCAAAAACCACATTCCAGGCTGATTTGCGTCAGGCTCAGGGACGAGCTGGTGATCAGCTCCTTGGCGCGCTGGATGCGCTGTTGGCGGATCCACTCCTGCGGTGACAACCCGGTGGTGCACTTGAACGCCCGGGAAAAATGGCTGCGCGACAGCGCGCAGGCCTGGGCCAGGTCGGCAATGGCCAGGCTCTCGCCCAGATTGGCCAGGATCAGTTGCTTGGCGATGCGCTCGCGCCGAGGGCACAGGCCTCCGGTGGCGGACAAACGAGGGGCATATTGCTCGAGTCGGGCCATGACAAATATCCGCAGTCGATGGGAGCGTTCCCGGTGGATGGATGCAGTGTAGACGCGGTCAATCTTGTTGCCGGACCGTCCGGCTGACGAGTTAATCGTTGTTAATTTCGCCAGGTGCCGAGGTGAAAAAGACAGCACAGACATGCAATGCCGGTCGGGTTTTGCATGCTTATCTGTGCGCTTGCCAACCGTTTGGATGCTTCCTATGAACCGCAACGACCTGCGTCGCGTCGACATGAACCTGCTGGTGATTTTCGAAGCACTGATGTTCGAGAAGAACCTGACCCGGGTCGCCGAAAAACTCTTCATGGGCCAACCGGCGGTGAGCGCGGCGTTGGGGCGTCTGCGCGACCTGTTCGACGACCCGTTGCTGCTGCGCAACGGGCGGGGCATGGAGCCCACGCCACGTGCCGTGGCGATACTCAAGGAGTTGCAACCGGCCATGGACACCATCTCCGGCGCGGTCAGCCGTGCCAAGGATTTCGACCCTTCCACCAGTTGTGCGGTGTTTCGCATTGGCCTCTCTGATGACGCTGAGTTTGGCCTGTTTCCGCCGTTGCTCAGTCAATTGCGCGAGGAAGCGCCGGGGATCATCGTGGTGGTGCGTCGGGCCAATTACCTGTTGATGTCGTCGTTGCTGGCCAGTGGCGAGATTTCGGTGGGGGTGAGTTACACCACTGAATTGCCGGCGAATGCCAAGCGCAAGAAGCTGCGGGATATTCCGTGCAAGGTCTTGCGTGGGGATGGTGGTGTCGAGCCGCTCACGCTGGATGATTACTGTGAACGCCCTCATGCAATGGTGTCGTTCTCGGGGGACTTGAGTGGCAATATCGATCTGGATTTGGCGCGGATCGGCCGGGCGCGGCGGGTGGTGTTGGCGGTGCCGCAGTTCAGTGGGTTGCGGGCATTGTTGGCGGGGACGCAGATAATTGCGACGGTGCCGGATTATGCGGCGTGTGCGTTGACCGAGGGGACGTCGTTACGCGCGGAGGATCCGCCGTTTGCGATTGAGGAGGCGCAGTTGTCGATGGTGTGGAGTGGGGTGCATGACAATGATCCGGCGGAGCGGTGGTTACGGGCACGGATTGGGGAGCATATGGCTTGGGGGGGTGAATGAGTACATATCCGTTGTTTGGGTAACGGCTGATATAGGTTCCGCCCTTACGGCGGCTCACTTTTGATAGAGCGCAAAAGTAAGCAAAACGCTCTTGCCCCAACACTCGGCACC